>NZ_LZKI01000043.1 GCF_001672755.1 Mycobacterium colombiense | reverse complement strand
GGCGGGCTGGGATGCGGCGATCTCGCTGGCCAGGTTCGGGCCCGAGATCACCGCGACCTGGGACGGGTCGACGCCGGTGACCGAGACGATGACCTGGCTCATCCGCATCAGCGTGCCCAGCTCGATGCCCTTGGCCAGGCTGACCAGGGTCGCGCCCTCGCGAATCAGCGGCGCCCAGCGCTCCAGGTTGCCGCGCATCGTCTGCGCCGGCACGCCCAGCAACACCGTGGAGGCGTCGCGCAGCGCTTCGGCGGCGTCGGCGGTGGCGCGGATGCCCGGCGGCAACTCCGTGCCGGGCAGGTAGTCAGGGTTGTACCGGGTGGAATTGATCTGCTCGGCGAGCTCGGGTCTGCGGGTCCACAGCGTGACCCTGGCCTCCGGTCCCCCGGCGTCGACCCGTCCCAGGTCGCGGTGATCTCGGGCCCGAACCTGGCCAGCGAGATCGCCGCATCCCAGCCCGCCGCCACCGTCATCGCGTGCAGCGACTCGGGCCGGGCGGTCGCCCTGCAGCGCATGCTGAACAGCGGATACTTCCGCCCGTACACCAACAGCGACGTGGTCGGCACCGAGATCGGCGGGGCCTGCAAGAACGTCATCGCCCTCGCGTGCGGGATGGCCGTGGGCGTCGGGCTCGGGGAGAACACCACGGCGGCGATCATCACCCGCGGCCTGGCCGAGATCATGCGGCTGGGCATTGCGCTCGGCGCCAAGGGCGCGACGCTGGCCGGGCTGGCCGGAGTGGGCGACCTGGTGGCCACCTGCAGCTCACCGCGTTCGCGCAACCGCTCCCTGGGAGAACGGCTCGGCCGCGGAGCGACCATCCAGTCGCTGCTGGCGGGCACTCCCGACGGCGGTGACGGGCACGTCGTCGAGGGTGTGACGTCCTGCGAGTCGGTGCTGGCGCTGGCCGCCAGTTACGACGTCGAGATGCCCCTCACCGACGCCGTGCACCGCGTGTGCCACAAAGGGCTGTCGGTCGACGACGCGATGGCCCTGCTCCTGGGTCGCCGCACCAAGCCCGAATAAGCGACGCCGAGCATATGAAAAAGGCCAGGCAAACGCCCACCACCCGACCGGCTCGGGTGCCACCCGGTAGCCTCTTGAGATTGTGAATGCCAGCGAGCGGTCGACGCTGCACCCCGGCGCCCGGGGTGGCGATCGGGTACGCGTCGCCGTCGTTTTCGGCGGGCGCAGCAACGAACACGCCATCTCGTGCGTCTCGGCGGGCAGCATCCTGCGCAACCTGGACCCGGAGCGGTTCGACGTGGTCGCGGTGGGCATCACCCCGCAAGGTTCGTGGGTGCTGACCGACGGCGACCCCGCCGCGCTGGCGATCACCGACCGCCGACTGCCCGAGGTGACCGCCGAATCCGGCACCGAACTGGCGCTGCCGGCCGATCCCCGGCGCAGCGGCCAGCTGGTGTCGCTCGCACCGGGGGCCAGCGAGGTGCTGGCATCGGTCGACGTGGTCTTTCCGGTGCTGCACGGCCCTTACGGCGAGGACGGCACCATTCAGGGTCTGCTGGAACTCGCCGGTGTGCCGTACGTGGGGGCCGGCGTGCTGGCCAGCGCCGCCGGCATGGACAAGGAGTTCACCAAGAAGCTGTTCACCGCCGAAGGATTGCCTGTCGGCGACTACGCGGTGCTGCGCCCGTCGCGCGCGAGGCTGCGCCCCGAGGAGTGCGAGCGGCTGGGCCTGCCGGTGTTCGTCAAACCCGCGCGGGGCGGCTCCTCGATCGGGGTGAGCCGGGTATCGAGCTGGGAGCAGCTGGACGGCGCGATCGCCGCCGCACGCCGCCACGACCCCAAGGTCATTGTCGAGGCGGCGATCGTCGGCCGTGAGCTGGAATGCGGCGTGCTCGAAATGCCAGACGGCACAGTCGAAGCCAGCACGCTGGGCGAGATCCGGGTGGCCGGGGTACGCGGCCGCGAGGATTCGTTCTACGACTTCTCCACCAAATACCTCGACGACGCGGCCGAATTGGATGTGCCCGCCAAGGTGGACGACGAAATCGCCGAGACCGTACGGCGATTGGCGGTCCGGGCGTTCCGGGCCATCGACTGCCAGGGGCTGGCCCGGGTGGACTTCTTCCTCACCGACGACGGTCCGGTGCTCAACGAGATCAACACCATGCCGGGATTCACCACGATCTCGATGTACCCGAGGATGTGGGCGGCCAGCGGCGTGGATTACGCGACGCTGCTGGCGACGATGGTCGAGACCGCGCTGGCCCGCGGCGTGGGCCTGCGCTGAGTGGCGATCGCAAGCGCGGCGTGGCCGGGCGCAGCGGGTCGCCACCATGTACCCAGTGACGCTATCGGGGCGGGCCCGGGTCGATGGGCGTCGCCGGGAGGCAGTGGTCGATCACCTCGGACAGCCGCTGGATCGGCGTCGGGCCCGACCCGGTCGGCAGCGTGAGCGCCACATAGGTTCCGCGGTCCACCGCGTACCAGGTGGATCTGCCCGCGTCCCCGGCGGATTGCTGTTCGGCACGCACCTGGAACCACTGCACCCGGTCGACGACCTGAATCGGGGAGCCGAGGACGAACTCGGCCGGGCGGTCCAGCCCGCAGCGCAGAACCACCGGGTCACTGTCCGGCCCGCTGCGCCAGGCGGCGGCGCCCCGCGGGGCCGGCTGCTCGAGGGGCGCCCGCTGATAGTCCCCGAGCCGCTGCGGCAGCGCGCCCATCAGCGCCCGGCACGCGGAGCCGTCGGCCTGCGGCGCCGGGACCGCGGGAACGGCCACCGAACGCGGGGGTGCCTCGCGGGTGGCCGCGATGCCCAGGATCACCCCGATCGTCACGACGGCCAGCGCGATCGCGGCGATGATCAGCGCGCGCGGCGGCCCGGCATCGACGTCCGATTCGGCTGCCACCGCCCGTGCCTCCTTGTCCCGCTAACCACTATCGCCTTCGTTTACCCGGGTGCCAATTTATTCTCGGGCCAGAAACGGGCCCGCGTAGCCCCAGGGTTCGAGCCCTATCGTGGGTGGCGTGCAAGACGAATCGGGCGAGTCGCTGCAGCAACTCGGTGAGTTCGCCGTGATTGATCGCCTGGTGCGGGGTCGCGAGCAGCCCGCCGCGGTCGAGCTCGGGCCGGGGGACGACGCGGCGCTGGTGTTATCGGGTGACGGCCGCGTCCTGGTGTCGACCGACATGCTGGTGCAGGATCGGCACTTCCGGCTGGACTGGTCGACGCCGCACGAGATCGGGCGCAAGGCGATCGCGCAGAACGCCGCGGATATCGAGGCGATGGGTGGGCGGCCGACGGCCTTCGTGGTCGCGTTCGGCGCGCCCGGGGACACGCCGGCGGCGAAGGTGGACGCCCTGGTCGACGGGATGTGGGACGAGGCGCGGCGCATCGGTGCCGGGATCGCCGGCGGTGATCTGGTGCACTGCCCGCAGTGGGTCATCTCGGTCACCGTGCTGGGCGACCCGGGCGGGCGTGCGCCGGTGCGGCGCTCGGGCGCCAAGCCGGGTGCGCTGATCGCCGTCGCCGGGGAGCTGGGCCGCTCGGCCGCAGGATTCGACTTGTGGGGCAACGGCATTGACGGTTTCGATGAGCTGCGGCGACAACATGCGGTGCCGCAGCCGCCCTATGGTCAGGGAGCGGTGGCCGCGGCCGGGGGCGCGCAGGCGATGATCGACATCTCCGACGGCTTGATCGCCGACCTGCGTCATGTCGCCGAGGCGTCGGGGGTGGGCATGGATCTGTCCACGGCGGCGCTCGCCGGGGACCGCGACGCGCTTGCCGCCGCCGCGGCCGCCGTCGGCGCCGATCCCTGGCATTGGGTGCTGGGCGGTGGGGAGGACCATGCCCTGGTGGCGTGTTTCGCGGGTCCGGCGCCGGCCGGATGGCGCATCATCGGGCGGGTTCTCGACGGGCCGGCCCGGGTGCTGGTCGACGATCAGGAGTGGAGCGGCTACGCCGGCTGGCAGTCGTATTAGGGTGACGCGGTGACCGTTTACGCGATCGCGAAGAGCCGATGATGACCGCGCGTCCGTTGGGTGAACTGGTCGAGCCGGGCTGGGCGAGTGCGCTGCAGCCGGTGTCCGACCAGGTGGCCGAGATGGGGCAATTCCTGCGAGCCGAGATCGCGGCCGGGCGCAGGTTTCTGCCGGCGGGGCCGAATGTGTTGCGCGCCTTCACCTATCCCTTCGATGACGTCAGGGTGTTGATTGTCGGGCAGGACCCGTATCCGACGCCCGGACACGCTGTGGGGCTGAGCTTTTCGGTGGCGCCCGAGGTGCGGCCGCTGCCGCGCAGCCTGGCCAACATCTTTCAGGAGTACACCGCCGACCTGGGCCATCCGCCGCCCTCGTGCGGTGACCTGACACCCTGGGCGCAGCGCGGCGTGCTGCTGCTGAACAGGGTGCTGACGGTGCGCCCCAGCAATCCCGCCTCGCACCGCGGCAAGGGCTGGGAGGCGGTGACCGAATGCGCCATCCGGGCGCTGACGGAGCGGTCGCGTCCGCTGGTGGCGATCCTGTGGGGTCGCGACGCATCGACACTCAAACCGATACTCGCCCAAGGAAATTGCGTAGCCATCGAGTCGCCGCATCCATCGCCGCTGTCGGCGTCGCGCGGTTTCTTCGGTTCGCGACCGTTCAGCCGTGCCAACGACCTGCTGGCCGGGATGGGCGCCGACGCGATCGATTGGCGTCTGCCGTGACCGAGATGACCGCGCTGCGGGCGCACCGGCGGGGCGGCCCGGAGCAGCTGGTGCTCGAACGGGCGCCGATTCCGGTGCCGGCGGCGGGCGAGGTCTTGGTGGCCGTGCACGCGGCCGGGATCACCTTCGACGAGCTGACGTGGGACGAGACCTGGATCCGCGACGGGGCCAGCCGCGTCCCGGTGATTCCGTCACACGAGGTATCAGGCGTCGTCAAGGCGGTTGCCGCCGACGTCACGGATTTCGCGCCCGGCGACGATGTGTACGGGCTGATCGGGTTCGACCGCGACGGTGCCGCGGCCGATTTCGTCGCGTTACCCGCGGCCGACCTGGCCACCAAGCCGTCGACGGTGTCGCACGCCGTCGCCGCCGCGCTGCCGCTGGCCGGCCTGACCGCCGTGCAGGCGTTGGAGGACCACGCGGTGGTGCGGCCGGGAGAGGCCGTCCTGGTGACCGGAGGCGCAGGGGGAGTGGGGCTGTTGACCGTTCAGCTGGCCGCGATGCTGGGTGCCCGGGTCACCGCGACTGTGCGCAGCGACACCGCCAACCTCCTGCGCGGCTGCGGCGCGCAGCGCGTGATCGACGTGCGCACCGAGGCATTCGATGAAACCGGCGCCGGTTACGACGTTGTCATCGACACGGTGGGCGGCCAGACGTTGGAGCGGTCGTTCGGCGTGCTGCGCCGCGGCGGCCGGCTGGTCACCTTGTCGGCACCGCCGCCGGCCGGCAGGGCCGACGAGTTCGGCGTCACCGCAACCTTCTTCATCGTCAGGCCGAATCGCGGTCAGCTCGACGAACTCGCAGCGCTGGTGGACAGCGACCGGCTGCACGTCGCGATCGCCCAGACGTTCGGCCTCGACGACGGCCGGGAAGCCTATGAAAGCCGTGACAGCGGCACGCGCGCCGGCAAGACGGTCCTCATCGTGCGGGACTGACAGACGCCCACAGTCGGGCGGCAAGTGGTGTCATGAGTCCGCGAAATTGACGTCTTTCGTGACGGCCTTCCACTCCTCGATCGACGCCGACATCGCAGTGATCTTGTCCCGCATGGCCTTCAGCACGTCGCGGCCCAGCAGCAACCGCAGCGGCGGCTCGTCGAGCGTGGTCACCATGAGCACCGCGTCGGCCACCTTCTTCGGGTCGCCGGGCAGGTGGTCGGCGAACTGCTTGATCAGATCCTTGCGCGCGGCAACGTCGGCGTAGTCGGAGATCGGGCTGCCGGATTCCTTCATCGATCGCGTCGCCCAATCGGTGCGGAACGCGCCCGGCTCGATCGCGGTCACCTTGATGCCCAGCGGGCGCACCTCGGCGGCCAGCGCCTCGGTCACCGCCTCCAGCGCGAACTTGGTCGACGAGTAGTAGGCGTTGGGCGGGTTGGCCACCAGACCGGTCATCGAGGAGATGTTGATGATGTGCCCCGACCCGCGGGCGCGCATGGCAGGCAGCACCGCCTTGATCATGTCGACGGCGCCGAAGTAGTTGACGTCGAACAACTTTCGGACCTCGGCGTCCTCGCCCTCTTCAACCGAGGACAGATAGCCGTGGCCGGCGTTGTTGACCAGGACGTCGATTCCGCCGAATGCCCGGTCGGCCGCCGACACCGCCGCCGCAATCTGGGCGGTGTCGGTGACGTCGAGGGCCACCGCGACGGCCCGATCCCCGAACTCGTCAGCGATGTCCTGCACCGCCTCGGCCCGCCGTGCGGTCACCACCACGCTGTGGCCGGATTGCAGCGCGGTGCGCGCGATCTCGCGACCAAAGCCGGTGGAGCATCCCGTGATCAGCCAGCGCGCCATCGTCACATCGTCCCTTCCGGCAGGCGGCGCAGATAGGCTTTGCGGCGTTCGGCCAGTTCGGTTGCCCGCTGTTGCTGGTTGACCCGAGGCAGGTGCGGCACCTCGGCGTCGAGTCGGTCCAGCTTGATCACCCGCCCACGCGCGCCCAGGTTTTCCCGCGGACCGCCCTCGCCGAATTCCGCCATGCGCAGGGTCAGGATGGCCTCCCGCAATCCGTCGGAGTCGATCCAGTTCGCGACGCCGGGATCGGCGGGCGAGATCACATAGGTGTACGAGCCGTCCTCGTTGGGGACGGACTGCGCCTTGTTCAGGCTGCCGGTGCGGTCGACGAGATCGAGTGTGGTGCCCCAGATGTTGCTCAGCGGCACCGTGAAGTACTCGGCGCCCCCGTCATTCAGGTCGACGACGAACGCCTCGTCGGGGGCGAGGTCGAACCGGCCCATGACGTAGACCTGGTTGCGCATCGCGCCGACCTTGTCGGCCGACCAGGCCAGGTTGAAGTGGTTGGCCGGCATCTTGTAGACGCCGTGGCTGAGCTTGCCGGTGAAGTTGGCGAAGTAATCCATCATCGCCGCGGTGGCCTCGGCCTGCTCATCGAGGGTGCGCGCCGGCGTTGCCGACGGACCGCCAAGTCGTTGCACCTCAATGTGATTGGGGTCGTCGCGGCCCCAGTCCAGCAGTACGTCGCGGATGTAGAACTCGTGGGCCTCCGCCGTGGTCTGGACGTGGTTGGGCCGGCCGTTCGCGGGGTCGGCGTCGACGGTGATGGTGTAGCCGCCGTCGGAGTCGACCTGCATGGTGCGGCCGTTGAGTACGGCGACGGTACCCATGTGCGCGTCCCACAGCGTGAAGTAGTTCTCGGTCATGCGGTGTTCGCCGACCCGCCCGTGGATCTCGTAACGCTCGTCGCCCGAGATCGGGATCACCCGGTACACGCTGTCGGGATTGTCGATGCCCCAACGCGATCCGGGGATGCGGCGCCCGTCCACCGGGTGCGCGAGCCTGGTGATGCAGCTGACCTTCGGCCGCAGCTTGTCCTGGTTGGACGACCACACCGCCGCCGAGAACATCACCTCGGCGAACGCGTCGTCGAAGCGTTCGCGCATCGCGTCCGACGCCTTGGCCCGGCCCAGCCAGGTCTCGGCGACCGTGCGGTAGGCGGCCTTGACGGTGGGGTGCTCGATCAGGTCGAGGGCCGCCAGCTCCTGTTCGTGCTGGGACGCCGTCGCGACCGGGTCATCACGCATGCGCTGTTCCTCCGATGTGCTGTCCGAAACGCCTGTTGTACAACGTGAATCGCTCGTCGACCTGCTCGGGGCGCAGGCCGTAAGTCTCCAGCCCGTAGGGCGGACGCGGCAGCTCCCGGGGGCGGTGCGCCAGCCAGCGCCGCATCGCCTCCTCGGCCCCTGCCGTCAGTGCCAGCCCGATGGCGTCGTAGACGCGGGCCACCTGACCGATCGGGTCGGCCACCGCCTCGTCGAATCCGATGTCGGTGACCACGGCAGCCTCATCGGTCCAGTCGTCGCGGGTGGTCATCGCCCGGTCGTTGGTCCAGCCCATCCGCTGCAGCCATTGCGCGCCGACCCGGTCCGCGTCGACGGTATTGGCGTGCATCGCATGCAGGGTCGCGTTGAGGCTGGCCCCCGACGCGATCGTGGTGCGCGGGTCACGATGCATGTGCACGATGTGCAGGTCGGGAAACTGCGCCCGCAGGAGATCCAGATACCCAAGGTGCGCAGGCGATTTGAGCACCCAGCGCCGGCCCTGCATGCCACGCTGGCGTTTCTGCCACTGCAGGAACTGCAACATGCGGTGCAGATGGTCGTAGGCGGGGGAGAAGTCCTGCTCGTCGAGCCAGGACCGGTAATTGGGCAGGTGCGCGCCCGATTCCGGAACGTGCGACAGGAACGCATCGGCCAGAAAAACGATCTCCTCCTCGGCCTCTCGGGCGTACATCGGGTGGATGGAGAACAGTTCGGGCGCCAATTCGCGTGACTTCGCTTCGCGCGCTTCGCTGATCGCGATCCGTGGGTCGGCGGCCCCGGTGAACCGATGGTCCAGCCGCGGCGCGGCCTCGACGACTTCCCAGCCGTAGGCGCAGACGAAGCGCGGGTCGGCGGCCAGCAGCCGCTGCAACAGCGTGGTGCCGCTGCGCATCATCCCGACGACGACGATCGGCGCGGCCACCCGCTCGTCGAGGATCTCCGGATGCCGGCGGATCCACTCCTGCGTGCGCAGCCGCATCCGCAGGCTGTGCACGAGGCCCGACCGCAGGATGTGCCCGCCGATGGCGTTGAGCTCGGCGCGGGCATAGTCGGCCAGCAACACCGCCAGCGGTGCCTCGAATTCGCCGGGGCCCCAATCGATGAGACCTTCCTTGCGTTGCGCATCGGCCAGCACGGCCGCCGGGTCGAACGGGCCGTCGGACGCGCTCGCGGATGCCACGGGTCAGAACTTCAGATGCTGGCTGACGTCGCCGACCTGGTCGACGAACATGGTGCGGCTGTCGAAGCACCAGGCCCCGTCCACGCGGTGAAACGTGTCCTTGTAATGCCCGGTGACGATGACCTGCAGCGGCAGCTCCGGGGTGGCCTGCGTGACGCAGTAATACGAACTGCTCCGCGCGGTCCCGGCCGCTTCGTCGATGTAGAGCTGCACGTTGGTTGTGTTGTGTTTGGTCTTCGGGGTGCCGTCTTCGTAGATCCGGGTGGCCATGTCATACATCTCCCGCACCCGGGTGGAACCCGCGAACACCGTCTCCGGCGGGCCGTCCTCCATCCCACAGATGCGGCCATGCTCGAAGAGCCGGGCCACGCCGTCCAGGTCGCCGCCATCGAGAAGCTGCGCATAGGTGTAGATGAGGTTGGTGATCTCGGTGGCGCTGTCACTCATTGTCGAACCGCCTCGGGAGTCTGCCGCTCTGTTCCGCAACAATGTTGGCAGAACCGGTCCAACTTACATAGAACCGACCATTACTCTTGATCGCCGTGACCTTACCGTGGACCCCGAGCAGGCTCGGCAACCTCACCGGCAAACGCGTGATCGTGACGGGCGCGACCAACGGCGTCGGGCTCGGCACCGCGCGTGCGCTCGCCAAAGCCGGTGCGCACGTGATCCTGGCGGTGCGCAACACCCAACTCGGCGAGCAACGCGCGGCTGAAATCGGCGGATCGACCACCGTGGTCAAGCTCGACCTCGCCGACCTGTCGTCGGTGCGCGCGTTCGCCGGCCTGATCGACGAGCCGGTGGACATCCTGATCAATAACGCGGGGGCCCTGACCGACCGGCGCACCGAGACGGTCGACGGCTTCGAGATGACGCTGGGCACCAACCTGCTCGGGCCCTTCGCCCTGACCAATCTGCTGCTGGGAAGGGTGCGCTCGCAGATCATCAATGTCGGCTCCGACGCGCACCGGTCGGCGACGCTGCGGCTCGACGACCCGCACCTGCGTCAGCACAAGTGGACGCGGCTGGGCGCGTATGCGCAGTCGAAGCTCGCGGTCATGCTGTGGGGGCTGGAGCTGGACCGCAGGCTGCGCGCGGCCGGGTCGCCGATCGTCACGCAGCTCACCCACCCGGGCTGGGTGGCCTCCAACCTGTCGAACCTGGGCGACTCGCCGCTGATGTCGCTGGCCCACCAGGGGGTCAAGTTGGTGGCCGACCGGTTGGCCAACGACATCGACGAAGGTGCGGCACCCACGCTCTACTGCATCAGCGAGCCGATTCCGCCGGGCAGCTACGTCGGGGTCAGCGGCAGGTTCGGGCTGCGCGGCGGCCCGGTGCTCATCGGCCGCACGCAGCTGGCATGCGATTACGACACCGCCGGGCGCTTGGTGGCCTTCGCCGAGCGCGAGACCGGCACGACACTGGAGGTGTAGTCATGGGTGAATTCGACAACACGGTTGCCGTGATCACCGGCGCCGCGCGCGGCCAGGGCCGCAGTCACGCCGTGGCGCTGGCCGAGCGGGGCGCCGACATCATCGCCGTTGACATCTGCGCCGATCTCGAGGCGATCCCCTACTCGTTGGGAACCAAGGCCGATCTCGAGGAGACGGTACGGCTGGTCGAGGCCGCCGGCCGTAAGGCCGTGCCCGTCGTCGCCGACGTCCGCGACCTGGCACAGCTGGAGGCCGGCGTGCAAGGCGCGATCGACGCCGTCGGAGAGGTGGACGTCGTCATCGCCAACGCGGGAGTGGTCGCGATCGGTGACACCGACGCCCATTCCGAGCCGGTGTTCAACTCGATCGTGGACACCAACCTCAAGGGGGTCTGGCACACGCTGCTCGCGACGGTGCCGTCGATCATCCGCAAGGGCCGGGGCGGTTCGATCGTGATGATCAGCTCGTCGCAGGGTCTGACCGGACGGGGCGGCGACGGCAGTTCCGCGATGTTCGCCTACGCCGCATCCAAGCACGGCGTGGTGGGGTTGATGCGTTCGGCCGCCAATGCCTATGCGCCGCACAAGATCCGGGTCAACTCCATCCACCCGGCCGGTGTCATGACGCCGATGATCCTCAACGACTTCGTCGTCAACCGGATGCTGGAGAACCCGAATCCTGCCGTCTCCCAGATGCTGCTGCCGGACGTGCCGCTGGTCGAACCGCAGGACGTGACCGAGGCGGTGCTGTGGCTGGCCGGCCCGAAAGCACGCTATGTGACGGGCGTGTCGGTGCCCGTCGACGCCGGGCACATCGTGATGTAGCTGCGGCTGTGCTCAGCCCGATGGTGGCGACCCGCTGCGCCCGGCTACGCCGCGCTTGCGATCGCCCCTAGCCGCGGACGACCTTGCCGGCCTTGATGCAGGACGTGCAGACGTTCAGGCGCTGCTTGTTGCCGCCCGGACGGGCGACGACGTGCACGGTCTGGACGTTGGGGTCCCACCGGCGGCTGGTGCGGCGGTGGGAGTGCGACACCGACTTACCGAAGCCGGGGCCTTTCCCGCAGATGTCGCACACAGCGGCCATTGTTCAAGCTCCTCAAATCTCGGGGGTCCGGCAATCTGGCCGGGACAGCCCAGGGTCGCCCGGGCTCAACCAGAATACCGACTGTGGTGGCAACCACCAAAACGGTCACCACCGGCTGACCCTGCGGTTACGGGGCGTCAGCGGGTCAACTGTGTGCTGGCAGCCCTTGCCCCGTCGACATGTAGTCGATCACAGTTACCGGTCGCATCGGGGTTGCTGGGGCGAACCGCCGTTAGGATGGCGTCGCCGCCGATGGTCGGTGTGGTCCCGTGTCAAGCGTGGACGGCGCGCTGGCCGTGACTGAAGTCTTCTTCCCGGTGGTGCCGGCCCGCGCGGAGCTGCGGATGAGGCTGGGAAGCAATATATCGGCAGGCTTTGAGGGGAGTGCGCGGAGTGGTTGCGCGCGCCGAAAACACCGCAGGTTGCGCCCGCGTCGAAAACCGACGCGGCTGTCCGGCGGGCGTAGGACGGTTGTTATCGCGGTTGCGACGGGTCGCGACGGCTTATCTGGTGGTGGCGGCGCTGGGCGGCGTCGCCATCGGTAGTACCTCGGGTATCAGCGCGACCGGTATGGCCGGGCCGGGCCCGAAAGCGTCGTGGGCCGGCCAGGCCGGTGCCGCTGCGTCGTGGTGGCAGCCCGTCAGCCTTCCTGCTGCGGGGCACGAGGCCGCTGCCGCGCAAGGCCCGATTCAGCTGTCGCAGGTGGGTTTCGACGGCCGGGGAGCGTGGCCGGAGGGACCGGATGCGATCCGGGGCTACCTCGAGGAAGCCCTGACGCGGATCGGAATCACCGACGCGCCGGCCCGCGGCCATTGGATCGAGGGGATGATGACCATCGCCGATCACGAGGCTCAGTTCCACTCGGGTGCCATCAATCTGTCGGACAGCAACGCCTACGGGCCCTCCCAGCTGGACGGAGCCCCGCTGCACGCGACCCGAGGCCCGTGGCAGGTGATGCCGGATACCTTCGCGGCTTTCCACCAGGCGGGGACGTCGAACTCGGCATGGGATCCGGTAGCCGCCGCGTGCGCGTCGATCAACTACCAGATGAGGCGCTACGGGGTGAGCCGCGACGGCAGCAATCAGCGCATGCTCGTGGGGCAGGCCAATCCCGGTATCAGGCAGGGCTATTAGGCCCGCCCGCGGTTTATCCTTGCAAAGGTGAATGGCGTCGAGGACCACCTCGATCAGATGGATCCGCTGCTTGCTGCTCAGGCTTTCGCAACGGCGCCGAGCAACTGAACGCAGCGGCTCCATCGCACGGCTACGCTGGCGCCCACCCCGGAATTGGTGCGGAGGAGGTGGGTCACCCTGGGCACTGCTGACACGTCGCAGGATCGTCTCCTGGACGCGATCACCCTGCGCGACTGGGCGCACACCGCCGTCAGCGACCTGATCACGCACATCGACGAGATCAACCGGCTCAACGTCTTCCCCGTCGCCGACTCCGACACCGGCGCCAACATGCTGTTCACCATGCGTTCGGCCCTGGCCGAGGCCAAGGTGGGTGCCGGCGCCGAGGGCGGCTCGACCTGCGTGGCGCGGGCCGCGGCGGCGCTCTCGACCGGCGCACTGAACGGCGCGCGCGGCAATTCCGGGGTGATCCTGTCGCAGATCCTGCGCGGCATCGCCGACGCCACCGCGACGGCCGCGGCCGACGCCGGGGGCGAACTGGCCCACATCGACGTCGTGGTCCTCGGTGCGGCGCTGCAACGCGGCGTGGAGCTCGTGATCAGCTCGATGGGCGGTGAGGAGGTACCCGGGACCATCGTGTCGGTGCTGCGGGCGGCCGCCGGTGCGGTTGCGCAGTGCGGCAAGGCCGGGGACGGGTTGGTGCCGGCGGTCATCGCCGCCGGGGACGCGGCGGTGGTGGCGCTGGAAAAGACGCCCGAACAGCTCGACGTGCTGGCCGACGCGGGCGCCGTGGATGCCGGCGGGCGCGGTCTGCTCGTCCTGCTGGACGCGTTGCGGTCCACCATCGCCGGGCAAGCGCCGGCCCGCACGGTGTACGAGCTGTCGCCACGAGCGCCGCAGCCGGAGGCGGCCCCGCAGCGCCCGGCGCCCCAGTTCGAGGTGATGTACCGGCTGGACGGCTGCGAGCCCACGGCGGCGGACACGCTGCGCGACCGGCTGGGGGAGCTGGGTGATTCGGTGGGCATCGCCTCGGCGCCGTCGTCGGCGCGGCGGACCTACTCGGTGCACGTGCACACCGACGACGCCGGCGCCGCGGTGGAGGCGGGCCTGGCGGCCGGGCGGCTCAGCCGGATCGTCATTTCGGCGCTGAGCTCCGCCACCCCCGGCCTGCCCGCCGGCGGCTGGACGCGGGAGCGCGCCGTGCTCGCCGTGGTCGACGGCGACGGCGCGGCCGACCTGTTCGCCGGCGAGGGCGCCTGCGTGCTGCAGCGCGACCCGGGCGGGCACGATCCCGTCACCAACATCAGCGCGCACCAGCTGATCCGGGCCGTCGTCGACACCGGCGCCGCCCAGGTGATGGTGCTGCCCAACGGCTATGTGGCGGCCGAGGAACTGGTGGCCGGCTGCACCGCGGCCATCGGCTGGGGGATCGACGTGGTGCCGATCCCGACCGGGTCGATGGTGCAGGGGCTGGCCGCGCTGGCCGTGCACGAAACCGATCGGCAGGCGGTGGACGACGGCTACACCATGGCCCGCGCCGCCGGTGCGGCCCGGCACGGCTCGGTGCGCATCGCCACCGAGAGCGCGTTGACCTGGGCGGGGCGCTGCCGCCCCGGCGACGGGCTGGGCATCGCGGGCGACGAGGTGCTGATCGTGGCCGCCGACGCGGTCGGGGCGGCGATCGGCCTGCTCGATCTCCTGCTGGCCTCCGGCGGCGACCTGGTGACGGTGCTGCTGGGCGCCGGCATCGACACCGACGGTGACGCCGGGGCCGTCGGCGACATCCTGGAAGAACACATGCACGACCACCACCCCGGAACCGAACTGGTCACCTACCGCACCGGCCACCACGGCGACGCGCTGCTGATCGGGGTCGAGTAGCGATGGTGTCGCTGAGCGATCGGCTGGACTTCGTTGTGGGCGCCAAGGCCGCCGACTCCCTCGACGAGGTGTTCGGCATCCGGACCGTCGACGACCTGCTGCGCCACTACCCGCGCAGCTACACCGAGGGCGCCAGTCGCTGGGAGGCCGACGGCGAGCGACCCGAAACGGGCGAGCACATCACCATCATCGACACGATCGCCGAGACCAAGACGTTCCCGATGAAGAAGACCCCGAAGAAGATGTGCCACCGCATCACGCTGGGCGCCGGGCGCAGCAAGGTGACCGCGACGTTCTTCAACGCGAACTACCTGAAGAAGGACCTGGTCAAGGGCGCCAAGGTGATGCTTTCCGGCGAGGTCGGATTCTTCAACAACGTGATGCAGTTGACGCACCCGGCGTTCCTCATCCTCGACGGACGCAACCGCGGGACCCGATCGTTGAAGAACATCGCCGACGCCTCGGGCGCGACCAGCGGCGAAGAACTGCTGGACGCCTACGAACGCCACTTCTTCCCGATCTATCCGGCCAGCACGAAACTGCAGAGCTGGGACATCTTTTCGTGCGTGCGCCAGGTGCTCGATGTGCTCGAGCCGGTGCCGGATCCACTGCCCGACGAACTGCGCGCGAAGCTCGCGTTGGTCTCCGAAGACGAGGCGTTGCGCGACATCCATCTGGCCGAGAGCGAGCCGCGGCGGCAGCGGGCCCGGCAGCGCCTCACCTTCGACGAAGCCGTCGGCCTGCAGTGGGCGCTGGTGGCCCGCCGCCATGGAGAGCTGTCGGAGTCGGGCCCGCCGGCGCCGCCGCTTCCGGACGGTTTGGCCGCAGAACTGTTGGGGCGCTTACCCTTCGAGCTGACCGCGGGGCAGCGTGAAGTGCTCGGTGTGCTGTCCGACGGGCTGGCGGCGAGCCGCCCGCTGAATCGCCTGCTGCAGGGCGAGGTGGGTTCGGGAAAGACGATCGTCTCGGTGCTCGCGATGCTGCAGATGGTCGACGCCGGCTATCAGTGCGCGTTGCTGGCGCCGACGGAAGTGCTTGCCGCGCAACATCTCCGGTCGATTCGCGACGTGCTCGGTCCGCTGGCGATGGCGGGGCAGCTCGGTGGCGCCGACAACGGGACCCGGCTGGCGCTGCTGACCGGTTCGATGACCGCCGCACAGAAGAAGCAGATCCGCGCCGAGATCGCCGGCGGCGAGGCCGGCATCGTCGTCGGCACCCACGCGCTGCTACAGGACGCGGTGGAATTCGACAACCTGGGCATGGTGGTGGTCGACGAACAGCACCGCTTCGGCGTCGAACAGCGAGACCAGTTGCGCGCCAAGGCCCGTCCCGGCGTGACACCGCACCTGCTGGTGATGACGGCGACGCCGATCCCGCGCACCGTCGCGCTCACCGTGTACGGCGATCTGGAAACCTCGACGCTGCGCGAACTTCCGCGCGGCCGCCAGCCCATCACCAGCAACGTCATCTTCGTCAAGGACAAGCCCGCGTGGCTGGACCGGGCCTGGCAGCGCATCACCGAGGAGGTCGCGGCCGGACGCCAGGCCTACGTGGTGGCGCCGCGCATCGACGAGAGCGACGACCCGGGCGAACAGGAGCAGAACGCCAAGGCCCCGGAGACCGCCGAGGGCCTGTACGCCCGGCTGCGCTCGGGCGAGTTGGCGAACCTGCGACTGGGTCTGATGCACGGGCGGCTGTCGGCGGAGGAGAAGGACGCCGCGATGGCGGCCTTTCGGTCCGGCGAGGTCGATGTGCTGGTGTGTACCACCGTCATCGAGGTGGGCGTCGACGTGCCCAATGCCACCGTCATGCTGGTGATGGATGCCGACCGGTTCGGGATCAGTCAATTGCATCAGCTGCGCGGCCGGATCGGCCGCGGCCAGCATCCGAGCCTGTGCCTGTTCGCCAGCTGGTCCGCGCCGGGTTCGTCGGCCGGCCGGCGGCTGAACGCGGTGGCCGGGACGCTGGACGGCTTCGCCCTGGCCGACCTCGACCTCAAGGAGCGTCGGGAGGGAGATGTGTTGGGCCGCAACCAGTCCGGCAAGTCGATCACGCTGCGGCTGCTGTCCCTGGCCGACCATCAGGAATTCATCGAGGCGGCCCGGGACTTCTGCGTCCAGGCCTACACCGACGACCGCGCCAACCCCGGCTTGGCCGTGCTGGCAGCGAGATTCACCGACACCGACCGCATCGAATATCTGGACAAGTCGTGACCGCCGGCGACGATGCAGAGCGTAGCGATGAGGAGGAGCGGCGCAGTTGAACCGCAAAGTGCTGCTGTGGCTGGCCGCGGCGGCGGTGCTCGCACTGCTGGTGGCCTACCAGACCGTGGGCTCCTCGGCGGCCCGGCATTCGGCCGAATACGCCGCGCGCGCCGACGTTCCGACGGTGCAGCCCGGCACCGACGTGCTCGCGGGCGTCGCCGTCGTGCCGCTGCGCCGGCACCGCTACGACTACCTGCGGTCGGCGTTCGGCGACGCCTGGGACGACGACAACGACGCGCCGATGGGGCACAACGGATGTGACACCCGCGACGACATCCTGAACCGCGATCTCATCGACAAGACATATGTGTCGATCAAGCGGTGTCCGGACGCGGTGGCCACCGGCACGCTGCACGACCCGTACACCAACAAGACCATCGCATTCCAGCGCGGGCCCAAGGTCGGCGAATCCGTCCAGATCGACCACATCGTCCCGCTCGCCTACGCCTGGGACATGGGCGCCAGCGGCTGGCCCGCCCCCGAGCGGCTGCGGTTCGCCAACGACCCGGCCAACCTGCTGGCCGTCGACGGGCAGGCCAATCAGGACAAGGGCGATTCGCCGCCGGCGCAATGGATGCCGCCGAACGCGGCGTTCGCGTGCCAGTACGCCATGCAGTTCATCGCGGTGCTGCGCGGCTACGCGCTGCCGGTGGATCAGGCGTCGACCGGCGTGCTGCGGCAGGCCGCGACGACCTGTCCGACGGGATAGCGGGCTACGAGCCCGTGTAGGTCTCCGGGTCCGGGCGCAGCCGGGTGCCGTCGTTGAGGCCGTTGATCGCATCCATGTGCTCGTCGGCCAGTTCGAAGTCGAACACGTCCAAGTTGGAGGCGATGTGCTCGGCGTTGGCCGACCGGAAGACGACCGCGTTGCCCAGCTGCAGGTTCCACCGCAGCAGCACCTGCGAGGCGGTCTTGCCGTATTCGCCCGCGACCGATTTCACCGTCGCGTTGTCGTTCAGCTTGCCCAGCGCCAGCGGCGTGTAGGACTGCGTGAGCACGTTGTGCTCGGCGTTGGTCTTGCGCAGCGCTTCCTGGTTGAGCAGCGGGTGCAGCTCGATCTGGTTGACCGCCGGGGTGACGAAGGTGAGGTCGATGACCGTCGTCAGGTGCTCGTCGGTGAAGTTGGAGACGCCGATCGAGCGGGCAAGACCATCCCCGCGCGACTGGATCAGCCCGCCGAAGGAGTTGACGTACGTCCCCAGCGACGGGGCGGGCCAGTGGATCAGGTAGAGGTCGACGTAGTCAAGGCCGAGGCGCTCGAGGCTGGCGCTGCACGCGTCCATCGCCCCCTTGAAACCCTGGTCGGGGGTGGCCAGCTTGGTGGTGACGAACAGTTCGGCGCGGGGAATGCCGGAGGCCGCGATGGCACGCCCGACGGCTTCTTCGTTTCCGTAGACCGCGGCTGTGTCGATCAGGCGGCAGCCGATTTCCAGCGCCGCCGACACCGCGCGTTCGGTCTCGTCGTCCGACAGTTCCGCGACGCCCAGGCCGAGGGCCGGGATCGTGTTTTCGTCGTTGAGAGCGATTGAGGGTAAGGCGGAGCCCGACTCGCCGGCCAATTCATTCACCTGCCTGTGAAATTGAAGGTTCGAGATTGTGCACCGAGCCGGGTTCCGTCATCGAGCGAGAGATCAACGCCGTTCGGCGCCGAGTTCGAGGCGCTCAGTTCGATATCGAACACGTCGAAGTTGCTCGCAATCCGATGACAGCTCACCGACTTGGGGATCACGATATTACCGAGTCAGTAAATGCAACCTAATCAACACCTGGGCAGGTGTCTATCCGCGCCTTCTGCATCGAGTACGCGACCCCGTACAGTTGGTCGCGCGGCACACCGGAATCGGCAGCCCGACCGGCCGGTCTTGCGTAGGACGCGGGGGTGGCGGCGATGTCGATTCGCCGGTAACCGACGATGGGCGTTGACCGCCCGTTTGGTGGCCGCCGGGGCCGGCAAGCCTCGAGACGATGGGTAGCGGTAGCCGAATAACCGTTCGTCGTCGAGCGTTAGCACGTGTTGTTTAAGGGGGTTGCCTATGACCAGGCCTCTGTCAGGCGCGCCGGAACTCGAGTTCGGAGCCGCCCGCGCGTCGGTGTCGCTGGCCAGTCGCATCCAGGGCGCCGTCACCGGCGTCGGGGCCAAGGTCATCCCGTGGATCCCGACCGCGATCAGACGAGGGCTGGTGCGCGGCCGTTCGGTCATCATCGACGGCAATACGCTGGATCCGACGTTGCAGCTGATGCTTTCGGGCCTGCGCGCCGTGGGCATCGACGGGTTGGTCGTGGACGACGACCCGCAGGCGTCGCGCGCACAGATGCGCGAGTCGACTGTCGGGTTCCCCGGTCCGCAGATCCACGTCGATGTGGACGAGCTGTCGTTGCCCGGCCCGGCCGGCGACATCCCGGCCCGCCACTACCGCCCCGCGGGCGGCGAGGCGGCGCCGCTGCTGGTCTTCTATCACGGCGGGGGCTGGTCGATCGGCGACCTGGACACCCACGACGCCCTGTGCCGACTGACCTGCCGCGACGCCGGCATCCACGTGTTGTCGATCGACTATCGGCTGGCCCCCGAGCACCCGGCGCCGGCCGCCATCGAGGACGCGTACGCGGCCTTCACCTGGGCCTACCGGCACGCCGCTGAGCTGGGTGCGACGCCGGGGCGGGTCGCGGTCGGCGGCGACAGCGCCGGCGGAAATCTGGCCGCCGTCGTCAGCCAGATGGCGCGCGACGAGGGCGCCCCGGCGCCGGCGCTGCAGTGGCTGATCTATCCGCGCACCGACTTCACCGCGCAGAATCGGTCGCTGACCCTGTTCTCGCGCGGCTTTCTGCTGACCAAGCGGGACATCGACTGGTTCGAATCGCAGTATCTGCGGCGTTCGGAGCTCGACCGCACCGATCCGCGGGTATCCCCGGCGCTGGCCGAATCGCTGACCGGCCTGGCTCCCGCGCTGATCGCGGTCGCCGGCTTCGACCCGCTGCGCGACGAGGGCGAGAGCTACGCCGAGGCGCTGCGAGCCGCCGGGGTCGCGGTGGACCTGCGGTACCTGGGTTCGCTGACCCACGGCTTCGCCAACCTGTTCCAGCTGGGCGGCGACAGCATGGTCGCGACCAGCGAGCTGATTTCGGCCCTGCGCGCACACCTGAGCCGGGTCTGATTCCGCGAGCGGCGGGCGCCGGTAATCTAGAGGCGCTTTGTCCGATCGCTTTGTCCGCAGCCGGGCAGACCGACAACTCGTACCGAAAGATCAGGGAACCTGTGGCCGACAAACCCAAACGTCCCCCGCGATTCGACATGAAGTCGGCCTCTGGCGGCAAGTCGAGCCGGCTCGTCCAAATAGGCGGCACCGCATTCGTCGTGATCTTCGCGGTCGCCCTGGTCTTCTACATCGTGACGTCGCACCACAAGAAGACCGGCCCCACCGGCGCCGGCGACACCGTCCGGGTGACGTCGAGCAAGCTGGTCACCCAGCCGGGCAGCAGCAATCCCAAGGCAGTGGTGACGTTCTACGAGGACTTCCTGTGCCCGGCGTGCGGCAACTTCGAGCGCACCTTCGGCCCGACGGTGTCCAGGCTCATCGACCTCGGCGCCATCGCCGCCGACTACAACATGGTGTCGATCCTCGACAGCTCACGGAACCAGAACTATTCGTCGCGTGCGGGGGCCGCGGCCCTGTGCGTCGCCGACGAGTCCCAGGACGCATTCCGCCGCTTCCACTCCGCGCTGTTCAGCACCGACATCCAGCCGAGCGAAACCGGCAAGACCTTCCCCGACAACGCGCGGCTGATCGAACTCGCCCGCGAGGCCGGGGCGGCGGGCAAGGTGCCCGACTGCATCAACAGCGGCAAATACCTGTCCAAGGTCACCGGCGAAGCGGCGGCCGCGCACATCAACGCGACGCCGACCATCAAGATCAACGGCGACGACTACGACCCGTCGACGCCCGATGCGCTGGTCAACAAGATCAAAGAGATCGTGGGCAACATTCCGGGCATCGACGGCGCGGTCGCGCCGGCATCCATGTGACCGGTGCGGTGTCCACAGCAGCTGCCGACCCCACGGGCGACCTGGCCCCGGATGCAGCGCCGACGACGGTAGTGCCGGCGCTCAGCGCCTGGTGGGTGCTGATCGCCGGTCTGATCGGTCTGATGGCATCGATGACACTGACGATCGAGAAGATCGACATCCTGCTCAACCCGTCGTACGTGCCGTCCTGCAACATCAACCCGATCCTGTCCTGCGGCTCGGTGATGATCACGCCGCAGGCGTCGCTGCTGGGCTTCCCCAACCCGCTGCTGGGCCTGGTGGCCTTCACCGTGGTGGTCGTCACCGGGCTGCTGGCGCTGACGAAAGTGACTCTGCCGCAATGGTATTGGGTGGGACTGACGGTCGGGGTGCTGGTCGGTGCGGTGTTCGTGCACTGGCTGATCTTCCAGAGCCTCTATCGCATCAACGCGTTGTGCCCGTACTGCATGGTGGTCTGGGCGGTCACGATGTCGCTGCTGGTGGTGGTCGCCTCGATCGCCTATCGCCCGGCGCTGCAAGGCCGCCAGACCGGCCCGGCGTGGGTGCTCTTCCAATGGCGGTGGTCGATCGCCGCGCTCTGGTTCACCGCGGTGTTCTTGCTGATCATGGCGCGGTTCTGGGACTACTGGTCGACGCTGCTGTAGGTAGCTGCAGGTGACCCGGATCATTGGCGGCGCGGCCGGGGGCCGTCGCATCGCGGTCCCGCCGCGCGGCACCAGGCCCACCACCGACCGGGTCCGCGAGTCGCTCTTCAACATCCTTGACGCGCGCCTGGAGCTGACCGGCCTGGCCGTGCTGGATCTCTACGCCGGTTCGGGCGCACTGGGATTGGAGGCGCTTTCCCGCGGCGCCGCCGCCGCGCTCTTCGTGGAGTCCGACCCCCGCACCGGATCCGTCATCGCGCGCAACATCGAAACCCTGGGCCTGGCCGGCGCGACGCTGCGCCGCGGAGCGGTGGCGACCGTGCTGGCGGCCGGGACCGCGGCCGCGTTCGATCTGGTGCTGGCCGACCCGCCCTACGACGTCGACGCCGCGGAGATCGAGGCCGTGCTGGCCGCGTTGGCCGAGCACGGCTGGGTGCACGGGGGCAGCGTCGTGGTGGTGGAGCGGCCGGCGGGCGGCGCACCGCTGAATTGGCCGGGCGGGTGGTCGGTGTGGCCGCAACGGGTTTACGGCGACACCCGTCTGGAGCTGGCCGAGCGTCAGTGAGGTGGCGTGTACCGTCATTCGTCATGGCGCCGCCCCTCAGCATCGCTTCGCTCTGCATCGTCTCGGCGCGCGTCATGGCGAGACGACCCGCTCACATCGGAGCGCCCGCATGACCGGCGCGGTGTGCCCGGGTTCGTTCGACCCGGTGACGTTGGGCCACATCGACGTCTTCGAGCGAGCGTCGGCTCAGTTCGACGAGGTGGTGGTGGCGATCCTGACCAACCCCGCCAAAAAGGGCATGTTCGATCTGGACGAGCGGATCGCGATGATCAACGAATCGACGACGCACCTGCCCAACCTGCGGGCCGAAGCCGGGCAGGGTCTGGTGGTGGATTTCGTCCGGTCGCGCGGCATGACCGCCATCGTGAAGGGGCTGCGCACTGGCACCGACTTCGAATACGAACTGCAGATGGCGCAGATGAACAAGCACGTCGCCGGCGTGGACACCTTCTTCGTCGCCACCGCCCCGCGCTATTCGTTCGTGTCGTCCTCGCTGGCCAAAGAGGTCGCGATGCTCGGCGGTGACGTGTCGGAACTGCTGCCCGAACCGGTCAATCGCCGCCTGCGCCAAAGGATTTCGGATAAGTCCTGACCCGGCTGCCCGAGGCCGAAAGCACTGCGGCAACCGGATTGACGGCGCAGGGCGCGGCCTGGAGTACCCGGGGGCGCAGCGGGTACCCGATGGTTTCGTGTTCTCCGTCGATTAGCCATGAGTCTCTCGCAACGGGCAGTCGACGGGTTCGAGTGCGCCACGGGCAACCCAGTCCACCGGAAAAGATCGCAGACGCCCACGCGGAACGTATGTTGATGATCTGATCCGAAGGAGGGGGTCCGCGAGGTTGCCGACGTCGATAGGAGAACGACACTGATGACGGTAGACAATCTTTTCGACGTACCCGAGGCCGCGGCCAATCTGATCGCACTGCTCGCCGACGAGGGAGTCGCGCACTTCTTCATCAATCCCGGAACGGATTCCGCGCCGATCCAGGAGGCGCTGGCCGCGGCGCGCGCCGCCGGCACCCCGAGCCCGCAGGCCGTGTTGTGCGTGCACGAGAGCATCGCGCTGGCGGCGGCCATCGGCCATCACATGGCCAGCGGCCGCCCGCAGGCGGTCATGGTGCATGTCGATGCCGGGACGCTGAACCTGGGCTGCCAGCTGCACAACGCGCAGCGCAACGGAACTCCCGTGGTGATGTTCGCCGGGCGCACTCCCTACAGTTCGGCGCCGCAGGTGCGCGGTCACCGCGATACCTATATCCATTGGCAGCAGGAACAACTCGACCAGCCGGCCGTGGTGCGCAACTATGCCAAGTGGCACATGGAGGTGCCCCGCGGCCGCGAGCTGGCCCCGATCGTGCGTCGGGCGTTCCAGGTCGCCCAGTCCTGCCCATCCGGTCCCGCCTACGTCATGCTGCCGCGAGAAGCGTTGATGGAGCCCGGCGTCGGTGCGTTGCCGCGCCGGTTACCGCCGGCCGTACCGCCCGGCCCTGACCCGGCCGCGCTCGGACGGTTGGCGGGAATCCTGGTGGCGGGCAAGCGGGTTGTCATCGTCACGTCCCGGACCGCCGCCGACCCGGGGACCGCGACCGTGCTGGGCCGAATCGCCGAGCTGCTCGGCGCGCCGGTCATCGATCAGGGTGACCGCGCCAACCTGCCGCCGGGGCATCCGCTGCACGTGGTGGGCGACGCCGCCCCCCTGGAAAGCGCCGACACCGTGCTGCTGCTGGACTCCGAGGTGCCGTGGGTGCCGTCGCAGCTGGCCCCGCCCGCGGACGCCCGTGTGGTGCAGATCGACGGGGATCCGGTCAAACCGAGCATGCCGCTGTGGTCGTATCCGGTCGAGGTCGCGTTGACCGCCGACACCCGCGTGGCGCTGCTGCTGCTCGAGCAGACCCTGCTACGGCTTACCACCGACGAGTTGCGGGAGAAGTGGGCCGCGCGCCGGCAGGCGGCGGAGGCCGAGACCGCCGAACGCGACCACGAAGCGATCCGCCGGGCCGCCTCCGGGCAGCCGGCGGATGTGCCCGATGCGATGCTGGCCGCGCTGGGCCGCGCCCTGCCCGACGATGCGATCGTGGTCCAGGAGGCCGTGACCAACCGGGCCGCCGTGGCCCGGCAGGTGCGCCGGGCGCCGGGGCACCTGTTCGACACTGGCGCACCGGCTTTGGGGTGGGCACTCGGCGGCGCCTTCGGGGTCAAGCTCGCCCGGCCGGAGGCGCCCGTCGTCGCCATCTGCGGTGACGGTTCGTTCAACTTCGGCGTGCCCACCGCCGCGCTGTGGTCGGCGCATCGCCACGGTGCGCCGTTCGTGACGGTCGTCTTGAACAACCGGTCCTATCTGGCCTCCAAACTACCGGTGATGGGTTTGTATCCGGACGGAGTATCGGTGCGGGAGAACGACTTCGGCGAAACCCGGCTCACCCCGGACACCGACTACGCCGCCCTCGCCCAGGCCTGCGGCGGTAGCGGACGCAGCGTGCACACGCCGGCGGAGATGAGCGAGGCCATCGGCTGGGCGCTCGGCGAGGCCGATAATGGGCGTTGCGTCGTGCTGGACGTGCGGTTGCCACAACCCTGACGGCGGTCAGTGGTGATGTTCGGTTTCGCCGGCGGCGGGGGAGCCGCCCATCATCCGCACCATCGGCAGGCCCCCGGACGTGACGAACCGGGCGACCAGGATGGCCGCAAGCGCCAGGAACGCGATGTTGAGCCAGGTCGTGTAGTTCCACGAGATCGACGCTTCGATCACCGTCGCGTTGCGCTGCGCGGGAATGAGATTTGTTGTGCCGAAGATCAATTCGATTAGATACCCGGCGGTGACCATCGCGGCGTAGAAGGTGCCCAGCAGCGTCAGCATCATCTTGGTGCCGTAGTACTTGCGGTAGATATTGAGGATCGGAAGGATCAGCAGGTCGGCGTAGATGAACGCGATGACGCCGCCGAAGCTGATGCCGCCGTTCCACAGCACCGCGGCCAGCGGGACATTGCCGATGGAGCACACGAAGGACACGATCGCCACGATGGGCCCCACGATCGGTCCCCATATCGCCGAGAGTCCCGGGTGCTCGGCCAAAAAGAAGACCTGCCAGAACTTTTCGGGCACCCAGGCCCCGATGGCGCCCGCGATCAGCAGGCCCAGGACGAGGTCGCGCAGGATCGCCAGCCACTCCATCACGAACACGTGCGAGACCGAGGTCAGGCCGGCGGGTGAGAACAGCCGTCGGTAGAACGAGCCGTCCCCCTGGATGGACATGTCCATGGCGGCATGGCCTTCCATCGCACCGGCGATTCCACGCTCGGCCTGCTCGCGGGCGGCGTCGACGAGCCGTGACCGCACGAACAGCCGGAACAATACGGCCAGCACCACGATCATCAGTGGGCCGCCGACGAATTCGGCGGCGGTGAACTGCCAGCCCATCAGCAGCGCCAGGATGATGCCCAACTCCACCACCAGGTTGGTGGACCCGATTTCGAACGCCATCGCGGCGGTGAAGTCGGCGCCCTTGCGGAACAGCGATCGCGCCAACGCCACCGCGGCGTATGAGCACGACGACGACGCCGCCCCCAGTCCCGCCGAGACCGCCAGGGTGCGCGGCCGGTCGTCACCCATCAGCGCCACGATCGTCGAGCGGCGCACCACGGCCTGCACCACCGCCGAGAGGGCAAAGCCCAGAATCAGCGCCCACAGGATTTCCCACGTCATCGAGCCCGCGAGCGTCAAAGCGTGCCCGACCGCTGATATCACCGTCACTGTGTCCTCCTGCGGGAAACGAGTCGCTCCGGGGGGCGCCGCACCCAACCGTGGAGTATACCCCTCGGGGGTATAAGCCGGCGCGCGGAGTGTCGCCGATGCCCTCGCCCCGGCGCGGCCAGCCGCGTCGTGCCTGCCGCGAGGATGACGGCGCGGATAGTGGCCCGGCCGTCCGCGACCTAGAATCGCTGGCAAATAGCCGGGTCCCGGCGCGTCGACGCAAATGCCGGGCCGCCGCCCCACCCGCATCGACCGGGACCCGGCAACGAATATGGATGAACCACCCCGCGCGGTCGCCGTGGCCGCGGTAACAGCGTGAATGGGCCCTTCTGCGATGACACTGACGTCCAAACGCCGGGCCGGAAACACCGGACCAGGGCGTTTAAGGGCCGCCGAACGGGCAAATACCCGACACACCGGTGTCGCCACCGCAGTCACAGGGACATCACCAGGCACACTAGTAACAACAGGATCTTTGCAGACGCCAGGAGGGTATGGCCGTGTATCGAGTCTTTGAGGCGCTGGACGAACTCAGCGCCATCGTGGAAGAAGCCCGTGGCGTTCCGATGACGGCCGGCTGCGTGGTACCTCGCGGCGACGTGCTGGAGTTGATCGACGACATCAAGGATGCGATCCCGGGCGAACTGGACGACGCCCAGGACGTCCTGGATGCGCGCGACTCCATGCTGCAGGACGCCAAGACGCACTCCGAGTCCATGGTGTCCTCGGCGACCACCGAGTCCGAGTCGATGCTCAACCACGCCCGCTCGGAGGCCGACCGGCTGCTGTCCGACGCCAAGGCGCAGGCCGACCGGATGGTGAGCGAAGCGCGCCAGCACAGCGAGCGGATGGTCGGTGAGGCCCGCGAAGAGTCGGTGCGCATCGCCATGGCGGCCAAGCGCGAGTACGAGGCGAGCGTCGGGCGCGCCCAGGCCGAAGCCGACCGGCTGCTCGAAAACGGCAACATCTCCTACGAAAAGGCCGTGCAAGAGGGCATCAAG
Source organism: Mycobacterium colombiense (assembly GCF_001672755.1). GTDB lineage: Bacteria > Actinomycetota > Actinomycetes > Mycobacteriales > Mycobacteriaceae > Mycobacterium > Mycobacterium colombiense_C. The sequence goes on along the minus strand of NZ_LZKI01000043.1, from coordinate 40,012 downwards.
GAGCAGCAGCGCCTGGTCTCGCAGAACAGCGTGGTGGAGGCGGCCAACGCCGAGGCCACCCGGCTCATCGACTCGGCGCACGCCGAGGCCGACCGGTTGCGCGGCGAATGCGACATCTACGTCGACAACAAGCTCGCCGAGTTCGAGGAATTCCTCAACGGCACCCTGCGGTCGGTGGGGCGCGGACGTCACCAACTGCGGACGGCGGCCGGAACCCACGACTACGCGGTGCGGTAGCGCTTCGCGGTTGTTTGCCGGGCGGGCGCGCCCTGGAATTGTGCGGTCAGCGCCGTAGGATTTCCGATATGACGCGGCAGCACAGCACACGATCGGCCCGCGGAGCGTCACGCCTGTCCGCGCCGATGGCGTTCGACATCACAAGGCTCGGGCGCCGCCCCGGGGCGATGGTGACCCTGCGCAAGACCGTGCCCAGCCCGTCGCGCATCGGGCTGGACATGATCGCGATCGAGGCGGACGCCCCGCTCGAACTGGATCTGCAGATCCAGTCGGTGTCCGAGGGCGTCCTGGTGACCGGGACGGTGACCGCGCCCACCGCCGGCGAGTGTTCGCGTTGCCTGACCAAGCTCGAGGGACAGGTGCAGGTGCGGCTCACCGAGCTGTTCGCCTACCCGGACAGCACCACCGAGGCGACCACCGAGGAAGACGAGGTGGGCCACATCGTGGACGACACCATCGACCTCGAGCAGTCCATCGTCGACGCCGTGGGACTGGAACTGCCGTTCTCGCCCGTCTGCTCGCCGGACTGCCCCGGGCTGTGCCCCGAATGCGGTGTTTCGCTGACCGCCGAGCCGGATCATCAGCACGATCGCATCGATCCGCGCTGGGCCAAGCTGGCGGGCATGTTCAGCGCGGAGTCGGACGAGCCGCGGGGTGAGCGGTGACTTCACGCCAACCGCTGATCGACGCCCTCGGGGTTGAGCTGTCCGAGGAACTGCTGTCCCTGGCGCTCACGCACCGCAGCTACGCCTACGAACACGGCGGCCTGCCGACCAACGAGCGCCTGGAATTCCTGGGCGACGCGGTGCTGGGCCTGACCATTACCGACGAGCTGTACCACCGGCACCCCGACCGCACCGAGGGTGATTTGGCCAAATTGCGGGCCAGCGTGGTCAACACCCAGGCGCTGGCCGACGTCGCGCGCAAGCTGTGCGAGGGGGGCCTCGGCGTCCACCTGATGCTCGGGCGCGGGGAGGCGAACACCGGCGGCGCCGACAAATCGAGCATCCTGGCCGACGGCATGGAATCGCTGCTGGGCGCGATCTACCTCGATCACGGCATCGACGTTGCGCGCGAGGTGATTCTGCGGTTGTTCGGCCCGCTGCTGGACGCCGCGCCGACGCTGGGCGCCGGGCTGGACTGGAAGACCAGCCTGCAGGAACTGACCGCGGCCCGCGGCATGGGTGCGCCCTCCTACGTCGTCACCTCCACCGGGCCCGACCATGACAAGGAATTCACCGCGGTCGTCGTGGTGGCGGAGACTGAATACGGCACGGGTGTGGGCCGGTCCAAGAAGGAGGCCGAGCAGAAGGCCGCGGCGGCCACCTGGAAGACACTCGACGTGCTGGATCCCGCGGGAAAAACCAGCGTCTAGATGCCCGAACTGCCCGAAGTCGAGGTGGTGCGCCGCGGCCTGCACGCCCACGTCGTCGGCAAGACGATGACCGCCGTCCGGGTGCATCACCCGCGTGCGGTGCGTCGTCACGAAGCCGGGCCCGCCGACCTCACCGCCCGGCTGCTGAACGCGCGGATCACCGGCACGGATCGGCGCGGCAAGTACCTGTGGCTGCTGCTGGACACGGAACCCGCTGGGCGGGAATCGGATACGGCGCTGGTGGTGCACCTCGGCATGAGCGGGCAGATGCTGCTGGGTGGGGGTCCCCCCAGCCGCGAAGCGGCGAGGGGGAAGGGGCCGCGCGCCGACCACGTCCGGATCTCCGCGCTGCTCGACGACGGGACCGTGCTGAGCTTCGCCGATCAGCGCACCTTCGGTGGATGGATGCTCGCCGATCTGGTCGAGGTGGACGGCAGCGTGCTGCCGGAGCCGGTCGCGCATCTGGCGCGTGACCCGCTGGACCCCCGCTTCGATGCGGATGCGGTGGTGAAAGTGTTGCGGCGCAAGCATTCCGAGATCAAGCGGCAGCTTCTCGATCAGCAGGTGGTGTCCGGCATCGGCAACATCTACGCCGACGAGGCGCTGTGGCGCGCCAAGCTGAACGGCGCGCGGATCGCCGACACGCTGAGCCGCAAGCAGTTGATCGCCGTGCTGGACGCGGCCGCCGAGGTGATGCGCGACGCGCTGGCCCAGGGCGGGACCTCGTTCGATTCGCTGTACGTCAACGTCAACGGCGAATCCGGATACTTCGACCGATCGCTGGACGCCTACGGCCGCGAGGGCGAAGCCTGCCGCCGTTGCGGGGCAGTGATGCGCCGGGAGAGATTCATGAACCGCTCCTCGTTCTACTGTCCGAAATGCCAACCGCGACCGCGTGGTTGAGTGCCTTCGGGCGACTCAGTCGAAGATGTCGCGCCGCAGCGTGCCGGTGGGCGTGGGCAACGCGGGGTCCACGAACCACTCGTGGCTGAACAGCGCGCCGAACACCTGGGGTGGCAACCGGAGCAGTAGCCCGAACACCCGCGCGGCCAGGGCGGAAGCGCCGATCTGAGAGCCGTGTGCGGCGAATGCGTCGCGCTTCTGGCGCGCATAGCGAAAGACGTTGACTCGATGGGTGATTGTGGCGCGCGGCGCGTAGGCACCGCGAACGATGTCCCGCTCGTACGGCCCGGGCAGCCGCAACAGGTGCGCGAGATCGCTGACGCGGAGCAGCATTTCGCGCGGCATCGTCACCTCCAGCACCCGCGGCGTGGCGGCGAGTTCGGCGGCCCGCTTGCCGACGTGGTGCACCTGGACGTGGTCCCGATGGCCGTAGCCGCCGTTGGGCTGGTAGCTGAGCAGCAGGTCGGCGTTTTCGTCGCGCAGAATGCGGGCCAGCCGCCCGGCGGCCTCGTCGACATCGGCCCGCCCGAACCGGGTGCGTCCGGGTGGGTCCGGATAGAACAGCGGGCCATAGCCGCTGTCGGCATACCCGAGGCACTCCACCCGGTGCGCCCCGAGAATGCTTGCGCTTCGGTGTAATTCGTCGAGCCGGTAGTCGCCGTCCTCGTTGTGGATACGCCCGTCGGTGGCCGTGACCACGACCACCCGGTGTCCGGCCGTGGCCGCCCGCGCCAGGGTGCCGCCGGTGAGCACGACCTCGTCGTCCGGGTGGGCATGGAAAGCGACCACGGTGGCCATGCCTTGCAGTATGCCCGCGCGTCCGAGTTCGCCTCGCCCGGTAGAAATAAGCCATGGCCGAACTATGGGTGGAACGCACCGGGACTCGCCGCTACACCGGATACAGCTCGCGCGGCGCGCAGGTGCTGATCGGTTCCGAGGACGTCGACGGCGTGTTCACCCCCGGTGAGCTGCTCAAGATCGCGCTCGCGGCGTGCAGCGGGATGTCCAGCGACCTGCCGCTGGCCCGCCGGCTGGGCGACGACTACCAGGCGGTCGTCAGGGTCTCCGGCGCCGCCGACCGCGAGCAGGAGCGCTATCCGCTGCTCGAGGAGACCCTGGAACTGGACCTGTCGAGCCTGGCCGACGACGAGAAGGAGCGCTTGCTGGTCGTGGTCAGCCGGGCCATCGATCAGGTTTGCACCGTCGGGCGCACGCTGAAGTCCGGTACCACGGTCAACTTCGAGGTCAGCTCCGAGGCGAACAATGTCGGAGCCTGACACCCGGCTCACAGCCTGGGTGCACGGCCGGGTCCAGGGGGTGGGATTCCGCTGGTGGACGCGCTGCCGCGCGCTGGAGCTGGGCCTCACCGGTTACGCGGCCAACCAGGCCGACGGCCGCGTCCTGGTGGTCGCCCAGGGGCCGCGGGCGGCCGGCGAGCAGCTGCTGCACCTGCTGGAAGGCGGCACGGCCTGGCCGTCGCGGCCCGGCCACGTCGACAAGGTGGTCGCCGACTGGTCGCCGCCGCAGGAGCGGTTCGAGGGATTCGTCGAGCGCTGAGACACGTCGCCGCCCCGCGCGTCACATCCGTCACACTGGCACCGGCTCTGGCTTCGATAGCCGAATCCGAAACGCGCTAGCGCCGGTGCTAGCGCGTTTCAGACAGACGCAATCGCCTTCTCTCCGTGGCTGATGTGGCCACTGTGACGAGTGCGCCGACCGCTCGGAGCGCGGCCACATTTCGGGCCTGCCGACACCCCTCGGTGCAGCAATCCGGGGGGATTTGAGCGGTAGTCTGGCTCGCCGTGTACCTCAAGAGTCTGACGCTGAAGGGCTTCAAGTCCTTCGCCTCGCCGACGACTCTGCGCTTCGAGCCGGGCATCACCGCCGTCGTCGGGCCCAACGGCTCGGGCAAATCCAACGTCGTCGACGCGCTGGCCTGGGTGATGGGGGAGCAGGGGGCAAAGACGCTGCGCGGCGGCAAGATGGAAGACGTCATCTTCGCCGGGACCTCGTCGCGGGCCCCGCTGGGCCGCGCCGAGGTCACCGTCACCATCGACAACTCCGACAACGCGCTGCCCATCGAATACTCCGAGGTGTCCATCACGCGGCGGATGTTCCGCGACGGCGCCAGCGAGTACGAAATCAACGGCAGCAGTTGCCGTTTGATGGACGTTCAGGAGCTGCTGAGCGACTCCGGGATCGGCCGGGAGATGCACGTCATCGTCGGGCAGGGCAAGCTCGACGAGATCCTGCAATCGCGGCCCGAGGACCGTCGCGCGTTCATCGAGGAAGCCGCCGGTGTGCTCAAGCACCGCAAGCGCAAGGAAAAGGCCCTCCGCAAACTCGACGCGATGTCGGCGAATCTGGCCCGGCTCACCGACCTGACCACCGAACTGCGCCGCCAGCTCAAGCCGCTGGGCCGCCAAGCCGAGGTGGCCCGTCGCGCCCAGACCATCCAGGCCGACCTGCGTGACGCCCGGCTGCGGCTGGCCGCCGACGACCTGGTCAACCGGCAGGGCGAGCGCGAGGCGATCTTCGAGGCCGAGGCCGCCATGCGCCGCGACCACGACCAGGCCTCGTCGCGGCTGGCCGTGGCGTCCGAGGAGCTGACCACGCACGAGGCCGCGGTCGGCGAACTGTCGAGCCGGGCCGAGTCGGTGCAGCACACCTGGTTCGCGCTGTCCGCGCTGGCCGAACGGGTCGCCGCGACCGTGCGCATCGCCAGCGAGCGGGCCCACCACCTCGATGTGGAGCCGCTCGCCCCCAGCGACACCGACCCCGACGCGCTGGAAGCCGAGGCCGAGCAGGTCGCGGTCGCCGAGCGGCAGCTGCTCGCCGAACTGGCCGGGGCGCGCACCCGCCTGGACGGCGCCCGCGCCGAATTGGCCGAGCGCGAGCGCGAAGCCGCCGAGGCCGACCGGGCCCACATGGCGGCGGTGCGCGCGGAGGCGGATCGCCGAGAAGGCTTGGCGCGCTTGGCCGGTCAGGTGGAGACGATGCGGGCGCGCGTCGAATCGATCGACGACAGCGTGGCGCGCCTGTCCGAACGCATCGAACAGGCCGCCGCCCGCGCACAGCAGGCCAAGGCCGAATTCGAGACCGTGCAGGGCCGGGTCGGTGAACTTGATCAGGGCGAGGTGGGTCTGGACGAACACCACGAGCGCACCGTGGCCGCGCTGCGGCTGGCCGACGAGCGGGTGGCCGAGCTGCAGTCCGCCGAGCGGGACGCCGAACGCCAGGTGGCGTCCTTGCGGGCCCGCATCGACGCGCTGGCGATCGGGCTGGACCGCAAGGACGGCGCGGCGTGGCTCACCCAAAACCACGGTGGCACAGGACTTTTGGGTCCGATGGCCAAGCTGGTCAAGGTTCGCCCCGGCTACGAGGCGGCGCTGGCCGCGGTGCTGGGGTCGGCGGCCGACGCGCTGGCCGCCGAAAGCTTCGGCGCGGCCCGCTCGGCCGTCGCCGCCCTCAAGGAGGCGGACGGCGGCCGCGCCGCGTTGGTGCTGGGCGACTGGCCCGCCGATCAGCCCGCGCCGCAGCAGGCCCCGGCGGGCGCGCGGTGGGCGCTCGACCTGATCGACGCGCCGGCGCGGCTGCGCGGCGCGATCACGGCCATGCTCTCCGGCGTCGCGGTGGTCGACGACCTGGACCAGGCGCTGACCCTGGTGGCGGCGCACCCTCAGCTGCGCGCGGTCACGCTCGACGGTGACCTGGTGGGCGCCGGCTGGGTGAGCGGCGGCTCGGACCGCAAGCTGTCCACCCTCGAGGTGACCTCGGAGATCGATAAGGCCGGCGACGAGCTGACCGCCGCGGAGGCCCGGGTCGCCCAGCTGACCGCGGCGCTGTCCGGGGCGCTGACCGAGCAGGCCGCCCGCCAGGATTCGGCCGAGCAGGCGCTGGCCGCGCTCAACGAGTCCGACAGCGAGATCTCCGGGATGTACGAGCAGCTGGGCCGGCTCGGCCAGGAGGCCCGGACGTCCGAGGACGAGTGGAGCGGGCTGCTACGGCAGCGCGAAGAGCTCGAGGCGGGCCGGACCCAGACCGTCGCCGAAGTCACCGAACTGGAAACGCGGCTGCGCAACGCCCAGGAGACCCAGCACGCGCCATCCGAAGAACCCGTGAACCGTCAGCAGATCGCCGCGGCGACCGAAACCGCCCGCAGCGTCGAGGTGGAGGCCCGGCTGGCGGTGCGGACCGCCGAAGAGCGCGCGAATGCGGTTCGCGGGCGGGCGGATTCGCTGCGCCGCGCGGCCGCGGCCGAACGCGAAGCCCGGCTGCGGGCCCAGCAGGCGCGGGAGGCGCGGCTGCGCGCCGCCGCGGTGGCGGCCGCGGTGGCCGACTCGGGGCGGCTGCTGGCGCAGCGGCTGAACGGGGTCGTCGACGCCGCCTCCAAGATCCGCGACGCCCTGGCCGCCGAACGCCAGCAGCGTGCGACCGCGATGGCCGCGGTCCGCGACGAGGTGAACGCGCTGAGCGCCCGGGTGGCCGCCCTGACCGACTCGCTGCACCGCGACGAAGTGGCCAATGCCCAGGCGGCCATGCGGATCGAGCAGCTCGAACAAATGGTGCTCGAGCAGTTCGGCATGGCGCCGGCCGACCTGATCGCCGAGTACGGTCCGGAGAATCAGCTGCCGCCCTCCGACCTGGAGATGGCCGAATACGAGCAGGCCAAGGAACGCGGCGAACAGGTATTCGCGCCCGCCCCGATTCCCTACGACCGGCCCACCCAGGAGCGGCGGGCCAAGCGGGCCGAGCGTGAGCTGGCCGAACTGGGCCGGGTCAACCCGCTGGCCCTGGAGGAGTTCGCCGCGCTCGAGGAGCGCTACAACTTCCTGTCCACCCAGCTCGAGGACGTCAAGGCCGCCCGCAAGGACCTGCTCGGGGTGGTCGACGAGGTCGACGCCCGCATCCTGCAGGTGTTCAGCGAGGCCTACACCGACGTCGAACGCGAGTTCACCGAGGTCTTCACCGTGCTGTTCCCCGGCGGTGAGGGCCGGCTGCGGCTGACCAACCCCGACGACATGCTCACCACCGGCATCGAGGTCGAGGCCCGCCCGCCGGGCAAGAAGGTCACCCGGCTGTCGCTGCTGTCCGGTGGCGAGAAGGCGCTGACGGCGGTGGCGATGCTGGTCGCGATCTTCCGCGCCCGCCCGTCGCCGTTCTACATCATGGACGAGGTGGAGGCCGCCCTCGACGACACCAACCTGCGGCGGCTGATCTCGCTGTTCGAGCTGTTGCGGGCGCGCTCGCAGCTGCTCATCATCACGCACCAGAAGCCGACGATGGAGGTCGCGGACGCGCTTTACGGCGTGACCATGCAGGGCGACGGCATCACGGCTGTCATCTCCCAGCGGATGCGCGGCCAGCAGGTGGACCAGCTGGTCACCAGTTCGTAGCGCTGGTCGCGAGCGCGGCGTAGCCGGGCGAAGCGGGCCGGCGCCCTCCGGCGAGCGCTGGTCGCGAGCGCCCGAAGGTGGTGGCTGCCCGGCGGCCACGCCGCCCCTGAAACAATGTCAGCGTGTCCCAAGGTCTTTGGATCGCCATCGCGGTCGTCGCTGCCCTGGTCGTCATCATCGCGCTGGTCCTGGGCCTGCTGCGGTATCGGCGCCGCCGTATCAGCTTCTCCACCCGGACCGAGCCCGGGGCGATCGACCGGTCCGGCGGCTACACCGCGTCCTCAGGCATCACCTTCAGCCAGACCACGACGGCCGACCGGCTCGACACCACCGGCCTGCCCGCGGTAGGCGACGACGCGGCGATTCCGCGCGACGCGCCGCGCCGGACCATCTCCGAGGTCGAGCTCCCCGAACCCGCGCCCCAGCCCGAGGCCCAGGTGGCCCCGCCGCCACCAGACGTTCAGGCCCCGCCCGCGCCGGAAGCCTCCGCGCCCGAAGCCCCCGCGCCCGAGGCCCCGGCCGCCCCCCAGATCGAGGAGATCGCGCCCACCGAGGGTCGGCTGGAGCGGCTGCGCGGCCGGCTGGCCAGGTCTCAGAACGCGCTCGGCCGCAGCATGCTGGGCCTGATCGGCGGCGGCGACCTCGACGAGGACGCCTGGCAGGACGTCGAGGACACGCTGCTGGTCGCCGACCTGGGCCCGGTGGTCGCCGAATCGGTGATCTCCCAGCTGCGCAGCCGACTGGCCAGCAGCGACGTGCGCACCGAGGCCGACGCCAAGGCCGTGCTGCGCGACGTGCTGATCAAGGAGTTGCAGCCCGGCATGGACCGGTCGATCCGGGCGCTGCCGCACGACGACCATCCCTCGGTGCTGCTGATCGTGGGCGTGAACGGCACCGGAAAGACCACCACCGTCGGCAAGCTGGCCAGGGTCCTGGTCGCCGACGGGCGGCGCGTGGTCCTGGGCGCCGCCGACACGTTCCGCGCCGCGGCCGCCGACCAGCTGCAGACCTGGGCGTCGCGGGTGGGCGCGGAGGTAGTGCGCGGGCCCGAAGGCGCCGACCCGGCCTCGGTGGCATTCGACGCCGTCGACAAGGGCATCGTCGCGGGCGCCGACGTGGTGCTCATCGACACCGCGGGGCGGCTGCACACCAAGGTTGGGCTGATGGACGAGCTCGACAAAGTTAAGCGGGTCGTAACACGGCGTGCCGCGGTCGACGAGGTGTTTCTGGTGCTCGACGCGACCATCGGGCAGAACGGGCTGGCCCAGGCCCGGGTGTTCGCCGAGGTGGTTGAGATCACCGGTGCGGTGTTGACCAAGCTGGACGGAACGGCCAAGGGCGGCATCGTCTTTCGGGTTCAGCAGGAGCTCGGCGTGCCGGTCAAACTCGTCGGGCTCGGGGAAGGCCCAGACGACCTCGCGCCGTTCGAACCGGCCGCTTTCGTCGACGCCCTGCTGGGCTGAAACCCCTTACACGGCGAGCGGGACGTTAATCCCGCTGAAACACGGTGGCACCATCGCCGAAACAACGATTGCGCAATCTTCTGGTCAGGTCATCAGACGCAGGTCTGGCGGCCATTTGTGGGCCGACCGGAGGAGATTGCGAGTGACATACCCGATACTGGGCCAGCCCAATACCGGCGATACCGCCTGGATGTTGGCCAGTTCCGCGCTGGTGTTGTTGATGACGCCGGGTCTGGCGTTTTTCTACGGCGGCATGGTGCGCGCCCGAAGCGTGCTGAACATGCTCATGATGAGCATCAGCGCGATGGGCGTGGTCACCGTGCTGTGGGTGCTCTACGGCTATTCGATCGCCTTCGGCGACGACGCGGGCGCCGGCATCGTAGGAAAACCAACCTCGTTCTGGGGCTTGAAGGGCCTCATCGGGGTCAACTCGGTAGCCGCCGATCCGAGCAAAGGTGTTGCGGCAACGGACATCCCGCTGGCGGGCACCCTGCCCGCCACCGTGTTCGTGGCGTTCCAGCTGATGTTCGCGATCATCACCGTCGCCCTGATCTCGGGCGCGGTGTCCGACCGGCTGAAGTTCGGCGCCTGGCTGGTGTTCGCCGGCCTGTGGGCGACGTTCGTCTACTTCCCGGTCGCCCACTGGGTTTTCGCGTTCGACGGCTTCGCCTCCGAGAAGGGCGGCTGGATCGCCAACAAGTTGCACGCGATCGACTTCGCCGGCGGGACCGCGGTCCACATCAATTCCGGTGTGGCGGGCCTGATGCTGGCGATCGTGCTCGGCAAGCGGCGCGGTTGGCCCACCACGTTGTTCCGGCCGCACAACCTGCCGTTCGTGATGCTCGGTGCCGGACTGCTCTGGTTCGGCTGGTACGGGTTCAACGCCGGATCGGCCACCAGCTCCAACGGTGTCGCCGGGTCGACCTTCATGACCACCACGGTCGCGACGGCCACCGCGATGCTGGGCTGGATGCTCACCGAACGCATCCGCGACGGCAAGGCGACGACGCTGGGCGCGGCGTCCGGCATCGTCGCGGGCCTGGTCGCCATCACGCCGTCATGCTCGTCGGTCAACGTGCTGGGCGCGCTGGTCGTGGGCCTGGTGGCCGGCGTCGTGTGCGCGCTGGCGGTCGGCCTGAAGTTCAAGCTGGGCTTCGACGACTCGCTCGACGTGGTCGGGGTGCACCTGGTCGGCGGTCTGGCCGGCACCCTGCTGGTGGGGCTGCTCGCCGCGCCGGAAAGCCCGGCCATCAACGGCGTCACCGGGGTGTCCAAGGGACTGTTCTACGGCGGCGGCTGGGCACAGCTCGAGCGGCAGGCAGTCGGCGCGTTCAGTGTCCTGATCTACTCTGGGGTGGTTACGCTGATCCTGGCGTTGATCCTGAAATACACCATCGGGCTTCGTCTCAACCCAGAAGCGGAAGCCACGGGTATCGACGAGGCCGAGCATGCCGAGAGTGGATACGATTTCGCTGTGGCTACCGGTTCGGTTCTCCCGCCCCGGGTCGCTGTGGCGGATACCCGTAACGGCCTGGAGGAGGAGCGAGTGGGCGACAAAGTGGAGGCAGAGCAGTCATGAAGCTGATCACCGCGATCGTAAAGCCGTTCACGCTCGATGACGTGAAGACCAGCCTCGAGGACGCGGGCGTCCTGGGGATGACGGTCAGCGAAATCCAGGGCTACGGACGGCAGAAGGGCCACACCGAGGTCTACCGGGGCGCCGAATACTCGGTCGACTTCGTGCCCAAGGTCCGCATCGAGGTCGTCGTCGACGACTCCATCGTCGACAAGGTCGTGGACAGCATCGTCCGGGCCGCGCGCACCGGCAAGATCGGTGACGGCAAAGTGTGGGTGAGCCCCGTGGAAACCATTGTGCGGGTGCGCACCGGCGAGCGTGGAACCGATGCGCTATGACAACCGCTGTCAGTTGCTGATTCGACCCGGGCGGGCCGGGAGGGCATGACCCCGAACGACCCCGATTCGTCCGGGCACCTGAGCGGGACAGAAAGCGCCTGCGGGGCAGTCGATCTGGCTGCCTCGCGGCGCCAACTGTTGTCTGACGGAAGCAAGCTGCACGCCGCCGAACTGCGGCACGCCTGGCTGGATCTGCACGAATCATGGTTGATGGCCAAGGCCGCCGAGATCGGGATCACCGACGACAGCGGCTTCGCGGTCGTCGGGATCGGCGGCCTGGGCCGCCATGAGCTGTTGCCGTATTCCGATCTTGATCTAATGCTGTTGCACGACAACAAGTCCGATGACGTGCTGGGCAAGGTCGCCGACAAGTTGTGGTACCCGTTGTGGGACGCCAACGTTCGGCTCGACCACAGCGTGCGGACCGTTTCCGGGGCCCTCGGCGTCGCCAACGCCGACATGATCGCGGCGCTCGGCATGCTGGACGCCCGCCACATCGCCGGCGACGTGCGGCTGTCCGACGAGTTGATCGCCGGGGCACGACGCCAGTGGCGCAGCGCAATTCGCTCCCGCATGAACGAGCTCGTCGAAATGACGCAGGCCCGCTGGGACCGGTGCGGCCGCATCGCGCAGCGCGCCGAGCCGGACCTGAAGTCGGGTCGCGGCGGCCTGCGCGATGTGCAACTGCTCGATGCGCTGGGCGTGGCCCAGCTGATCGACCGCCACGGCATGGCGCGCCCGGAGTCGCCCGGGGGATCCCTCGACGATGCCCACCTGACGCTGCTCGACGTGCGCACCGAGCTGCACCGGGTGTCGGGTCGCGGACGTGATCAGCTGCAGGCCCAATACGCCGACGAGATCAGCGCAGCCTTGCACATCGGGGACCGGTTTGACTTGGCGCGCAAGCTATCCGATGCCGGGCGCACCATCGCCTACCACACCGAGACGGGCATTCGAACGGCCGAGAACGCGCTGCCGCGCCGCGGGGTGACGGCCCTGGTGCGGCGCCCCAAGCGCCGGCCGCTGGACGAGGGCGTCGTCGAATACGCCGGAGAGATCGTGCTCGCCCGCGACGCTCGCCCCGATACCGACGTGGGTCTGGTGTTGCGGGTGGCCGCCGCGTCGGCCGACACCGGATTGCCGATCGGCGCCGCCACGCTGAGCCGGCTGGCCGCCAACGCGCCGGAGATGCCGGTGCCGTGGCCGCGAGACGCGTTGGACGACTTGCTGGTTGTGCTGTCCGCCGGGCCGACCACGGTGACGACGATCGAGGCGCTGGACCGCACCGGGTTGTGGGGCCGGCTGTTGCCGGAATGGGACGCCATCCGCGACCTGCCGCCCCGCGACGTCGCGCACAAATGGACGGTGGACCGTCACGTCATCGAGACGGCCGTCAACGCCGCACCGCTGTCCACCCGGGTCGCGCGACCCGACCTGCTCGCGCTCGGCGCGCTGCTGCACGACATCGGAAAGGGCCGCGGCGTCGATCACAGCGTGCTCGGCGCGGGCCTGGCGCTCGAGATCGGGCCCAGGCTGGGCATGCCGCCGGTCGAGGTCGAGCTGCTGGCACAACTGGTCCGCCACCACCTGCTGCTGCCCATGGTGGCCACCCGCAGCGACCTCAATGACCCCAAAACCATTGAGCGCGTGGTAAAAGCGCTCAGCGGAGACGCGCTGCTGCTCGAAGTCCTGCACGCACTGACCGAGGCGGATTCGAAGGCCACCGGTCCCGGGGTGTGGAGCGAGTGGAAGGCGTCGCTGATCGAGGACCTGGTCCGGCGCTGCCGGCTGGTGATGGCGGGGGAATCGCTACCCAAGGTGGAACCCGCTGCGCCGCAATATCTCTCACTGGCCGCGGATCGCGGCGTGCACGTGGACATCAAGACCAGCGGTGGTGAGCGCCTGGACGTGGTGATGGCCGCAGCGGACCAGCGGGGGCTGGTGTCGAAGGCCGCCGCGGTGCTGGCACTGAACTCGCTGCGCATCCATTCGGCCTCGGCCAGCACCTACGAGGGCTTCGCCATCGTCGCATTCGTGGTGTCGCCACTGTTCGGTTCGCCGCCGGAAGCGGGTCTGCTGCGCCAACAGTTCACCGGCGCGCTGGCCGGCGACGTCGACGTGCTGGGCACGCTGGAGAAGCGCGACAGCGACGCCGTCAGCGCCGCGACCAGCCGGGCCGGCGAGGTCCAGGTCGGGGTGCCCGTCACCCGGTCGAGCGCCCCGCCCCGCATCCTGTGGGTCGACTCGGCCTCACCGGACCAGTTGATCGTCGAGGTTCGCGCCATGGACCGACTCGGGCTGCTCGCGCTGCTGACCCGTGCGCTGGAACGGGCGGGCACCGACATCCTCTGGGCGAAGGTCAACACCTTCGGGTCGACGGCGGCCGACGTGTTCTGCGTGACGGTGTCCGCCGAAGCGGCCGACGCGGCAGGCGACGCCGAGCACGGTGCGCGGGACGTGGTCGAGCAGAGCCTGCTGGCGGTGTTGGGCGGCCCCGCAGTCGAAGTGCTCGAGGAACCCGTGGGGGACTAGGCCCGCCTGCTTACTAACGACCTGCTTACTAACGCTCGGCGTTGAGCTGGCGCACGGCGTCGATGCGCGCGCGCAGCTGTTCGCGGCTCGCCGCGGCGATCGGTGGGCCACCGCACCGGCGCCGCAGTTCGTTGTGGATCCAGCCGTGCGGCTTGCCGGTGCGGTGATGGGCGATCGACACCAGGGTGTTCAGCTCGCGGCGCAGCTCCCGAAGCTGGCCGTGCACGGTGGCCGGCGGGGTGTCGACGCCCGACAGCGGCGCGCCCTCCTTGTGCAGTTGGGCCCGCTTCTGCAGCTGCTCGTCCTGGCGCTGGTGCAGCAGCGCGCGCATCTGGTCGGCATCGAGCAGCCCTGGAATGCCGAGGTAGTCGGCCTCCTCGTCGCTGCCCGCCGCAGCGGCGGTGCCGAACGAGGAACCGTCGAAGATGAGCTGATCGAGTTCCGCGTCGGCGCCCAACGAGGTGAAGCCCTTGTCGAGGTCGGTCTTCTCGTCCTGTGTCTTGGTGGCGGGATCGTTCTCGAGCGGGTCGCCCTCGGAGACCCGGTGCGGCTCGCCGAGCACGTGGTTGCGCTGGGCCTCCAGCTCGCTGGCCAGCTGCAGCAGGTTGGGCACCGACGGCACGAAGATGCTGGCGATCTCGCCCGGGCGGCGCGACCGCACGAACCGGCCGATGGCCTGGGCGAAGAACAGCGGCGTCGAGGCGCTGGTGGCGTAGATCCCGACCGACAGCCGCGGCACGTCGACGCCTTCGGAGACCATGCGCACCGCGACCAGCCAGCGGCTGGTGCTCGCGGCGAAGTCGCTGATGCGCGCCGACGATCCGGGGTCGTCGGAGAGCACCAGCGTCGGCGCCTCGCCGGTCAGCTTGGTCAGCAGGACGGCGTAGGCGCGGGCCGCGGTCTGATCCGAGGCGATGATCATGCCGCCCGCGTCGGGTATGTGCGTGCGCAGCTGGCGCAGCCGCAGATCGGCGGCGGTGATCACCGCGGGCATCCATTCGCCGGCGGGGTCGAGCGCTGTGCGCCAGGCGCGCGCGGTCTGCTCGGCGGACAACGGCTCGCCGAGGCGGGCCGCGTGCTCCTCGCCGGCGCTGTCGCGCCACCGGGCCTCCCCGGAGTAGGCGAGGAAGACCACCGGCCGGACCACGCCGTCGGCGAGGGCGTCGGTGTAGCCGTAGGTGTGGTCGGCCTGCGAACGCCGGATCCCGTCGGGACCGGCCTCGTACGTCACGAACGGGATGGGGCTGTCGTCGCTGCGAAAGGGCGTCCCCGTCAGGGCGAGCCGGCGGGTCGCGTCGCCGAACGCCTCGCGGATCGCGTCGCCCCACGTCTTGGCGTCGCCGCCGTGGTGGATCTCGTCGAAGATGACCAGCGTCTTGCGCTGCTCGGTGCGCACCCGGTGCAACGTCGGATGCGCGGCGACCTGGGCGTAGGTGACCATCACGCCGTGATACTCCGGGGCGATCCGCGCGTTGCTGTTGGAGAACTTCGGGTCCAGGGCGAGGCCGTACCGCTGCGCGGCCTGCGCCCACTGCACCTTCAGGTGCTCGGTGGGCACCACGACGGTGACGTGTTCGACGGCGCGCTGGCCGAGCAGTTCGGCCGCGACCCGCAGGGCGAAGGTCGTTTTCCCCGAGCCCGGGGTGGCCACCGCCAGGAAATCGCGCGGCTGGGCGGCGAGGTACTTGACCAGCGCCCTGCGCTGCCAGCCACGCAGCACGCCGGTGCCGCTGGTGTCGCCGGGAACGCTGTCGGCCTGCGCCTGGATGCTGCTGAGCGGCACCGACACAGGCCCCCCGTTCGTTACTCGTCGACGCGGCTGACTCGATTGAGTCGCGGCTGTGAAATCTAGCACGCCAACGCTTTTCGGCGCAGTAACGACTCGACTGGCTATCGTGTCGGGCTCACCGTTTCGCGGGTCTGCAGCCATTCATGGATGCGTCCGGCAACGTCGGCCCAGCCCGGTTCGAGCATCATGTTGTGGCCCATGGAAAAGAATTCCGGCTCGGTCCGGTAGGCGCGCGCCGTGTTGCGCACCTCGCGGACGCTGACGAAGCCGTCGTACTCGGCGCCCAGCACCAGCATCGGCGTGGTCACCCGCTTGGTTCGGACCCGGCGGACGATCGGGTCGGTCATGGCTGCGCGAACGCTCTCGGCCCCGGCACGTTGCCGGCAGGATTCGACGACGGCCTCGGGGGTGTCGGCGCAGAACAGATACTCGCGGGCGAGCGCCGGGGTGGCGAGGAATCTCAGCAGCGTGGGATCGCTCCACGATTCGATCGTCATCGACGGCCGGCGGCGCCACACCCGCAGCGCCAGCGTGAGCACGCCCTGTGGCGGCACCGAGCCCACCAGCACCGCGGCCGGGGCGCGGCGATCTTCGAGGTAGCGCTGGATCACGAAGCCGCCCAGGGAATGGCCGACAAGGACCGGCGCGCCGCCCAGGTCGTCGGCCACCGAGCGGACGTCGTCGATGTAGTCGGCGATGGACACCTTCGGCAGCGGCTTGGCCGTGGGGCTGGCGCCGTGTCCGCGCAGGCTCATCGCGACCGCGCGGTAGCCGGCGTCGGCGAAGAAGTCCAGGAAGTGTTCCCAGCACCAGGCGCCATGCCAGCCGCCGTGCACGAAGAGCAGCGGCACCGGATGCGCTTCGCTGCAGGACCCCTTGTCGATCACCTCGAGCATGAGCCTGACCCCTCCGGCGGCGTTTTTGTTCGCCCGACCATTCAAGCCCACTCAGCGCCTTGCCGAGACTGAAACGGCGCGCACCTAAATCGGTGTGTCCTGTGCGTAGTTTCAGTGTCGCGGTCGATGGGTGCCCGCGACCACCAAACGAGCTTGTCGCCGAACCTGCGCCGCGCGGTCCGGGACCGGTGCCCACTAGGCCTGATGAGTGGCACTTGCTGCGCCCGGCTTGGCCGCGCTTGCAGTGCCACTAGGCTGACGGGGTGTTTGAATCGCTGTCCGACCGTTTGACCGGTGCCCTTGCGGGGCTGCGTGGCAAGGGTCGATTGACCGACGCCGATATCGAGGCCACCACTCGCGAGATCCGGCTGGCGCTGCTGGAAGCCGACGTGTCGCTGCCCGTGGTGCGCGCCTTCGTCACCCGGATCAAGGACCGCGCCAAGGGCGCCGAGGTCTCCGGGGCCCTCAACCCGGCGCAGCAGGTCGTCAAGATCGTCAACGAAGAACTCATCGGCATCCTGGGCGGGGAGACCCGACAGCTGGCGTTCGCCAAGACGCCGCCGACCGTGCTGATGCTCGCCGGTCTGCAGGGTTCCGGTAAGACGTCGCTGGCCGGCAAGCTGGCCGCGTGGCTGCGCGGCCAGGGGCACACCCCGCTGCTGGTGGCGTGTGACCTGCAGCGCCCGGCCGCGGTCAACCAGCTGCAGGTCGTCGGTGAGCGCGCCGGCGTACCGGTGTTCGCGCCGCATCCCGGCGAATCGCCCGGGTCCGGGCCCGGCGACCCGGTCGCGGTCGCGGCGGCCGGCCTCGCCGAGGCCCGGGCCAAGCACTTCGACGTGGTCATCGTCGACACCGCCGGCCGGCTGGGCATCGACGACGAGCTGATGTCGCAGGCCGCGGCGATCCGTGAGGCGATCAATCCGGACGAAGTCCTGTTCGTGCTGGACGCGATGATCGGTCAGGACGCCGTCACCACCGCAGAGGCGTTCCGCGAGGGCGTCGGCTTCACCGGCGTGGTGCTGACCAAGCTGGACGGTGACGCCCGCGGTGGTGCGGCGCTTTCGGTGCGCGAGGTGACCGGCGTCCCAATCCTTTTCGCCTCCACCGGCGAGAAGCTGGAGGACTTCGACGTCTTCCACCCCGACCGGATGTCCAGCCGCATCCTGGGCATGGGCGACGTGCTCAGCCTCATCGAGCAGGCCGAGCAGGTCTTCGACGCCGAACAGGCCGAGGCCGCCGCCGTCAAGATCGGCAGCGGCGAGCTCACGCTCGAGGATTTCCTGGAACAGATGCTGGCCATCCGCAAGATGGGCCCGATCGGCAACCTGCTGGGCATGTTGCCCGGTGCCGGGCAGATGAAGGACGCGCTGGCGCAGGTCGACGACAGCCAGCTCGACCGCCTGCAGGCCATCATCCGCGGCATGACCCCCGCCGAGCGCGCCGACCCGAAGATCATCAACGCGTCGCGGCGGTTGCGCATCGCCAACGGCTCGGGCGTCACGGTGTCGGAGGTCAACCAGCTGGTGGACCGCTTCTTCGAGGCCCGCAAGATGATGTCGTCGATGCTCGGCGGCATGGGCATCCCCGGTCTGGGCCGCAAGTCGGCGACGCGAAAGTCCAAGGGAGCCAAGGGCAAGGCTGGCAAAAAGGGCAAGAAGGGCGGACGCGGCCCGACACCGCCGAAGGCCCGCAACCCGCTGATGCAGGGTATGCCGGCCGGGTTCCCGGACCTGTCGCAGATGCCCGAAGGCCTCAACGAGCTGCCGCCCGGGTTGGCCGACTTCGATCTGTCCAAGCTGAAGTTCCCGGGCAAGTCGTGACGATCGCGAGCGCGGCGGAGCCGGGCGCAGCGGGTCGTCACCATTGGACCGGAAGGCGGTAGCCGCCCGGTGCGCATGCACGTGCGGGGCGTGGGGCTGCCCGACGAAACCGAGATCGAACTGTGGATCGTCGACGGCCGCATCAGCGCCGAACCCGTCGCCGGTGCCGACACCGTCTTCGACGGCGGCTGGATCGTGCCCGGGCTGGTCGACGCGCACTGCCACGTCGGACTCGGGGATCACGGCGAGATCCCGCTGGACGACGCGATCGCCCAGGCCGAGATCGAACGCGATGTCGGCGCGCTGTTGTTGCGCGACTGCGGCTCGCCCACCGACACCCGCAGCCTCGACGACCGCGACGATCTGCCCCGCATCATCCGTGCCGGAAAGCATCTGGCCAGGCCCAAGCGGTATGCGGCGGGCTTCTCGCGGGAGCTGGAAGACGAATGGCAGCTGCCTGACGCGGTCGCGCAGGAGGCCGAGCGCGGCGACGGCTGGGTCAAGCTGGTCGGCGACTGGATCGACCGCGGCGTCGGGGATCTGGCCCCGCTGTGGTCCGACGACGTGCTCAAGGCCGCCATCGAGACCGCGCACGCCCACGGCGCCCGGGTCACCGCGCACGTCTTCAGCGAGGACGCGCTGCCCGGCCTGATCAACGCCGGCATCGACTGCATCGAACACGGCACCGGGCTTACCGACGACACCATCGAGCTGATGGTCGAGCACGGCACCGTGCTGGTCCCGACGCTGGTCAACATCGTGGAGAACTTCCCCGGGATCGCCGACGCCGCAGCGAAGTATCCGGCGTACGCGGCGCACATGCGTGACCTGCACGCGCGCGGCCTGTCCCGGGTCGCCGCGGCCCGCGACGCAGGCGTGCCGATCTACGCCGGTAGCGATGCCGGCACCATGGTGGCGCCCGGCCGCATCGCCGACGAGGTCGAGGCACTCAAGAGCATCGGGATGAGCCCGACCGAGGCGCTGGGCGCGGCGTGCTGGGACGCGCGTCGCTGGCTCGGCCGGCCCGGGCTCGATCACGGCGCCTCGGCAGACCTGCTGTGCTACTCCAGCGACCCGCGTTCGGGCGCCGCCGTGCTGAACAGTCCCGATCTGATCATGCTGCGCGGCAATATTTTTCGCTCGCCGGCCTAGCCGCGTCCCCCGCCGCCCTCACGCGGCTGCCCCACCTCGCCACCCGCCGCGCCGAGCTCACCACGATTGCGGCCCCGGCGCCGCCCGGTGGCGCACACTATCGATCAGCGCCGAATACTTCCGAGGTTTCGCCAGGAAAAGATTGCGAGTGATCGCTATCTATGTTAGCGTTCCGGGCATCATCGACATGGAGGAAACCATGGCCTACGACGTGATCATCCGCGACGGATTGTGGTTCGACGGCACCGGCAGCGCCCCGCTGACGCGCACGCTCGGCATCCGCGACGGCGTGGTGGCCACCGTCTCCACCGAGCCGCTGGACGAGACGGGGTGCCCCGAGGTGATCGACGCGGCCGGCAAGTGGGTCGTGCCCGGTTTCCTCGACGTGCACACCCACTACGACGCCGAGGTGCTGCTGGATCCCGGGCTGCGCGAGTCGGTGCGCCACGGCGTCACCACGGTGCTGCTGGGCAACTGTTCGTTGTCGACGGTCTACGCCGATTCCCAGGACGCCGCCGACCTGTTCAGCCGGGTGGAGGCGGTGCCGCGCGAATACGTCTTCGGCGCGTTGGATTCCAACCGGACCTGGTCGACGGCCGCGGAATACGTCAAGGCGATCGACGCCCTGCCGCTGGGGCCCAATATCGGTTCGCTGCTTGGTCATTCGGACCTGCGGACCGCGGTGCTCGGGCTGGATCGGGCCACCGACGCCACGGCGCGGCCCACCGAGGCCGAGCTGGCGAAGATGGCCGGCCTGCTGGACGAGGCCCTCGACGCCGGTGTGCTCGGCATGTCCGGGATGGACGCGCCCATCGACAAACTCGACGGCGAGCGGTTCCGCTCGCGCGCCCTGCCGTCCACCTTCGCCACGTGGCGGGAACGACGCAGGCTGATCAACGTGCTGCGCAAACGCGGCCGGATTCTGCAGAGCGCCCCCAACGTGGGCAAGCCGTCAACCGGGATGCTGTTCTTCCTGGCCAGCAGCCGGATACTCAACTGGGGCAAGGGCGTTCGGATGAGCATGCTGGTATCCGCCGACGCCAAATCGATGCCGCTGTCGGTCTACGTGTTCGGCCCGGGCACTCGCCTGCTCAACAAGCTCCTGGGTGCCAGCGTGAAATTCCAGCACCTGCCGGTGCCGTTCGAGTTGTACTCCGACGGAATCGACCTGCCGGTCTTCGAGGAGTTCGGCGCCGGAACGGCGGCCCTGCACCTGCGGGACCAGTTGGAGCGCAACGAGTTACTGGCGGACAAGGAATATCGCCGCAATTTCCGGCGCGAGTTCGACCGCATCAAGCTCGGGCCGTCGCTGTGGCACCGTGACTTCCACGACGCGGTCATCGTCGAATGCCCGGATAAGTCGTTGATCGGCAAGAGCTTTGGCGCGATCGCCGACGAGCGCGAGCTGCACCCGCTCGACGCCTTCCTGGACGTGCTCGTCGAGAACGGTGAACGCAACGTCCGGTGGACGACCGTCGTCGCCAACCACCGCCCCAAGCTGCTGAATGCGCTCGCCACCGAGGGCAGCGTGCACATGGGCTTCTCGGACGCCGGTGCGCACCTGCGCAACATGGCCTTCTACAACTTCGGGCTGCGGATGCTCAAGCGCACCCGGGACGCCTACCGCGCGGGCGCGCCCTTCATGTCGATCGAGCACGCCGTGCACCGGCTCACCGGTGAACTGGCGGAGTGGTTCGGCATCGACGCCGGCACGCTCCGCCACGGCGACCGCGCGGACTTCGTGGTGATCGACCCGGTAGGCCTCGACGAATCCGTCGACGCCTACCACGAGGAGGCGGTGCCGTTCTACGGCGGCCTGCGGCGCATGGTCAACCGCAACGACGACGCCGTGGTCGCCACCGGGGTGGGCGGCGTGGTCGTCTTCGGCGGGAGCCATTCCAAGGGCGAATTCCGGGACGGCTACGGACAATCCGTGCGGTCGGGCCGCTACCTGCGGGCGGGGGAGCGCACCCGTCGGGAACGCGGCGCGCTGGGCGTCACCGCCTGACATGGCCAGAACCCAGCAGCAGCGCCGCGAGGAGACCGTCGGACGGCTCATCGACGCCTGCATCGCCACCATCATCGAGGTCGGCTACGCCCGCGCGTCCGCCGCGGCGATCACCAAGCGGGCCGGGGTGTCGGTGGGCGCGCTGTTCCGGCACTTCGACACCATGGGCGATTTCATGGCGGCCACGGCATCGGAGGTGTTGCGTCGCCTTATGGAGCGGGGCACCAAGCAGGTCGCCGCGATACCGCCCGAGGAGCCGCCGCTGGAGGCGGGCCTGACGATTCTGCGGGACATCACCCGCAGTCCGGGGAATGCGGTGCTCTACGAACTGCTGGTCGCCGCGCGTACCGACGAGAAGCTCAAGACCACCCTGCAGCAGGAACTCGGGCAGTATGCCGAGAAGATCATTGATGCTGCGCGGGCGCTGCCGGGGGCAGAGCGGTTCCCGGAGGACAAATTCCCGGTGATCGTCGGACTGCTGACAAACGTCTTCGACGGAGCCGCTCTGGTGCAAAGCATCATCCCGCAGGCGGAACTCGACGAACAGCGGATTCCGGTGCTGACGGCGCTGCTGAGAGCGGCTCTAGAGGATCCCGCCTTCTAGAGCGAGCCGATGCTGGACTGCGGGCTCTGCTCGAATCCCCAGTCGAACAGCGTGGCCGCCTGATCCCAGTACGTCGGTCCGCCCTCCTTGATCAGCCCGTACATCATGGCGATCACCAGCCGGCGACCGCCGCGCGCGGCGGCCCCGACGAAGGTCTTGCGGGCGGCGTTGGTGAAGCCGGTCTTGCCGCCGATCGCGCCGGGATAGCGCTGCAGCAGCTCGTCCTGGTTGGTGATCGGGTGATCGCCGTTATCGCCGGGGAACATCGCCGACGGCTCGGCGGTGATCTGCGCGAACACCGGGTTGGCCATCGCCGCGCGGAATATGACCGCCAGGTCGTGCGCCGTTGACGCGCCCGAACCCCCGGGCCCGTCCAGACCGGACGGTGTCGCGGCGTGCGTGTTGGTGGCGCCCAGCGAGGCCGCCTTGGCGTTCATCTTGGCGACGGTGACGTCCGGGCCGCCCAGCATGTGCGCCAGCGCGTTGGCGGCGTCGTTACCCGAGACCAGCAGCAGGCCGTCCAGCAGCTGGCGCGCGGTGTAGGTGCGGCCCGGTTTGATCCCGACGCAGTTGCACTCCACCTGGGTGTCGGCGACGTCGGCGACCACCGTGGAGTCCAGGCTCACCGAGTCCAGCACCACCTGGGCCAGCAGCGTCTTGATGGTGCTGGCCGGCGGGTGGGCGACATCCTGGTCGCGCCCGGCCAGCACCTGACCGCTGTCGAGGTCGGCGATGATCCAGGTCCGGGCCGGCCCGTCGGGAATGGGGATCGAGCCGACCGGCTGCGAGTTGTCCGCCCAGGCGGTGGACATGGCGACGGTGGCGGTGCAGGTACCGAGCGCGAGCAGGGTAGCGGCTGCGGCCGTGAGCTTCCGCATGGCCGCAAAGTCTAACTTCCGACCCGGTTCGAGGCGGATCTTCAGTACTGTCCGATGCATGTTGAGCCTGGAAGAGATCTCGGATCGGCTCGAGATCCAGCAGCTTCTGGTGGATTACTCCACCGCCATCGACAACCGGCGATTCGACGATCTGGACAAGGTCTTCACGCCGGACGCCTACATCGACTACACGGCGTTGGGCGGCATTGAGGGCCAGTACCCGGAGGTGAAGAAGTGGCTGGCCGAGGTGCTGCCCAACTTCCCGGTGTACGCGCACATGCTCGGCAACTTCTCCGTACAGATCGACGGGGACAAGGCCTCGTCACGGGTGATCTGCTTCAACCCGATGGTGCTGGGCGGTGATAAGGACCAGGTGCTGTTCTGCGGACTCTGGTACGACGATGAGTTCGTGCGCACGCCCGACGGCTGGCGCATGACCCGCCGCGCGGAGACCAAGGTTTTCCAGAAAGTGATGTGAGCGCCGGCTCGCGATTTCTGATCACCGCGCCCGTTCTGGCACAATAGGCGGCTGTCCGCCGAGCGATCACGCATCGCCGACCGGTCATACACGCGAGGCGAAACCGGATCCGGGCATCCCGCCCCGATCGCTGAATTGCAGCGTGACACACACAGGAGAATTCGCTTAACCATGGCTGTCAAGATCAAGCTCACCCGGCTTGGCAAGATCCGCAATCCCCAGTACCGCATCTCCGTCGCCGACGCCCGCACCCGCCGCGACGGTCGCTCCATCGAGGTCATCGGCCG
Source organism: Mycobacterium colombiense (assembly GCF_001672755.1). Taxonomy (GTDB): domain Bacteria; phylum Actinomycetota; class Actinomycetes; order Mycobacteriales; family Mycobacteriaceae; genus Mycobacterium; species Mycobacterium colombiense_C. The sequence goes on along the minus strand of NZ_LZKI01000043.1, from coordinate 16,280 downwards.
CTACCACCCCAAGGAAGACCCGAGCCTCATCGAGATCGACTCCGAGCGCGCCCAGTACTGGCTGTCCGTGGGGGCTCAGCCCACCGAGCCGGTCCGCAAGCTGCTGCAGATCACCGGTGACTGGCAGAAGTTCAAGGGCCTGCCCGGCGCCGAGGGCCGCCTGAAGACCACCCCGGCCAAGCCGAGCAAGCTGGAGCTGTTCAACGCCGCGCTGGCCGACGCCGACGGCGGACCCACCACCGAGGCCGCGAAGCCGAAGAAGAAGGCCCCGGCCAAGAAGGTCGCCAAGGGCGCGGACGAGGCCGCCGAGCCGGAGGCCGCCGCCGAGACCCCGGCCGAGACCGCTGAGGCCGAGGCGCCCGCCGAGGGCGGCGAGCAGGCCGAGCCGACCACCGAAAGCTGACCGCGGCGATGAGTACGGTTGTCGTTGACGCTGTTGAGCACCTGGTTCGCGGGATTGTGGACAACCCCGACGACGTCCGGGTCGACATGGTGACCAGCCGCCGCGGGCGGACGGTCGAGGTCCACGTCCATCCCGACGACCTGGGCAAGGTGATCGGCCGTGGCGGTCGCACCGCGACCGCACTGCGCACCCTGGTCGCCGGCATCGGCGGTCGCGGCATCCGCGTCGACGTGGTGGACACCGACCAGTAGGCCAGCGCTGCTCATGGAACTCCCTTGGAGTTGACCGTCGGGCGCGTGGTGAAAGCCCACGGCATCACCGGCGAGGTGGTCGTCGAGGTTCGCACCGACGATCCCGACGCCCGGTTCGCGCCGGGTAATGCGTTGCGCGCCAAGCATTCCCGTGCCAGCTGGGAGCGTGAGCTCACCGTCGAGAGTGCGCGCGAACACGGTGGGCGGCTGCTGGTGCGGCTGGCCGGCGTCACCGACCGTGACGCGGCCGACGCGCTGCGCGGCACCCTGTTCGTCGTCGATTCCGAGGACTTGCCCGATATCGACGAGGCGGACACCTACTACGACCATCAGCTCGAGGGCCTGCGCGTGCGCACCACCGCGGGCGAGCAGATCGGCGTCGTGGGCGAGGTGTTGCACACCGCGGCCGGTGAACTGTTGGCGGTGCGGCGCGAGGAGGGCGACGAGAAGCGGGAAGTGCTGGTGCCGTTCGTGTCCGCGATCGTCACGTCGGTGTCGCTGGACGACGGCACCGTCGAGATCGATCCGCCCGAAGGCCTGCTGGACCTGTAGGCCTCCGATATGAGAATCGACGTCGTCACGATCTTTCCGGCCTACCTGGACCCACTGCGGCAATCGTTGCCCGGCAAGGCGATCCAGTCCGGCCTGGTCGATCTGCAGGTGCACGACCTGCGGCGCTGGACGTACGACGTGCACCGCTCGGTCGACGATTCGCCCTACGGCGGCGGTCCCGGGATGGTGATGAAGGCGCCGGTATGGGGTGAAGCGCTGGATGAGATCGCTTCCGAGGAAACACTTTTGGTCGTCCCCACCCCCGCAGGGCGGTTGTTCACGCAGGCGACGGCCGCGCGCTGGAGCGCCGAGACCCACCTGGTGTTCGCGTGCGGCCGCTACGAGGGCATCGACCAGCGGGTGATCGAGGACGCCGCGGGGCGGATGCGGGTCGAGGAGGTCTCGATCGGCGACTACGTGCTGCCGGGCGGCGAGTCGGCGACCGTGGTGATGATCGAGGCCGTGCTGCGCCTCCTCGACGGGGTACTCGGCAATCCCGCGTCGCACCGCGAGGATTCGCACTCGCCGGCGCTGGACCGGCGCCTGGAGGGGCCCAGCTACACCCGGCCGCCGAGCTGGCGCGGGCTCGACGTCCCCGAGGTGCTGCTGTCGGGTGACCACGCGCGAATCGCCGCGTGGCGCCGGGAGATCTCGCTGCAGCGCACCCGCGAACGCCGGCCCGAACTGCTTGAGCCCGAAGGGGATTGAGGCCGAAGGCGATTGAGCCCGTCAGAGCCCGTGCCGGGGCGCATCGATGCGGCCCTCGGGAAATATCGTCTTGACCGCCCGGGTGATGGTGTCGCGGGCGGTGGCGTCATCGGCGGGCTGCAGGGATTGGACGACCATGATGTAGCGGTGGTCGGCCCCGATCACGCCGGTGGACAGGTGCATCCAGTCGCTGCCGATGCAGCACATCCAGCCCTGCTTGACCGCGACCGGTTCGGCGTACAGGCCGTCCGGGATGCCGAACCGCTGCGGGTAGCCGTCGAGCCCGTTGGGAGTGGACTGCGCCAGGTCGTTCACGATGATCTTGGCGTCATCGGCCGGCAGGCCTCCCGATCCGTCCAGCAGCATCTCGTAATAGCGGATCAGGTCGGTCACCGAGCTCATCGTGTTCCACCACCGCCCGTCGCTGGGCGGGGTGGTGGAGGACAAGCCATAGCGGGACGCGACCTCGGTGATGATCGCGGCGCCGCCGCCCTGCCCCCAGAACTTCTCGGCGGCGCCGTCGTCGGATGACTGCAGCATGATGTCCAGGGCCTGGCGGTCGTCGGCGCTCAGCGGTGCCTTGCCCTCGGACTCGTGCAGCAGCAGATCGTCGGCGATGAACAGCTTGGCCACCGACGCGGTGCCGATGACCTGGCTGTTGCCGTTGGAGATCAGCTGATGGGTGCTGCGATCAAAGATGGCCACCGACAGGGCGGCGCCGCTGCCGGCGGCCTCGTCGGCGGCCTGCTGGACCCGGACCTGCAACTGGCCGAACCCCGGCCCCGGCAGCGCCTGGGCCGGCTGCGGCGGTGTGGCCGCCTCGAGCATCAGCGTGGTCGACTGCGGCGGAGTCGAGGTGGGTGGCGCGGAGACCACCCGGACGGGCGCGGCGACCGGCAGCCTGTAGACCTTGGCCTGGACCAGCGCCTCGGAGCCGGCCGCAACCACCAACGTCACCGCCGCGGTGGCGGTGACCAGCGTCAGCGGACGTACCCGCATTCTCTCCTCCGGCGTGACCTCGACACAGTGCAACAGCGGGACCTTCGCGCCAACCTGCACCGGCCATCACGCTCCCGCGCGGGTAGCGCGTTCTGACCCCAGTCATATGTACCATTTACCAGCGCGTTTGGCGCGTTATGAACCGCCGACGCGCTGTGATTTTCGCAGCACGCGCCCCGTCTGGCACAATTGACCAGTTGTCTCCAGCGGTTGCAGGCCGGTTGGGCCGTTTCCCGCCCGCTGCGAGATACGCCAGAAAGCCCGAAACCATCGGCTGGGCGACCGCCTCACACCTGCGTGTGGGTAGCTGCCGTCGGCCGCGACCTCAAGGAAGTGTCTCGCATGAACCGGCTGGACTTCGTCGATCAGGCGTCGCTGCGCGACGATATCCCGGTGTTCGGCCCGGGCGACACCATCAACGTGCACGTCAAGGTCATCGAGGGCGCCAAGGAGCGTATCCAGGTGTTCAAGGGCGTGGTGATCCGTCGTCAGGGCGGTGGCATCCGCGAGACCTTCACGGTGCGCAAGGAAAGCTATGGCGTCGGCGTCGAGCGGACCTTCCCGGTGCACTCGCCCAACATCGACCACATCCAGGTGGTGACCCGCGGTGACGTCCGCCGCGCCAAGCTGTACTACCTGCGTGAGCTGCGCGGCAAGAAGGCCAAGATCAAGGAGAAGCGCTGAGCCGGGACGCCTTGGTGGCGCTGCTGATTCGTCCCAGCGTTTCTCCGGTGCGCCGGTTTGGGCGGCCCCAACGCGCGCTGGCTACGCTGATCTCGTGACCGACACCGCGGATTCATCGAAGCCCGAGCCCCACGCCGGCGAGTCAGATCCGAAGGTCTCTACCCGCAGCCCGGAGACGCGCCCCGAGGACGCCGCGACGGCGGCCGGATCCATCCCCGAGCCGGTGCCGGTGGCCGAGACGCCCGAGGGCGAGCCGGAGGACGCCAAGCGTTCGACGTTGCGCGAATTCGCGCTCCTGGCGGTGATCGCCGTCGTCCTCTACTACGTCATGTTGACGTTCGTGGCGCGGCCGTACCTGATCCCGTCGGAATCCATGGAGCCCACGCTGCACGGCTGCACCGGCTGCGTCGGCGACCGGATCATGGTCGACAAGGTCACCTACCGCTTCAGCGCGCCGCACCCCGGTGACGTCATCGTCTTCAAGGGCCCGCCGCCGTGGAACCTCGGCTACAAGTCGATCCGGTCCAACAACACCGTGCTGCGCTGGGTGCAGAACGCGCTGTCCTTCGTCGGCTTCGTGCCGCCCGACGAGAACGACCTGGTCAAGCGGGTCATCGCGGTCGGCGGGCAGACGGTGCAATGCCGGGCCGACACCGGGCTGACGGTCGACGGCAAGCCGCTCAAGGAGCCGTACCTGGATCGCACCACCATGGCCGCCGACCCGTCGGTGTACCCCTGCCTGGGCAGCGAGTTCGGGCCGGTTCACGTCCCGGCCGGCCGGCTGTGGGTGATGGGTGACAACCGGACGCACTCGGCGGACTCGCGGGCCCACTGCACCAGCGTGCCGGCCGAGGCGCTCAAGGGTGTGCTGTGCACCGGCGACCCGACGTCGGGAACCGTGCCGGTGTCCAACGTGATCGGAAAAGCCAGGTTCATCGTGTGGCCGCCGTCCCGATGGGGTGGCGTGGGATCGGTGAACCCGCAGCAGAATCGGTAGCCATGGCCACGACGTGGCCGCCACGGACGGTGATCCGTAAAGCTGGGGGTCCGCGGGGAATGCGCACCTTCGAATCGGCGCTGTACCGCAGCGGGTTGGGTCCGGTCGCCGGCGTCGACGAGGTGGGCCGCGGCGCCTGCGCCGGGCCGCTGGTGGTGGCGGCCTGCGTGCTCGGCCCGGGGCGAATGGAAAGCCTTGCCGCGCTTGATGATTCCAAGAAGCTCACCGAGGCCGCCCGGGAGAAGCTGTTCCCCCTGATCCGCCGTTATGCGCTGACCTACCACGTGGTGTTCATCCCGCCCGCCGAGGTGGACCGGCGCGGCGTGCATGTCGCCAACATCGAGGGGATGCGCCGTGCCGTCGCCGGGCTGTCCGTGCGGCCCGGCTACGTGCTGAGCGACGGCTTCCGGGTGCCCGGGCTGGCCGTCCCGTCGCTGCCGGTCATCGGGGGCGACGCGGTCGCGGCGTGCATCGCGGCGGCCAGCGTCCTGGCGAAGGTCAGCCGGGACCGCTTGATGGTCGCCATGGAGGCCGACCATCCCGGCTACGGGTTCGCCCTGCACAAGGGCTACAGCACGCCCGCGCACAGCACGGCGTTGGCGCAGCTGGGCCCGTGCCCCGAGCATCGTTATTCGTTCATCAACGTGCGGCGCGTGGCCAACGGGTCGGGCGGCCGGGTGGTGGCCGACTGCCAACCGGACCCACCGCTGCAGCGCGACGGATATCGGTGAGGAAAGATGGGATCAGGATTCCCACCCCGGCGAACGGCAGCTAGCGCCGGGATGCCCGGGGAAAGCTGTCTGGGAGAAGGACGTCTGAGCAGATGAGTGCAGAAGATCTCGAAAAGTATGAAACCGAGATGGAGCTCTCGCTGTACCGCGAATACAAGGACATCGTCGGCCAGTTCAGCTACGTCGTGGAGACCGAACGACGCTTCTACCTGGCCAACAGCGTGGAGATGACGCCGCGCAACGCCGACGGCGAGGTCTACTTCGAGCTGCGGCTGTCCGACGCGTGGGTGTGGGACATGTACCGGCCGGCGCGGTTCGTCAAGCAGGTCCGGGTGGTCACCTTCAAGGACGTCAACATCGAAGAGGTCGAAAAGCCCGAGCTGCGGCTTCCCGAGTAGCCGCCGCTAGGTGTTCGGCGGAAGCGGGTTGTCGCCCGGCACCGGCAGCTGACCACGCTGCTCGATGACCTCGCGGGCGACGTCGGCCAGCTTGATGTTCAGCGCCTGGGAGTGGCGCCGCAACAGGTCGAACGCGTCGTCCTCGCTCATCTCGTGCAGCATCATCAGCATGCCGACGGCCTTGCCGATCTCACGGTTGCTCATCAGCCCGCGGCGCAGGCTCGCCGCGTCCTCGCCCTTGTTGACGGCATTGATCGCGACGCTGGCGAACGCCGCCAGCACCGCCGCCCGCCCCGCGGACTCGGAGTCGAACATGTTCGGGGTGTCGCTGAACAGATTCAGCGCGGCGCCTTTGCGTTTGTCGACCAGCAGCCGAAACCCCATCGCGCCGCGCACCGGTGTCTCGGCGACCAGGACGGCCGCCAGCTTGGGCCACAGCGACGGCGTGGTCAGGTCCGTGTCGATCTGTGGCGTCTCTTCCTCGATGGCGTCGATGCACGGGCCGTCGCCGGCGCGCCGTTCGAGCTCGTCGACGGCCTGGGCCAGCCGGTCACTGGCGCCGACGGTGACGTATTTGTCGTTCTCGCGGACCAGCAGGCTGGCGTGGTCGCAGCCGCGGACGGTCAGGGTGGCGGCGACACAGATGGCGGCGTACATCTGGTTGGCGTCCGAGCCCTGATAGATGATCTCGGCGAGGGCGGCGAAAACCGTCGCGGGGTCGGCCTTCTCCCCGCCAGTCACGGACGCGTCCGCGCCGGCCCTCGATTCGTCGCCCATGCTGCGCCCTCGTTTTCTGCGGTGTCGGCGGTGTGGCCGCTTTCGATCGCCGTAAATTATCGGTCGCCGAGACCAGCCTTACACCCGGTTTCGGGCATCCTGTGGGTCACCGTCGACCGCCAAGCTACCGCTGTGGATGCGGAACGCCCGCACGTCCAGACGCTCACGAACCGCGAGACGCTGGAAAGATGGTTCTATCATGCGCGGATCGCGCGCGCCGGGGGGCTCGGTGAGGTTCCGCACGCCGGGGTTTCGGCAGGCCGCGGGAGGGAAGGACGTTCTGATGGGAGTGACCGTCGCGGTGACCGGACCGACCGGGGAGATCGGCCTCTCCGCGGTGACGGCGCTGGAACGCGAGCCCGCCGTGGACGCGATCATCGGGATGGCTCGCCGGCCGTTTGACCCGCCGTCACACGGCTGGCTGAAGACCACCTATCAGCAAGGCGACATCCTGGACCGCGAGGCCGTCGACGCCCTGGTCGCGCAGGCCGACGTGGTGATCCACCTGGCCTTCATGATCATGGGTTCGCGCGACGAGAGCTCCCGGGTGAATCTGGAAGGCTCCCGCAACGTCTTCGAAGCGACCGTAGCCGCCGAGCGGCCCCGGCGCCTGGTCTACACCTCGTCGGTGGCGGCCTACGGCTACCACTCCGACAACCCCACCCCGCTGACTGAGGACGTGCCGGCCCAGGGGTCTGCGGAGCACTATTACTCGGCGCAGAACGCGGCGTCCGAAGCGCTGCTCGCCGAGATCACCGAGGACTCGCCGCTCGAGGTGTTCGTGTTGCGGCCCTGCATCGTCGCCGGGCCCAAAGCCACCGCGCTTGCCGACGCGATGCCGTGGAATCAGCTGCCCGGCCCGATGCGTGCCGTGGTCAAAGCCGTCCCGGCGCTGAAGCCGGTGGTGCCGGATCCGGGCATTCCGCTGCAACTGGTTCACCACGACGACGTCGCGGCGGCGATCGCGCTTGCGGCCACCGCCCCGGCCCCGCCGGGGGCCTACAACATCGCCGGTGACGGGGTCGTGACGGTGGCCGACGTGGCCAGGGCGCTGGGCGGGCGCCCGGTGCGGGTTCCTGCCGTCGCCGCCACGGCGGCCTCCGCGGCGATCTCGCGGGTGCCGCTGGTGCCGTCCATGCTGGAGTGGCTGCACACCGCGCGGACGTCGATGGTCATGGACACCACCAAGGCCAAGACCCAGCTGGGCTGGCGGCCGCTGCACTCGTCGGCCGAGACGCTGGAAGCGCTGGCCGAGGGGGTGTGAGGGCACTGTCCTTCTCGGCGGGCGGATACCGGCCGGGGTAGTTTGATCCGGTGGGTTTCCAGCGTTCCGCCGCTTCTCGCGACGTCTCCGCCGGCGGTGAAATCGCCTAGTGGGGCACGTAACGTCGCGCCGGCGTGTCACGCATCTGACCGCCGAGAAGGCGATCACCCGACCGGAAACCCTGGTCGTCGAGGAGCCGTTGGAGATTCGGGTCGACGGCACGGCGGTCACCGTGACGATGCGCACACCTGGTTCGGATATCGAACTCGCCCAAGGCTTTCTGCTCACCGAGGGCGTCATCGCGGGCCGCGACGACGTGCACAGCGTCCGGTACTGCGCCGGCCGTGACGACGAGGGCGCGAACACCTACAACGTGCTGGACGTGACGCTGGCCCCGGGAGTGGAAAAACCCGGCCTCGACGTCACCCGCAACTTCTACACCACCTCGTCGTGCGGGGTGTGCGGCAAGGCGTCGCTGGACGCGGTGCGGCTGATCAGCCGGTTTTCCCCGGCCACCGATCACGCAACCGTCGCGGCCGCCACCCTCAAGGCGATGCCCGACCAATTGCGTTCGGCGCAAAAGGTTTTCGACAGCACCGGCGGCCTGCACGCCGCCGCGCTGTTCGGGGTGGACGGCGCGATGCTGGTGGTGCGCGAGGACGTCGGGCGGCACAACGCGGTCGACAAGGTGATCGGCTGGGCGCTGGAACACGGGCGGATACCGCTGCAGGCCTCGGTGCTGCTGGTCAGCGGGCGGGCATCATTCGAGCTGACGCAGAAGGCCGTGATGGCCGGCATTCCGGTGCTGGCGGCGGTGTCCGCGCCGTCGTCGCTGGCGGTGTCGCTGGCCGAGGAGTCCGGCATCACGCTGGTGGCGTTCTTGCGCGAGGACTCGATGAACATCTACACCCGGGCCGACCGGATCACCTAGGCCCGCGGGCGCCTGCTGCAGCGCGCGCCCGGCTACGCCGCGCTTGCGATCGCCGCTGGCCGATGGCGGCGACCCGCTGCACCCGGCTACGCCGCGCTTGCGATCGCCGCTGGCCGATGGCGGCGACCCGCTGCACCCGGCTACGCCGCGCTTGCGATCGCCGCTGGCCGATGGCGGCGACCCGCTGCACCCGGCTACGCCGCGCTTGCGATCGCCGCTGGCCGATGGCGGCGACCCGCTGCACCCGGCTACGCCGCGCTTGCGATCGCCGCTGGCCGATGGCGGCGACCCGCTGCACCCGGCTACGCCGCGCTTGCGATCGCCGCTGGCCGATGGCGGCGACCCGCTGCGCCCGGCTACGCCGCGCTTGCGATCGCCGCTAGCCGCACCCTGGTCTCGCCCCGCCGGCTGTGGATGGGCGCCGCACTGGGGATAACCGACCGTTGCGGGTGGCCGCGGGCCGCGATGGTGGCCCGTCCCGTCGGGGGCGCCGGGCACGGTGGCCCCATGACGACCGAAACGACGATGACCCGGATCCAGCTGGGGGCGATGGGCGAGGCGCTCGCCGTAGATCACCTGATGCGGATGGGATTGCGGATCCTGCAGCGCAACTGGCGCTGCCGCTACGGCGAACTCGACATCATCGCCCGCGACGACGCCACCTCGACGGTGGTGTTCGTCGAGGTGAAGACCCGCACCGGCGACGGATACGGAGGACTGGCCCATGCCGTCACCCCGCGCAAGGTGCTGCGGCTGCGCAGGCTGGCCGGCCTGTGGCTGGCCGGCCGGGAGCAGCGCTGCGGGGCGATCCGCATCGACGTGATCGGCGTGCGGGTCGGGCGGCGCCGCACTCCCGAGATCACCCACCTGCAAGGGATCGGCTGATGGCGCTGGGACGCGCGTTCTCCGTCGCGGTGCGCGGCGTGGACGGACAGATCGTGGAGATCGAAGCCGACATCACCTCAGGGCTGCCCGGCGTGCACCTGGTCGGCCTGCCCGACGCCGCGCTGCAGGAGTCGCGCGACCGCGTCCGGGCGGCCGTCACCAATTGCGGCAACACCTGGCCCATGGCGCGGCTCACCCTGGCGCTCTCGCCCGCGACGCTGCCCAAAATGGGGTCGGTCTACGACATCGCCCTGGCCGCCGCCGTGTTGTCGGCGCAGCGCAAGAACCCGTGGGACCGGCTGGAGAAAACGGTGCTGCTGGGTGAGCTGTCCCTGGACGGGCGGGTCCGGCCGGTGCGCGGGGTGCTGCCGGCCGTGCTGGCCGCCAAGCGCGACGGCTGGCCTTCCGTGGTGGTCCCGGTGGACAACCTCGCCGAGGCCAGCCTGGTCGACGGCGTCGACGTGTGGGGCGTGCGCACCCTGGGGCAACTGCAGAAGTGGCTCAGCGGCTCCGGCGCCCTGGACGGCAGGATCGACGCGAAACCCACGGACGGGGAGCCCGAGGCGGATCTTGTCGACGTGGTGGGGCAGACGCAGGCGCGGTTCGCGGTGGAAGTGGCCGCCGCCGGGGCGCACCACCTCATGCTCACCGGCCCCCCGGGGGTCGGCAAAACGATGCTCGCGCAACGCCTTCCGGGACTGCTGCCCCCGTTGACCGACGCCGAGTCCCTGGAAGTCACCGCGATCCACTCGGTGGCCGGGTTGCTGTCGGGCGACACGCCGCTGATCACCAGGCCGCCATTCGTGGCGCCCCATCACAGCTCCAGCGTCGCGGCGCTGGTCGGCGGGGGGTCGGGGATGGCGCGCCCCGGGGCCGTCAGCCGGGCGCATCGCGGGGTGCTCTTCCTCGACGAGTGCGCCGAGATCCGGGTCAGCGCGCTGGAAGCCCTACGAACACCTCTGGAGGACGGCGAGATTCGGCTTGCCCGCCGCGACGGGGTGGCGTGCTATCCCGCCCGGTTCCAGCTGGTGCTGGCCGCCAACCTGTGCCCGTGCGCGCCGGCCGATCCGCAGGACTGCATCTGCGCGGCGGCCGCCAAACGCCGCTACCTGGGCAAGCTGTCCGGGCCGCTGCTGGATCGCGTGGACCTCCGCGTGCAGATGCATCAGGTCAAGGCCGGAGCGTTCGCGGGCCGAGCCGGTGAATCGACGGAGCAGGTCCGCCACCGGGTGGCGCAGGCCCGCGCGGCCGCCGCCGAGCGCTGGTCATCGCACGGATTTCGCACCAACGGCGAGGTCAGCGGGACACTGCTGCGCCGAAAGTTCCGGCTCAGCAACGCGGCGATGGAGCCGCTGCAACGGGCGCTGGACGGCGGGCTGCTCAGCATCCGTGGCCTCGACCGCACGTTGCGGGTCGCGTGGAGCCTGGCCGACCTGGCCGGCCGCACCTCGCCCGGGACCGACGAAGTCGCCGCGGCACTCAGCTTCCGCCAGCCCGGGGCGCAGCGATGAGCGCCGCAACCCATTTGCCGGGCGCGTTACCAGCGGGCCATGGCCAGCCAATCGGTGTGCCCACCCCGCACCGCTATCGCGATGGTCACCAGAATGGCGAACGCGCGGGCGAATTGGGCCAGGGCGCGGCCGCTTTCACCCCGCTGTTCCATCTCGCGCAACCCGAGGCAGGCCAGGCCGATGCTGATGATGGGGATGGGAAAACCGATCCAGCTGACCAGGCTGAGCACGAACGCCGCGACGGCCCAGGGGTTCTTGGGACGGGTGGACGTGCTGTACACCATTGGCGGGTTGAGGATCATGGTTCGTTCCGTTCGTTGCGGGCCGGCGTGCGGCGGGCGGCTGACAACGCCACGTTCGCGTGCGGGGCTCGAAGGATCCTTGGCGGATTCTTGGGGATACGGCGATGACGACGGCGCTCGACGATCCCGCGCTGCGCGCGTGGGCCTATCTGTCCCGGGTGGCCGAACCGCCCTGCGCCGAACTCGCCGCCCTGGTGCGGCACGTCGGCGCGGTCGAGGCCGCGGAGCGGGTCCGCCGCGGACTGGTGGATGACGACGTGGCCCGGCGCACCGAGGCCCGGCGCGAAATCGACTGCGGCGCAGCCGATCTCGAGATGCTGGCCCGGCGTGGCGGAAGGTTGATCACCCCGGATGACGACGAGTGGCCGTTGCTGGCGTTCGCCGCCTTCCGCGGTGCCGCACCGCGAACCGGCGGCGGCGCGGCGATGGTTGCGCCGATGGCGTTGTGGGCGCACGGGCCGGTGCGGCTCGATGAGGTCGCGCAGCGGGCGGCCGCCGTGGTCGGGACGCGCGCGTCGACCCCGTATGGCGAACACGTCGCCGGCGAACTGGCGGCCGGGCTGGCGCAGCGCGACGTCGCGGTGGTCTCGGGCGGCGCCTACGGCATCGACGGCGCGGCGCACCGCGCCGCGCTGGACTGCGACGGCGTCACCGTGGCCGTCCTGGCCGGCGGGCTCGATGTTCCCTACCCGAGCGGGCACGCCGCGCTGCTGCACCGGATCGGCCAGCACGGGCTGCTGTTCACCGAATACGCGCCCGGTATACGCCCGGCCCGCCACCGCTTCCTGACCCGCAATCGGCTGGTGGCCGCGGTCGTGGGGGCGGCCGTCGTGGTGGAAGCCGGTCTGCGTAGCGGCGCGGCCAACACCGCTGCCTGGGCGCGGGCTTTGGGGCGGGTGGTGGCCGCGGTGCCCGGGCCCGTCACGTCGTCGGCGTCGGCGGGCTGCCACGCCCTGCTGCGCAACGGCGCCGAACTGGTCACCCGCGCCGACCACGTGGTCGAGCTCGTCGGCCACATCGGTGAACTGGCGCGCGACGAGCCGCACCCGGCGACGCCTCTCGACGGCCTCAGCGACGCCGAACGCCGGATCTATGAGGCCTTGCCGGGTCGCGGTGCCGCCACGGTCGATGAGATCGCGGTCGCATCCGGAATGGTGCCCGAGCTGGCGCTGGGGCCGCTGGCGATGCTCGAGCTGGCCGGCCTGGTGCAGCGTCAGGACGGGCGATGGCGGATTGTCCGGGTCGCCGCAGGCCAAGCTGCGTCAACGACGCGGCTCGTATAGTCGACCGGGGGTCGGGGTTTGAACAGGAGGACAAGTGGCAGGTCGACCACTGCAATGCTTCGAAGTTGTCGGTACCGAACAACTCACACCGCACATGGTGCGGATAGTGCTCGGGAGCAAGGATTTTGACGCTTTCGTGCCCAGCAAGTTCACCGACTCCTACGTCAAGCTGGTCTTCGTCGCCGACGACGTGGACGTGGCCGGCTTGCCCGAGCCGCTGACCCTCGACAGCTTCGCCGCCCTGCCCCCGGAGAAAAAGCCTTCGGTGCGCACCCTGACCGTTCGCCACGTCGACATCGAGAAGCGCCGCATCACGCTGGACATCGTCGTGCACGGCGAGCACGGCATGGCGGGTCAGTGGGCGTCCACCGCCCAGCCCGGCCAAAAGATCTACCTGATGGGCCCCGGGGGCGCATACACGCCCGACCCCGCCGCCGACTGGCACCTGCTGGCCGGCGACGAATCGGCGCTGCCGGCCATCGCTGCGGCGCTCGAGGCGCTGCCGCCCAGCGCGATCGGCAAGGCGTTCATCGAGGTCGCGGGCCAGGAGGACGAGATCCCGCTGACCGCACCCGAAGGCGTCGAGGTGCGCTGGGTCTACCGCGGCGGTCGCGCCGACCTGGTTCCCGAGGATCGCGCCGGCGACCATGCGCCGCTGATCGAGGCCGTCACCAGCGCGTCCTGGCTGCCGGGACAGGTGCACGTCTTCATCCACGGCGAGGCCCAGGCCGTCATGCACAACCTGCGGCCCTACATCCGCAAGGAGCGGGGGGTCGACGCCAAATGGGCGTCGTCGATCTCGGGGTATTGGCGCCGCGGCCGCACCGAAGAGACCTTCCGGCAATGGAAGAAAGAACTCGCGCAAGCGGAGTCGGCGAACTCGTCAGCCTGACGGCCGCCTGGCATTGTCTATCGCATGGCATTCGGCGACTACCAGAACGAGATCTACTTCAAGGGCCTGGGCGGGGTAGCGCCCGCGCTGCCGATGGCCTTCGCGGAGCTGGAGGCACGCGCCGAGCGGGCGATGTCCCCGTCGGTGTGGTCCTACGTCACCGGTGGCGCCGGTGACGAACGCACGCAGCGGGCCAACCGGGAGGCGTTCGATCGCTGGGGTCTGATACCGCGCATGTTCGTTGGCGCCGCCGCCCGCGATCTGTCGGTGGAGATGTTCGGCCTGACGCTGCCGTCGCCGCTGTTCATGGCCCCGATCGGCGTCATCGGCATCTGCGCCCAGAACGGCCACGGCGACCTGGCCACCGCGCGCGCGGCCGCGGCCAGCGGCGTCCCGATGGTCGTGTCCACCCTGACCGCCGACCCGATGGAAGACGTCGCGGCGCAATTCGGTGACACCCCGGGCTTTTTCCAGCTGTACACGCCGAAGGATCGCGACCTGGCCGCCAGCCTCGTCCAGCGGGCCGAAGCAGCCGGCTATCAGGGCATCGTGGTCACCCTCGACACCTGGATCCCCGGGTGGCGCCCGCGCGACCTCACCACGGCCAACTTCCCCCAACTGCGGGGACTCTGCCTGAGCAACTACACCAGCGATCCGGTCTTCCGCGCCAAACTCCAACGCCCTCCGGAAGAAGACCCGCAGGGCACCGTGCTGCAGTGGGTAACGACCTTCGGAAATCCGTTGACCTGGGACGACCTGCCGTGGCTGCGGTCGCTGACCGACCTGCCGCTGATCATCAAGGGCATCTGCCACCCCGACGACGCGCGGCGCGCCAGGGACGGCGGCGTCGACGGCATCTACTGCTCCACCCACGGCGGCCGCCAGGCCAACGGCGGCCTGCCCGCCCTCGCATGCCTGCCCGGCGTCGTCGAGGCGGCCGACGGGCTGCCGGTCCTGTTCGATTCGGGGATCCGCAGCGGCGCCGACGTCGTCAAGGCGCTCGCGCTGGGCGCCACGGCCGTGGGCATCGGCAGGCCGTACGCCTACGGCCTGGCGCTCGGCGGGGCCGACGGCATCGTGCACGTGCTGCGCTCGATCCTGGCCGAAGCCGACCTCATCATGGCCGTCGACGGCTACCCGACGCTCAAAGATCTCACCCCGGACACGCTTCGGCGCGTCGACTAGAGCGCCCCGGCCCGCGCCTGCGACCGTGGGGGAGTGCAGGCGATCCTCGACGAGTTCGACGAGTACCTGGACTTGCAGTGCGGCCGTTCCGCGCACACCCGCCGCGCCTACCTCGGCGACCTGCGCTCGCTGCTCACCTTCCTCGGGGACCGCGGCGCCGGCCTGGACGGGCTGAGCCTGCCGCTGCTGCGCTCCTGGCTGTCCGCGGCGGCCGCGGCCGGTGTCGCCCGCACGACGCTGGCCCGGCGCACCTCGGCGGTCAAGGCCTTCACCGCCTGGGCGGTGCGGCGCGGCCTGCTCACCTCGGATCCGGCCGCGCGCCTGCAGGTCCCCAAGGCGCACCGCATCCTGCCCGCGGTGCTGCGCCAGGACCAGGCCGCTGACGCCATGGCCGCCGCCAAATCCGGTGCACAGCAAGGTGATCCGATGGCACTGCGCGATCGGCTGATCGTGGAGATGCTGTATGCCACCGGGATCCGGGTCAGCGAGCTGTGCGGCCTGGACATCGACGACGTCGACACCCATCACCGTCTCGTCAGAGTCCTCGGCAAGGGCAACAAGCAGCGCAGCGTGCCGTTCGGCCGGCCCGCCGCCGAGGCGCTCGACGCGTGGCTGGCCGGCGGGCGCCCGGCCCTGATGAACGCCGAGTCGGGCCCGGCGCTGCTGCTGGGCGCGCGGGGCCGCCGGATCGATGTCCGGCAGGCGCGCACGGTCGTGCATCAGACCGTCGCCGCCGTGGACGGCGCGCCGGACATGGGGCCGCACGGCCTGCGGCACAGCGCGGCCACCCACCTGGTCGAAGGCGGTGCCGACCTGCGCGTTGTCCAGGAGCTGCTCGGGCATTCGAGCCTGGCGACCACCCAGCTCTACACCCACGTTGCGGTGTCCCGGTTGCGCGCGGTACACGACCAGGCCCACCCGCGGGCCTGAACCCCGCTCAGCGGTTCAGCGGCTTGAGCCGCACCGGCGTGGACTGCAGCAGGCCCAGTGGATCGACGTAGCGGGCGCCCGACGCCGGGCCCCACATCGCGCCCCAGTGCAGGCACGCCCCCCCAGCTCGAGAGGCCGGGCAGCCGGCGTGCCCCGGCATCAGCTCGCCGATCACGGTCGAGGCCGTCACATGCTGGCCGACCCGCACGGTCGCCCGGACCGGCTCGTAACTGGTGTGCAAGCCACCGGGATGGGCCAGCGACACGACCGACCGCCCGGCCAGCAGCCCGGCGAACACGACGGTCGCAGCGCCCGCCGCGTACACCGGCTGACCGGCGGCCCCGGCCAGGTCCACGCCCCGATGTCCGGGATTCCAGTTGGGCGACGGGGCGTCGAATCCCCGGGCCACGGCCGGCGGCGGGCGCAGCGGCCACTCCAGGCGATCCTCGGCGGCACCCGCCGGCAGCGCGCTGACCAGGCACGCACACAACAGCACCGCCGTCCACCGCATCCAGGCAGCTCAGCGCGCCGCCTGTCGCCCGGCCACTCGGTCTCGCCGGTTTTTGTGGACGAGCGCACCGGCTGGGGAAGCGTGGC
>NZ_LZKI01000042.1 GCF_001672755.1 Mycobacterium colombiense | reverse complement strand
AGCGCTACATCAGCCACTTACCGGCCGGCGGCGAGATCGTGTTGTTCGACCGGTCGTGGTACAACCGTGCCGGCGTGGAAAGGGTGATGGGCTTCTGCACCCCGGACCAATACGACGAATTCATGGACCAGGCCCCGCTCTTCGAACAGATGCTGGTCGACAACGGGATCAGCCTGACCAAGTTCTGGTGCTCGGTGTCACCCGCCGAGCAGCGCACGCGGTTCGCCGTCCGGTTGGTCGACCCGGTGCGCAATTGGAAGTTCTCGCCGATGGACATGGAGTCGATCAACAGGTGGGACGATTACACCGCCGCGAAGGAGGCGATGTTCGAGGCGACCGACACCGACGACGCTCCGTGGACGGTGGTCAGAAGCAACGACAAGAAGCGAGCCCGGATCAACGCAATGCGCTTCGTCCTCGCCAAGTCCGACTACGACGACAAGGACGATGAGGTGGTGGGTGAACCCGACCCGTTGATCGTGGGCCGGGCGTTGACCGACTGAGGCGAAGTGGCCCCGCGGAGCCGGCTCTGACTCAGGCGTCCCACCTCGTCAGGTCGCGGGCCGGAATACCGTTGTCGGCGCAGTAGCGCGTATAGCGGTCGATGGATGTCTTGTGGTTTTCCTGCCAGAGGAGCTTGTTGTCCCGGTCAAGGAACAGCAACTCACCGACCAAGTAAAAGAAGATCTCCGAGTCCTCGAAAGCTTCGGGAGTATGTGAGGAGCCGGCAACTTCGTAGAGGGTGTCGCCCCCGCGCGCGACCCACTCGCTCTCCTTATAACGCCAGGCTCCGCTAACGGTGTGCGCGACAACGATTCCGGTGTGGTAGTGCGTCCCAAGCTCCACGTTGGCGGGCACTTTCATGGAGACGATGATCTCCGCTCGGACCGGGTCGACCTTCCAGTACTTCAGGAAGACTTGGTCACTCAGCGGCGTGAACGGTACCCACGGGTTGGTTGCGCCGCTCATGTAATTGACGTCGAGTTCCTGCAGAGTTTTCACGACTCCTCCTAGTTTTTCGATCGGAGCCGCTTGGGGCGGCTAGGTGCAGACGCTAGGAGTGCGGCAGCAGATCCGCTCGGGGTCGGACAACAGAGTTCAACGACGCGTTTGTGTCGTCGTCACAACCCGGCATCGCCCGGGTGGGTCAACCCGCGCAGCGCGGGCAACAGCTCAAGGGCGACCGACAGGTCAAGGACGTTGGCGTCGATTGGCCGGCCGAGCAATTCTTCAGCTTGGTTGACCCGATAACCGACCGTGTTGGGATGTACGTTAAGCCGGTGCGCGGCCCTGGCCGGGCTTCGGTTCTCTTCGAGATACACCGCGAGCGTGGCGGCCACCCGACGGGTCGTCTCATCGTCGGCCGCCAGTGGTCCCAGGATTCTTTTGACGAATGCGACGGCGTGCGCGCCGTCCGCGCTGGCCAGCGCGGCGACCGCGACGTAGCGATAGCAGGTCACAACGGAGGCGCGATCCCCCAGCAGCGAGGCAACTCGATGTGCGTGCGCGGCCTCGGTATCGGTGCGGCGAAAGCCGCTGATGCCCCAACCCGGTTCGCCGACGGCAATCCAAACGCCGTCTGGCAAGGCAGACTTGCCGCAGCCACGGACTATATCCAGCTCGGCAGTGGTGAATGACTGCGACCGGCTGATCCAGCCGGCGATGTCCTTCGCGCCGACGGGATGGAACATGCTGCTTTCCGCCGAAGCAGCGCGAGCGAGCTGCGCCATAGCGTCAGTCAAAGTCGTCTGTGCATTGGTGTCATCAAACTCCGCAACCAACCACGCTCTGACGCCAACATGGTGGCGGTTGATGTCGTAGCGCAGCCGTTTGGATGCACGCTGCGGATCGTCTTCGCGTTCGGTGAGGATGTCTCCGATTGCCGCCACGCGGGCGGCGGCCGCGCCACCCATCCACGCTTCTCGCTCAATCTCGTATTTGTGCTCGGCCTTGGTCAGCACGTCATCGCAGAACGCGAACAGCCAGTTGGTGGCAAGCGCAAGCGCCCGCGCAAGGTCGGCGGTCGTCGCGGTCGCGGTGATCCGGTCGAACAGCCACTGCCACGTAAGTTCCTGCGCCAGGCGCACGGAACGCAATAGGTCAAGCAGCGGGATGCCCCTTTGCACACCAGAGCGGGCGATCGCCGCCGTCGCCGGCGCGAGGTCGAAGCGCCGAGGATCGTCTCCTGTCGCCAAGCACTGTGCGATGAGTCTGAGACTGGCTTCGACGCTGGCGAGCTCCTCGTCCACGGCAGACTCGTCGGGCACGACCTTCGGCACCTCGGCCTGGTAACGGTCGACGATGCGGCTGGCCAACTGTGGTGCGCACTCCTGCATCTCGGCAGCAACTGGTATGAGCACCTTTTGCCACGCTGTCCGGCCACTCGCCTCCTGCAATGGTCGCCAGACGGGCTCCATATCGGCAGAATCTAATCCGGTTGTGTTATCGGCACAACGACTTGGCAAAAGCCGGTTCGCGGCGACGTTAAGGGAGACAGTGCATGTCCACATGGCTCATCACCGGGTGCTCGACGGGGCTCGGTCGGGCGCTCGCTCAGGCCGTCATCGGCGCCGGCCACAACGCCGTCGTCACCGCGCGCGACGCGGCCGCGGTCGCCGACCTTGTCGAGACCGCACCCGAGCGGGTGCTCGCCGTGGCCCTGGATGTCACCGACCCCGCGCAGGTCGCCGCGGCCGTGCAGCGAGCGGTCGAGCGGTTCGATCAGGTCGACGTGTTGGTCAACAACGCGGGCTACGGGTATCGCGCCGCGGTTGAGGAAGGCGACGACGCCGAGGTCCGCACGTTGTTCGAG
Source organism: Mycobacterium colombiense (assembly GCF_001672755.1). Classification (GTDB taxonomy): domain Bacteria; phylum Actinomycetota; class Actinomycetes; order Mycobacteriales; family Mycobacteriaceae; genus Mycobacterium; species Mycobacterium colombiense_C. The sequence goes on along the minus strand of NZ_LZKI01000042.1, from coordinate 3,165 downwards.
ACGCATTTCTTCGGCACGGTCGCCATGATCAAGGCGGTACTGCCCGGCATGCGGGCGCGCCGCAGTGGCGCGATCGTGAACATTTCGTCGATCGGGGCGCAGCTGACCCCGGTGGGGTCCGGCTACTACTCGGCGGCCAAGGCCGCGATCGAAGGCATCAGCGGGTCCCTTCGCGGCGAGCTTGCGCCGCTGGGCATTTCGGTCACCATCGTCGAGCCCGGCGCGTTTCGCACCGACTTCGCCGGGCGTTCACTGGTCCAGGCGGCCACCGTCCTCGATGATTACGCCGCGACCGCCGGGCAGCGTCGCAAGGAGAACGACACCATGCACGGCAATCAGCCCGGCGACCCCGCCAAGGCCGGCAATGCCATCATCGCGGCCGTCGAATCGCCTGAGCCGCCGGGGTTCTTGTTGCTCGGCCCCGACGCGCTGGCCGCCTATCGCTACACAGCGGAAGCGCGCGCCGCCGAGATCTCGCAATGGGAAGAGCTGACCAGTAGCACCGACTTCGGCTGAGCCCTAGCCGCGCACCTCGGGCAGCACGCCCTGCTCCCACGCCGCGAAGAACCCGTCCATGTCGGGACCGATCTGCTGTACGTAGATCTCGTCGACATCGGCGTCGATGTACTTGCGAACCTGCGCGATGTGCTTGTCGGGTTCCGGGCCGCAGGCGACGCTCTCCGCCACGGTCTCCGGTGGCACCAGCGACATGAGGGCCGCGAAATCCTTTGGTCGCGGCAGGATTTGCGACGACTGGCCGGGCAGCCCCTCGTTGCCCCACAACCGATGCGCCGTCTTGCGCGCGGCGTCGGCGTCCTCGTCCCAGCAGACCTTCATACCGCCCTGTACCGGCTTGCCGCCGCCGCCAGACTGCCGGAATTGCTTGACCAGATCGCCGTCGGGCATGGCGATGCTGTACCCGTCGCCGATGCGGGCCGCCAGCTCCACCGCCTGCGGGCCGAACCCGGAGACGTAGATCGGTACCGACTCTTCGGGCCGGGTGTAGACCTGCGCCTCCTGCACCTCGTAATGCTTGCCGTGGTGGCTCACCTCACCACCCTTGTGCAGCTTGCGAATGATGTCGATCGACTCCTCCAGCATCTCGAGGCGCACCCCGGCGGACGGCCAGGGATCGCCCAGAATGTGTTCGTTGAGGGCCTCGCCGCTGCCCACCCCGAGCACGAAGTGTCCGTCGAGTTGCACGGCCGCGGTGGCCGATGCCTGCGCGATGATCGCCGGGTGTATTCGGACGGTCGGGCAGGTGACCGCGGTGCTCACCGGCAGCGACGTCGCCTCCGACAGCGCACCGATGACTCCCCACACGAACGGGCTCTGGCCCTGCTCGTCGTTCCAGGGGTGATAGTGGTCCGAGATCCACAGCGCCTCGAATCCCGCGTCCTCCGCACGCTTGGCCTGGTCGATGAGTTCCTTCGGGCCGAATTGCTCGCAGGACAGAAAGTATCCGATCTTGGTCATGGCGCCGGGCTACCCGCTAGGGGCCTGCTTATGCGCCGTACGGACGCGGCGATATCGTTGCGCGCCGGACAGCGGGGTCAGCCGACGCGAACGCACGTCCGCCGCAATCGGCCGTTGTGGCGCCAGTCGGTCTGCGCGCCAATGCTTTCTACTTCGGCGGCATGCCCTGCTCCCACGCCGCGGGATTGCAAAGCCGACTGCCCGGCTTCGAGCGACAACTCCACCGAGCCGCGCCCCGCCCACGCCGTTGTCGCTCGAAGGCGGGCAAACACCCCATCACCTCCGGCGGGGACTGACGGGACGCGTGCGACCAGAGCGGCCCACCCCGGCGCCGCCCTCACCGCCGAGCGAGAACAGCTTCGCCATTTTGGAGAAGGTAGTTCTCCACAGTCGAGAGACGGATTACGATCGCGGGTGACCTGTGCCGGTCCGCCCAACCCCGTAGCGACCGGCCCACGACGATCGGAGTCCATCATCGACGCCTGGATTCTGGACGCGGTCCGCACGCCCCGCGGGCGTGGCCGCCCCGACGGCGGACTGCACGGCGTGCACCCGCAAGCCCTGCTCGCCCGGTGTCTCACCGCGCTGGCACAGCGGGTCGGCTTCGAGCCGGCCGACGTCGGCGACGTGATCGCCGGCAACGGCATCCTCAGTGGAGACCACGGCGACGACATCGCACGCCTGTCGGTGCTCCTGGCCGGCTGGCCCGAGAGCGTTCCCGGGATGACACTGAGCCGATTCTGCGGGTCGGGCCAGCAGGCGGTGACCGTTGCGGCCTCCGGCATCGCCGCGGGCAGCGAGGATCTGGTGATCGCCGGCGGCGTCGAGTCTATGTCGCGCTGGGACGCGACGGCCGGCGTCCCGACCATCGACGGCAACAACCCGGACCTTCGCACGCTGTATCCGACTGTCCCGCAGGGTATTTCGGCCGACCTGATCGCCACCCTGGAGGGATTCGGTCGCGAGACCGTCGACGCCTACGCCGCGCAGAGCCAGAGCCGTGCCGCCGCGGCCATCGAGCAGGGCCGCTTCGCGCGTTCGCTGGTCGACGTGCCGACGCCGGACGGTGCCGTCGAGCGTGACGAGCATCCCCGCGCGGGCACCACCACCGAGTCGCTGGCCCGCCTCAAGCCGGCGTTCGCCGCGATGGGCGCCGCGTGCGCCGACGGTGAGCAGCGCACGTTCGACGAGATCTGCCTGCAGCGCTACCCGGGCATCGATCGCATCGATCACGTGCATCATGCGGGCAATTCCTCCGGCGTGGTCGACGGCGCCGCCGCGGTGGCGCTGGCCTCCTCTAACTGGATGCACACCCATCGGGTCACGCCGCGTGCGCAGATCCGGGCCACCGCGGCCATCGGCAGCGAACCGGTCATCATGCTCACCGCGCCGGGACCGGCGGCTCAGCGCTGCCTCGAGCGGGCCGGAATGAAGGTCGCCGACATCGATCTCTGGGAGATCAACGAGGCCTTCGCCGCCGTGCCGCTCAAGACGATGCGCGATCTGGACCTCGATCCGGAGGTGGTCAACGTCAACGGCGGCGCGATCGCGCTCGGGCACCCCATCGGTGCCACCGGCGCGATGCTGATCGGCACCGTGCTGGACGAGCTCGAACGTCGGGATCTGACAACGGGACTGGTGACCATGTGCACCGGCGGCGGGATGGGCACGGCGACGATCATCGAGCGG
>NZ_LZKI01000041.1 GCF_001672755.1 Mycobacterium colombiense | reverse complement strand
GTCGAGACCGGGACGGCGATGCGCTGCCCGTCCATCTCGATCTCGCCGCCCTTGGTCCCGAACGAGATCGTCGAGATCTGCACGCCCTCGGCCTTGGCGGCGCGGGCCGCGGTGAACGCCCCCTGCGGCGCGTTGGGGTCCAGCGGCACGTTCTCGGCGCCGTCGGACTCCAGCACGATCCGCGCCGGCGGCGGACCGTCGCCGCCGCCCATCACCGAACCCACCGTCGCTATCGCCTGCAAGGCGGTGAAAATGCCTTCTCCCGTAGCGGTTTTGGGCATCGGCTTGAGGCTGTCGATGCCCGCCTTCACCGCGCCGCGGTTGGTCGTCGGCGGCACCAGCAGCGTGGCGTTGGCGGCGAACTCCACCAGCCCCAGGTTGATCGCCGGGGTCAGCTGGTCGGCGAATTGCTTGCCGGCCTCCTTGGCCGCGTCCAGGCGGTTGGGTGGCACGTCGGTGGAGGCCATCGACTCCGACACGTCGATCACCAGCATGATGACGGCGCGGTTGCGCGGGATGCGCATGTCGTGGGTGGGGGTGGCCAGCGCGATGGTCAACAGCGCCAGGCACAGCAGCGACACCGCGATCGGGAGGTGCCGCCACGGCGATTGCGCCACGGGGGTGTCG
>NZ_LZKI01000040.1 GCF_001672755.1 Mycobacterium colombiense | reverse complement strand
GACGATCTCGTTCGGCACCCCGTACGGCACCGTCGACTACGAGGGCGCCACCATCCCGGTCCCGGTCGACGACCAGATGAAGATGGTCGCCAAGCTGTCCGGCGGGCAGTCCTACACCGCCACCAGCCTGGGTGAGCTCGAAAAGAGCTACAACGCCATCGAGAACGAGATCGGCTATCGCACCGTGCCGGGGCCGGGCAGCGCCGGCTGGCTGCGCCTCGGCGTGCTGACCGCCCTGATCGCGACGGCGCTGGCGCTGCTGATCAACCGGCGCCTGCCCAGCTGAGCGCTCAGGCGGGCAGCCTGCGGTTCAGCAGCAGACCGGCCAAGACGGCGCCGGCCATGACGAAGGCGCCGAGCAGCATCCAGGCCAGGCTCGCGTCGCCCTTCACGGTTTCGTAGCCGATCTGGCGCTGCAGCGTCGAGTACACGTTCTTCAGCGAGTCCAGGCTGTCGGCGTGGAACGACTGACCATCGGTGATCTCGCAGATCTTCTGCAGGGTCTGGTCGTCGACCGGGACCGGGA
>NZ_LZKI01000039.1 GCF_001672755.1 Mycobacterium colombiense | reverse complement strand
AGCCACGTCGACAACCGGTGCGGCTCCAGCGCCTCACCACCGAAGACCACCGTCTGCAACTTCAGCTGCTCACCCAATTCGGGCGCCAACGCATCGGCGCTCTGCAACGCGTAGAACGCCGACGGGGTCTGGCTCAGGACGCTGACCTGCTCGCGAACCAGCAACGCATGCAGGTCTTCAGCCGAACGCACCACCGCATCCGGCACCACCACCAGGCGTCCGCCGTAGAGCAGTGACCCGAAAACCTCCCATACCGAGAAGTCAAACGCCAGCGAGTGACATTGAGTCCACACTTGGCCCAACCCGAGTTGAGCATCCAGTGTCTCCAGCAACAACGTCACGTTGTGGTGCGGGATGGCGACGCCTTTGGGCGTGCCCGTGGTGCCCGAGGTGTAGATGATGTACGCGATGTTTTCCGGAGCCGGCGCCGGCAGGGCCGTCGTGGGCTGGGTGCGCACGGCGGGGTCGTCGATGTCGACGATCAGCCCGTCGAACCCGTCCAGCCGCGAGCGCACCTCGGCGGTGGTCACCGCCGCAACCGGTGCGGCATCGCCGAGCACGAACTGCAGCCGGGCCTCCGGCACGCCCGGGTCGATCGGCACGTAGGCCGCCCCGGTCTTGAGGACGGCGAAGATCGCCATCACCGCTTCGGCGGACCGTGGGATCACCACTGCCACTCGCTGCCCCGGGCCGGCGCCCTGCTCCGTGAGCAGGTTCGCCAACCGGTTCGCCGACTCTTCGACCTCGCCGTAGGTCCACGACCGCTCGCCGCAGGTGATCGCCACCGCGTCGGCGGCGCGGGCCACCTGCGCGGCGAACATCGCCGGAATCGACGCCTGGCCATGCGGCCGGCGCGCCAGCATCGCCCGGTTACCCCAGGCGTCGAGGCGCTCGTGCTCTGCGGCGTCGAGCAGATCGATCGACGAAAGTCGTTGCGCGGGGTCGGCCGTCATGGCCGCCATCACCTGACGCAACCGCTCGATCAGCCTTTCGACGGCGGATGCCTCGAACACCTCGGTGTCGTACTCGACGCGCAGGCTCAGTTCGTGTCCCGGCGTGGCCACCACGGAGAGCGGGTAATGGTTGAATTCGCGGCTGCTGAATTCGGTGACGGCCAATTCCTGGACGCCCAGCAACGCACCGGCATCGATCGGATAGTTCTCGTACAAGAAGAGCGTGTCGAACAGTTGGTCGTGGCCGGTGACGCGGTGAATCTCGTTGAGCGCCAAGTGTTCATGCTCGAGGGTCTCGGCATGGGCGCGTTGCAGCTGCTCGAGCAGGTCGGCGACGGTGGTCGCGGCAGCGATGTCGGCCCGCACCGGAACGGTGTTGATTAACAAACCGACCATCGCGTCCGCGCCGGGCAGTTCGGTGGGCCGGCCCGAGACCGCGGTGCCGAAGGCCACGTCGTGCTGGCCGGTCAGCCAGGTCAGGAGTTGCGCCCATGCACCCTGCAGCACGGTGCTGACGGTGGTGCGGCTGGAGCGGGCCAATTCGCTCAGGGCGCGGGTGGTGTCCGCCGACACCGTATAGGTGGCAACGGCGCGCCGGCCGATCTTGCCCGGCGGTGCCACCAGCGTGGGCGCCTCAAATCCGTCGAGCGCCTCGGCCCAGGCCGCTTGGGCGCCGGCGCGATCCTGAGCGGCCAGCCACATCAGGTAGCTGCGATACGAGGGTGGTGCGGGCAGCCGCTCGCCGTAGTAGCCGGCGAACACCTCGCGCATCAGGACCGGCAGCGACCAGCCGTCGATGACAATGTGGTGGATGGTGAGCAGGAACCGGTGCCGGTCGGGCGCGGTCCGGATCAACGCGGCCCGGAAGGCGGGCTGGCCGGCCAGGTCGCAGACGGCGGTGCGCTCGGCCGCGGACAGCTGCTCGACCTGCTCGTCGACGTCGCCGCCGGTCAGCTCGACGTAGTTCCAGGCCATCACCGGCTCGGCCGGAATGATCTGCACCGGCTCGCCGAATTCGTCGAGGAACCGGGCCGCCAGGTTGGGGTGGCGGTTGACGACGGTCTGCACCGCGTCGCGAAGCCGTTGCGGGTCAAGGGAACCGCTTACGGTGATGCCGAGCTGCACGGCGTAGAGGTCTTCGAGTTCCTGCGCGAAGCTGCTGTGGAAGAGCAACCCCTGCTGGACGGGGCTGAGCGGCAACACGTCGGCGATCTGGTGCTGCCGGCACAGCTCGTCGATCTGTTGCTGGTCCAGCCGGGCGGGGGCGATGTCGGACGGGGTCAGCCCGCCGCCCCCGGCGCGCACGTGCGCGCAGATTCCGGTGAGGGCCTCAAACCACAACTGGCTCAACCGGTTTACCTGCTCGTCGGTCAGCGCCGACGGCGCCCACCGCCAGTTGGCGTGCAGGTTCGGGCCGGCCTCGGTGTCCATGGTGCCCGCGTTGAGTTCCACGGTGTGCGCCAAGGGCATTGCGACCGCAGTGGCCACGGCGGCCGACGACAAACTGTCCTCACTGACGCGCCAAAGGTCGTCGGACAGATCGGCCCCCGCGGCCAACCGGCCCAGGTAGTTGAACCCGATCACCGGGTCGGGACCGTCGAGGTCGACTTCGGTGTTCAGGTAACGCAACAGGCCATAGGTCAGACCGTCGGGCTGGGCGCGCAGCTGCTCCTTGGCGTCCTTGATCACCGCACCAAGCGCGGCCTCACCCGCGACCACCTTCGACCAGTTCAGCGTGCCGTTGATCTTCAGCGCCGCAGGGTATTTGGTGGTGAACCAGCCGACCGTGCGCGACAGGTCCACGCGGGACGCCACCTCTTCGTGACGGCCGTGGCCTTCGATGTCGATGCCGATCGGGGTGGCTTCACCCAAGAATTCGGTGAACGCCAGCCCGAACGCGATCAGCAGAATGTCTTGCACGCCAGCGTGAAACGCCGCGGGCACCTCCCCCAGCAGCAGCCGGGTGGTGTCGACGTCCAGCGATGCCGTCAACTGCCCGGCGGTCGCGTAGGTGTCCCCGGCCGCAACGGCCGGCAGTGCCGCCGGGGTGGCGGCCACCTGCCGCCACGCGTCGGCCTGCGCGGTCACCGCCGGACTCTGCGCGTAGTCGGCGAGCAGCGAAGACCAACGGGCAAAAGACGTTCCGGGCACCGGCAAGGCCACCGGCTGGGCGTTGTGAAGCTGGGCCCAGGCGATGTTGATGTCTTCGATCAGGGTCCGCCAGGAGACGCCGTCGACAGCAAGGTGGTGAATGACCAACGCCAATTGGCTTGTCGCACTTGCCCAAACCGCGCTCAGCAGCGCCCCGTCGGCCACATTGAGCCGACCGCGGGCCTCGATCAGCGCCGCGTCGGACAACGTGTCGACCACGCGCAGGCAGTCGCCGGCCTGCACCGAGCCCACCTCGGGCGCCTCCAGGGACCAGCCGCCGGCGCCGTCGTCCTGCACCCGCAGCCGCAGCATGGGATGACGATCCAGCAGCGCCTGCAGCACCGCCGCCACGTCGGCTTCGCTCACGCCGGCGGGCGCCGCCAGCACCATGGTCTGGTTGAACTCGTCGATCGGGCCGTCGATGGTCTGCAGCCAGCGCATGATCGGGGTGGCCACCACGGGCCCGATCCCCTCGTCGGCCGCACCGAACTCACCGTCGGCGGCCACCTCGGACACGCGCGCCAGGCGAGCGACCGTCTGCTCCACGAAAATGTCTCGCGGGCGGCAGATTACGCCGGCGTTGCGGGCCCGCGACACCACCTGCATCGATAGGATGCTGTCGCCGCCGAGGTCGAAGAAGGAGTCGTCGACACCGACGCGCTCCACCCCCAGCACCTGGGCGTAGATGTCGGCCAGGATCTGCTCGATCGCGTCGGCCGGGGCCCGATACTCACTCGCGGCGTATTCGGGCGAGGGCAGGGCGCGCTTGTCGAGCTTGCCGTTGCCGGTCAACGGCAGGGTGTCCAGCACCATCACCGCGGTCGGGACCATGTAGGGCGGAAGCTTGTCGGCCAGCGTGGCGCGCAGCGCCGCGGGGTCGGCGGTTCCGGTGATGTAGCCGACGAGCCGCTTGTCGCCGGGGCGGTCCTCGCGGGCGATCACCGCGGCCTGGTCCACTCCGTCGAGTCCGGCCAGCACGGCCTGGATTTCGCCGAGTTCGATGCGGTAGCCGCGGATCTTGACCTGCTCGTCGGCACGGCCCAGGTACTGCAGCTGCCCGTCTGGACCCCAGCACACCAGGTCGCCGGTGCGGTACATCCGCGCGCCGGGGCCGCCAAAGGGGTTGGCCACGAACCGCGATGCGGTCAGGCCGGCCCGGCGCACGTAGCCGTGCCCGACGCCGCGACCCGCCAGGTACAGCTCGCCGACCACACCGGTGGGCACCGGCTGCAGCCACTTGTCGAGCACGAACATCGCCGCGCCGGCGATCGGGGAGCCGATCGGCACCACCGGCGATCCGGGCACCAGCGGCGTGCTGATCGACGCGCACACCGTGGTCTCGGTCGGACCGTAGGCGTCGAGCATCACCCGCCCGGGCGCCGCCCACCGATCGACGACGTCGGTCGGGCAGGCCTCGCCGGCCACCACCAGCACCGTGTCCTCCAGGCCGTCGGCCGGCAGCATCGCCACCGCCGACGGGGTCTGGGTCAGCACACTGACTTTCTCCGCGACCAGCAGGTCGTGCAGATCCGCCGGCGAGGACGCCACCGATTCGGGCACGACCAGCAGCCGCCTACCGCGCAGCAGGGCGCCGAAGATCTCCCACACCGAGAAGTCGAAGGCCGAGGAGTGGCATTGCGTCCACACGTTCCCCTTGGGCAAGCCGGCGTCGAGCGACTCCATCAGCCACACGACGTTGTATTGAGGAATCGCAACGCCTTTGGGGGTTCCGGTGGTTCCGGAGGTGTAGATGATGTACGCGGTGTTCTCGGGCGCCGGCAGCGGCAGTGCGGTGTTGGGCTGGGTGTCGATGGCGGGGTCGTGCACGTCGACGACCAGGACGTCGTGGTTGTCCAGCCGCGAGCGCAGCTCCGCCGTGGTGATCACCGCACTGGGTGCGGCGTCTTCGAGCACGAAGTCCATCCGCGACGACGCGTGCGCCGGATCGATCGGTACGTACGCCGCCCCGGTCTTGAGCACCGCCATCATCGAAACGATGGCGTCGGCGCACCTGGGGAACAGCACCGCCACGCAGTCCCCCGGGCCGACCCCGCGGTCGGCGAGCAGATGGCCCAACCGGTTGGACGCCTGGTCGAGTTCCGCGTATGTCAAGGAGCGGCCGTCGAATGTCACCGCGCCCGCCTCGGGCGTGCTCTGCACATGCTCGGCGAAAGCCTGGGGAATCGACACGGGCGCGGGCACCGGCTCGTGCAGTGTCGGCCGGTTGGTCCACTCGTCCAGCAGGGCCGGCTCGTCGGGGGTCAGGAGATCGATCGACGACAGCGGCCGTTCCGGGTCGGCGGTCATCTCTTCCAGGATCTGCTGCAAGCGTCCCGCCAGGTCGGCGACGCCGAAGCTGGCGAACGGCTGGCCCGGGCCCGCGGTGCTGAGGTGCAGCTGGTCACCGGCGCCGAGGAAGAACAGTCCGAAGTGCCCGACAGGGCCGTGGTTGGTGTATGACGCGGTGGCCGGCGAGCCGGCGAGATCCAGGGTCAATCTCATCGGCAGAAAATTGATCCCGACCCGGTTCGGCGCTTGGCGCAGCCCGTCGCCCTCGAGGGTGTGTACCGGGAAGCGCTGGTGGTGCAGGAGTTCACGAATCCGCGTGTCGACGTGCTTGCAAAAATCGGCGACGGTCGATTGGGGCTCCGTCGCCAGCACCAGCGGCACCACGCCGGCGAGCATCGCGGGAAGCGTTTTCGACTCCGGACTCACCCGCCGGCTGACCGGGAAGTCGAGCGCCACCTCCGAGCCGCTACCGGACCACCCGCGCACCAGAAGGGCGCACGCGGCGGTGGTGACCGAAAAGCGGCGGATGGCAAGCTTTTTCGACAGCTCCTTGATGCGGTTGGCAACCGAGGGGTCCAACTGAACGGACGCGGACGGCGAGTAATGATCGCGCTCGCCGGCGGCGTCGGGCAGGCGATCAACCGGTCCGCTCTCCGGCGGCAGGTGCTCGCTCCAGTAGGCCTTGTCTTCGGCGTAGTCCTCGGAGGCTTCGTACCCTGACTCCAGCTCCACCAAGTCCTGCGCCGAACCGAAATAGGCGTCGGGAATCGGCTTTCCGGCCACCATCGCGGAGTAAATGGTCGCGACCCGACGGCAAACAAGGGCCATGCCCAGACCGTCGATGGCGATGTGGTGGCAGCAGCCAAACAAATAGAATTCCTCGTGCCCAGTTTGAAATAGCACGAATTTGAACAGCTGTCCGTTCAACGCCATCGGCGTGCGCTGGATTGACGAAGCCCTTTCGCGGGCTTCCTGCACGGGGTCGGCCGCGCTCCTCAGGTCATCGAACGTCAGCTCGACGAGCGGGTAGTCGACCGGCTTCTGCACCACCTGGCCGTCGACTTCGAAGAACGAGACCCGGCCCGGCTCGGCCTCGGCGACCGCCTGGGTAATCGCCTGCTCGAGCGCATCGTGATGGACGACGCCGTCGATTTTGACCAGGAGACCGAGCTGCCATTGCGTGCCGGCGAATCCGGCTTCTTGGGACAACCAGATATCAAGCTGCCCGCGCGTTAGCGGAAGTGCCCGATCTTCCCTCTCCATCGACTCCCCCAAGTCTCCGCCACCACCCGCCCCGTACCCCGACTGCTTATTGGTCAAAACCCCGACCCGTTGCGAGCTTGTCGCGCAGGCTCTTCGGCCGAATGTCAGGCCAGTGCTGCTCGATGTACTCCAAACACGCAGCTCGGTCGGCTTCCCCGTGGACCACTCGCCAGCCAGCAGGAACATCGGCGAAGGCCGGCCACAAGCTGTGTTGCTCCTCGTCGTTCACCAGGACGAAAAAGCTGCCGTTGTCGTCGTCGAATGGGTTGATGCTCACAATTCTCCAGGATGCATAGTGGACATGAGTGGAACAGGTCCAAACCATAGTTGAGCCCTAGATCGCTCGCCCGTGGTTTGGACAAAGTTCCTGGTGTGACCCAGAAGGCGTTGATGCCATCCAGTAATTGGTGTGCGGCGGGGCCCCGATGCCCCGGAATTCGCTGCAGTGACCTGCATCAATGGCGTTGGCTGCGAAATATCGCTATTGGAGCAGGCACGCCCTTCAGGCCGATGAAGTTTTTGTGCTTGTCGCCAGCCAGCCTAGCCGAAGTCGTAGGGGCCGGGAAAATCACCACGAGGCGAAACCTGGCAGAGTGCTGGCGGTCCTGGCGCGGGATCGCCCACCCGGTGACACCGTGCACCCGCTGTGCTTAGGTGGTGTCGGCTGTGACGAAGCAACGGGCTGATTCGTCACTCAGCAAACGCCGTTTGCGCACGCGATAGGCATTACGATCCCGTATCGCGTTGCCAAAGCACTGATACGGAAGCGACTGGCGTGGTTTACTCAACAAGACCTGGTCGCGCTCCCCGGGGCGGGGCTTGCATGGAGTGTCCGAGGCACATTCGCAGCGCCGCAGTCTGGCGTGTCGCGATGGGTGTGTAGTTGCATGTGCGAACGACGAGGACTACCCGGGCATGGACACGGCTGAAGGGGGTGTAATGGTCGAATCGGATGTCCGGGCGCGGCCCGACAACACCATCGCGGAAGGACGAGACATTAGCCAACGTCGTTTCCTAGGCTTTGGTCGTCGATCTTCAACTGAACCCGTGCAGCAAAGCGGCCCTCAGATGACGCGGACGAAAAAGGGACCTGGTGTGTTCGGCTTCCTGGGCCGACTGTGGATCCCGCTGGTCATCGTGGCCGTCGTCGTCGCCGGAGGTATGACAGTCTCGCGGTTGCACGGCGTCTTCGGCTCCGAGAAGCGGCCGACCTATGCCGAATCCAGGCAACAGGACACCAAACCGTTCAACCCCAAGCACGTGAAGTATGAGGTCTTCGGCCCCGCCGGGTCGATGGCCGACATCAGCTACTTTGACGCCAACGGCGAGCCGAACCACATCAACGGTGTCGAGCTGCCGTGGACGTTCGACATCTCGACGACGCTGCCATCGATCGTGGGAAATGTGGTCGCGCAGGGCAACAGCGATAGTCTCGGCTGCCGCATCGTGGTCGACGGTGTCGTCAAAGCCGAGAGGATCTCGCACGAATTGAATGCATTCACCTACTGCGTGTTGACGGCCACATGACCACCCAGCACCAACTGGAAACCCAGCCAGCCGCGCGACCACGTATCGCGCGGATCATTCATCGTCTGTCGGTTCCCATCATTCTGGGCTGGCTCGCGGTCGCCGTGCTGCTCAGCATCGGGGTCCCTTCGCTGGATAAGGTCGAGGCGGAGAACGCGGTCTCGCTGAGCCCGTTGGGCGCGCCGTCCTTCAAGGCCATGGAGCGCCTCGGCCAGGACTTCCACGAGACCAACTCCGGCGCGTTGGCGATGATCCTGCTGGAGGGCCAGCAGCAACTCGGCGACGACGCGCACAGGTATTACGACCGCTTGGTTCAGCGGCTGGAAGACGACCACGCGCACGTGCAGCACGTCCAGAACTTCTGGGGCGACCCGCTGACCCGCGGCGCCGCACAGAGCCAAGACGGTAAGGCCGCATACGTACAGGTGAACCTGAACGGTAACCAGGGCGCGGCCGCGGGTGACGAATCCGTGGCGGCCGTTCGAAAGCTCGTGCAGGAGGCTTCGCCCCCACCGGGCTTGAAGGTCTACGTGACGGGGCCCGCGCCCATCATCGCGGACATGAACATCGCCGGTCAGCAGAGCATCATGCTGGTCACGCTGGTCAGCCTTGGCGTGATTTTCCTGACGTTGCTGCTCGTCTATCGGTCGATTGTCACGGTCATTCTTTTGTTGCTGATCGTCGGCCTTGAATTGCAGATCGCGCGCGGAATGGTCGCGCTGCTCGGCCATCTCGGGTTGGTCGGCCTTACCACCTTTGCCGTCAACCTGCTGGTCGCCGCAGTTATTGCGACGGGTACCGACTACGGCATTTTCTTCGTCGGCCGATATCAAGAGGCGCGGAATGCGGGCGAAACCCGAGAAGAGGCCTTCTACACCACATTCAATGGCGTCGCCAAGGTCGTTTTGGCCTCCGGTTTGACCATCGCCGGCGCGGTGCTCTGTCTCAGCTTCACCCGGCTGCCCTATTTCCAACCGCTGGGTATTCCCTGCGCCGTCGGTATCTCCGTCGCGGTCCTGGTCGCGATAACGCTGGGCCCGGCCCTTCTGGCCGCCGGAGCCCGGTTCGGCCTGTTCGACCCACGGCGTGCGCTCTCGACCCGTAGGTGGCGACGGATCGGTACCGCCGTCGTGCGGTGGCCAGCACCTATTCTCATCGCCTCGTTGGCCGTCTCGCTGATCGGGCTGTTGACGCTGCCGAATTACAAGCCCAGCTATGACGACCAGAAATTCATTCCGGACCGTATTCCCGCCAACGTGGGGTACGCGGCCGCGGCAAGGCACTTCCCTGGGCAGCGCATGTCGATGCCCGAAATTCTGTTGATCGAGACCGATCACGACTTGCGTAACCCGACGGACATGCTCGTCATCAACAAACTCGCCAAGGGCGTGCTGGCGGTGCCCGGAATCGCGACGGTGCAGACCGTGACCCGCCCTGAAGGTACGCCACTGCAGCACACGACGATTCCCTGGATCATCAGCATGGGTCAGGCCAGCCAGATGCAGAACATGGCTTTCCAAAAAGACCGCATGAACGACATGCTCACGCAGGCCAATGAGCTGGGCAAGATGATCGGCCTCATGCAGCACATGCTGGACCTGATGAAAGAGCTCGTTGCCACGACTCACCACATGGTCAAGACGACGCATGAAATGCAGGACATCACGTCAGATTTGCGAGACAAAATCTCGGATTTCGAGGACTTCTGGCGCCCGCTCCGCAGCTACTTCTACTGGGAAAAGCACTGCTACGACATCCCGATCTGCTTCTCCCTGCGATCCATTTTCGACGCGCTCGACGGCGTTGACGAGGTCACCGACAAATTGGGCGACCTGGTGAAGGACCTGGACCAGCTGGATGCGATTTTGCCCGAGCTGGTCATGCAGATCCCGCCCATGATCGAAACAATGTCGGGGATGCGCACCATGATGCTGACCATGCACAGCACCATGTCGGGTGTGATGGGCCAAATGGATTCGAGCGCAAAGGATCCCAGCGCTATGGGGCAGGCGTTCGATGCCTCCAAGAATGACGATTCCTTCTACCTGCCGCCCGGGATCATCAACGGGTCCGAGTCGTTCAAGCGCATCGAGAAGGTGTTCATGTCGCCGGACGGCAAGGACGTCCGTCTGCTGATCTCCCAGCGGGGCGACCCGTCCACACCCGATGGCCTCAACCGGGTCGAACAGATCAAGACGGCGGCCGAGGAATCGCTCAAGGGCACTCCCCTGGAAAACGCCAAGATCTATTTGACCGGTACCGCGGCAATCACCAAAGATCTGGTCGACGGATCCATGTTCGACCTCTTGATCGCCGGCGTATCCGCGATCTGCCTGATTTTCATCATCATGCTGATCATGACGCGAAGCTTCATTGCCGCAATGGTCATCGTCGGCACGGTCCTGCTTTCGCTCGGCGCGTCCTTCGGGTTGTCCGTGCTGGTCTGGCAGTACTTGCTGCACATGCAACTGCACTGGAGTGTGCTTTCCACCTCCGTGATCGTGCTGTTGGCGGTGGGTTCTGACTACAACTTGCTATTGGTCTCCCGAATGAAGGAGGAGTTGGCTGCCGGGATCCACACGGGCATCATCCGGGCCATGGCCGGTACCGGAAAGGTCGTGACGAACGCCGGCTTGGTGTTCGCCTTCACCATGGCCTCGATGGCGGTCAGCGAGCTGCGCAGCATCGGCCAGGTGGGCACGACGATCGGCATCGGCTTGATATTCGACACGCTGATCGTGCGGGCGTTCATGACGCCGTCCGTCGCCGCATTGCTGGGACGCTGGTTCTGGTGGCCGCAGCTGGTGCGCCCCCGTCCGGCCAGCACGATGCTGCGGCACACCGGCCCCCGTCCGTTGGTGCGTTCACTGCTCCTGAAGCAGCCGCAATAAGTGGCGGCTTTCCACTTCAGGATGGGAACAGCAACCGTGGGGAACACTGTGACACAGGGCAATAGCGTCGTCGAGCTGTCGAGGGGCTTATGACCACGCACGCAGCCCGGCCGTCGCGCTTCGCGCGGTCCATTCGCCACCTTGCCGTGTTCATCATCATCGGGTGGGTGGCGCTGACCTTGCTGGTGACGTTCGGCGTGCCCCGGCTCGAGATTGTGGGCCAACAGCATTCGGTGCCGCTCGCCCCTCAAGACGCACCGGCGGTGCAGGCCATGCAGCGCATGGGCCGGGACTTCAAGGAATCCGATTCGGACAGCTTCGCGATGCTGGTCCTGGAGGGGCAGCAGCCGCTTGGCGACCAGGCTCATGCCTACTACGACAAACTGGTTGCTGAATTAAAAAGCGACACAAAGCATATCGAGCATGTGCAGGATCTGTGGGGCGATCGCCTCACCGCGGCGGGCGCCCAGAGCCCGGACGGCAAGGCCGTCTATGTGCAGTTGAATCTGGCGGGCAACCAAGGCACGACCCTGGGCCAGGAATCCGTGGCCTCGATCCGCGACGTGATCGCGCGGACACCACCGCCCCCCGGGGTCAAGGCCTACGTCACCGGTCCGTCGGCGCTGTTCTCCGACATGCAGCTCGCCGGCGACCGATCCATTCTGAAAATGACGATGATCGGCGCCTTGATCATCTTCGTCGTGCTGCTCCTGGTGTACCGCTCGATCACGACCGTCATTCTGTTGTTGCTCACCGTCGGGATCGAGGTGTTCGCCGCTCGCGGCGTGATCGCCTTTATCGCCAATAACAATTGGATGGCACTCTCCACCTTCGCCGTCAACCTGCTGGTGGCCCTGGCAATGGCCGCCGGCACGGACTACGCGATCTTCTTCTTCGGCCGCTATCAGGAGGCGCGCCAGGCCGGCGAAGACCGGCAGACGGCGTATTTCACCACCTATCGCAGCGTCGCCCCCGTCGTCTTGGGTTCCGGCCTGACGATCGCCGGCGCGATGTTGTGCCTGAGCTTCACCCGCATGCCCATCTTCCAGACCATGGGCATGCCCTGTTCCGTGGGCATGCTCATCTCGGTGGTGATCGCCCTGACGCTGGTTCCGGCGGTGCTGACCGTCGGCAGTGGCTTCGGGTTGTTCGACCCGACGCGCGCGATCGGGTACGGCCGGTGGCGGCGGATCGGCACGGCGATCGTCCGTTGGCCCGCGCCAATCCTGTGCGCGACGATCGCGGTCGCCCTGGTGGGCCTGGTGACCTTGCCCGGCTACCAGACGAGCTACAACAACCGGCTCTACATGCCCGACAACGTTCCCGCCAACGTCGGTTACGCGGCGGCAGACCGCCACTTCAATCAATCGCGCATGATGCCCGAGATTTTGATGATCGAATCCGATCACGACATGCGAAACTCGGCCGATTTTCTGTTGCTGCACCGACTTGCCAAGGCGGTCTTCGCCGTTCACGGGATCTCTCGTGTGCAGGGCATTACGCGACCCGAGGGAACACCGATCCAGCACACGTCGATCCCGTTCCTGCTCAGCATGCAACAGTCGATAATGGGTCAGGACATGAAGTACATGCGGGCGCGCATGGACGACATGCTTGTCCAAGCGGACATGATGGCCAAGCAGATCGAGATCATGAAGCGCATCTACTCGCTGCAGAAGCGCATGACCGACATAACGCACGATTCGATTACGAAGACCAAAGAAATGGCCGCCGTTCTTTGGGAGCTTCGCGACAAGATGTCGGATTTCGAGGATTTCTTCCGGCCGCTGCGTAGCTACTTCTACTGGGAGAAGCACTGCTACGACATCCCGATCTGCTGGTCGTTGCGGAATGTCTTTGAAACGCTCGACGGTGTCGACACGCTCAGCGACAAGATGGTCGGTCTGCT
Source organism: Mycobacterium colombiense (assembly GCF_001672755.1). Taxonomy (GTDB): domain Bacteria; phylum Actinomycetota; class Actinomycetes; order Mycobacteriales; family Mycobacteriaceae; genus Mycobacterium; species Mycobacterium colombiense_C. The sequence continues at coordinate 26,154 of NZ_LZKI01000039.1, read as the reverse complement.
CCAAGACCTCGATCACATGGACCAGCTGATGCCTCAGCTGCTCGAGCAGTATCCGCCGATGATCGCGATGTCCGAGGACATGCGCAACATGATGCTTACCAACCACAGCACCATGTCCGGAATCATCGGCCAGATGGCAAATAACGACAAGGATGCCACCGCTATGGGGCAGGCGTTCGACGATTCGAAAAACGACGACTCGTTCTATTTGCCGCCCGAGATTTTCGACAATGCGGACTTCAAGAAAGCGATGGCCCAGTTCTTGTCGCCGGACGGGAAGGCCGCTCGCTTCATCATTTCGCACCGGGGCGACCCCGCGACGTCTGAAAGCGTCAACCGCATCGACAAGATCCGGCTGGCGGCCGAAGAGGCGCTGAAGAACACCCCGCTGGAAAACGCCAAGATCTACATCGCGGGTACCGCGTCGACGTTCAAGGACTTCCGCGACGGCTCCACTTACGACCTCTTTATCGCCGGTATCGGTGCGCTGTGCCTGATTTTCATCATCATGCTGATCCTGACCCGAAGTTTCATTGCCGCTCTGGTCATCGTCGGCACGGTGACGCTTTCGTTGGGCGCATCGTTCGGGATCTCGGTGTTGATCTGGCAGTACATCTTCGGCATCAAGTTGTACTGGATGGTGCTGCCGATGTCGGTGATCGTCTTGTTGGCGGTCGGTTCTGACTACAACCTGCTGCTGGTATCCCGAATGAAAGAGGAACTGGCCGGCGGCATCAATTCGGGCATCATTCGCGCAATGGGCGGCACCGGGAAGGTCGTGACGAATGCCGGCCTGGTGTTCGCGTTCACCATGGCTTCGATGGTGGTCAGCGACCTGCGGATCATCGGTCAGGTCGGAACCACGATCGGCCTGGGCCTGATGTTCGACACCTTGATCGTGCGCTCGTTCATGACGCCTACCATCGCTGCGCTGCTCGGCCGATGGTTCTGGTGGCCGCAATTGGTGCGGCCGAGGCCGGCCAGTCTGCTGCTTCGCTCCGTGGGGACGCGTCAGTCGGTACGCACCCTGCTGCACCACGACGAGGTCGACATGGACGCCCCCACCGCCGAGATCCCGATCGCCAGGCCGACTGTCTAGGTGGTCCCGGTCGTTTCATTGCTCGAAACTCCCCCACTGCGAACGAATTTCGGCGGCGCCAGCGGAATCTGCGGTGACCATCGAGGAAGGGCTTGCGCCATCCCCCATAGCGCTATCCACCGATACCGTCCGCACGCCATTACGCACCGTGAAATACTCGTACCGTGAGTGCACTTGCGATCGAGGTTGTAGGCCTCACAAAGACATTCGGGCGAAACACGCTCGCGTTGAACGGCATCGACTTCTCGGTTCCGGCCGGGACGGTGTGCGGTGTGCTCGGCCACAACGGAGCCGGCAAGACCACCACGATCAACATTCTTTCCACGCTGATCCGCCCGAGCTCTGGAAACGCCAGCGTCGCCGGGTACGACATCATCCGCCAGCCGTCCGAGGTACGTGCCAGCATCGGGATGGCTGGACAATTCACCGGGATGGACCCCATGCTGACCGGCCGGGAAAACCTGGTCCTGTTCGGCAGGCTGCGCGGATTGAATCGCAAGCGCGCGAAGGTGCGCGCCGACGAGCTGCTCGAACAGTTCGATCTGGTCGCCGCAGCCGACCGGCGGCTGTCGACGTACTCCGGAGGCATGTTCCGGCGCGTCGATCTGGCCAGCGCCCTGGTGGTGCCGCCGCAGGTGCTCTTCCTCGACGAGCCGACCACCGGGCTGGACCCACGCAGCCGTCGCGACGTGTGGGCCCTGGTGAGTTCGCTGACCGTGCAGGGCATCACCGTGCTGCTGACCACGCAGTACCTGGAAGAGGCCGACGTGCTCAGCGATTCGATCGTCGTCATCGATCACGGGCAGGTAATCGCCAGCGGCACCGCAGAAGAGCTCAAGCGGGCGGTGGGTACCAGCTACTGCCAGGTGACCCCTGCCAATCCCGCCGACCTGGCTCAGGTCGCGGCGGCGCTGAACGGACTCGAGGGCGTTGATATCGACAACGACACCAATTCGGTGTCGGTGTTCGCACCCGATGGGGTGGCCACGCTGGTCGAGGTATTCCGGCGGGTCGACGCGCTTGGACTCGAGCTCGCTGATATCTCGCTGCGTAAGCCCTCGCTCGATGAAGCTTTCCTGCATCTGACCGAACGGACCGCCGCCCGGTCATGAGCGCTTTGTCCGCCCTCACCGAACGTTCGCTGATGTCGGCGGCTCGGGACGGCGAGATGATCTTTGAGATCTTCTCTCCGGCAGCCTATTTGGCGGGATTCAGTGTGGCGTTGCATGGTCTGATCGACACCGGGCACATCAGCTATACGCAATACTTTCTTCCGGCCGTGGTTGCCCAATCGATGATCGTCGTTGGGCTGCTCACCGCCGACCGCGCGGCGCGCGACCACCTGTCCGGATTCGGCGAGCGGATGCGGACTCTACCGGTCGCTGCCTCAGCCACGGTGACCGCCCGCACCGCAGCCACGTTGATGCGAGCCGTGCTCTCGCTGGTGGTGGCGATGGTTACCGGCTACGCCTTCGGTTTCCGGATGACCGGTGGACTTGGCCATGCCCTGGCATTCCTGCTCATCTCGTTGCTGCTGTGCCTGGCGGTAACGTTGGGCGCCGATGCTCTGGGGTCGAGTGCAAACAGCGTCCAAGGGGCCAGTCATCTGCTTTTTGTCCCGCAACTGTTGTTATTTCTGTTGTCCACCGGAATCGCCCCGGAGAAGACCTTTCCCGGCTGGCTGCGCCCGTACGTCCGCAACCAGCCGGTGTCACAGTTCGCTGAAACGCTGCGCGGCTTGGCCTTTGGGCATGTGAAGCCCACCAATTTGGCGGCCACCCTGGCTTGGTGTGCTGGCATGGTGCTGATCTTCGGCGCGATCGCGTTGCGGATGCAGAGGCGCGGCTAATGACTCATCGCCTCGAGCCGCAGGGATCTCTGTGGACCCAAAGCTGGGTGCAGGCGGGCCGGCTGTTGCTCCGTTGGCGACGTGATCAAGCCGTCCTGATGGGGTCGCTATTGCTCCCTGTCTTCCTCTTGTTCTGCTACCAGATTGTGTTGGGCGAGCAGGTGCACAAGGTCACGGGAACGGACAGCGTTTACGGCGTGGTCCCTATGTGCGCGGTCATATCCGCGCTCTTCGGCTCCCTTGGCGACTCAGTGGGCATCACCATCGACCGCCAGTCGCACGTAATGAGCCGGATGTGGGTGCTGCCAATACACCGGGCGAGCGCGGTCACCGGATGGATGACCGCCGAGGTCGTGCGGGCCCTCATAGGAACGCTACTGATCACCGCAATCGGGATGACGATGGGGCTGCGCTTCACGGAAGGCTGGACCGCCGCACTACTTTTCATTCTGATCCCGTCCATCGTGGTGACCGGGTTTACGGCTCTCGTGATGGCGCTGGCAACCCGCCAGAACGGCCGTAGCGCGATGACCTTGTTGTTGGGCGTTACGTTCTCGATGGCGTTCGTCAATCCGGGTGCCACTCCGCTCAAGCTGTTCCCGGGTTGGGCTCGTCCGTTGGTCCGCATGCAGCCGATATCGCCACCGCTCGAGACGATGCGGGCGCTAGCCCACGGCGGGCCGATCTCGTGGCACCTGGCGATTACTGGCATATGGGCAATCGTGCTGCTGGCGATATTCATGCCAGTCGCGTTACGCGGCTATCGGAAGGCCGCCGAGTCCGCCGCGTGAGTGGTCTACCCGCGTGCTCGCACTTTGTATACGGCCTTTAGCCGTATGAGACGGGAACGCACCGCCAACTTGCGGTTCTCCTTCTCCTTCAAAAAAGAAAGCAATCGCCCGCAGGTCTCCATCGCCGCCACCCAGAAGTACATGGGCAGCCGTTTTCTGAATTCCTTGTCGGTGCCCGCTCTCATGCTGAGGCCGGTCAGGTCGTTGTACTTCGCGACAACAAGGTCCATGTACCGGATGGCCAGCGCCGGGTTGGAGAAGCAGCGGATGGTGAAGTCCCAGTCGGCCCAGATCGGATGACGCAGGTTGTAGGGACCGATGCCGGCGAACAGCTCGCGCCGTAAAAGATCGACTGATGACAGATGTTGGTCTCGAACACCAGACGGTCCAAGTCGAAGGCACCGGCCTGGCACGCGCCGGTCGAGCGCATGATCACGTCGCCGTACACCAGATCGCTGGGCTTATTGTCGTGGCCGGGCATGATCCCCGCCGGGGCAGCTGGCGGATGCTGGGCCGGTCGGCCGGTAAGCGACACGCCTAGGCCGGCAAGACCGGGACAATGAACAAATGCAGTCAGCCGCTGCAGGGCTATCACTTCCTGCACACCGCTATCGACTCGCACTCGCGGCTGACCTACAGCGAGTTGTTGGTCGATGAACGCTAAGAGACCACGGCAGCGTTTTGGATCTGCGCGAACACATGGTTCACCGAATGCGGGATCACCGTTCAAAAAGCGTCGACTGGCAACGGATCCTGTTACCGATCTCGCAATTGCCGCGAGGCCCTGCCCGGAATCGCACACCGGCGCAACCGCCCCTATCGCCGTCAGACCAACGGCAAAGTTTGTGAAGAGTTATCGACGATGCTCCACCGGGTCGGCCTAACCTCGGACAAAGTGTGTCCCTGGCTGCATTACGCGCAGCAGCCCCACGCTAGCCTATGGACACGGGCTGACAGAACTAAACGTAATGGCCGATACCCTTGACGTCGCGGTACACGAACTCAAAGGCAAGGACGCGTAATGAAGTTTGCCCTGGCGAGTTACGGGACTCGCGGCGACATCGAACCGTCCGCCGCCGTCGGTCTGGAACTGCTGCGCCGAGGGCATGACGTTCGCCTGGCCGTCCCGCCCGAGCTGGTCGGTTTCGTCGAGTCTGCCGGTCTCGCTGCGGTTCCGTACGGGCCGAAAGTGCAGGAATTCTTGGACGAGGAATTCCTGCGCAACATGTGGAAGGACTTCTTTCGCAATCCGATCCGGCAGATTCCCAAAGTCTGGGATCCCCTGATCAGGTACTGGGGCGACGTCGGCACGACGTTGCAGTCGTTGGCGGACGGCGCCGATCTGCTCTCCACCGGCCTGAATTTCGAGCAGGCAGCGGCCAACGTCGCCGAGCATTACGGCATCCCGCTGGCCGCGCTGCATCACTTCCCCATGCGGGCAAATGGCCGCCTCGTGCCGAGCGTGCCGGCGCCGCTGATGCGCTCGGCGATGACGGTGATCGAATGGCTGTTTTGGCAGTCAACGAAGGAAGTCGACAATGCGCAGCGGGGTGCACTCAGCCTGCCGAAGGCAACGCATCGGGCCCAGCGGCGAATCGCCGACCGCCGGTCGCTGGAGATCCAGGCTTACGACCGGATCTTCTTTCCCGGACTGGCAGCCGAATGGGCGCGATGGGGCGACCGTCGCCCCTTTGTCGGTGCACTGACGATGCAGCTGCCGACGGACGCCGACGACGACGTCGCATCCTGGATCGCCTCGGGGACACCGCCGATCTGCTTCGGGTCCGGTAGCATCGCGCTCGAATCCGCGGCCGACACAGTCGGCATGATTGCCGCGGCGTGTGCGCACCTGGGTGAGCGGGCTCTGATTTGCCTCGGCGGCGCCGACTTCAGCGACGTGCCCCACTTCGACCACGTCAAAGTGGCGGGTCCGGTGAATTACGCGACAATCTTTCCCCTTTGCCGTGCCATCGTTCATCACGGCGGTTCGGGCACCACGGCCGCAAGTCTGCGTGCGGGCATCCCCACCCTGGCCCTGTGGAGCTCGGCCGATCAACCGTATTGGGGGGCGCAGATCAAACGCTTGAAAGTCGGCACCGCCCGGCGTTTTTCGGCCACCACACCGGAATCGCTGGTGGCGGATTTGCGCACTATCCTTGCCCCAGACTATGCAATCAGAGTCCGCGAACTCGCCGCCCGAATGAGGAAACCCGCCGAAGCCGTTGCCGACACTGCTGATCTACTCGAAGAAGCGGTGCGACAAAAAATTTGTCACTAACGAGCGCACACTTAGTCAATCGGGAAGAGCAAGCACATTTGCAGGAAGCGGTTACTCGTCACCCGCATCGTATCGATCCCAGCTACGAAAGCGATCAAACAGGTACTGGGATCCCCAAGTTCGGAATGGTCCCGATCGGAAACAAAGCGAACAAGACAAGGCCGACCACAAACAAGACGCGCGTGCGCCGAGTCGGAGGCTGGGCAATCTCAGGCTGAACGCTCGCGTAAAGGACGTAGACCAGGCACACATCGAAAGAGATTGTTACCCACCACCGGGTCCAATCGACCGCGGTTAGGAAGACCGGAAGCATTAGCACCGCTCCAAGCGTCAGCCATAGTAGCCGACCGCGTAGCGCCTCCCAGAATCGCGTGAAGGGCACACCGGAAACGTACCGCATGGTCAAGATGGTCACCGCAAAAACGAAGATGCCAAACACCAGCGAACTGATCAGCGCGCCTGCGCCGACACTGGCGACGAAGCTTGAGGCCTCGTTGGGGGTCTGGTCGAAGCGACTAACGATGTTCCGGCAAACCCAGTCGTGATAGTCCACGTAGACATGTTGGCCTTTCATCATCTGACCCATGGTCAGTTTTCCCGCCGCTGGCCAATCGACCGCTTGGTGCGGCACCAGCCCGCATAGCTGTGCCGAGATTCCCCGCCGCCCAACCAATCCCGTTATTAGCGTGACAAGTAAGCCGGGCGCAATCGCGAGCAGCATGCAAATACGCTGAATCGTCGGTGAACTCTCGGCTGCCAGAGCCAGAACCGCCAAGATCGCACCGAGCGAGAACAGAAGCGGCACCCCTTCGTGGACGAAGGTCAGCAAGGCCATGGTTAAGCCGTAAGCTGCACTCGCGAACACGATTGTCCGGTCTAGCTTGACAGAAGCAAGTACCACCGCGAACACGGCCAACGCTGCCCCGGCAAAAAGGTCGGGGTGTGGGCAAAATACTGCGAACGTGAAGCCGAAGGGCAGGACGGGTATGAGTAGGGCCAGCATGACCCGGCGTTCGGACCGACCGGACTTGGCTCCTACCATCCACGCTACGGCCGTGAGACTGACAATGAAGATTGCCGACACAAGCCAACGCAACGTCAACAAACGGGTGAAATACGACTCGCCGGGAAACAGATGCAGCAGTTCACCAGCAAGTCCACGTCGCACGAAACCCATTGTGTAATCTACTGAGTAGTACGAGAAAAAATACATCGAGGGTTCAAACACGATCGCAAGCGCGATCATGCATGCTAGCCAGACCACCAAGAATGTTGCGAGACTCGCGTAGCCGAATTTAACGCGGTCACTTACCTGTATGAACTGCACATGTCGGATTGTAGCCAGAGTCCGACTGGTAATTACCTCATTTGGCGAATTGCGATTTGGTCAGAAGCATCCCGATCCGCGCACTCGGGAAAGTGGATGTCACCTTGGTGGCGAGGACACAACTGGCCTGTCGCGATGAGCCGACGGATTCCAAAGGAGCTGCGGACGGCATCAGCTGCCAACGGCCGTCCTGCGGCTTAGCGGGCTGGCTTGATGAGCAGACCCTGGCCGGTGGGCAATGTGCAGATCTTCACACCCAGCTCGCCGGCGACCTCATCCATGGCGATGCGCTGCTCGTCGCGTCCCCGATTCGCGTAGTCGTCCAGCAGCACAAACGCGCCGGGTGTCAAGCGCGGCCAAAAGAAGCGCAGCGCAGCGACTTCGGGGGGCGCGCAGTTCATGTCGATGTGCAGGTAGGCCACCGACGTCGCCTCCATCTGCTCGAGTGTTTCCGGGACGGCGCCCACGATGATGCGCTGGTTTTTCCATTGCGCGAAATTGGCGCGGACGCTGTCGACTCCGTTGACGTACATGCCGTTACGGAGATGCCCCTCGCTGATCGCCAGCGCCCCCGCCTGGCGTTCGTTGTCGGTGACGAACCGCGGGTCGAGGCCGGCGAAGGTGTCGAGCAGGTAGAACGTCTTGCCCAGCCGATCCCAGTCCAGGTATTCCATGATGGCGCTGCTCAAAAAGCCGTAACTGACGCCACACTCGACGAAATCGCCCTCGAGGTGGCTGGCGCTCGCGGCGGCCCACAGCCCCACGTGCACGCGCCATTGCCACTGGTACCAGTCCTCGTTGCCGAGAGATTTGGCACCGCGCTGGTAGGCGCGCTGGAAGTCGGGATCGTCGAGGAAGCCGTGGAAATTGTTGAACGTGATCAACGCGTCGTTGGCGTAGACGTCAGGCAGCAGGGTACGCGCGAGCCAGTATTCGGTGCGCACCCACCACATCCTGAGGCGGGTGCCAGTCGTCAGCCCAGTTGCCACGGCGGCAACCCTAACATCGGCGGGGACGCCGTCCCGGGGAACCGCAATGCGGGGGCCGTGACCGCGTTTCGACCATCCCTCGCTAGAGGGCAAACCGTTTCGTACACTTAGGGTTTCAGCTATCTCACTTGCGCCACAGCACGCCGGTGCCGTCGATCTCAACGATCTCACCGGTCACGTTGTGCTGCGTGCGGTAGTCGGTAACGGCCTGCGCGCACGCCTTGATCGCGTGGTAGTCGTCGACGATGCAAAAGCCTCCGGGCGACAGCCGCGGATAGAGCGCATCGAGCGCCTGAATCGTCGACTCATACAGATCGCCGTCCAGCCGCAACACCGAGATCCGGTCGATCGGGGCATCCTGCAGGGTGTCCTTGAACCAGCCCGGAACAAAACGGACCTGGTCATCGAGCAACCCGTAGCGCTCGAAATTCGCCTTGACGTGATCTTGCGGCACGCCCAGGATGCGGGCGTGGCGGTGCAGCTTAATCCCCTTGTCCGCCTTGTAATTGGCGGTGTCCGGGGGCGGCACTCCGGCGAATGAATCGCACAGCCACACCGTGCGCTTCTCGTCCCCGTGGGCCGCCAGCACGGCGCGCATCAGGATGGAGGCGCCACCGCGCCACACACCGCACTCGACCAGGTCGCCGGGCACATCCTCTTCCAGCACCGTCTCAACGCAGTTCTGCAAGCTGGTCAGCCGCGTCATGCCGATCATGGTCAAGGCATCCGCCGGCCAGTCCAACCCGAGGTCGCGCGCCTGCTTGTTGAACGGACGTTTCCGCACGAGCATCAGGTTGCGGGTACTGAACAGGGGACGACCCAGGCGGTACAACCCGACCGGCACCAGCTCGTCACTGCCATACCTGGTGAGGTCACGCCGGAGCAGGTCGAGGTATGCAAACCGCGTGTCGTGATCGGTCACGGCCAAAACTGCCCCTTAATCCGCAAGCCAGTAGTACCGGTAGAGCCTAGACGCCGCGTGGACGCCGTTAATGCGTTTCGCAGTGTATCCGTTGCCCACTCAGCGACTTCGCTCTGCTGGAACGCCGGGAATACAACGCCCCGAGCGGGCGAACTCTTCCAGCAGATCGACGGCGTGACCTGCGCTCTCGGCGGGCTTGCTCATCCGGGTGGCGAGCTTACGGGCACGAGTGAGGTACTCCGGCGCGAGGATCTTTCGTAGGTCCGCGACCAGCGATTCGGGCGTGGTGGCCGAGAACCGCCGAGACATACCCACCTTCAGTTGCTTGACGTGCGACCCCCACATCGGTTGGTCACCCGCCGTCCAGAGGATCAGCGTGGGAACGCCGGCGCGCAGGCCCGCCGCCGTGGTACCCGATCCGCCGTGGTGCACGACGGCACGGCAGGCGGGGAAGATCTTCGTGTAGTTGACCACGCCGACGACCTTGACGTGCTCCAACTGAGGCACATCGGTGAAGTCGCTCCAGCCAGAACAGATCAGGGCCCGCTCCCCCAATTCCGCGCAGGCGGCGCCGATCATCCGGACCGTATCGGCGGGAGTTTCGGCGACGGGCATGCTGCCGAAGCCGAAACATATCGGCGGCGTTCCCTGGGCAATCCACGACAAGGTCTCGTCGTCGGAGTCCGTCGTCAGTTCCATGGTCAACGAACCCACGAACGGCCGCTGAGTGCCCCATTTCGCCCATTCGTCGGCCAGCCCGGGGAAGCAGACGTCGTCGTACGCCTGGATTTCCAGCGATCCACGTTCGGCGATGCGTCGCGGTGACGCGACCGTGGCGGGCGGCAGGCCGAGCTCGCGGCGCTGCCGATCCTCGGCCTTCTTGTTCATCCGCCAGCACATCCAGTCGTAGATCGACATGCCGGTGCGGACCATGGGTCCGGGAACCTTCGAAAGCAGTTGGCCGTTGGGACGCATCGGAATGTAGTGCAGCGTGGCCATCGGAATGCCGTAGTAGTCGGCGACATTGATGGCCAAATCCTGGTAAAGCTGGCCGGTGAACAGCAAATCGGCGCCCGCGCCCACCGACATCAGCGCCGAGCTCATTTCCTGCCAGTTTCGCAGAACCGGTTCCCAGGCTTCGCGCATGAGGCTGATCGGTCCCTTGAGGAAGTTCTTCCAGAAGTCCCGAATGAACTCGTCGCTCCAAAAGTCGCGCATATCGGGCCCATAGCCGATCGCCGGAAGTCCGGCCGCTTCGGCCAGGCTGACGAGATTGGGCGGGACGGCCATCCGAACGGAATGCCCCCGGCGCATCAGCTCACGACCGATGGTGAGGCAAGGTTCTATATCCCCACGCGTTCCATAGCTTGCCACAGCAAATTTCATCGCGACTAATACCTTAATCAATCTCCGACGGCATGGGCAACTTTGACTGGCGCGTCTTCGCTCGGTAACCCGCGTCCCGCCATTGGCCCTGCGATGTGGCTAGAGACATTGAATGTAGTTGTTTCGCAACGGATTTGGCCGCCCGAGGCCAGAAACGATCGCGAGTGCGCACCGGTGCAGTCGAGTGCGACAAACCCAACCCCATCGGCCTTTCCCCCCGACCGTAGAAGTATGACAACCCTGGGTGGTTTGGCTGAACCCCAGGTGTCGCCGCCTGATCCTACGTAAGTCTGCCAGACGATCGACACCGTGTCTCAGGAAAATGAGAAGTCGGTCCGGATAGCTCCTTATGCCCCAATTCGATAGCTGACTAAGCTATTCGACCTGCACAATGGCGATGCCGAGCTAGCTGGAGCGACTGCGACTTCGCGAACTGACGAAATTCTCCACAACGTCGGCGGCCTTGACCACGCTGTCGGCCGGCTTGGTCATCCGGGCAGCGATCTCGCGCGCGCGCACGGCGTAGTCCGGGGCCAGGATCCGGCGCAGATCCCCCACCAACGTTTCCCGGTTGGTTGCCGAAAACCGGCGTGTGGTACCAACTTTCAGTCGTTTGAGCTGAGCTCCCCAGATTGTCTGATTGGCGTCCATCGACAGAATCAGCGTGGGAACCCCGGCGCGCAGGCTTGCGGCGGTGGTGCCCGAACCGCCATGGTGGACCACCGCACGGCAGACGGGAAATATCGTCGCGTAGTTCACCGGGCCCACCACCTTGACGTGATCGGCAAGGGGGACGCCGCTGAAGTCGCTACGGCCGGCTGCGATCAGCGCCCGCTGCCCCAGCTGCGCGGACGCCGAGCTGATCATTTCGACGGTGTCGGCCGGGGATTCGACCGGCATGCTGCCGAAGCCGAAGAAGATCGGCGGCGTCCCGCCCCGAATCCAGGACATCACCTCGTCGTCGGCTTCGGTGGTCAACTCCATCGTCAGCGGGCCGACGAAGGGCCGCAGGCCATCCCATTTCGCCCACTCGTCGGCCAGGCCGGGAAAGCAAACCTCGTCGTACGCTTGGATTTCCAGCGATTCACGGTTGGCGATGCGTCGCGGTGACGGTCCTTTCGCCTTCGGCAGCCCCAGTTCCCGTCGCTGGGTGTCCTCGACTTTTTTGTTCAGGCGCCAACAGAACCAGTCGAACGCCGTCATCGACGAGCGGGCCAGCGGCGACGGCAGGATCGAGACGACCTGGCCGTTGGGCCGCATGGGGACGTGATGCAGCGTGGCCAACGGAAGGTCGTAGTACTCCGCGACGTTGGCCGCCGGCTCCTGGTAACTCTGCCCCGCGAACACCAGGTCGGCTCCGTCCGCCAGCGACATCAGCGTGGTGTTCATCTGCGCCCAGCACTGGTCGCTGAGATCCCACATCTCGCGCCACATGCCGCGCATTTCCTGGATCTTCCAGAAGCCGCGGAAGAACGATGTCCAGAAGTCGCGGTATACGTCGAGCCAGGCCTGCGATTCCAGCCCGTACGGGACGGCCGTCAGCCCCGCGGCCTCGGTGAAGCCGACCGAGTCGGGCGGGACGGCCATGACCATGTCATGCCCCCGGCGTTGCAGTTCGCGCGCCACAACCAAGGAAGGCTCGATGTCGCCGCGCGTTCCATAACTGGCCAGCACACATTTCATCGCGAATCCACGCCCTTCGGTTGCGCTATCACTTGAAGCACCGACATCACTGTAAATATCGACGAAACTCCACTGCAGCGGTTTGCGCGACTGCATCGAGGACGAACTAAGCGCAGGTGAGCCTCATGACTTGCGCCACAGCACGCCGGTACCGTCGATCTCCTCGATCTCTGCGGTCACGCCATGTTGCGTACGGTAGTCCGTCACCGCCTGACGGCATGCAGCGATGGCGTGGTAGTCGTCGATGATGCAGAAGCCACCGGGCGCCAGCCGCGGGTAGAGGGCATCGAGCGCCTGAATCGTGGACTCGTAAAGATCGCCGTCGAGCCGCAACACCGAAATGCGTTCAATCGGGGCGTCCTGCAGGGTGTCCTTGAACCAGCCCGGAACAAAACGAACCCGATCATCGAGCAACCCGTACCGCTCGAAATTCGCCTTGACTTGCTCCTGGGGTATCGCCAGCACGCCGGCGGCGCGATGCAACTTGATGCCCTTGTCGGCCTCGTAGTTTTCGGTATCCGGCGGCGGTACCCCTTCGAACGAATCGCACAGCCACACCGAACGCTTCTCATCGCCGTACGCCGACAGCACGGCGCGCATCAAGATCGATGCCCCACCCCGCCACACACCGCACTCGACGAGATCACCGGGAACCTCGTCCTTCAGGGCCGTCTCGACGCACTGCTGCAAACTGGTCAGCCGCTGCATGCCGATCATCGTCAGGGCATCCGCCGGCCAGTCCAGCCCGAGATCACGCGCCTGCTTGTTGAACGGGCGCTTGCGCACCAGCAGCAGATTGCGGGTGCTAAAGAGGGGACGCCCGAGGTAATTCCAGCCGACGGGCACCAATTCGTCGCTGCCGTACCGGGTGAGGTTACGTCGCAGCAGCTCAAGGTACGCGGAACGGGTGTCTAGAAAGGGAGATCGCATGTCACGATCGGTAACGGTCAAAGCTGCCCCTAAGTTCAGATGAAGTCCGGAAATGACGCCCTCGAGAACGTCGAGCCCGTCAATGCGTGTCGCATTTGTCCACTAACGCGCCTCACCGGCCTCCTCGACGTGCCCCCCGTTTCTACCGGTTGACCCATCCCCTGCCCTACCGAGTAGTAGCAACCATCATAAGCGTTAATTTTCGGGGCCCGGCCGATGGATGCGCGGAGGCACACGCTCCTCAGCTGCGCCCGGCATGTTCGACGGCGGGACGGCCCGATTCGTTCGACGCAACCTCGGGTTGCCCCCCGATCCAGTCGAGCAGGGCGCCCAGACCTTCGTCGAGTGTGGCCTTCGGACGCCACCCCAGCTCGGTTTGCGCCGGCTCGATGTCGCAACTGGCGGCGCGCACGTCGCCGTCGCGGAATTTCGGAACGACGACCGGTTCGGGCGCGCCACACATGGCGGCAATCTTGTTGGCCAGCTCATGGATTGTCGTCGCGTTGCCGGACCCGATGTCGAGGCAGCGGGGCTGGGTCGCGGGCCCCTGCACGGCGGCGAACAGCGCGTCGACGACGGCGTCGATGTAGACGAAGTCGCGCACGATCCGGCCGTCCTCGTAGACCTCCAGCGCCAGCCCCTGCCGCGCCAACCGCGCGAACAGCGCCACGATCCCCGTGTACGAATTGGTCAGCGACTGGCCGGGGCCGTAGACATTCTGCAGACGCAGCACGCTGAGGTTGGTGTCGTGCGCGGCCGTCCACGCAGCCAACAGGTGCTCCTGCGCCAGCTTGGTGGCCGCGTACACGTTGGTGGGGCGGGGCTCCGTCCGGTCGGCGCGGCTCGGCAGCGGCACCGCCTGTTCGCCCGTCGGCCCCTGCGGATCCCAGACACCCGCAAGCAGTTGTGCGTGGCTGCGGGGTTTCGGGTAGAAAATCCGCTCGCCGGATTGCCACGCGCCCTCGCCGTAGACGGCCCGCGACGACGCCAGGACCAGTTGCTCGGGCACGATTCCCGAGCGGCTCAGGGCGTCGAGAAGCTGAGTGGTTCCAACCACATTCACCGAGCCGTGGCGCGTCGCCTCGGACAGCGACTGCGCGGTCCCGGTCTCGGCCGCCAGGTGGACCACCTGGGAAGGACGGAACAACCGCAACACCGCGTCCCAGTCGGGCGCATGGGTGACGTCGCCGGTGAACAGCCGCACGGCTGGCGGCAGCTCGATCGGCCGGCCGCCGGCATGCACCTGGGGATGCAAGACGTCCATCACCGCGACGTCGTATCCGGCCTCGACGAGACGGTGTGAGAGGGCCGACCCGATGAATCCTGCCCCACCACTGATGAGCACGGACGCTGACAAGAATCGACGCCTTTCTTTCGTGTGCAGAGGAAATTACGCAACCGGCACGCGTCGCCGCGGTCCGGTCGATCATAACGGGGACTCTCCGCGGCATCACGGGATTCTGCGAAGCGGACCGACGGACCCGGAATTCACACGAAACGCGCGAAAGGAGCGGGCGAAAGAGGCTAGGCCCAAGTCCCCCGGTGCCGATGCGCCATCGCAAGGACCTCCATCACCGGGCGTGCGATGGCCGGTCGGAAGATACGGAACAGCACGCTGTTCGACAATCCGTGAAAGTCCTCGAACGCCTTACGGAAATCCCGCTCACTTTCCCGGTAGCACGCGAACACGCGGTCCAATGTCGACATGTCGAGCGAATCATCCTGGGCGGCCTCGCGTAACGCTTCGTAGACCAGCGAGATCCAATCCGCGCCGAAAAGGTCCGTCACCGGCCCGCGGTGCCGTTGGCGATGGAGACCGGGATTGAGGAACTCCTCGACAGCGCCATCGTTTTGGGTGTGCAGTTCGACCGGCAACTCGGTGGAAATTCGCTTGATCTCCCGACGCCAGTCATCGAGAAGATTAGCGTAGTCGACGAATACGCGCGGCACGCCGCGAGTGTTTCGTTCAGCGAGGATGTTGCATTTCAGCCATAACGCGCTCGCGAGCGCAGGAGAGACGTGCCAGGACTTCACAATCGACGAGATGACCTCTTGCGGATGCCGTACGGCGATGACCGACGCGACGTCGAATCCGGCCTGACGCGCCGCCTCGAACCACAGGTCGGACAGGGTGGTGATCCTGGGCTCCTTGATCACCACGAGCGGCGCCGCGGGCAGGGTGGACAGATACGCGGCGATCTTCGCGACGCAGGCCCTGCTCTCGCCGGCATCGACCGCGCCGTCGTCCAGAAACCGCAATGACGGGTCGTACCAATTGGTCCCGAGCCGGCGCAGGATTGTCTCGTTCAGCGAAATGGCCGCCCGCGGTTCCCAGTAGCCGAGCGGATTGTTCGCGTCGGCGCCCAACATCGCGGCCGGAAGCGTGCCGCCGCACAGCGAGAGCACCCGGGTGAGCGCCGAGGTTCCGGACCGTTGCGGCCCGAGCACGAACAACACAACCGGACGGGTGCCGAAGCAATTGGAGGCGCTGTCGACTGGTTTGCTCGTCCGGGCCAATCTCATCGCGAATCCAACCTTTCACTTCTCGGGCGTCTAGCCGACTTCAAGAATTCTGTTGTTATTCATGCCTTTCCGATCTGATGCAGGCCCGTTCGACGGGCGCGCAGCAACCACCGGAGCCAACCCGATTGCGCACACTATGAAGTCAAGGGCAGTAATCTCAGCTCTCTCAACATCTTTGACAATATGAGGAGATCCATTACCGAACTCCTCGTCCGGAGTCAGGTCTGACTTGCGACCGTCAACTTCGCCCCCCGGATCAGTTCCATCGGATCATTGCGCCCGCTAAGGACTATAGCCCGGCACGAAGGATCAGGACACCATTTTTACGAATTCGTTTTGTTTACTTAACTTTTGGATGACAACGCAGCGGATCGCCATGACGGCATCGGTTGTTATGCCTGGTGCGAATTGCATCAGCGAGCCCGGTGAGCCATATCCGCAAACTTATGCGCGGCCGTCGACAGCTCGGCCGGGCATTCCCGCGGACGCAGCTTGGTTACTCTAACAAACGATCTCAGCCGCGGTGCGCCAACCACGCCGAAGACCAAGTAATTGACGGAACGACGCACTGACCAGCGCGACGACCGGCCTAGGCCCAGGCTCCCCTGCGCCGATGCACCATCGCGGCGACCTCGAGAATCGGCTTGACGATGAACGGCCTGAACACCCGGCGGATCACGCTGTTGGTTCGCGTGTGAAATTCCGTGAAGGCCATGCGGAAATCACGCTCGCTGGCCTGATACGACTCGAAAACCCGATCCAATGTCGACACGTGCAGGGGATCGTCCTGCGCCGCCCCCCGCAGTGCTTCGTAGACCGCGGAGATCCAGTCGCTGCCGAAATGGTCGGCCACCGGGCCGCAGTATCTCTGGCGACGAAGATCGGGAGTGAGAAACTCCTCGATCGCGCTCTCCTCCGCGGTGTCCAGATCGATTTCGAGCGTCGTGGCAATGCGCTTCATCTCTCGGTGCCAGTCGTCGAGCAGGTTGGCGTAGTCGACGAACACCCGCGGCATACCGCGGGTGTGCCGCTCGGCCAGCAGGTTGTATTTGA
This sequence comes from Mycobacterium colombiense, assembly GCF_001672755.1. Lineage (GTDB taxonomy): Bacteria > Actinomycetota > Actinomycetes > Mycobacteriales > Mycobacteriaceae > Mycobacterium > Mycobacterium colombiense_C. Next base: position 9,324 of record NZ_LZKI01000039.1, on the reverse strand, counting down.
GCCATAAGGCGCTCGAAAGCTCCGGCGAGGTTTGGACATACTTCGCCGCCGAGTCGACGACCTCCTGGGGATGACGCAGCGCGATGACCGCGGCGACGTCGAAGCCGACTTGGCGCGCCGCCTCGAACCAGAGTTCGGAAAGCGCGGTGATGCGCGGCTCCTTGATCACCACCAGCGGCGCCGCCGGCAGCGTGCCCAGATAGGCGGCGATCTCCGCGATACAGGCGGCCTTTTCCCCGGCGCCGAACGCGAGCTCTTCTTGCAGCCGCATCGTCGGGTCGTACCAGTTGCTGTCGTGGCGACGCAGGATCGTCTCGTTGAGCATGATGGCCGCGCGCGGCTCCCAATAGCCGCGCGGGTTGTTCCCGTCGGCGCCGCACATCCCGGCCGGCAGGGTGCTCCCGCACAGCGACAGGACGCGAGTCAGCGCGGACGTCCCCGACCGCGCCATGCCCAGCACGAACAGCGCGACGGGGCGGACAGTGGTTCCCGAGCGGGCGGGGTGCGCCGGCAGGTCGGCATTTGCGATGGATTGGCTCGTCCGGGCAGGCGTCATCGCGGAACCCATACCTTTCAGTTCGCTCTGGCGGGCCCCCGGGATCTCGGGCCATTATGCATGACTTTGCAATTCCCGGGGCGATGTTCAATTAGTCGTTTTCCGCAACGACACCGCCGGTTCAAGTCACACCTTCGGCAACGTCAATGTGCGGGTCGGAGATCGTGATCCGGTGCTTTTCCGATTCTCCGCATAAACGTGAGACTGAGGGTTGCGGATTGTTTGCGGGGATTTCCGGATCCGCGACAAAGGAGCCGTGAGGCGGTGCCCCTGGCGCCGTCGCGGTGACCATCCAGCGAGATGTCGGGCGGTGTTGCAGCGCGAAGCTTTTCAGTGACCTACTCGGCCGAGACGGCGTCCGCGGCCGGCGGTGCGCCAATGCCCCCGTTACCGTGCACTCGGCGCTTGAAGCGCGACTTGAGCGACAACGCGCGCTTTTCCACCAGGAACCAGCTGAGTGCGGCCAACGGAAGGGTGACGATGGCGGCGACGACCGCGAACGCCAGCGGAGGCAAGAAGCCGAGCCCGCAGATGACCAGCAATTGCTGCATCGGCCACGCGTAGATGTAGACGCCATAGGAAAGGTCGGTACGCAACCGCAACCGCCTGTTGTGAATCAGCGCGCCCGACACCACGACGGCGTACGCCAGCGGAAGCGCTGCGAGTACCCGGTAGTTAGGCACCAGCAAACCGGCCACCAAGACGATCACGGCGCTCACCGCGACCAGCCACCACCGAGCTGGAATCTTGTCCCGGTACTCGTGCAGGACCGCGCCCGCCGCGAACACCAGCGCGAAACGCGAGATCATCTGGAAGATCGTCGGAATCCCCGTAGTCGGGTAAGACACCAGCGCCGCGCCAGCAAGGAAGAATGCAAACACCACCGGAGCCGGCCACCGGCGGTTTGCGAGTCCGGCTACGCCCGCAACGGCAATCGCGATGTAGCAAAACAATTCAAATATGAGGGTCCACAGGACTCCGTCCCACACGTGCGGATACGGGACGTCGCGCGGCGTTCCATCGATGCTCTCGTAGTAAATGTTCAGAACCGCATTGTTCAGCACGTACTCGATCGGGGCACGAGACGTAAGCATTGCCGCAGCCGATCCGCCTTGAATCATCACGCTGATTGGAGCGATGACGAATGCGATCACGATCATGCACACCCACAGCCCCGGAAAGATGCGAAGAGCCCGTGCAACAAAGTACTCGCGAAGCCGCGGGTTTCGCACCCAGCTCGATGTGATGAGAAACCCCGATATGGCGAAAAATCCGTCGACCCAGGCCTGGTTGAGAAGCTGGTCGGCCGGAAGCTGGCGGCCGGTGAGCGGCCAGGAGTGTCCGAGGATAACCCCGGATGCCAGCACCAATCGCCATACGTTTAGCCCGTTAGATCGGGCATCGAAAACCTGCGCGAGTGTCGGCCTCAGTGACCATGCCCTCTGCGTCCGGCCGTTCGCAATAGACTCAGCCTCAGGGAGTTTGGGGTCCCCATTCATTGCAATCTGCCGTTGCACATTCGGCCGGGCAAACCGTCGTTGCCCGTCTGCAATGCGCACGCAGGCACACCATTGTGGATTACGACCGAGAACATCCGCATCAGGCTACACCCACAGACCAGCCGATATTTTTAGCGCGAAAACCGTCTTGTAGTCGGCCCTACCATCCCACGGCAGCCTCGCCGCTCGTTTGCTTGCCGTCCGGCGTCAGCCGGCGACGGCTCCCGGCTCGTAGAACGGCGCCCCGAACTCGGTGACCGACCGGAATCCGCGTTTGCGTGCATTCTCCGCGGCCCTGCGGATCAGCGCGTAGATGCCCACGAACGCCGCGTGATCGGACATCACGAAAGGTGTCAGCAGCCGGTTGTGCACCAACGCGAACGCCACCCCCGAAGCGGGGTCGGCCCAGCCGACCGAACCACCCATCCCGACGTGGCCGAAGCCCGGCATCACACCGCCGAGCGGCAATGTGTGATAACCCAGGTGAAAAGCCAACGGTACGAAGATGTTTCGGTCCGGTCGCAGACTGCGCTCACCGGTCAGGCCGGCGACCAGATCACGGGAGAGGAATCGGATGCCGTCGACCTCGCCGCCATTGGCGATGGCGCCGTACATACGTGCCAGGCCGCGCGCGGTGGCTACCCCGTTGGCGGCCGGGATCTCCGCGTCCAGCAACGGAGCGTCGCCCTGGACGGCACCGACCAGGCCCTTGAAGTACATCGACCGGTATGCCCCGGACATCTCGTTGGCGACCTTGCGGGTCACATAGCTGACGACCGGGTTGCCGATCAGGTGCTGCGGGCAGATGATCTCGGCGGCCCGCGTCGGGGCCTCGACCGGCGGCCGGCCGAGGTGCAGCCCGTCGGTGTCCAGTGGCTCGGCGAGTTCCTCGCGGATCAGCGTGGCCATGCCCTTACCGGTCACGGCCCGGCCGAGACCTGACATTAGCCAGCCGAACGTCAGCGCGTGATACGCCGATTTGCCCAGTAGCCGCCCCGGGGCCGCCGCGGCCAGCTTCTCCTCCATCACGACGTGATCGAGCAGTTCTTCCTTGGTGGCGCCGCGCAGGCCCGACAGCCCGGCTTGATGCCGCATCACCTGGCGCACGGTCATGTCGGCCTTGCCGTTGGCCGCGAACTCGCGCCAGTATTCGGCGACCGGCGCGTCGTAGTCGATCAGCCCCCGGTCGGCAAGGCGATGGATGACGGTGGCGGCCATTCCCTTGGTCGCCGAAAACACCATGGGCGCGGTGTTTTCCGTCCACGGTCGCTGGCCACCCCGGTCGGCCCAACCCGTCCAAACGTCGACGACGGGCTGGCCGTCGACATAAACGGCCAGCGCCCCGCCACCGAACCGGCGGACCGGGAACATGCTGGCGAAACTACGAACGACGCAACCGAAGTGTGAGTCCGCCGCGCCGGACACACGATGACCTGCGTCAAGGTCATCGTGGACACGGACCGCGCGGCGATCGACTCGGGTATCCACCGTCACAACTTTGAATTTACTTGAATTACACAACCGTCCGGATCGAAATGCGGATTATTTACCTATCCGTTAGCCCGTCGCGGCCGCCAATATTTGCTCGGCCGCCAGCGCGGGAGTTAGCTCGCCCGCCTTGACCTTTCGTTCCACGTCGGCGCGGATCTTGCGCACCGCCGGGCTGGACAACAGCCGGTCCAGCACCGTGTCGCGCACCATCTGCCACGTCCAGTCGACCAGCTGGGCCCGGCGGCGCGCCTCGAACTCCCCCGCCTCGGTGAGGACCTGCCGATGGCGTTCGACGGTGTCCCACAATTCGCTGAGGCCCGTCCCTTCGGCCGCGCTCATCGTGAGAACGGGCGGCCGCCAGAGTGTTTCGCGCGGATGGATCAGCCGGATCGCACCGGACAGCTCGCGCGCGGCCGAGCGAGCCTCGGCGAGGTGATCGCCGTCGGCCTTGTTCACCACGACGATGTCGGCCAGCTCCAGCACACCCTTTTTGATGCCCTGCAGCTGATCGCCACCGCGGGCCAGGGTGAGCAGCACGAAGGTGTCGACCATGTTGGCCACCGTCACCTCGGACTGACCGACCCCGACGGTCTCGATCAGGATCACGTCGAAGCCGGCGGCCTCGAGCAGCACCGCGGTTTCGCGGGTGGCCTTGGCCACCCCGCCGAGGGTGCCCGAGGTGGGTGAGGGCCGGATGTATGCATCCGGATGCATTGCCAGACGGGCCATCCGGGTCTTGTCGCCCAGGATCGAGCCGCCGGTGCGCGTCGACGACGGGTCCACGGCCAGCACCGCCACCCGGTGGCCCAGCTCGATCAGATGCATGCCGAGGGCCTCGATGCTGGTGGACTTCCCCACCCCGGGGATCCCGGTGATGCCGACCCGATACGCGTTGCCCGAGTCCGGGGTCAGCTCCAGCAGCAACTGCTGCGCCTTCTTGCGATGGTCGGCGCGGGTGGACTCGAGCAGCGTGATGGCCCGCGGCAACGCCGCGCGGTCGCCGTTGCGGACCGCCTCGGCCAAATCCTCGACGGAGTCGTTCCGTTGGGAAGCCATTTAGTCGAGCGTGTAACCCAGCCGCTCGGCGAGCTTGTGCAGCAAGCCGATTGCGGCGTCGGCGATCACCGTCCCGGGCGGGAAGATGGCGGCGGCCCCGGCCTCGTACAGCTCGTCGAAGTCGCCCGGCGGGATGACGCCGCCGACCACGACCATGATGTCGGGCCGTCCGGCTTCGGCCAGCGCGTCGCGGAGCGCGGGCACCAGCGTCAGGTGACCGGCGGCCAGCGAGGACACCCCGACCACGTGCACGTCGTTGTCGGCGGCCTGGCGGGCCACCTCTTCGGGCGTGGAGAACAACGACCCGACGTCGACGTCGAATCCGATGTCGGCGAACGCCGTCGCGATCACCTTCTGGCCGCGGTCGTGACCGTCCTGGCCCATCTTGGCGACCAGAATCCTGGGGCGCCGACCGTCGGCTTCCGCGAACTTCTCGACGAGTTCGGTCGCGGTTGCCATGTTTCCGGCCTTTCCAGCTTCGTCGCGGTAGACCCCGGCGATAGTACGGATCTCCGCCTGGTGACGGCCATACACCTTCTCCAGCGCGTCGGAGATCTCGCCGACGGTGGCCTTGTGGCGGGCCGCGTCGATGGCCAGCGCGAGCAGGTTGTTGCCCAGCCCGTCCTCGCCGGCGCGACCGTGGGCAGCCGCCGCGCGTGACAGTTCCGCCAGCGCGGCGTCGACGGCCTGTTGGTCGCGGCTCTCCCGCAGCTCCTTCAGCTTGGCCAGCTGCTCGGCGCGCACCCGGCTGTTCTCGACCTTGAGGACCTCGACCTCCTGGTCCTCTTCGACCTGGTACTTGTTGATCCCGATCACCGGCTGGATCCCCGAGTCGATGCGGGCCTGGGTGCGCGCGGCGGCCTCCTCGATGCGCAGCTTGGGGATGCCGTCGCTGATGGCCTGCGCCATGCCGCCGTGCTCGGCGACCTCGGCGATGTGGGCGCGGGCCCGTTGTGCGAGTTGATGAGTCAGCCATTCGACGTAGTACGAGCCGGCCCACGGGTCGATCGGCCGCGTGGTGCCCGACTCCTGCTGCAACACCAGCTGGGTGTTGCGGGCGATGCGAGCCGAGAAGTCGGTGGGCAGCGCCAGCGCCTCGTCGAGGGCGTTGGTGTGCAGCGACTGGGTGTGCCCCTGCGTCGCGGCCATCGCCTCGATGCAGGTGCGCGCGACGTTGTTGAAGGCGTCCTGCGCGGTAAGCGACCAGCCCGAGGTCTGCGAATGTGTGCGCAGCGACAGCGATTTGGCGTTCTTCGGGTCGAACTGAGACACCAGCTCGCTCCACAACAGCCGCCCCGCGCGCAGCTTGGCGACCTCCATGAAGAAGTTCATCCCGATGCCCCAGAAGAAGGACAGCCGCGGCGCGAACTTGTCGATGTCCAGCTCGGCGTCCAGGCCGGCCTTGATGTAGTCGACCCCGTCGGCCAGCGTGTAGGCCAGCTCCAAATCGGCTGTGGCACCGGCTTCCTGGATGTGGTAGCCGGAGATCGAGATGGAGTTGAACTTCGGCATCTTCGCGCTGGTGTAGGCGAAGATGTCGGAGATGATGCGCATCGACGGCTTGGGCGGATAGATGTAGGTGTTGCGCACCATGAACTCTTTGAGGATGTCGTTCTGAATGGTGCCGGCCAGCTTCTCCGGCGGAACGCCCTGTTCCTCGGCGGCCACCACGTACAGCGCCAGGATCGGCAGCACCGCGCCGTTCATCGTCATCGACACCGACACCGTCGACAGGTCGATACCGTCGAACAGCTGGCGCATGTCGAGGATGGAATCGATTGCCACACCGGCCATTCCGACGTCGCCCTGCACGCGTGGGTGATCGGAGTCGTACCCGCGGTGGGTGGCCAGGTCGAAGGCCACCGACAGACCCTTCTGGCCCGCGGCCAGGTTGCGCCGATAGAAGGCGTTGGACTCCGCTGCGGTGGAGAAGCCGGCGTACTGCCGGATGGTCCACGGCTGGTTGACATACATCGTCGGGTAGGGCCCGCGCACGAACGGCGGTTCGCCGGGGAAGCTGTGCAGCGGATACCCGTCGGCTTCGACGGCCGCGCGGTCCGCGCCGATGTAGACCGGTTTGACGTCGATGTCTTCCGGTGTCTGCCATTGCAATTGGTCAGGTGTGTACAGGTGCGCGGCCGCGGCCGCGGCCACGTGCTCGTCGACGGCGGCTTCGGTCGCCGGCGCAACGGTCCGCTCGCTGCGCAGCGGCACATCGGCGAAGCTGCCGACAGCGGGTGCAGTGGTCGTCATCGTGTCTACGCCCCCAGCCTCGTGAGGAGATCCGATAAAGCTTCGACCGCATTGATTTTCGCGGTCAGGAATTGGTCCGGTTGGTGCTCGGCGTCGGCCACGGCCTTCTCGGGGCCGGCCAGATAGACCCGCGCGATTCCGGCGTCGCGGGCCGCCTGTACGACGCCCGACGCCTCATCCTGGTAGCGCTTGTCGGTGCCGCAGATGACCGCCGCCGATGGCGACCCCGCGTCGGCCATCGCCGACGCGATGCCGTCGGGGTCGACCGTTCCGGGGTTGACCGCCTCGATGCCGCCGGCCGCCAGCAGGTTCGAGGCGAACGTGGCGCGGATGTTGTTCTCGGCCAACGGCCCCAGCGGCAGCAACAGCACCTGGGGGCGGGAGCCGGTGCGGGCCAGGTAGGCGTCCGACCGGTCCCGCAGCGCCTCGAACTCCGCGGCGTACCGCACCAGTTTCCCGGCGGCGAGCGGCGAATACGTCGAGTCGCTTTGCGGCAGGGGCGCTTCGGTGAGGTTGGGGAATTCGTTGACCCCGGTGATCGCGGTCCTGCGGTGCGCGATGTCGTCGGTGCGGCGGGCGGCCACCTCGGCGATCTGCCCGGCGATGAAGTCGCGGGCCTGCGTGAATCCGCCGTGCTTCTCGATGGCCTGGAACTGTTCCCAGGCCTGCTCGGCCAGGCGGTGGGTGAGGTCCTCGACGAACCATGAGCCCCCGGCCGGGTCCAGCACGCGGCCCACGTGCGACTCCTCGAGAAGCAGCAGCTGCGTGTTGCGGGCGATGCGGCGGGCGAAACTCGTTGCGATGTTCGGGAATCCGCCCTCGATTGCGACATCGAACGGGAACACCAGCAGGGAGTCGGCGCCACCGACACCGGCGCCGAAGGCGGCCAGGGTGCAACGCAACATGTTCACCCACGGGTCGCGCTGGGTCATCATCGGCAGCGACGTCTCGGCATGGATGACCGCCGCGCCGGCATCCGGGTCGCCGACGACCTCGGCGACCCGCGCCCACAGATTGCGCGCCGCACGGAACTTGGCGACGGTCATGAACTGGTCGTCATCGGCGGCGAACCGGAAGCTGATCTGCCGCAACGCCTGGCCGATCGACAATCCCGATTCGGTGAGCACCCGCAGGTAGCTCACCGCGGCAGCGACAGCGGCCGTTAGCTCCCACGTCGCGTTGGCACCGAGGTTGTGGAACGCGGGGCCGTCGACGGTGATCGCGCGCACACCGGTGTGCCCGGCGGCCCGCTTGGCCACGGCGACCACGTCGTCGATCTTCGGCGCGGGCCGCTCGCTCAGGGCCGCGCTCAGCGGATCGCCGCCCAGGTCGATCGACAGCGTGGCGCGCTGGTCGGGTTCCACACCGTCGGCCACCGCCAGCACCGCATCGCTGGCCGCCGGGTAATCGGCACCGGCCTCGAGGATCAGCGGCGCCATGCTCAGGTAGACACCCTCGAGCGTGTCCGCGAGCTGATCGGGCGCCACGCCAGATTCCCCGATCCGCAGGATCAGGGCGCCGGCCCCGTTGCCGAGCGCGTCCAGCACCGCGGAGTTGACATCCTTGGCCGCGACACCGGGCACCGGGGTGGCCGGGAAGGCCTCGGCGACCTTCCAGCCGGACTTGACGTCGCGCAGCGCGTCGCCGCCGCGCACAAAAGGCCACTCGCCCGGCAGCGGCGGTTCCGGCAGTTCGTCGAGCGCGGTGTAGAGCGCGCGGACCGCAATCCCCTCGTACGTCGGGGTTTCCAGCAGCCGCTCGGGCGCGTCGCCCAACTGCTCGGGGTCCTTCCGGGTGCTTTTAGCCAGCACTCCGGCGACCGCACTGCGCCAACGCCCGCGAACCTGTTCCAGGTCGTCGAGCTCGGGTACATCAATGGACACCGATTGCTCCCTTTTCCCAGCATTTGGGCTACAGCTCTGGGGATACCACTTAGCTATTGAGGCTAATTGATGACCGCTCGTCGCTAAAAACCGCCGGGTGCGGCGGGCGGGCCGGATTCCGGGTGAAACGCCAGCCACGGGATACGGCCATTTCATCTGCGCCCCGTACCCTAGGAAGGCGTGACGGGTTCCGCCACCAGCAAAATCACCGAGACGCTCCGCGATCTCGGCTGCGCCATCGGCGTCGCCGCGCGAAGCGTGTCCCGGTCGCGGATCGTCTGGACAGTGGTGGGCATCACAGCGCTGGTGGTGCTGGCGTCGTGGCTGCCGCTGCCCTCGCCGGTGCAGATGCGCGACTGGGCGCAGTCCGTAGGACCGTGGTTTCCGCTGGCGTTCTTGGTCACCCACATCGTCGTGACGGTGGTGCCGATTCCGCGCACGGCGTTCACCCTGGCGGCCGGGCTGCTGTTCGGCCCGCTGCTGGGCGTCGCCATCGCGGTGGTCGCCAGCACCGCGAGCGCGATGATCGCCCTGCTATTGGTGCGCGCGGCCGGGTGGCGGTTGAACCGCCTGGTGCGCCACCGAT
>NZ_LZKI01000038.1 GCF_001672755.1 Mycobacterium colombiense | reverse complement strand
GGCAACGTGACCACCGGCGGCTTCGCGGGACTGACCACCGCCAACGCCAATGGCAACGTGGAAGGGCTTGCGGCGCTGATCTTCTCGCGGTACCTGTGGGCGTTCGAGCTCACCAGCGCGCTGCTGATCACCGCGGCCGTCGGCGCGATGGTGCTGGCACACCGCGAGCGCTTCGAGCGCCGCAAGACGCAGCGCGAGCTCTCGCAGGAACGGTTCCGGTCGGGCGGGCATCCCACCCCGATGCCCGGCCCCGGTGTGTACGCACGCCACAACGCCGTCGACGTGGCCGCGTTGCTGCCGGACGGCACGTACTCGAAGCTCTCGGTCTCGCCGATGCTGCAAAGCCGCGGCGCCGACGGCAAGAAGACGCCGTCTCCTTCCCCCGAGCCGAGCCCGACTCTCTCCCAAGGCGGTACGTCGTGAATCCGGCCAATTACCTGTACCTTTCGGCGCTGCTGTTCACCATCGGGGCCTCCGGTGTGTTGTTGCGCCGCAACGCCATCGTGATGTTCATGTGCGTCGAGCTGATGCTCAACGCGGTCAACCTCGCGTTCGTCACGTTCGCGCGGATGCACGGCCACCTGGACGGGCAGATGATCGCGTTCTTCACGATGGTGGTCGCCGCCTGCGAGGTGGTCATCGGACTGGCCATCATCATGACCATCTTCCGTACCCGCAAATCGGCGTCCGTCGACGACGCGAACCTACTCAAAGGCTGAAGACGCCAACATGACTCAATACACCTGGCTGCTGGTCGCGCTGCCATTGGCAGGCGCCGCAATCCTGCTGTTCGGCGGGCGACGCACCGACCGGTGGGGGCATTGGCTGGGCTGCGCCACCGCCCTCGCGGCGTTCGGGGTGGGCCTGAGCCTGCTCTCGGAGCTGCTCAGCCGCGCGGCCGACGACCGCGTCATCCACCAAAAGGTGTTCAGCTGGATCCCGGTCGGCCAGCTCCAGGTCGACCTCGGGCTGCAGATCGACCAGCTGTCGGTGTGTTTCGTGCTGCTGATCTCCGGGGTCGGGTCGCTGATCCACATCTATTCGGTCGCCTACATGGCCGAAGACGTGGACCGCCGAAGGTTTTTCGGCTACCTCAACCTGTTCCTGGCGTCGATGCTGCTGCTGGTCGTCGCCGACAACTACGTGGTGCTCTACGTCGGCTGGGAGGGCGTCGGCCTGGCGTCCTACCTGCTGATCGGGTTCTGGTATCACAAGCCGACGGCGGCCACCGCGGCCAAGAAGGCGTTCGTGATGAACCGGGTCGGCGATGCCGGGCTGGCCCTGGGAATGTTCCTGATGTTCAGCACTTTCGGCACCCTGTCGTACGCCGGGGTGTTCGCCGCCGCGCCCGCGGCCGGTCACGGTGCGCTGACCGCCATGGGATTGCTGTTGCTGCTCGGCGCCTGCGCCAAGTCCGCCCAAGTCCCGCTGCAGGCGTGGCTGGGTGACGCCATGGAGGGCCCCACCCCGGTGTCCGCGCTGATCCACGCAGCCACCATGGTGACGGCCGGCGTGTATCTGATCGTGCGATCGAATCCGTTGTACAACCTGTCCCCCGACGCCCGGCTGGCCGTGGTCATCGTGGGTGCGGTCACGCTGCTGCTCGGGGCGTTCATCGGCTGCGCCAAGGACGACATCAAGCGGGCGCTGGCGGCTTCGACGATGAGCCAGATCGGCTACATGGTGCTGGCGGCGGGCCTCGGGCCGGCCGGGTACGCCTTCGCGATCATGCATCTGCTCACCCACGGGTTCTTCAAGGCCGGGTTGTTCCTCGGCTCCGGCGCGGTGATTCACGCGATGCACGAAGAGCAGGACATGCGCCGCTACGGCGGTTTGCGTGCGGCGCTGCCCATTACGTTCGCCACCTTCGGCCTGGGTTACCTCGCGATCATCGGCGTGCCGCCCTTCGCGGGCTACTTCTCCAAGGACGCCATCATCGAGGCGGCGCTGGCCTCGGGTGGCGTCCGGGGTTACCTGCTGGGTGGGGCCGCGCTGCTGGGCGCCGGCGTCACCGCGTTCTACATGACCCGCGTGATGCTGATGACCTTCTTCGGCAAGAAGCGCTGGGGTCCCGGGACCCACCCGCATGAGGCACCCGCGCTGATGACGTGGCCGATGATTCTGCTCGCCGTCGGCTCGGTGTTCTCCGGTGGCCTGCTGGCGGTGGGCGGCACCCTGCAGAGCTGGCTCGAGCCGGTCGTCGGCAAGCACGAGGAAGTCACCCACGCGTACCCCGTCTGGGTCAGCTCCGCGCTGGCGCTGGGTGTCGTGGTCGTCGGCATCGCGGTGGCCTACCGGTTGTACGCGAAGGCGCCGATCCCCCGGGTGGCTCCGCTGTCCGTGTCGGCACTCACGACGGCGGTACGCAAGGACTTCTACGGCGACGCCTTCAACGAAGAGGTCTTCATGCGCCCGGGCGCACAACTGACCCACGCGCTCGTCGACATCGACAACGCGGGCGTCGACGGCTCGGTGAACGCGCTGGCGGGGCTGGTGAGTGCGACGTCAAATCGGCTGCGGGGACTGCAAACCGGCTTCGCCCGCAACTACGCGCTGTCGATGCTGACGGGCGCGGTGCTGGTGATCGCGCTGATCCTGGCAGTGAGACTGTGGTGATTCGCGGCGAGATGAAAAGGAGCGGCGCTGGTGAATAGCGTTCCATGGCTGAGCGTGCTGTGGCTGGTACCGCTGGCCGGCTCCGTGCTGATCATCCTGATGCCACCCGGGCTGCGCCAGCTCGCCAAGTGGACCGGTCTGGTCTTCGGCGTCCTGACCCTGGCGGTGGCGGTCGTCGTCACCGTCGGGTTCAAGACCGGTGGCGCGCCTTACCAATTCGTCGAAAGCCACCAGTGGATCCCGGCGTTCGGCGCCGGCTACACCCTGGGGGTCGACGGCATCGCGGTGGTACTGGTGCTGCTGACCGCGGTGCTGATCCCGGTGCTGCAGGTGGCCGGCTGGAACGACGGCGGTGAGCGCAGCCGCGGGGTCCAGGCCTACATCGCCCTGACGCTGGCCATCGAATCCATGGTGCTGATCTCGGTCGTCGCCCTTGACGTGCTGCTGTTCTACGTCTTCTTCGAGGCCATGCTCGTCCCGATGTACTTCCTGATCGGGGGTTTCGGCGGCGGGACCGGCCGGTCGCGCGCGGCCGTGAAGTTCTTGTTGTACAACCTGTTCGGCGGTCTGATCATGCTAGCCGCGGTGATCGGGCTGTATGTGGTGACCTCGCAGCACGGTTCGGGCACCTTCGACTTCCGCGAGATCGTGGCCGGCGTCGCCTCGGGCCGCTACGGCGCGGACTCGGCGGTGTTCAAGGCGCTGTTTTTGGGCTTCATGTTCGCGTTCGCGATCAAGGCCCCGCTATGGCCGTTCCACCGCTGGCTGCCCGACGCCGCCGTCGAGGCCACCCCGGCGACCGCGGTGCTGATGATGGCGGTGATGGACAAGGTCGGCACCTTCGGCATGCTGCGCTACTGCCTGCAGCTGTTCCCCGGCGCCTCAACGTATTTCCGCCCGCTGATCGTCGTGCTGGCGGTCATCGGGGTGATTTACGGCGCGATCGTCGCCATCGGCCAGACCGACATCATGCGGCTGATCGCCTACACCTCGATCTCGCACTTCGGGTTCATCATCCTGGGCATCTTCGTGATGACCAGCCAGGGGCAGAGCGGGTCGACGCTGTACATGCTCAACCACGGCCTGTCCACGGCCGCGGTGTTCCTGATCGCCGGATTCCTGATATCGCGGCACGGCAGCCGGTCGATCGCCGATTACGGCGGTGTGCAGAAGGTGGCGCCCATACTGGCCGGCACCTTCCTGGTCTCGGCCATGGCCACCCTGTCGCTGCCGGGCTTGGCGCCGTTCATCAGCGAATTCCTGGTCCTGCTGGGCACTTTCAACCGGTACTGGCTGGCCGCCGCGTTCGGGGTCACCGCGTTGGTGCTCTCGGCGGTCTACATGTTGTGGCTGTACCAGCGCGTGATGACCGGGCCGGTGCTCAGCGGCAATGAGAAGATCGGCGATCTGCGTGCACGCGAATTGATCGTCGTCGCACCGCTGATCGCGCTGCTGCTGGTGCTCGGCATCTATCCCAAGCCGGTGCTCGACATCATCAATCCCGCCGTCGAGAACACGATGACCACCATCGGCCAGCATGACCCCAAGCCGACTGTCCCGGCGGGAACACCCAGACAGGCCGACCTACACCGGACCGCCGAAGGACCGCGATGACCCTCCCTACCCCGAGCATCCAGTACTTCCTGCTGTGCCCGACGCTCATCGTTTTCGGCGTCGCCGTGGTGTGTGTCCTCGCGGAGGCGTTTCTGCCCAGGCGAATTCGCTACACCGCGCAGGTGACGCTCTCACTTGGCGGATTGATCGCGGCGTTCGTCGCGGTCATCGCCGTGAGCCGCTCGATCCAAAGCTCGGGCCGCGTCGCGGTGTTGGGTGCCATGGCCATTGACCGCCCGACGCTGTATCTGCAGGGCACCGTGCTGCTGGTCGCGGTGATGGCGGTGATCTTCATCGCCGAACGCACGCAGGCCAAGGCGGACAGCAAGGTATCCGTGGGAGTCGGCACGGCCGGCTCGGGTGGCCTGGACTCCTTTACGCCGCAGGCATCGGCGGTGCCCGACAGCGACGCCGAGCGCGAGGCCGAGCGGGCCGGGGCCGCCCAGACGGAGCTGTTCCCGCTGGCGCTGCTTTCGGTCGGCGGCATGATGGTCTTCCCCGCGTCCAACGACCTGTTGACCATGTTCGTCGCGCTGGAAGTGTTGTCGCTGCCGCTGTACCTGATGTGCGGCCTGGCCCGTCACCGCCGCCTGCTCTCGCAGGAAGCGGCGATGAAGTACTTTCTGCTGGGCGCGTTTTCGTCGGCGTTCTTCCTCTACGGGGTCGCGCTGCTCTACGGCGCGACCGGCACGCTGCTGCTGACAGGTATCCGTGATGCGCTTGCCGCGCGCGGCGACACCTCGATGGCGCTGGTCGGCGTCGCGCTGCTGTCGGTCGGCCTGCTGTTCAAGGTCGGCGCCGTTCCGTTCCACTCGTGGATTCCGGACGTGTACCAGGGCGCACCCACCCCCATCACCGGGTTCATGGCGGCGGCCACAAAGGTCGCGGCTTTCGGTGCGCTGCTTCGGGTTATCTACGTGGCGCTACCGCCGCTGCACGACCAGTGGCGTCCGGTGCTGTGGACCATCTCCATCCTGACCATGGCGGTCGGCACCATCACCGCGGTGAACCAGACCGACGTCAAACGCATGCTGGCCTACTCGTCGGTCGCCCACGTCGGGTTCATCCTCACCGGCGTCATCGCGGACAGCCACACCGGCCTGTCCGCCACGCTGTTCTATCTGCTGGCCTACAGCTTCAGCACCGTCGGCGCGTTCGCCATCGTCGGCCTGATCCGCGACGCCGACGGGGTCGAGGACGCGACGCTCTCGCATTGGGCGGGGCTGGGTCAGCGTTCACCCATTGTGGGCGTGATGTTTTCGATGTTCTTGTTGGCGTTCGCCGGCATCCCCCTGACCAGTGGCTTCGTCAGCAAGCTTGCCGTCTTCAAGGCCGCCGCCCAGGGCGGCGCCGTGCCGCTGGTGATCGTCGGTGTGGTCGCCAGCGGGGTCGCCGCCTACTTCTACGTGCGGGTGATCGTGTCGATGTTCTTCACCGAAGCGACCGAGGACACCCCACACGTGGTGGCGCCGGGCATCTTGAGCAAGGCCGCCATCGCGGTGTGCGCCGCGGTCACCGTCGTGCTCGGTATCTTCCCGCAGCCACTGCTCGACCTCGCCGACCAGGCCGCCCAGCTGCTGCACTGACGCAGCGTCCGGCCGCCGCCGGTCAGCTCATGAACGGGCGGATGGCCAGCAGGTAGATCACCAATGCCCCCAGCGGGGCCACCAACGGCAACCACGGCAACTGCAGGGGAAACGACGTCGCAGCCAACCCGGCGAGCGTAAACCCCACGGCGCCAACGACGGTCGGCCAGCTGTCCAGCACCACCGGGGCGGCCGCGCCGACCGCGTGGCGGCATACCAGGTAAGCGGCGGCGCACAGTCCGGACAGCGCGACGAAGATCAGCGGCGGGTCGGTCAGCATCGAGGTGACCGCCGCCAGCAGCACGGCAACCGTTGCGGCGCGCCGGAATACGACGCCCACCGCGACCGCGACCAGCGCCGCCACCCAGGCAGCCACCGCGGGGCCCTGCCAACCGTCGGCCGCCAGCCCCACCATCAGCAGACCGAAACCCGTCGCGAATGCGGGTGCCCCCACCCGCTCCAGTGCCCCCGTGCCGACGTTATCCACGAAGCCTCCCCCGCACCCGCCGGCGGCGATCCGGCAACACACCCATCGACTGCTCCAGACCGCTGTCGCCCCGCCACGACACGATGTCCACGCCGATGGTGGCCATGTCGCGGTACATCGCGGAGCGCTGCAGCGCCCACATCCGATCCACCAGGGGATCCTGCTCGTCTTGGAACGGCGAACTGTCCAGGATGTCGACGGCCAGCACGACATGGCCGCGCTTGCGCAGATTGATGAGGGCCAAGGCGAATTCGGTGTCGAGCAGGGTGGAGAACGCGATGACGATCGCGCCGGCCGGAACCGCCGCGCGCGGCGCCAGCGTGCCCGTGGTGCGCTCGAATCGGTCGCCGGCGTTCAGGACGGTGTCGAGCACCCGATAGAACTGGCGCTGCCCGATGTCGGCACCCAGCCAGCGCGGGTGGTTGCCCCCGAGCGCGACGATGCCGGCCCGGTCGCCATGGCGCAACGCCGTTTGCACCACTTGCGCCGCCCCGCGCACGACCCGCTCGGTGGCCTCGGTCGCCGGACCCGCCGGCTGTCGATACCCGTCGATCAAGACGACGACGTCGGCGGCGCGGTCGGTCAGCCGCTGCGTCACATGCAGTTGGCCGCGACGCGCGCTCACCGGCCAATTAACCGCGCGCAGTTGGTCGCCGGGCACGTAGAGACGGATGTCGGCGTATTCCACACCGGGCCCGATGTGGCGGGTCAGGTGGGCACCCAACCGGTCGAGCAGCTCGGTCTGCGGGATGGGCGTCGGCTGCGGGGGCGTCAGGGGAAACACGATGACCTCGGCGGCACCGACGGTGGCCGTTCCGGTGAGCAACCCACCGCGGGCAACGACGTCGATGCGAGCACCGATGGAATACCGGCCCCAGCGCCGCGCGGTGGCCGTGACGGTCTTCTCCTGGCCCCCATCGGATTCCGCGATCTCGAGCTCCATGCCCGCGATGTCCGGAATGGTGACCTGGACGGCCGATGCGCCTTCTTGTGTCACCCATACCCTGACGTGTGCCTTGTCGGTTTCGAAGCAACGCTGGGCGTCGGGCTCGCCGTGCACATGAATCGTCGGGATGGGCCGCTGCCAGCTGATCGAGCACAGCACACCGAGCAGTGGGGCGGCGAAGGCGATCAGCTGCCACCGGGCGCCGATCACGGCGGCGGCCATCGCGAACCCAGCGCAGGTGGCGATCGCCCGCGTCAATCCCGAGGCACGCCAGCGGAACTCGGCCGCCATGCTGGACGTCACGTCGGGCTCATCCGGTGTCTCCGGCACCGGCGCCGGTCCGCGGCACCGGCAGGCGGTGCAACAACTCTCCGATCACGTCGGCGCCCTGGATCTTTCGTACCCACATTTCGGGGCGCAGGGTGATCCGGTGTGAGACCGCCGCGATGGCGAGCGCCTTGACATCCTCGGGAATGACGTAGTCGCGGCCGAGTAGCAACGCGCGGGCGCGGGCTAGTTGCACGAGGTCGAGTTCGGCGCGCGGGCTGGCGCCCACCGCAACCTGGGGATGGTGTCGCGTCGCGTTGGCCAGCGACACCACGTAGTGCAGAACGTCTTCGTGCACGGTCACCTGCTCGACCGATTCGCGCATGGCCAGCAGGTCGTGCGCGTCCACCACCTGGTTGACCTTCGGTTCGGCCGAGCCGCGCTCGAGTCGGCGGCGCAGCATCGAGGTCTCGTCCTGCTCGCTGAGATACCGCAATTCCAGCCGGATCGCGAATCGATCTAGTTGCGCCTCGGGCAGCGGATATGTGCCCTCGTACTCGATCGGGTTGTCAGTGGCTAAGACGATGAAAGGCTTTGGCAGCTGGTGTGTTTCGCCGTCGATGCTGACCTGGCCTTCGGCCATCGCCTCCAGCAGAGCTGCCTGGGTTTTCGGCGGTGTGCGATTGATCTCGTCGGCCAGCAGCAAGTTGGTGAAGATGGGGCCGGGCCGGAACGCGAAGCGGCCGGACTGCATGTCGTAGATCGTCGAGCCGAGCAGGTCCGCCGGCAGCAGATCGGGCGTGAACTGCACCCGGGTGAATTGCAGGCCCAGCGCGGCGGCGAAGGATCTCGCGATCAGCGTCTTACCCAGGCCGGGCAGGTCTTCGATGAGGATGTGGCCGCGCGCGAGAACCGTGGTGAGGATCAGCCGCAGTGCGGAGCGCTTTCCCACCACCACGCGTTCTATTTCGTCGAGAATCGCTTCGCAGTGTGCGGTCGTGGTTGCGGCCGGCAGCGTCATGTTCGGATCGCGCCTCCTGTCATACCTGCTCCAGCTTTAGCAGAATCTCTTCCAGCGCCGCCCGGCCCGGACCGGGTTCGCGGTCACCGCTGCGCTTGACGTTGTTGGGATTGACCCATTCCCACAGTTCCGCGCCGAAGAGCATGCGCCCGGTCGCGTGGAAGGCTGCGGGGTCTTTGGATTGCCTTTGGCCAGTTGTCATCTCGTAGCGACGCGCGAGCATCGGGCGCAGATGACGGTCCCAGTCGGCCCGGGTCGCCTCCGACCACCGGATCGTCGTCTCGGTGGTGGAAAGCCAGCGGCGCAACGAATCCCCGAGTTCGTCGGTGCCCGGCTCCGTGTCGGCATCGAAGCCGCGCGCCAGGGCTCGACGAAGGCTGAGCAACACCACGGCCAGCCCGACACCGGCGGCCGCCAACACCCATCGCCGATCGTGCTGCGTCAGTGCCAGCAGTTCTATGCCGACGATGAGGAAAACGCCCAGGGAAATAATCTTTTTCATGCGGCGCTCCGGGAGCCCAGCTCGTCGAGGACCAGTCGAAGCACGCCCACCGCGACGTCGCGGTGGCCCTCGTTCATCACGTGGGGGCTGAACCGCGCCTCGGCGAACAGGTTCACCAATTGGACGGCGTTATCCGCATGCAGCGCATGGTGTTCGACCGCACGGGCCAACACCTCGGTCGGAGTGTCGAACTCCTGGGGAACCGCGCCGGGAACCTGTGCGAGTTCGCGTTCCATCGCGGCATAGCAGGCGATGATCGCCTCCCGCGGTTCGCGGCTCAGGTCTGTCATCTCGGCCAGTCCACGTTCGGCGGCTCGCGCCAGCGACTCCGAACGCGGTGCGGGCGCCGGGAATTCCGCCGGCTCGTCGGCGTTGATGGGGGCCGCCGGACGCCAGCGCCGCCGCGCCGACGCGACTGTCCCGGCGACGAACATTACCAACATGGCGACCGTGCAGGCGAGCAGGACCCCCAGCAGGTTCTGGGAGCCGTCGCGAGCACGGTGCGGATGCTGCTGTGACGGCGGCTGTGCGGGCGGGTGCGTCGACGCGGCCGCGCCACTGTCGGGCGGTGCCGGGGCGGGAGCGACACCGTGGCCTGAAAACCGGGCCAACAGCATCACGATCAGCAGCCAGGCCGCGAGCACGGCGACGCCGATCAACAACACGCGCCAGCTCGGTCGTCCCTTACCGGTGCCCAGCATCTCGGACAATGCACCCGCGGTCGGCGCGGGAGCGCGAGGGTCCCGCAACCGCGCGACCACGGCGACAGCGATTAACCCGAGGGTCACCGCGAGAATCGCTACCACGAACGTCAGCGCCGCCCGCCCGCCCGACTCGCTGCGCATCGCATCCTGGCGGGCGGGGAGGTAGCCGCGCAGGGCGGCGGCGACGACGAGCAGCAGAACGATCAGGGCTACGACTCGCCCTGTCGGCTTGTCCATACCAGGCATTGGCACACCACTCGATTGGTTGCCTGCCGCCGTCGCGGCACTGACTTTTCTCATACTTGCACGTCAGGCGGCACCAGTGCCAGGACCGGCGTTCCTGCTTATGCACAGTCGGCAGTTCATCCACACATTTCCCATGCCTGGTTGAGCTCGAACATATGTTCCATAGCCTGGACTGGGTGAGCACTTTGATGGACACCGAACGGGCGCGGGAGCGAATCTGCTCCGCTCTCGACGCGATCGATGCGGCCCATGATGAGGTGCTGTGCCAGACCCCGTCGGACGTGGTCGGCAACGCCTTTCGGATTGACCTCGCCGAACGTCTGCAAGTGCAGGACCGCGTCAATCGGGGCCTGATATATCGCATCTTCGATGAGATCGCCGATCCGCCGGACGAGGCGGGGTGCGTGCCCGCGGTGCGGCGATCCCGACCCGCCTCATGGCGAATGACCTCGCCGGAGTTGCGGCGCCAATCGTCGGCCCTTGCTTACCCCGATCACGTCACCACAACCGAATATCTGGGACTCGTCGAACACCCGCGGGCGTGGGACACTCAGCGGGTGCCGCCCTATCGCGACGTCGGCGCATTCAACGACCGCGCGACCGGCTATGACGCCGGCTGGCGTGGCCGGCTGCATCACACGATCTCCGACCGTACCGCCGAACTGGCCGTGCGGATGGTGCCGTCCGCCGACGCCATCCTCGATGTAGGTTGTGGCACCGGTTATTTGCTGCACGTGCTGGCCGACAGCTACCCGGAAGCGGAGCGGCTGGCCGGGATCGACGCCGCACCGCAGATGGTCGAGGTCGCGCGGTCGTTCGCGCGCGACGACCGGTTGGCCTTCACGCACGGGGTCGCGGAGCAGCTCGGCTACCCCGACCACACCTTCGACCTGATCGTGAGCACAACGTCTTTCGACCACTGGTCCGATCAGCAAGCGGGCCTGATCGAGTGCGCTCGAGTGCTGCGACCCGGCGGGCGGCTGGTGCTGGTCGATCAGCTGTCGCGGTGGCTGGTGCCGACGCTGGCCGGTAGCCGGCACAGCAAAGCCCGCACCCCGGGCCGCGCGGAGCGTCTGCTGACGCAGGCGGGATTTCGGTCCCTGCAATGGCACAGGGTGCACGCCGTGATCATCAACGCGGTGACGGCGACCGCGCCGGTCTAGTCCACCGCGAAGGGCCGGAAGCTGCCGTCGAGAACCTGAAGGTGACCGATGGTGCGCCCGGTGACCTTGGCCGGGTCGGCCAGGACCAATTCGACTGCGGCGCGGGCGAATTCGTCCGCCGATGCGGTCTCATCGAAGTTGCGGGCATAGTACGAGAGCCCGGGCGTGAGAATGGCTTTGGACGGCGACAGGGCATTGACCGCGATGTTGTGGTCGGTGAGATCGTAGGCCGCGCACTGGGTGAGGTGCTCGAGCGCGGCCTTGGATCCGCCGTAGCCGGGCAGCACCCCGCCGCTGCGCTCGGCGTACGGGCCATCGCCCGGCAGTCGCGACGCGACCGAGGTGATGTTGATGATCGAGCCGCCACCGGACTCGATCATGTCGGGGCACACCATCTGCATCAGTTCGTACGCCGCGAACACCGCGATATCGAAATGCCGGCGATACGCGTGCAGCGGCGTGCTGACGAACCCCGGCCAGCCGGGTTTGGCGGCACCCGCTTGCTTGGCGGCACCCGTTTTGGCGCCGGCACCCGCCGGCTTACCGGCTCCCGCCGCCGTGGCGGCACCCTTGGCAGCCTTGTCGCCCGGTTGCGCACCGGGCGCCGGCGGCCGCCCCGGAGCGGTGAAGGCGGCATTGTTGATCAGAATCCCGATGGGGCCCAATGCCTCTCGCGCCGAATTTACCAGCCGGGCGATCTGGTCGCGGTCGGTCAGATCGGCGCGGACCGCGACGGCACGCCCGCCCGCCGCCTCGATGTCGGAGACCGTCTCGCCGATGGTTCCCGGCAACCGGTCGTCCCATACTTCCTCGGTACGCCCGGCAACCGCCACCGCGGCACCCTCGGCCGCCAGGGCCAGCGCGATCGCGCGGCCCAGGCCGCGGCTCGCGCCGGTGACGATCGCGGCCCGGCCCGCAAGCCGCCCCGTCATCGCCGCACCCCGTGGACCACGATCGCCGTGGTCTGCTCCACCCACGCGTCGTCGAGCTCTTCCTCCGGGCGCAGCAGCATCCGCAGCATCGTCGCTCCCCCAATCAGCTCGATCAATCGGTCCGGATCCACATCGGGATGGGCTTCGCCCCGGTCAACCGCCTCGCGCAGCCGGACCCGCACCGCGGTGAACAGGTCCACGAACCGTGCCATCACCCGCGCATTGAGCGCGGGGTCGGCCGTCATGTCGGCGACCAGACCGGGCAGCGCGGCGCGCACCACCGGAGTGGTGAACACATCGCGGGTGGCCTCGATCATCATCCGCATGTCGGCGGCGATGTCCCCGGCCGGCGACTCCAGCGCGGTCGGTGCGGTCGGGAAGGCCGCCTCGTGCACGAGTTCGGCCTTGCTGGACCACCGCCGGTACAACGCGGATTTCGTGGTGCCGGCGCGCTCGGCGACCGCCGCCAAACTGATGTTGGAATAGCCCGTTTGGACAAGCAGTTCCGCAGTCGCCGATAGGATCGCCGAGTCGATACGCGGATCGCGCGGGCGGCCGGCGCCGGAGGCCTTGTCAAGGCCGGACGGGTCTGCTTTCATAACGCTACCTACCGTATCGTAATTGCCTCAACGAAGGAGGCACCTTATGGCAACAGAACCCGCGGTCGACAACGTCGACCGGCTCCAGCGCTCCAGCCGTGACGTCACGACGTTGCCGATGGTGATGTCGCGCTGGCTCTCCACCGTACTGCCGGACGCCGCAAAACCCGAGGTGACCGTGGAGAGCGGCGTGGACTCGACGGGCATGTCGTCGGAGACCATCATCCTGACCGCGCGCTGGCAGCAGGATGGCGAGCCGATCGAGCAGAAGCTCGTGACCCGGGTCGCGCCCGCCGCCGAGGACGTGCAGGTCTTCCCGACCTACCGGCTCGACCACCAATTCGACGTCATCCGGAAAGTCGGCGAGCTGACCGACGTGCCCGTGCCCCGGGTGCGCTGGCTGGAGAACACCGGCGACGTCCTGGGCACACCGTTCTTTGTGATGGACTACGTCGCCGGTGAGGTGCCGCCCGACGTCATGCCGTACACGTTCGGCGGCAACTGGTTCGCCGACGCGCCCGCCGACCGGCAGCGCGAACTGCAGGACGCCACCGTCGGCGTGCTGGCCACGCTGCACTCGATTCCGAACGCGCAGAATACCTTTGGCTTCCTCAGCGAGGGCCAGACCGGGGATACCGCGCTGCGCAGGCACTTCAACTGGGTGCGGTCCTGGTATGACTTCGCGGTACCCGACATCGGGCGATCACCGTTGCTGGAGCGGACCTTCGACTGGCTGGAAGCCAACTGGCCGGCCGAGGCGGCCGCCGCCGAGCCGGTGCTGTTATGGGGCGATGCGCGGGTGGGCAACGTGCTGTACAACGACTTCCGTCCGGTGGCGGTGCTGGACTGGGAGATGGTCACGCTAGGACCTCGCGAACTCGATGTGGCGTGGATGATATTCGCGCACATGGTCTTTCAAGAACTCGCGGGCCTGGCAACCCTGCCGGGGCTGCCCGGGGTGATGCGCGAGGAGGACGTGCGGGCCACCTACGCGCGGCTGGCCGGCGTCGAAATCGGCGACCTGCACTGGTTTTACGTGTACTCGGGCGTGATGTGGGCGTGTGTGTTCATGCGCACCGGCGCCCGTCGGGTGCACTTCGGCGAAACCGAAAAGCCCGACGATGTCGAATCGCTGTTCTACCACGCCGGATTGATGAAGCGTCTTATCGGAGAGGACCAGTAATGCTCGGACCACTCGACGAGTTCCCGGTACATCAGATTCCCCAGCCGATCGCGTGGCCGGGGTCATCGGACCGCAACTTCTACGACCGCTCCTACTTCAACGCCCACGACCGCACCGGGAACATCTTCGTGATCAGCGGCATCGGGTACTACCCCAACCTCGGGGTCAAGGATGCGTTCCTGCTCGTCCG
>NZ_LZKI01000037.1 GCF_001672755.1 Mycobacterium colombiense | reverse complement strand
ACCCGGATCTTGAGGTCGTCGGCGAGGCGCCGAGGGTTGGCCCGCTCGGCAAGCGAGTCGACGGTGGCCGCCAGCTGGTCACGGGCGACGTCGATGTCCTGCTTGATGGCTTCGGGGTCCCGGTCCGCCACTGTGTCCTCCAAGTCGCCCACTATCCGGCTCATGCACCTGCCCGAACTACCCTAGATCAGCTGGCGGCCACCGTCGACTCGCTTGCCGAGCGGGCCAACCCTCGGCGCCTCGCCGACGACCTCAAGATCCGGGTGATCGGATTCGTGCAGAAGCCGGCGGTGCTGGCGTCGCTGGCCGGGGTGGGTGCCCTCGTCGTGGTGGTGGCGGTGCGACGCGTCAGGAATCGGTGACGCGGCCGGTCTGGACATACACCGGAATGTCGTCGGCCCAGGGCTGATTGGTGGCCATGTCGTCGATGTCGCAGTAGCCGCGTTCGAATTCGCCCGTCGCCGCGTCGACCAGCCGGTATTCCTGCCGCTGGTGGTGGATGGGCTGGGCGTCGAGGATGACGACCCGCACCTCGCCCGGCTCGAAGCCGCACCGCTGCTGCAGCGCCTCGATCAGGCACTCGTTGTGCATGTGCCCGTCGCCGAAGTTCCAGCCGATAACCATTGAGCACAGGACTTCGCCCTCACACAGGTTGTAATCGTCCTCGTCGTAGTCGGCCATGGCCCGGTGCGCCAGGGTCAGCAGCGCGCGTCCGTGGGTGTTCATGCCCCGGAACGCGAGGGCAAGGTGCAGCGGGATCAGGGTTTCCTCTTTGCTGCCGTACAACCGCTCGAGCTGGAGGTGCTGCATGGGGCCGAGGGCGCGGGAGCCGACGCGGAACTTCCCGTCGGCCGACGGCCGCACGCACCACAGCGTGGTGTCCCAGTTGCCGGCGTAGTACCGCATCCCGGGCAGGAACGAGACCTTGCGCGGATAAAGATTCCCGAGGACGACGGTGCCGGCGATGACCCCGAACAGGACGGCGATCGGCAGCGGGTGGGCGACGTCCGACAGCCCCAGGCTCGCGTGCGCGACGAACAGCCACAGCACGCCGAAGATCATGAACACGTTCCACTCCAGCGGCACGCCCATGGGGAAGGCCAGCAGGATGTTGAGGTGGAACACGATCATCACGAAGGCCGCCAGGGCCGTCGGCCACCCGCCGTGTGACAAGAGCAGCACCAGCGGGACCAGACCCTCCACCGCGGTCGAGAAGTGCGCGATGAAGCCCGCCAGTGCGCTGGGCCGCAAGTCGTCCGGATGGTGCTTGAACATCGACCGCTTGAGCGGGCCCGACGGGATGAACGGATTGTTCGCCAGCATGGTCGAGATCACGAACGGGAAGTGCTTGTTGAGTTTCGAGGTCGCCGCACCCAGCCAGATCACCATGAACACGACCTTGGCCCCGACGACGATGTCCGGCCCGGTGAACAGAAACGTCAGCGCCAGCGGCGCATAGACCTCGCCCCGCGCGGCCAGAAAGATCACCTTGTCGCGCAGGCTGAGCACGGCCAGCACCGCCAGAATCGCGCCGGTCCGCCACCACGGCAGCACGCCGATCACCGTGTGCAGAGCGGGAATCGGCCCGCCGCCGTCGGCCAACAGCGCGGACACGAGCAGCACCAACAGGAGCCCGTACAGCAACGCATCGAACGGAGTCCGGTTGCTGCCGTTGGTCAACGGCACTCGAGCGGGCCAGGGTGGCAATCGGATGGTGCCGGGCCGCAGCCAGTACAGGATCGATCCCATCGGGGGGAAGTAACGTCCGGCCAACGGGCCGAAGCAGCAGCCGAGACCGATGACCTCGAACAGCATCGTGAAGAGCACGGCCTTCTGAAACACGATCGGCTCCGACCACCACGCGCCGACTTGGGTGAAGCCGCCGATACCGGATGTCGACCAGGCGAACAGCCAGCCGCCGAGGATGTACAGCGCGATTTTCACGCCGTACATCACGTGCATCACCAGCGGAGTGCCGAACCCGTGCTCGGCTATGTGGCGCGCCATCGGCACAATGCGTTCGGCGCGTGGACGGGTGCTCCACTCGGCCATGTCGACGACGGGCAGATTCGGCCGGATGAACCCCATTGCAGCTCCTTCGACGCAGCGTGTCTCAAGGGGGCCTATCGGCGCGTCTGGCGCCAATCGGTGCCAGCAAGATACCTGCAGGAGGCGCTTTGCGGTGCGATACGACGGCTAACGGGTAGGGCGCCCGGCGCCGCTGTGGTGACGGTGGTCCGCTTACTCCCAGCCGGGCGGGTCGTTTTCGGCCATGTAGGCCTCCCATGCGGCGCGGCGCGCGGTCCGGGTGTGCAGGTCCTGACAGATCGCCTGCGCCTCGGCGGCGGTGGTGGCCCGGCCCAGGTCGTGGTGCACAAAGCCGTCATCGACGCGCTCGGCGCGGAAACCGCCCGTCGAGACCGCATGGACCCGGTACTCGCTGCGGTCGTCGATGTTGGCATGGAAGTGGCCCTCGTAGGGTTCGACCCACTTCAGCTCAGTTTTCACAAGTCCCCTCTGAAAAACCCCGTCGCACAGATATTAGGGCTCGCAGGGGAGCTGGGAAAAGGATTTCTCGGAGATTGTTACCCAACGGGCGAACCCCCACCGAAGTGGAGAAGCCCCCAAATAGATATCTGGTGGGCTGGTGCGCCGTCAGGGTTTCGAACCCCGGACCCGCTGATTAAGAGTCAGCTGCTCTACCAACTGAGCTAACGGCGCTTGTGGTCGGCCGAGACCGCGTAGGCGACAATAACAGGCGTTGCGCCACGGAGTGAAATCCCGACCTCGCTCCAGGATAGCGGCCCGGTGGCGAGCAAGTCGGTAATCGCTTGGGTTCACCTTGGCCGGCCATTGCGTGGCTGCCGTCAGCTTTTCGCCGCGCAATCCTGTGTACTGCTGAAAGATGTTGTCGTGCAATAACTTCGGTTATAGCACCGTGCCGCAGAAGGGTGTTCGGTCGGTGCCGAAGGCCGCGTCCAGCTCGCCCAGCGCTCCCTGGCGCACTTCGGTGATGCGGTTGGCGCGAGCCAGCTGGGAAGCCCGATGCGCCCCCATGTAGATGGTGGCCAAGTCGGCCAGCCCGATCTCGATGTCGGGGGACCCGTCGTGGGGCGTGCACTTCCCGGCGCCGTCGCGGATCTGCAGCTGGAAGCGCCCGCCCGCCAGCCCCAACGGGTCTGTGACCTCCAGCACGATGTCGGCATCGGCGCCGTAGGTGCGGGCGCCGAGCGCATCGGGGACATCGTTGATGCGCACCCACAGGAAGTCGCTGATGCCCTTGGTCTCAGCGGCGCGCTGGTCGACGAGTTTGAGCGGCAGCGGATCGTCGGGTGCCACGTCGATCTCGATGCGGTAGAACATCTCCAACACCAGGAGCGTCTGGAGCAGCTCGGTGTGCGCTTCATCGGTGATGGGGCAGAAGTCTTCGACGACCACGGTGCCCAGCGGCGGGCGGAACGCGTGCTGCTGCGAGCCGACGACCCGGTAGGTCAGGAAGCCGTCGGGGTGAATGGTGTAATGCAGCGCAGATCCGTTGCCGCGCTGGGTCGGTCGGTCGTCCAGCGAGTCGGCCCACCACGCGTCGTCTCGGGATATCGCGCCATTGGTTGCGGCACACCATCGTTCGTAGAGCTCGGGCAGATGCCGTCGCGCCTCGGCGGCGTTGACCTCGCGCGCCCGAATGCGGCTGGGCTTGTCGCGCAACTTCGCGAAACGGCGATCGATGGCATAGGTGTGGCTGTAGCTCGACACGCCGGCGCCGAAACCGTCGTACATCGCGGTCTGCGTCGGGACGCCACACACGACCGGATAGCCGCGGTCCAGCAATATTCCAAGACCCTTGGCGCTGAGTTGCGCCCAGAGTCCCTCGCCCTGATGCGTTGACGCGACGGCGATCATCGTGAGCCACGCGGCCCGCAGATTGCCACCACCCGGCACGGTGAGCCGCGAGCGGTAGATGATGGACGTCCCCACCAGATTTGGTTGCTCCGGATCGGAGACGTCCTCGGCAATGAGGATGTCCTCGAGGCTGACTCGGCGTTTCCACGCTTCGAGGTCCTCGGGCCCCACCGGGTCGCCGAAAGTGCGGGCCTGATTCTCAAAGACCGCCTGCCAGTCGTCTTCGGTGGGATGCCGAATATTGGTGCCGTCGTCCGTGTCGTCCATTGCGCATCCAATCTGGTTGTAGCCCAGGCAAACCGGCACCGCGCACACCGAACACAAGTACCGAGTGCGCTTTTAGGATCGATACCCGAGTGCCCGAACGTCAAACCTCGATCCGACTTTCGCGCGCCACGAATACCCGCTGATGTGAGCAATTCAATACCTGGCGGGTCAAATGGCGCGGTTTCGGGTAGGCGATACGCCATGCTGCAAGTAATCACCCGGCTTGCCATCGCCGCGCCGCGCCGCATCATTGCGATCGCGGTGCTGGTGTTTTTGGGCGCCGCGATCTTCGGGCTTCCGGTGGTCAACGGCCTTTCCGGCGGTGGTTTCCAGGACCCCACCTCGGAGTCGTCGCGGGCGACCGACACCCTTCGGGACAAGTTCAACCAGACAGATCAGCAGATGCTGATCGTGGTCACCGCCCCGACCGGCGCCCGCGGTGAGCAGGCGCGCCAGGTCGGCACCGAGATCGCCGACCAGCTGAAACGTTCGCCGTGGGTCCTGAGCGTGTCGTCGGCGTGGACGTCGCCGCCGGCGGCCGCAGCCCAGCTGATCAGTAAGGACGACAAGTCCGGGATGATCGTGGCCGGCCTCAAGGGCGGTGAGAACGACGCGCAGCGATACGCCGGCACGCTGACCAAGGACCTGGTGTACGACCGCGACGGCGTCACGGTGCGCGCCGGCGGGATGGCCGTGGCGTACGCGCAGATCAACGACCAGAACCGGCGCGACCTGCTGCTGATGGAATCCATCGCGATTCCGCTGAGCTTCGCGGTGCTGGTATGGGTGCTCGGCGGCGTGGTGGCCGCGGCCATGCCGATCGTCTTGGGCACGCTGGCCATCGTGTGCACCATGTCGGTGTTGCGGCTGATCAGCTTCACCACCGACGTGTCCACGTACGCCCTGGACCTCAGCATCGCGATGGGCCTCGCGCTGGCGATCGACTACAACCTGCTGATCATCACCCGCTACCGCGAGGAACTGGCCCGCACCCAGGACCGGAACCAGGAGCTGATGCGGCAGATGGATCGATACCAGGCCCTGTTGCGGACCATGGCGACCGCGGGCAGGACGGTGCTGTTCTCTGCCACGACGGTCGGGTTGTCGATGGCCGTGATGGCGCTGTTCCCGATGTACTTCCTGAAGTCGTCCGCCTACACCATCGTGGCCACCGCGGCCATCGTCGCGCTCGCGACCGTGGTCGTCACCCCGGCCGCGATCGTGCTGCTGGGGCCCCGATTGGACACGATGGACGCCCGCCGGGTGATGCACCGCATTCTGCACGGGCAGCGGCCGTTCCGTGATCACGCGCACAAGCCGCTGGTGGCGCAGTTCTGGTACCGCTCGACCAAGTTCGTCCTGCGCCGCGCCATGCCGACCGGGCTGAGCGTCGTCGCGATGCTGCTGTTGCTGGGGGTTCCTTTTCTCGGCGTGAAGTGGGGTTTTCCCGACGAGCGCGTGCTCCCTCGATCGGCGTCGGCGCGCCAGGTGGCCGACATGCTGGACCACGATTTCGCCAACGGGTTGGGGAACTCGGTGTCCGCCGTCGTGCCGGACGCCCACGGCGTGACCCTCGATGACCTGCAGGGTTACGCCGCCGAGCTGTCCCGGGTGCCCGACGTCTCCGCGGTCACCGCACCGACCGGGACGTTCGTGGCCGGAAATCGGGTGGGACCGCCCGCCGCGGCCACCGGCATGGCCAACGGCAGCGCCTTCCTCACCGTGGACAGCACGGCGCCGCTGTATTCGCAGGCCTCGAACACCCAGCTCGACCGACTGCATCGGGTCGGCGGGCCGGCTGGACGTTCGGTGCAGATGACCGGGCTGGCGCAGATCAACCGCGACAGCGTCGATGCGATCACCAACCGACTGCCCCTGGTGTTCGGGCTGATCGCCCTGATCACCTTCACCCTGCTGTTCTTGCTCACCGGCAGCGCGGTGCTGCCGCTGCAGGCGCTGGTGTGCAACGTGCTGTCACTGACGGCGGCATTCGGGGCGATGGTGTGGATCTTCCAGGACGGCAACCTGGGTGCGCTGGGTACCACGCCCAACGGAACGCTGAACGCGAACATCCCAGTGTTGTTGTTCTGCATAGCTTTTGGGCTGGCCATGGACTACGAGGTGTTCCTGGTCTCACGTATCCACGAGTACTGGCTGGCCTCGCAAGCCGCCCAGGAGACGCCACCGACCGCGGCCGAGGCGCGCGCCGCCACCGACGAGAGCACCGCGCTGGGCATCGCCGGTATCGGCCGGGTGGTCACCACGGCCGCGCTGGTGATGTCGATTTCCTTCGCCGCGTTGATCCCCGCGCACGTGTCGTTCATGCGGATGCTGGGTCTGGGCCTCACGCTGGGTGTGCTCGTCGACGCCACACTGGTGCGGATGGTCTTGGTGCCGGCCTTCATTCACCTGCTTGGCCGCTGGACGTGGTGGGCTCCCCGGTGGTCGGCGTTGTTGCGGGACCGGTCCGCGACGGGGGAGGGCGAGGCCGTCGCGGTGGGCCGGCGCCGCTGGGCCGCCGATGCGCCCAGGGTGACCATGGGCAGAAGGTGGCCCACCAGGGCAGCACCCGGCCGAAGTTGACACGGAAACCCTTATGGCTCACGCGAATATCGCCGTACTGCTGGCATTGAGCTCCGCGCTGTGCGTGGCGAGCGGTGACGTGCTGCAGCAACGCGCGGCGCACTGCATCGCCGACCGATCGGTAAGCACCGTCGAATTGTTCGCCGGCCTGCTGCGCAATCAGCGGTGGTGGTGGGGCGCAGTGCTTTTGGTGGCGAGCATCGGGTTGCAGGCCGCGGCGCTGGGCGAGGGCTCGGTGCTGATGGTGCAGGCGCTGCTGATGTCCTCGGTACTGTTCGCGCTGCCCATCAACGCCTGGTTTTCGCACCGCACCGTGACCGGCGGCGAATGGGTGTGGGCCGCTCTGCTGACGGCCGCGGTGATCGTGGTCGTGGTCGTCGGCAACCCCGAAGCCGGTCAGGCGGGCGCGTCGCTGCGAACCTGGGCCGGCGTGGCCGTCGTCCTCGGGCCGCTGCTGGTCGGGTGTGTGGTGGCCGGCCGGATCTGGGGTGGTGCGGCGGCGGCGGCGCTGTTCGCGTTCGCGTCGGGGTCGCTGTGGGGCGTCTTCGCGGTGCTCGCCAAGGAGGTCGTCGCCCGGCTGGGCGATGGCGCGGGCGCGGTGACCCGGACCCCGGAGCTGTACGCGTGCATTCTGGTCGCGGTGGGGGGCGTCGCGTGGAGCCAGTCGGCGTTTCGGGCGGGTCCGCTGACCGCGTCGATGCCGACCCTGCAGATGTCGCAGCCCGTGGTGGCGGCGGTGCTCGGCGTGGTCGTGCTCGGCGAGACGCTGAACACGGGTCGCGCCGGAATGATCGCCCTGCTGGCGGCCGCGCTGGTGATGACGGCGGCCATCGTCAAACTCGCGCGCGTCGAGGCCGTCAGCACCCGCGACAGGGTCGGGGCGCAGCCGCGCGACGAGGTCGGCTCGCCGGCCTGATCGGCGCGCGGCGGGGCCCCGGACCCAGCCCGAATGACGAATTCATTGCGGTGGTGACACCGATCGGCAGCCCCGCTTTGGATGGGCATGGAGTGTCGGTAAAAGCCATTAGAATGCCTGCAGCTACCTCGCTGGTCAGCGGTGACCAACTGGAGATTCATACGGAAGGTCACTGGATGACGCATTTGCGGAGGCGACGATCGTGGCTGGTAGCCGCGATGGTTCCGATTGCTGTCTTCAGCGCCGCCTGCAATGGAAACCACGCGGCTGCGCCAGCGAAGGTCATCTTCGACAAGGGCACCCCGCTGGCCGATCTGCTGGTCCCCAAGCTCACTGCCTCGGTGACCGACGGCGCCGTCGGTGTGACCGTGGATGCGCCGGTCACGGTGGCCGTCGCCGACGGCGTGCTCGCGTCGGTCACCATGGTCAACGAGAACGGTAGGTCGATCAGTGGGCAGCTCAGTCCCGACGGGCTGCGCTGGTCGACCACCGAACAGCTCGGCTACAACAGGCGCTACACGCTGAACGCGAAGGCGACCGGCCTGGGCGGCGCGGCCAGCAAGCAGATGACCTTCGAGACCAGTTCACCGGCGCACCTGACCATGCCCTACATCAGTCCGGCCGACGGCGACGTGGTGGGCATCGGTGAGCCGGTGGCGATCCGCTTCGACGAGAACATCGCGAACCGCGCGGCCGCCCAGAAGGCCATCAACATCACCACCAACCCTCCGGTCGAGGGCGCGTTCTATTGGCTCAACAACCGCGAAGTCCGTTGGCGCCCAGAGCGTTTCTGGAAGTCGGGAACCGCCATCGACGTGGCGGTCAACACGTACGGAGTGGACCTGGGCGACGGGATGTTCGGCGAGGACAACGTCAAGACGCACTTCACCATCGGCGACGAGGTGATCTCGACGGCCGACGACACCACGAAGACGGTGACCGTGCGGGTCAACGGTGATGTGGTGAAGACCATGCCGACGTCGATGGGTAAGGACAGCACCCCAACCGCCAACGGCGTCTACATCATTGGTGCGCGGTTCAAGCACATCATCATGGATTCCTCGACCTACGGCGTTCCGGTCAACTCGCCCAACGGATATCGCACCGAAGTCGATTGGGCCACCCAGATGTCCTACAGCGGGGTCTTTGTGCACTCCGCACCGTGGTCGGTGGGCGCCCAGGGCCACACCAATACCAGCCACGGGTGCCTGAACGTGAGCCCGAGCAACGCCGAGTGGTTTTACGACCACAGCAAGAGCGGCGACATCGTCGAGGTGGTGCACACGGTCGGGCCGACGCTGCCGGGCATCGAGGGGCTCGGCGACTGGAACATCCCGTGGACGCAGTGGAAAGCGGGCAACGCCAACACCTGACGGCGGTCAGTCGATCTTTTGCCAGGTCCCGCAACTGCGCGTCATGAACGCGGTATCGGTCGGCAAGATCCGGACCACCTGAGGGCCGTCGCCGACGTTGTTGTCGATGATGTCGTTGGTGTTGAAACTGCGCAGCCTGGCCCAGTAGCACCCGTACTTGCCGCCATCGGTGCGATAGGTGCCCGCCGCGATGTCCTTGTTGACGATGAAGGTGCCGTTGTTCTCGATCGAGGTCTTGGGCCCCGGCGGGGGTGGCGGGGCGACGGTCATCGTCACCGTTTTGGTCTCGGCCGGCACCGTCGACGTGACGGTCATCGTGGTCTGAGTCGACCCGCCGCAGCCCGCGAGGAACAGCGCGACCCCCGCGACGGCCGCCGCCCCCGGGCGCATGCGTCGGGGTCGGTGCGGGGCGGGACGATGGCTATTCACTACTTTCCAGTCGCGTGTGCGTTTGCGCGGAAACGGTAGCACCAAAAAAGGTCAGGGAGCGGTGATACTCCCTGACCTGTGGGGTGAGTGACGGGACTCGAACCCGCGACATTCAGGATCACAACCTGACGCTCTACCAACTGAACTACACCCACCACGGCCGCAAGCCGACCCTCGCACGATGACGGTCAACGAACGGCGACGTCGATACTAGCCGGTTGGCGGCGCGCTGGCCGAATCGCTGGGCCCCGGTGCGTCCTTTCCGCCGTCCAGGGCGGTGACCACCGCCTCGATTTCGCTGGTAGACGGTCCCGGCGGCGGGACGAACGCGGTTCGCCGGTAGAACTGCAGCTCGCGGATGGATTCGTGGATGTCGGCCAGGGCCCGGTGGGCCAGTCCCTTGACGGGCTGACCGAAGTAAATCCGCGGGTACCAGCGCCGGCACAGCTCTTTGATCGAGCTCACATCGATCATGCGGTAGTGCAGAAACGAGTCCAGGGCGGGCATGTCGCGCACGATGAAGGCGCGGTCGGTGGCGATGGAATTGCCGGCCAGCGGCGCCGTCTTGGGTTGCTTGACGTGTTCGCCGATGTAGTCCAGCACCATCGCCTCGGCGGTCGCCAGGTCGACGGTGGACGTCCGCACCTCGTCGGTCAGCCCGGAGCGCGAGTGCATTTCGGTGACCACGTCGCCCATCGCCGCGAGCGCGGCATCGTCGGCATGGATCACCACGTCGACCCCCTCGCCGAGAATGTTCAAATCGGCGTCGGTCACCAGCGCCGCGATCTCAATCAGCTTGTCCGAGCCCAGATCAAGTCCGGTCATCTCGCAGTCGATCCACACCAATTCGTCTCGCACAGCGCTCAGACTAGTTGTGATCGCAAGTGCGGCGGTGCCGGGTGCGGCGGGCCGCCACCGTGACACGAGCCCCAGCTGACGCCCGCGCCGGACCTCGCCCCCGGATGAGCTGGAGAAGTAGGGTGAGCGTTGTCGAACTGCATGCCGAATCATCGTCGGAAGAGGGGCGCAGCACGATGAGCACTGATTCAGCGGCCACGGCCGCGACGCGGATCGCCGAGGGCTATGCCGTCGACGGCCAGGCATTGGAATTGGGCACTGTCGTCATCGACGGCGCGGCCGATCCGACGGCGCAGATCCGTATCCCGTTGGCCACCATCAACAGGCACGGCCTGGTGGCCGGGGCCACCGGAACAGGCAAGACCAAGACGCTGCAACTGATCGCCGAGCAGCTCAGCGCCGCGGGCGTCCCCGTGCTGATGGCCGACGTGAAGGGCGACCTGTCCGGGTTGTCCAGGCCCGGCAAAGGCGACGACAAGACCGCCGCGCGGGCCAAGGACACCGGCGACACCTGGGAGCCAACCGGGTTTCCGGTCGAGTTCTTGTCGTTGGGCACCAAGGGAATCGGCGTGCCGATACGCGCGACCGTCGACAGTTTCGGCCCCGTTCTGCTGTCAAAGGTATTGGGGCTCAACGCTACTCAAGAGTCGACGCTGGGGCTTATCTTCCACTGGGCCAAGGATCAGAACCGCCGGCTGGTCACCACGGACAATCTACGCGGTGCCATCGGCTACCTCACCAGCGATGCGGGCAAGGAAGACCTGAAATCCCTGGGCGGTGTGTCGGCGACGACTGCGGGCGTCATCCTGCGGGCGCTGGTGAACCTCGATGCCGAGGGCGGCGACACCTTCTTCGGCGAGCCCAAGCTCGACCCGAACGATCTGCTGCGCGCCAATGACCAAGGCCAGGGCATCATCTCGCTGCTGGAGTTCACCGGTCAGTCGGTGCGTCCCGTGATCTTCTCCACGTTCCTGATGTGGCTGCTCGCCGACCTGTACACCCAACTGGACGAGGTCGGTGACGTGGACAGGCCGAAGCTGGTGTTCTTCTTCGACGAGGCGCACCTGTTGTTCGCCGACGCGTCCAAGGCCTTCCTCGAACAGGTCGAACAGACCGTCAAGCTGATCCGGTCGAAGGGCGTCGGGGTGTTCTTCTGCACCCAGCTGCCCACGGACATTCCCAACGACATCCTCTCCCAGTTGGGCGCCCGAATTCAGCACGCGCTGCGGGCGTTCACGCCCGACGACCAGAAGGCGCTCAGCCGGACCGTCCGCACCTACCCGAAAACCGATGTGTACGACCTGGAGTCGGCGTTGACGTCGCTGGGAATCGGCGAGGCGGTGGTCACCGTGCTGTCCGAGAGGGGCGCGCCGACGCCGGTCGCGTGGACCCGGATGCGGGTGCCGCGCTCGTTGATGGCGTCGATTGGCACCGGGGACATCGAGGCCACGGCGAAAGACAGTCCGCTGCAGGCGAAGTACGGCCAGACGGCTCCCCAGCCCGCGCAGCCGCAGGCCGCCCCGCAGCCGCCGCAGGCTCAATCCGCCCCCCAGCCGCCGCAGGCCCAGTCCGGCTACCCGCCCGTCCCGCAGAACGAGCCGGTGCCGCCGATGCCGGAGCCCGCGGAGCCCAAGGGCCCGAAGCAGCCCTCCATGTGGGAGGAAGTGCTGCAGAACCCGACGGTGAAAAGCGGGATCAACACCGCGATACGCGAAGCGGTCAAAAACATCTTCGGTACCGGCCGGCGCCGGAAGTAGCCGGAGGTAGCTGGAAGTAACCCCTACCCGCCGCCCAGCTTCTTGTAGAACGCGCCGACGATAGGCGCCACGATGGCGCGCGGCCCGTACCCGCTGGCCACCGACATGGCCTTCGACGTCAATCCCGGAACGACGCGCATCTTGTTGCGCGCCAACGCATCCAGCGACACGCGCGCGGTGTGCTCGGTCGAGATCCACAGGAAGTCCGGCACCAGCCGCTCGACGATCGAGGCCTCGGTGTCGTCGGGCAGGTCGGTCCGCACCGGGCCGGGCGCCAGCAGCGTCACGTTGACACCGGATCCGCGCAGCTCGCCGCGCAGCGACTCGCTGAAGGTGTTCGCGAACGCCTTGGTGGCCGCGTAGGTGGCGTTGTAGGGAATCGGCGAATTGCCCGCCGCCGAACCGGAAATCAGGATCCCGCCAGACCTACGCTCGACCATTCCCGGCAGCACCGCCAACGTAAGGTCATGCACCCCAAGGACATTCAGCTGCAGCTGGGCCTTTTCGCCGGCCGGATCGAGCGTGGCGACCGGACCGAACGTCGCGGTGCCCGCGTTGGCACACAGGATCGAGATCGGGCGGGACGCCAGCTCGTCACACAGCTTCGCGCGTTCGCCCGGGTCGGCCAGGTCGGCGGGGCGCACGTCGACGATGACGCCGTACTTGTCGGTCAGGCGGGCGGCCAGGTCCTTGAGCAGGTCTTCGCGACGCGCGGTGACGATCAGGTTGTGTCCACGTGCGGCGAGTTCGGTGGCCAGCGCCTCACCGATGTTCTGCGAAGCTCCGGTCACAACGGCGCGCGCCTCGGGGCTTGGAGCGGGTAGCGGCATGCGCCAATCGTAGACAGCGGGCGAAACGGCGCCCGCAGCCGATCGCGAGCGCCTATAGAGTGCCGGGAATGAGCCAGCCGGAGTCGCGTTCCGTCAGCCCCGCGCGATCGCGGGTGGTGGCGTGGGCGCTCTGGGACTGCGGCTCGACCGGTCTGAATGCGATCGTGGCGACCTTCGTCTTCGCCGTCTACCTGACCAGCAGCGTTGGGGTGGGGATATCCGGCGCCACCACGCCGGCGAGCTGGTTGGGCCGCGCGGCGGCCGTCGCCGGTCTGACCGTCGCCGTGCTCGCGCCCGCCGTCGGCGTGTGGGTGGAGTCCCCGCACCGCAGGCGGGTGGCGTTGAGTGTGCTGACCGCCACGGCGGTGACGCTGACCTGCTTGATGTTCTTCATCCGGGACAGCCCCGGCTACCTGTGGGCCGGTCTGGTGCTGCTCGGGGCAACGGCGGCCTGCGGCGACTTGGCCAGCGTCCCGTACAACGCCATGCTGCGTCAGCTCTCGACGCCGCAGACGGCCGGGCGGATATCCGGATTCGGTTGGGCGGCGGGTTATGTCGGAAGCGTGCTGCTCCTGCTGGTGATCTACACCGGCTTCATCTCCGGATCCGGCAAGGGGCCCGACGCGACGCGCGGCCTGCTGCGAGTTCCCTTGCGGGACGGACTTTATGTCCGCGAGGCGATGGTGGTGGCCGCGATCTGGTTCGCGGTGCTGGCGCTTCCCCTGCTGTTGGTCGCGCACCGGCTGACGGAGTCGTCGCAGGGACACCAGCCGACGAGCATGCTGGGCGGGTACCGCAAGCTGTGGACCGAGGTCGCCGCGGAATGGCGGCGCGACCGCAACCTGGTGTACTTCCTGTTCGCCAGCGCGCTCTTCCGCGACGGGCTGGCGGCGATCTTCGCGTTCGGCGCGGTGCTCGGCGTCAACGTGTACGGCATCTCCCAGGCCAACGTGCTGATCTTCGGGGTGGCGGCCAGCGTGGTCGCCGCGGTGGGCGCGGTGCTGGGCGGGTTCGTCGACCACCGGGTCGGATCGAAGCCCGTCATCGTGGCGTCACTGTTCGCGATCGTCGTCCTCGGGCTGACGCTGATGGCGCTGTCCGGGCCGGTGGCCTTCTGGGTCTGCGGGCTGCTGCTGTGCATGTTCATCGGGCCGTCACAGTCGTCGTCGCGCGCCTTGTTGCTGCACATGGCCAAGCACGGCCGGGAAGGCGTCGCATTCGGCCTCTACACCATGACCGGGCGGGCGGTGGCGTTCGTGGCGCCCTGGCTGTTCTCGGTGTTCGTCGACGTCTTCGGCGCCGTGCGGGCCGGCCTGGGCGGAATTTCGCTGGTGCTGATCGCCGGATTGCTGGCGATGCTGGTGGTGCGGGTTCCGGCGCGCGGCGCCGCGGTGGCCGAACCCGCGGCCGAGCCGTCCTAGCCGGCGCAAAGCTAGCGGCTAGCTGTACCCGGCAGGGACGTTGTTGACGATTCGGCTGTGAGAAGGGAGGACCTCCGGGCTTAGTGGAGATGTCTGACGT
>NZ_LZKI01000036.1 GCF_001672755.1 Mycobacterium colombiense | reverse complement strand
CTGTGCGGGCCATCGTCTCGCCGGCGGAAACGGGAGCTTGGGGCATCACCGGCGATCAGGCGTTCGCGGTGGCCAGGGAGAACCTTTCCGCGCGTCAGCAGGCCCTTCAGCCGGGCGAGAAGTACCTGTTGAAAGACGCGGACGGCGGCACATACATCGATTCGATGATCCTGGCCACCGGCTGGCTGGGTGGACTTGCGGTGGCCGGCGGCCCCCGCCCGCTGGTGTTCTTCCCCGGCGATGGCGTGTTACTGCTGGGCACCGACGCACCCGACAACGCCGGGGACCTCTTCGAGGTCGCCGAGCAGATGTACCTCGACGCCGAGCAACCCATCTCGCCGCAGGGCTACACCGTCGTGGGCAGTGTCATCGCGCCGTTCGATCAGGCCGGCCCGCACCCTCTGCGCGGGTTGGCGTTGAGGGCCCGAACCCTGTTGGCCACCAAGGAATACAACCACCAGGCCGAATTCTTGCGGGAGCACTATGAACGCGCGCTCTTCCCGCAGTACGTCGGAGAAGCGCAGATGATCGAGACGGCCTGGGGTCGGCGCACCAATGCGGTGTGGGGGCAGGGGATCCCGTGGGAGCTGCCGCAGACCGATTACGTGACATTCCTGGTCGGCGAACCGTCGAATGTGTCCGACAAGTTCACCGTGCCGTTTCCGACGGTGGTCGATGCGGTGGGCATCCTTCCCGTCGCGGGAATCAATCCCGTCCGCTATCGGGCCGATGAATGGCCGACGGCCGAGATGCTGGCGACGCTGAAGGCGCACGCCATCGACGTACCGAGCGAATGACCGTATTCACCCGAGCCAGGTCGGCGACCCGCTAGTCCGGCGGCTCGCTGGTCGTACCGCGGACAGCCGCTTGTTCCCGGTCGCTGCGGTTGCCGGGAACGCCTTCGGCTTCGCTCTCCTCGGTAACCTTTTCCTCGAGCTGATCGACGATGTTTTCCAGCTCCTGAGCGCGGCTCAGCGGGTCTTTGTCGGGTTTGGTCATATCGCTTTCCATGGGCGTTGGGGGGACGGGCCCCGGCGCCGGGAACCCGCCGCTATTCCATACCCGATCGCGCGTTCGCTAACCAGGTCCGGCGGCCGTCAAACGAACGAGACACAGCGCCGTGGCGGTGGAAGTATCGCAAGAGTGGCTACCGATAAACCTCAGACCATCGCTTACCCCGCTGCCGACGCCCGCCCGCGTCGCCACCATTCCGATCCGCTCGACCCGCACGTCATCGTCCTTTTCGGGGCGACGGGCGATCTGGCGAAGCGAAAGCTGATCCCCGGTCTGGCGTACCTGGACCAGTCCGAATTGGCGCCCGATATTCAGATCGTCGCTACGTCGCTGGAAGACCTGAGTCAAGACGAATTCCGCGATCTCGCCAAGGAGGCGATCGATTCCTTCGGCACGCACAAACTCACGCCCGAACAGTGGTCGAACTTCGCCAGCATCGTCACCTACGTCCCGCAGAGCGCCGGACCGGAGGCGCTGGCCGAGGCGGTGGCGCAGGCCGAAGACAACCTGGGGTCGAATGTCCGGCGACTGCATTACCTGTCGGTGCCGCCCAAGGCGGCGCGCGCCGTCATCACCATGCTGAGCGACGCCAAGCTGGTCGAACGCTCACGGGTGGTGATGGAAAAGCCGTTCGGCACCGACCTGGCCAGCGCGGTGGCGCTGAACGACTTCGTGCACGAAACCTTCGAGGAATCACAGATTTTCCGCATCGACCACTTCCTGGGTAAGGAAGCCGCGCAGAACATCCTGGCCTTCCGCTTCGCCAACGGCCTCTTCGAGCCGATCTGGAACCGCAACTTCATCGACCATATCCAGATCGACATTCCCGAGGCCCTGGGGCTGGACCAGCGGGCGAACTTCTACGAAGAGACCGGCGCCTACAAGGACATGGTGGTGACCCACCTGTTCCAGGTGATGGCGTTCGTGGTGATGGAACCGCCGACGGCGCTGGAACCGTTCGCCATCAGCGAGGAAAAGAACAAGGTCTTCCGGTCGATGCTGCCGGTCAAACCCGCCAATGTGGTTCGCGGGCAGTACAACGGATACCGCGACGAGGCAGGCGTGGCACCGGATTCCGACACCGAGACGTTCATCGCGCTCAAGGTCGGCATCGACAACTGGCGGTGGGCCGGGGTGCCCATCTACCTGCGCACCGGTAAGAAGATGGCCGAGGGCATCCGCATCATCTCGATCGCGTTCAAAGAGGCCCCGCGAACCATGTTCCCGCCCGGATCCGGGGTGGGTACCCAGGGTCCCGATCACCTCACCTTCGACCTCGCCGACAATTCGAAGGTTTCGCTGTCGTTCTACGGCAAGCGGCCCGGCCCCGGCATGAAGCTGGACAAACTGTCCATGCAGTTCTCCTCGCAGGAAATCGAGACCGTCGTGGACGTGCTGGAGGCCTACGAACGATTGATACTCGATGCGATGCGGGGCGACCACACGCTGTTCAATACCGCGGAAGGCATCGAATCATTGTGGGAGCGTTCGGAAGATCTGCTCACCGATCCGCCGCCGGCCAAGTTGTATCAACCGGGCACGTGGGGCCCCAACGCGATTCACCAATTGATCGCGCCGAATGCATGGCGGCTGCCGTTCGAACGGGAGTGGCGCGAGGCCCGGCCTTAGCCGAAGCGCCGTAACTCCGCGGGCTCAGGGCAATTCGGCACTGAGGTAGCTGATCGCATGACGGAATTGCTTGAGGACTTCGTTGTCCGGCAGCACGAATCCGTAGTCGGCATAGACCTGTTCGGTGGGGTGGCGCGAGACGTTCCAGCCGGTGGCACCCAGGTGCTCAGCGGCGGGGCGGCGCTCCCCGAGCCAAATCAGCTCGGCGACATCGATGTCCAGTCCGTGCTGCCGCCAGGTGCTGCGCATCGCCCGGGCCCGTTCGTCGGTGAAGACGCTCATGTCGGTGATGTTCTCGGTGGCCAGCCGGCTGCCCGGCGCGCTGAGCGCGGTGATGTTGTCCAGCAGCCGGTCCTGGGCATCGGGCGGTAGATAGGGCAGCAGGCCTTCGGCGATCCATGCGGTGGGGGAGTCGGTGTCAAAGCCGCTGTCGCGCAGCGCCGTTGGCCAATCATCGCGGAGATCGATGGCGACGGTCCGGCGCTCGGCGGTCGGTTCCGCGCCGATCTGGGCGAGCGTGGCGGTCTTGAAGGCGATCACCTCAGGCTGGTCGACCTCGAAAACCACCGTGCCGGATGGCCACGGCAACCGATAGGCCCGCGCGTCGAGCCCAGCGGCCAAGATGACGGCCTGCCGGATGCCGGCGGCGGTGGCGGCGCCGAAGAAATCATCGAAAAACCTTGTCCGCACCGTCATCTGCTCGCGCCGCTGCTGCAGCGTCATCGGCATGTCGTCGGTGTCAAGCGGGATCTGGCCGTCCAGCATGCGGATGAAGAAGGGGTGCCCGACCGCTCGTACCAACGGCTCGGCGAACCGGTCATCGAGTAGTGGATCCGGCTCGCGCGATGCCAGCGCTCGGGAGGCCGCGACCATCGTCGCGGTCGCCCCCACGCTGGAGGCCAGGTCCCAGGTGTCGCCCTCGGTACGCGCCGAGCCAGATGATGACATTCGCTTTCCCCTTCCAGGATCCACTCGCCGCATCGGTCGATTCGCCCTCGGGACCGCTCCCCACCGGCGACTGCACCACCGGTACCGAAGGGTACTTTCTGGCTATGCCCCGCGCACCACGCACCCGTCGCGCGGACATTTGACTCCCGTCCCGCACCACGACGACGCCGAAAGCGAATCACTCCATGGCACCGACCCTGCGCCCGCGCCGATCCGCCCTGTACCTGCCCGGCAACAAGCCCCGCGCGCTGGAGAAGGGTAAGTCGCTGCCGGCGGACGTGCTGATATTCGACCTCGAGGATGCGGTGGGACCCGACGCGAAGGCCGACTCGAGGGCGACGGTGTGCGCCGCGATCTCGTCGGAGAGCTACCGGCCCCGCGAGGTCGTGGTGCGGATCAACGGGTTGGACACCGAATGGCACCGGGACGACCTGGCCGCCGTGGCCGGGTCGACGGCCGACGGCGTGCTGGTGCCGAAAGTCGAGACGGGCCAACAGGTTCAAGCGTTGACCGAGGCGCTCGACACCTTGGGAGCGCCGAAGTCGTTGCAGCTGTGGGTGATGATCGAAACGCCCCGGGCTTTTCTGCGGGCCGAGGAGGTCGCGTTGGGCAGCGATCGCCTGGCCGGGTTGGTGGTTGGCACCAACGACCTGGTCAACGAGCTGCACGGCCTGCATGTCCCCGGGCGCGCGCCCGCCGTGCCCGCCCTCGGCCTGGCGTTGTTGGGGGCGAGGGCGGCCGGAAAGGTGATCTTGGATGGCGTGTTCAACGACATCACCGACGAGGGCGCATTCCGCGCCGAGGCCCAGCAGGGCCGCGAAATGGGGTTCGACGGCAAGACCCTGATCCACCCGTCGCAGATCGCCCCCGCCAATGAACTGTTCGGTCCGTCACATAAGGAGCTGGAGGACGCCCGCAAGATCGTCTCGGCCTACGAGCAGGCGCAGGCGGACGGGACCAGCGTGATCACGGTCGATGGCCGCATGATCGAGAGCCTGCACGTCCGCGACGCCCAGCGAATCCTCACCCTCGCGGATTTGATCTCTGAAATGGAATCCGCCTCCTAGGGCAGCGGACATGTCGGGAGCGCGGTGGCGGGTGCGCGACGGCGCCCCGCGACGGGCGTTCGGTGCCGCACACACGGTAGGTTGAACGCGTTCGGCGACGACTCGAGAGGAGATGACGTGGGCCAGACCGCGGCCATGGCCGAGGCCGACCGCGCGTGGATGATCGACACGCTGCTCGCGCTACTGCAGACCCCGAGCCCGTCGGGGCGCACGGACGCGGTGATGCAGGTGATCGGCGACATCTTCGACCACTTCGGGGTGCCGTTCACGCTGACCCGGCGCGGAGCGCTGACGGCCGAACTCGCGGGTACGTCCGCGACGACCGACCGGGCGCTCGTGGTGCACTCCGACACCATCGGCTGCATGGTCCGCGAGCTCAAGGACAACGGCCGGCTCGAAATCGTTCCGGTCGGCACCTTTTCGGCGCGGTTCGCCGCCGGCGCCCGGGTGCGCATCTTCATCGACGACCCTGACGAATTCATCACCGGCACGGTCATGCCGCTGAAAGCCAGCGGGCACGCGTTCGGCGACGAGATCGACACGCAGCCCACGGACTGGAACAACGTCGAGGTGCGCATCGACCGCAAGGTGTCCACCCGGGAAGATCTGGTCCGGCTCGGCCTGCAGATCGGTGACTTCGTCGCGTTGATCACCAGCCCCGAGCTGACCGCCGACGGTTTCATCGTCTCCCGGCACCTGGACGGGAAAGCCGGCGTCGCGATCGCGCTCGCCCTGGCCAAGAACTTCTCCGAGAACAAAGTGGTGCTGCCACACCGCACCACGATCATGGTCACCATCACCGAGGAGGTCGGCCACGGAGCCAGCCACGGGCTGCCCGCGGACGTCGCCGAACTGGTCTCCGTGGACAACGCGGTGTGCGCGCCCGGCCAGCATTCTCTCGAGGACGGCGTGACGATCCCGATGGCCGACATGCACGGCCCGTTCGACTACCACCTGACCCGCAAACTCTGCCGGCTCGCCCAAGATCAGGGAATTCCGTTCGCCCGCGACATATTTCGCTACTACCGCTCCGACGCCGCCGCGGCCATCGAGGCCGGTGCCAACACCCGCGCCGCGCTGGTCGGCTTCGGCCTCGACGGCAGCCACGGCTGGGAGCGCACCCACATCGATTCGCTGGAAGCCGCCTACAACCTCCTGCACGCCTGGCTGCAGACGCCGCTGACGTTCGCCAAATGGGACGCCAAGCCGTCCGGCGATCTGCGTGACTTCCCGTCGTCTGAGCAGCCCGC
Source organism: Mycobacterium colombiense (assembly GCF_001672755.1). Classification (GTDB taxonomy): domain Bacteria; phylum Actinomycetota; class Actinomycetes; order Mycobacteriales; family Mycobacteriaceae; genus Mycobacterium; species Mycobacterium colombiense_C. The sequence continues at coordinate 25,088 of NZ_LZKI01000036.1, read as the reverse complement.
ACCCAGCGAGCGGTGGGTGCCGCTGTCGCGCGGCGCTCACGAAAGCCCGGGCGAGGCATCGCCGGGCATCCACTGGCCGCCGGAGGGACCCCAGGCCTGAAGCCGCTACATCTGCGCCCAGACGATCTTGGTCTGTAGGTAGGTCTCGATGCCGGCCTTGCCGGACTCGTGGCCCCAGCCGGACTGCTTGTAGCCGCCGAACGGCATCGAGTGGTCGTACGGGAAAGCGCAGTTGAGCCCGACTGTTCCGGCCTTGAGCCGCTTGGCCAGTCGGTGGGAGCGGCCGAGGTCCTTGGTCCACACCGTGGCGGCCAGCCCGTAGGTGCTGTTGTTCGCCAGAGCGACGGCCTCGTCCTCGTCGTCGAACGGCAGGATCGTGACGACCGGCCCGAAGATCTCCTCCTGGAACAGCCGGCTGGTGTCGGGGTCGACGTCGGTGACGACCGTCGGGTGCACGAAATAGCCCTTGCGGTCGAGCCGGTGTCCGCCGGTGACGATCTTCGCGCCGTCGGACCTGCCCTGCTCGAGGTAACCCAGCACGCGATTGAGCTGCTTCTGGCTGATCAGCGGGCCGCTCATGGTGCCCTCTTCTTTGGGGCCGCCCATCTTCATGGCGTTGGCGACCATCGCCATGCCCTCGACAACCTGGTCGTAGACGCCGCGCTGCACGAGAATGCGGGAACCGCACACGCACGCCTGTCCCGAGTGGACGAAGGTGCCGAACGCCGACATCGGGATCGCCTTCTTCAGCTTCGCGTCGTCGAAGATCAGCACCGGCGACTTGCCGCCGAGCTCCAGGGTGACCTTGTTGAGGTTGCTGTCCGCCGAGGCATGCACGATCGCGCGGCCGACCTCCGTCGAGCCGGTGAAGGCGACCTTTTCCACGTCGGGGTGCGCGGTGATGGCCGCGCCGGCGGTGTGCCCGTAACCGTTGACCAGGTTGGCCACCCCGTCGGGCACCCCGGCCTCGGCCAGCAGGCGCATCAGGACATGCGCCGAAAGAGGCGTCTCCTCAGCAGGTTTGACCACGCTGTTGCAGCCCGCCGCCAGCGCCGGCGCGAGCTTCGCGCAGAAATTGAACACCGGCCCGTTCCACGGGAAGATCAGCCCGACCACGCCGTAGGGCTCGCGCACCGTGTAGGTGTGCATGTGCGAGTCGACGCCGGTCAGGCCGCCGGTGTTCACATCCCGCGCGATGCCGTCGATCTTGGTGCACCAGCCGGCGTAATAGCGGAACCACTCGGCGCCGATTTTCACCTGCATCTCCGCCTGAGCGGGATACATTCCGGCGTTGAGCATTTCGAGCTCGGCGAGCAGCTCGGCGTTCTCGTCGATCAGGTCGGCGACGCGCCACAGGATCTTGGCCCGCTCATAATCGGGCTTGCCGGACCAGATCCCGGACTCCGCGCTGGCTTTCGCGCGCGCAACCGCCTCGTCGACGGCTTCGGTGCCGCAGTCGGTGAACGAGCCGATCTGCTCCTCGGTGGAGGGATCGAAGATCGGGATCACGTCACCGGTACCGGGGCGTTCCCGAACCTCGTCCAGTACGGATTGCACCGTCATGCGTCTCCTCCTCGCCGGGCTGGTTGCGGCAGAAGTTACGCGCTTAACCCCGTGCCTGTCTACGGCATTCGGCAGAAACCCGACCCCAGCGCGGCGGCTAGCGGCCGCGGGCGATCCGGTCGGCGCGCCAGCACCGGGACTGCATCGGGATGTCGATGGTTTGCGCGCCGGGGAAACGCTCGGCCAGGACGGCTCGGGCGCTGTCGAGCCGCTGCGCGCGGTCATCCGGAGAGGCGATGATCACCCGGCTGTAGGTGCCGAGCATCGCGACGACGTCGTCGATCTTCATGGTCCGCACGAACCCGAACGTCTCCCGCGCGACGTTGTGGAAAATCTGCGGATCGGGCAGGACGACGTTCTCGTGCCGCCGGCGGAAGCGGTCGGGTGCATCCAGTTCGGACGTGTCGTCCTTGGGCAACACCTCGAGGTCGCGGACCCAGTCGACGTCGCGATCCCGACTGGTCCAGATCAGTCCGAATCGCCCGCCGTCACGCAATACCCGGCCGATCTCCGGCACCGCTCGTTCGGGGTCCATCCAGTGCCATGCCGATGAGACGAACACCGCGTCCGCGGAATCGTCGGGCAGGGGAATCGCCTCGCCGCTGCCCTCCACGGCGCGAACCCCGGGAGACCGCTCGGCCAGCACTGCGCGCATCCGCGCATCGGGCTCGACGGCGACGACCTGCGCCACCCGGCCGACGAGCGTGCGGGTGAACAACCCGGTGCCCGCACCGACGTCGACGGCCACCTCACAGCCGGATGGCAACAACCAGTCCACCGCCTGCTGCGGCGGGTGCGGCCGCAGCCCGTCGTAATTCTCGGCGATCGAACCGAAGGACATCGCGCGCTCTCGACGATCAGTCACACGCGACAAGATAATCCGGATCGCTGTGCAACAGATGAGAAGCTGTGGCGCGTCACCACAGGGCGCTGTGATTGACGAGTGCATCGGCGATGAGCCCGGTTCCGAAAACCAGGAACAACAGCCGCACCGACATCGGCCCGTAGCGGGTGAGCGTACGGACGATCGCGCGCTGAATACGCTTGGCCCGCATGGTTTTCCTCATCGAGAGGGCAAGGATCAGCAGCGGCGGCGACAGGGCGATCGCCCAGTAGGCGATGATGACCAGTGGCCAGAGCGGCGGTCGTGGGTGCAGCGCGACGAGCATCGCCAAACCGGTGAGGTAGGGGACGGCGGTCGGGGCCTGGCCACTGCCCACCGCCAGCCCCAGGAATCCGAGCAGCCACGGCCGTTGCCGCAGCGCCGCCAGCGCCCAGCCGGGCGCCGATGACTGCGCGGTCAGCGGGAAGTAGGCCAGACCGATCAGGACGATCCCCAACAGCAGTTCGCCCCGGAAGCGAATTGCCGGCGTCAGGTGAAAGTCGAGCACCTCGGTGACGAAGCCGATGCCCAGCACGGTGCACACGCCGAAAGCGGTCGTCACCGCGAACACGCCCGCGATGTAGCTCAGGGCGCCGGGAATCGGTGACCGGCGACCCAGCCGGCTGTCGAAGATGACGGCCGAGACCACTCCGACGTTGAGCACATTGAGCGAGTCGAGAAACGCCAGTCCGGCAAGCGCCAGCGCCAGGGCCGCCACGCGTCTGTACCGGGCCTAGCGTCCGGATTTACCGGCTGCACGCGGCGGGCGGCGCACCGGCCACGGCGACAGGACCCGAGCGGCGATCATGCCGCAGACTCTAGTTCGGGTGCGAATCTGTCGGGCGACGCCGCCCGTTGTCAGAGGCGACGCGGGGGGCGATGGCGTTGGGGCGGGTAATGCGCGGCATTATCGATGCGTCGACGGCGGGCGTATTCCGATACCGCGATCGACACGGTCAAGCGGTCACAGCACATCACGGAGGGGCGCCAACGATGACCACACTCACCACGCAGGATCTACGTGAGTACCTCGTCGGGGCCTGGACATTGGAGTCCTACGAGAGCTCCGACGTGGATGGCTCGAACGTGCGCTATCCGCTGGGAACCGACGCCCGCGGCATCATCATGTACACCGCCGACGGCTACATGTCCGCCCAGCTCATGCGCGCGGACCGCCCGCCGATCGTCCGCGGTGATCTTCAGATCGCCACGGACGACGAATTGGCCGCGGCGGCCAGGGGTTATCTGGCCTACGCAGGCCCGTACAGCGTTCTCGACGACGGCGTGATCGCCCACCACGTCGACGTCAGCCTGCTACCCAACTGGATCGGCGGAACGCAGTACCGCGCAGCGCAAGTCGGCGATGACCGCCTGCAGCTCGGCCCCGCCGAGCCCGTGCTCATCAAGGGCAAGCTCCGCAACGGACGCCTGATCTGGCAGCGCGCGAAGCAAGGATAGCCGGGGGAACAGAACTCCACACCGGACGCGCCCCTCAGGAGAACCGAATGGGATTGCTCGACAACAAGGTCGCCGTCATCACCGGCGCCAACTCCGGGATCGGGCTGGCCACCGCGCAGCGGTTCCTTGACGAAGGCGCCGACCGGGTCTTCATCACGGGGCGGCGGCAGCCCGAACTCGTCGATGCGGCAAGCAAATTGGGCCCGCGTGCCACCGCAGTGCGCGGTGACGTCGGGAGACCGGAGGACCTGGACCGGCTCTACGCCGAGGTCGCGGCCGCCGGCAACGGTCTCGACATCGTGATGGCCAACGCCGGGTCGACGAGGGTGGCGCGGCTCGGGGAGATCACCGACGACGATCTCGATGCGCTGCTGACCACCAACATCAAGGGCGTCGTCTACACCGTGCAGAAAGCGCTGCCGCTGCTCAACGACGGCGCCTCCATCATCCTGACCGGCTCCACCACCGCCGACCGGGGCCGCGCCGGGCTCAGCATCTACGCCGCCACCAAGGCGGCCGTCCGGTCACTGGCCCGTGCGTGGGCCAACGAACTCGCCGACCGCAACATCCGGGTAAACGTGATCGTGGCAGGCTCCACGGCCACGCCGGGAAGCAACGCATTGGCCGCGCAGACGGACCCCGACGCTTCGATCGAAGAGTTCCGCGCCGAACGCATCGCCACGATCCCGCTGGGCCGCTTCGCCGATCCCACCGAGATCGCCAATGCCGCAGTGTTTTTGGCCAGCGATCTGTCCAGCTTCAGCACCGGATCCACGGTCACCGCCGACGGCGGATTCAACCAAGTCTGACGCTGTCGGCCAATTCATCGAAGATGGCCTGGTTCAGGCCGAAGGCGAACTTCACCTCACCGACGATGCGATCGATTTCGCCGGTGTCGGCGCGAAGGGCGTCGAGGCGAGCGCGATAGGCGTCTTTGTAGGGTTTGGGCCGCACCGGGAAGTCGTAGAACGCAAGGCCGGCACCGCCCAGATCGAATGTGCGATCCAGGATCTTGCCGATTCCCCGGCCTCCGGAGAGATCCCCGAGATAACGCGTGTAGTGGTGGGCCACCAGCGCCCCACCCCACGTGAGCGCGCCGAGCCGCTCGGCGTAGGCCGCCGCCGCGGGGGAGTCGACGTCGCGTGCGGCACCCCGGGGCAGCCAATGTTCGAGGTCGGCATCGATAGCCGTCAGGCGCTCCAGCGCGGGGTCGTACACGGCGGCAACCATCGAGTCATCGCGGCGGGCCCGCACGGCGTCCTCGAGGGCGGCGTACACCACGCGCAACCGCAACAGGTAGTCGGAATAGCCCGCCGCCCCAATCCGTCCGGCGAGCAGTTCGGACATGAACGGGCTCTGCTCGGCGGCATCATGTTCGGCCGCCGAGCCATCCTTCATCGCGGCCGAAAGGCGGCGGCTTGCTGGGACGGCGATCGAGCACATGACCTGCTCAGATTACATTGGTGATCGCGGCGGGGCGGGTAGCCGCGGCGGATGCGAATCAGTGCCGGGCAAATCCGCTTGGAAATGCGAACCGCGGCTGACCTGAGCCAGAATGGCGACACACATTGATAGTTTGGAGGTCTGGCTGCTACCCCTCATCAATCCGACAAAGCCGCTCGCGTGACCGACGACGAGCGGTTCGTCCGGCCATCGGCACCCGCGGATCAGCCGATCGACGATCTCGTGCCGGTCGGCACCCCGATCGACCTGGACAACTGCGCGCGTGAGCCGATCCACATCCCCGGCAGCATCCAGCCGCGCGGTGTGCTCGCGGTGGTGCGTGAGCCCGCGTTCGAGGTGCGCCAGGTCAGCGCCAACGTCGCCGGGCTGCTCGGCTGTCCCGTCGACACCGTCCTGGGCCGGCATCTGTCGGTGCTGATCGGTTCCGAACAAGCCGCCCGCATCGAGCAGTCCGCGGCGACCTTCGGCAGCCTGCGCCAGAACAACCCGCTCGAGCTCACCATCGATGTCGCCGGCGAGCCGCGCGCCTTCGACGCGATCCTGCACCGCGAGCCGGGCGGTGTGCTGCTGGTGGAGCTCGAGATCGCCTACGGCGAGCGGCCGTTCTCCTTCCCGAACACCTATCAGGCGGTCCGCGGCGCGGTGGAGGAGTTGAACCGAGCCTCCACCCTGACCGAGCTGTACGCGACCGCCGCGCGCGCCGTCCGCGACCTGACCGGCTTCGACCGGGTCATGGTGTACCGCTACGACGAGGAATACAACGGCGAGGTTGTGGCCGAGGCCAGGCGCGACGACCTCAACTCCTTCCTCGGCCTGCATTACCCGTCGACCGACATCCCGGCGCAGGCGCGCGCTCTGTACGAGAAGAACTGGATTCGGCTGATTTCCGACGTCGACTACACGCCGGCGCCGCTGGTGCCGACCATCGACCCGGTGACCAACACGCCGCTGGATCTGACGTATGCCACGTTGCGCAGCGTGTCGCCCATCCATGTCGAATATCTGCAGAACATGGGTGTGCACGCGTCGATGTCGATCTCGTTGTTGCGGCAGGGGCGGCTGTGGGGGCTGATCGCCTGCCACCATTACGCCGGTCCGCACCTGCCGCCGTTCGGCACCCGGGCGGCGGCCGAATTCCTCGGTTCGACGCTGTCGCTGCGACTCGTCGATCGGTTCGAGGACGAGCAACTGCACAAGCGGTTGGCCGCGCAGGCCGTGCTGGCCAAGCTCCTCGCCGCCACGCTGGACGACGGCGAACCGCTGTCGGAGGCGCTGCTCGGCGCGCCCGACCTGCTCGACCTCGTGCCCGCCGACGGCGTGGTCATCGACGTCGGGGGCGATCTGCGGATGCGTGGCGCGGTTCCACCGGCGGACATCGTGGCGGCCGTCGCCGCCTGGGCGCGTGACGTGGACGACGACATCGCGAGCAGCGAGTGCCTGTCGAGCGCGCTACCCGAGCTCGACCTCGACCCCCGGGTGGCCGCCGGCGCGTTGGTGCTCAACCTGCCTGACGGGCAATACGCCATCTGGTTCCGGCGAGAGGTGCTGCGCTCCGTCGACTGGGGCGGCGACCCGTACAACAAGGCGATCGCGGTCAGCGAAGGCGACCAACTTCGCCTCAGCCCGCGCAAATCGTTCGACCGGTGGCGCGAGATCGTCCACCAGCGCAGCGAGCCGTGGTCGCTGAGCGAGACCGAATCCGCGGGATCGTTGCGGCGCCACCTGGTCGAGTCGCTGTACCGCCGCACGCGCGGAGCGCTGCGGGTGGCCGAGACGCTACAGCGTAGCCTGCTGCCCGAGTCGATCCCGGCGCTCGAAAGTTGGGAACTGTCGGCGCATTACGAGCCGGCGGCGGGCGACAACGTCGGCGGCGACTGGTACGACGCGTTCGAGCTCCGCGACGGCCGGCTGATCGTCCTGATCGGCGACGTCGCCGGGCACGGCATCGCCGCGGCCGGAACCATGGCCGCGCTCCGCAACGCCCTGCGGGCGCAATTGTTCGCCGGCGCCGCACCGGCCGAGGCGCTGGCGCAGCTCAACGATTTCTGCCTGCACATGCTGCGCGGCGCGTTCGCCACCGTCATCGCCGCGCGGGTCGATCTCGGCTCGGGCCGGGTGGAGGCGGCGTCCGCCGGTCACTTGATCCCGTACCTGACGAACTCCTCGGCGCCGGCGGTACCGGCACCGATCAAGCTCTCGCCACCCATCGGCGTCAAGGGCGTGAAATACGCACCCAGCACCTTCACCGTCGAACCCGAACACGGCATGGTGCTGTTCTCCGACGGCCTCGTGGAACGTCGCGGTGAATCGATCGACGACGGCCTCGACCTGCTGGCCGAAAACCTCGGGCGGGCCGGCGACATCGGGGCGACCGGAATCTGGACGGCGATGGCATCGGGCCATACCGACGACGACGTCACCATCATCACGCTGCGCCGACCCTGAACTCTCGCTAAGCGATTCGTATATCAGTGCCTAATCGAGCGGCGGCCATCTACAGTTCGACGAATAACGAACCGTGACCGGCCTTAAAGGACAGTGCGATGGCGAAAAGTGTTGCGACCAAAAACAACAACGAAAAGATCGTGGTCGATTTTATACATGCCGCTTACGGCCAGAGCATGGACATCGACGCCATGACGTCCCTCATGGCCGAGGACTTCGTCTGGCAACTTCACGTGCCGCTCTCACCGGTCGTCCGCGGACGTGACGCGGCGCGCGCGGAACTCGAGAAGCACAACACCCTGTCGACGGGCATGATCGAGGGCAGCGAAATCCGGACGATCGTCTCCGACGGCGACACCGTCATCGTCGAGCGGGTCGACGTGAACGCTATGAACGGCGTCGCGGTCACGTTCCACGTCACGGCGCTCTTCGAGGTGCGCGAGGGTGCGATCGCGCACTGGCGTGAGTATTGGGACACCACTCACGTCGCCCGACAACTCGGCATAGACCCCGCGCTCATGTTCGCGCCGTTAGGCGAATGACTTACGGCACAGGGGATTCGAGCTAACCCGTGGCGTTGAGGATCTTGATCGCGAACACCAGCGAGTCGCCGGGCTGGATCCCCGCGCTGGGCTGCCCTTGGGGGTAGCCATCGGCGGGGACCATCGCGACGGCGACCGTCGACCCGACCTTTTGCCCCGCGATGGCCTTCTGGAAGCCCGGCACGACTCCGGTCAGCGGGAAGTCGACCGGGGCGCCGCGCTGGTAGCTGCTGTCGAACACCGACCCGTCCCGTCCGTTGACGCCCATGTAGCACACCGAAACCCGGGCGGTGTTGGACACCACCGGCCCGTCTCCGGCGCGCAGCGTATGCACCTGGGTCTGGCTCACGCTGAACGGTGCGGTCACGTTCACCAGCGGAGCGGTCGTATCCGTGGAGCCGGTTACCGCGACGCTGCCGGTGGTGCCACTCAATGTCCAGTCGGGCGTACCACCGTTCTGCGGCGCCGCGGTGGGGCACGAGCCGGCCGCGGTGGCCGTGCCGGCGCCGGCGAACGCCATGACGGTTGCCGCGACGCAAGCCGCGAGCGCGACGGAGGAATACATCCGGGAGGACTTCACCGCCGTCACGCTACAGGCCAGTTGATGCGCCCCTTACCGGGAGTCCCGCATGCCGCGACGACGCGACGCGCGGAAAACGCCCTGATTGTCAGGTGCAAAGACTCGGGGCGTCACACACGTTGCCGGGGCAATAGATCGAATGCGCGGCGTTGACCAGGCTTCCGACGTCTAGCAGCGTCACGCCCTTGGTGTCCAAGCGGGCGTGCAGGTCGTCGGCGATCTGTTGCGGCGTCCAGCCCCAAGTGAGGTCGTAACACACGTCGTGCGCCTCGGCGATCAGTGCCTCTTCCGTCTTCGGCGGCCAGGTGAGGCCGACGGCGCGCAATTGCGCGAGGTACGCATCGTCTTGGGGGGTCGCGCATGCGATGCCGGCACTGCTCATCAATGCAGCGGCAACCATGACGGGGACAGCGATTCCGGCCGGCCTTCGAGGTGAGGGCATGTGATTCCCTTCCGATCTTGGCGGCGCGATGAAGGCCGCCAAAACTGTGCCGCTGCAGAGCAAGACAGACAGCAGAATAGCCAAAGTTCGCAGCAGCGGCTCGCCGAAATTCGCGGCGTGCACCGGCGGGCCAAGCGGTCAAGCCAATTCGCGTGCCACCGCATCGAATGCGCGCAACGTGTCGAGCATGTGCGGTTCGTGCGAGTCCAGTTGGGTGGACAGCTTTGCGGCGACCAGTTCCACGCGGCGGTTGACGTAGATCATCTGACCGCACATGCCCTGGCACAACACGACGTCGTTGCCCGGATAGGGGAACCACATCTGGTTGCGGTACATCCCGCCGGGCATTTCGTTGTCGTCGGGACTGGCGGCGAACGCCTGGCGCGAGTCGGGCCCGCCGTCGAGGGTGTCCGCGATCCACGCCGCCGGCACCACTTGCCTGCCGGTCAACGAAACACCGTCGCGCAAGAACAGCGAACCGAATCGGATCATGTCGGTGAGACAAGCGCTGATGCCGCCGTCGAAGAACGCGGTCCCCACCGGGTCGACGGCCAGGGTGGCATCGCATTGGGCGCCGACGCGGCTCCAGAGGAGTTCCGACATCAGTTCGGGCATCCGCCGGCCGGCGGCGACCTCGCAGATCCAGCCGAGCACATCGGTTTCACACGAACGATATTCGAACGGGCCGCCGTGGGCGGACTTCTGCCGCAAGGTCAACAGGAATTCCTGCAACGTTGCGGGGGCATCGGGACTGTTCCTGGGCGCCCAGCCCATCGCCTGGTCGAGAAGATGTATCTCCGCACTCGGGTCTTGATAATTCTCCGAGAAGCCGATGCCCGACCTCATGTCCAGCAGGTGACGCACCGTCGCACCCGCGTAGCCGCAATTCGTCAGTGCCGGAATATATTTCGTGACCGGCGCATCGAGGGCGATCGCACCGTTCTCGTGTAGCGATCCGACGACCGCCCCCACCACCGACTTGCTCACCGAGAACACGAGATGCCGGGTCTGTGCGCCCATGCCGCCGAGATACTCCTCGGCCACCAACGATCCCCGGTGTGCGACGGCCCATCCGTCCGTCGCGGTAGTGGCCATCACCCCGCCCACGGTGGTGGCGACCTCGCCCGCGCTGACCAGAGGTATCTCGGCCAAGGGATAAGGGGTCGAGGGCAATGCCGCGACCGGCCCGGTCCCGCGCGAGATCACCACGGTCGGCACGAAGTCTTCGACGTGCTGGAAGGACCACTGCGCGTAGGGCGCCGACAGCCAGTTGTCCAGAGAGAGACCCGCCGGGGCGCCTTTCACGCTCGTGCGACGAGCCGGGAGACGATCGGCGCGGCCGGCGTCAGGGGCGTGGAGACGAACTTCGCCTTCATGCCCTTGACCCAGCGCTGGCAGCGCTCGCTGAGCTTATAGTCGTCCGTCTGCAGGTGCGAGCGAGTGACGAGCACGCCCAGTTGGGCTCCCTCCGAACGCAAGTCGCCAGGCGCCGCGACCCGCATGTAAAAGGCCTCGGAGCCGTCGAGCAGCGTGGCCCAGTCGTTGGCGGTCCGCGAAAAGGAGACTCGACCGTCGTCGTCGATGCGCCATACCCCGGTGCGAGGCGTCGCGGTGAACAGCTCGATATCCGGTGACGTCTCCGTGATGATCACCTGGCCCCAGACCTCGTCCTCGCCATAGCCGCGCTCCCAGCGCGAGTTGATCTCATCGATGTCGAGCTCGTACTCCACGTCCATGTACTCGAGCAGATGAAAGAGGAACAGCGGCATGTCGGCGTAGGCCTCGGTGGTCAGATTCGTCATCGGGCTGGCGCCGGACAGGCGGGGGTTCACCTCGCCGAGGTACAGCTCGTTGGAGTCCAGATCATGCAGAAGGTCCACCTCGAAGTAGCCGAGGTAACCCTCGCGGCGCATGACGTCGCCCAGCTTTGCCACCATTTGCCGCGCCGCGTGGGTCTGCGCGGGCGGCAGCACCTCGCGCCAGATGTCATTGCCACACCAGCTGCCCCGGCTCGGAGTCAGCTCCGAATAACCGACGAGGCTCGTCATCGCGGGGCCGACCACGGTGCCGTGCCGGGTCACCGCGCCCTCGAGGCACACCTCGACGTTGCGGATGCGCTTCATGACTTTGACTTCCTGCTGCGAGGTCAGGTCACCCGCATGCTCGTCCCAGTCGCGCTGACCGTGCACAAAGAACGTGCCGCTGCCGGCGTTGCCGTAAGCGACCGAGATGACGAGGTCGTCTCCCAGTCCGGCGCTCTGGGCGAGCGCCAGTAGTTCGTCGTAGGAGCCGGCCCGTCCGATCACGTGCGGCACGCTCGGTATACCCGCCTCGTTGGCCAGACGCGTCATGACGATCTTGGAGCCCAGGCGCTGGCGCAGCTCGATTGGCGGATGCATGACCTCGAGGCCAGCTGACCGCGCGAGGGCCTGGATTTCCTCGTTCAGCATCACAAAGCAGCACTTGCCACCGGGGCCTTTACCCGCGATGAACTCGAGCGTCTCGGAATCGGACAGCAGGTGGCTGCACACCTCGTCCATGGAGTCGAAATCCCGGCGGTCGCGCCGCCGGGGCACGAACACGCGCGAGTGTGTGCCCTCGAAAGAGTCGAAGTAGGTCAGGTAGAAGAAGTTTCGTATCCATCGGTCAACGCCGAGCAGGTTGAACGGCGTCGGCGAGATGAAGTACAGCGGCACCTTGTTCGTGTGAAAGAACGCGCGTATGTCCGACAGCCCGTTCAGCGTAGGGCCCGGCCCGGACCCCATCACGCGGCCAGAGGTGGTGCGGTCAGCGCAACGGCGATGAAATGACGTACCTCCATTCGACAAGTGTGCGCCCTGTCGGCGTCCGTGTCGAAGGGGAAACGGTGCGGACCCGACAGGCGCCCGCATGATACGCCTTATTTCAGTAGTCGAGATGGTCGTCTATGCCCCTGTCCCACAACCGATTTAGCATTTCCCTGACGGCTGGCCCGCGTCGGCTCCGGCGGGTCCGAGGTGGACGGGCGAGCACGCCGCGGTCGCCGACGCCCGCCCGCCTGCGGAGGCGCGATCCAGCGTAAGCCGCGGCGCGAAACGTGGTGTAGGAGTGGGGGAGTAGGGAGCTGACTGCTCAGCTCGCGACCGTCCCCTCAAGAGTGGCCAGCGACTCGGCGAGGTAATCCTCAGCGAAAATCGGCATCTGGCCGACGCGGTCCCGGAACGCCTGCGGCGTGCCGCTCCAGTCGTAGGTGAGGGTGACGTCCGTGCGATCACCGTTCGGGGCGAGGTCGTAACGCCAGAACCAACCGCCGGGGGTGTGGTTCCCCGAATCGTCGAGGATCCCGGGCAGCCAGCCGATGGCGTGGTCCCGCTCGAACACATTGACCAGGTTGTACGTGACGTAATCGCCGCCCGCCTGCATGAGGTACATGTTCATCGCGAACATCTGTCCCGCGGCGGTGATCGGCGCGGTGTCCACCGCGTCGCGGACCCAGTCGGTCGGCTCGGTGTTCCGGTGACGGGATGGATCGGCCAGGACCGCGAAAACCTCCGCCGGCGTCGCGGCGATGGTGCGGGTGACGACGTACCGTTCGGCGGCGCTCATGATTTGTCCCCTCCGTACGCGGCGGCGATGTCGGGGGAGTCGAGCCATCCCGAATAGGTGGGCCGCGAAGGCCAACCCTCGGGCGAATCGAGCCATTCCTCTTGGCGGCCCCACGGCAGAATGTCGATCAGCCCGAAGGAGTGACTGAGCTGCTCGGTGCCTCGCCCGTTCGTATGCCACGTGCGATACACCGTGTCGCCGTCGCGCAAGAACACATTGACCCCGAAACCACCGCCCGGCGGCGAGTCCATGTCGGCGGCAAACGTGCTCTGCGATGACGAATACCAGTCCATGCGATTGCCGACTCGGTGCTTGTACGCGAGCGCTTCCTCGATCGGTCCGTTGGTGACGATGACGAACCGGGCGTCATAGTTGGCGAGAAACTCCAGGCGGGTGAATTGCGAGGTGAAACCCGTGCATCCGCCGCACTGCCACTGCGCGCCGTCGGACCACATGTGGTGGTAGACGATCAGTTGCGATCGGGCGTCGAAGACGTCGGCCAGCCGGATTGGACCGTCCGCACCGATCAGGGTGTAGTCGGGCAGTTCCACCATCGGCAGCCGCCGCCGCTGGGCGGCGATCGCATCCAGTTCGCGGGTGGCCGCCTTCTCGCGTTTGCGTAATTCGTCCAGCGCGGCACGCCAGCTGTGGTGATCGGCGACCGGCGGCAACGCCGTGTTTTTCGTGGTCATGTCTCCAGCTTTGCTCTCGATTTGTCCGCCTGGAAGGTCTGACCGGTGGACGGCGCCAAATTCATCGCGAAAATTCGCCACCCTCGCCGCTCGATCGCAGAAAATGCTCTTGACCGGCATGCACAGTGCTGGGTTCGATGTTGAAACAACGATGGGAGGCCCTCGATGAGGACGTTCATTCGCCAGTGTGTAGTCATCGTCATGTTGGCGTTCGCGTCCATGGCGGCCGTGACGATCATGACGCCCGCGGTGAGTAAGGCCGACTGCGGAGACGGCGAGTGGTGGGACCCGACCGGCAAGGTCTGCCGACCGCTCGGAGTCGGGCCGCAACCCTTGGCCTGCGACCCGGGCCAGTGGTGGGACCCGACGGGCAATGTGTGCCGACCCCTCGGTGTCGGGCCGCAACCGCTCGCGTGTGACAACGGCTGGTGGTGGGATCCAGGCTCTAACGAATGCCGTCCGCCCGCGGTGCCGCCGGCCGGCTGACACACACTCTCGGATCACGAAAACATAAGTCCCGCAACGTCGATGCGGTGTTGGCTGCCGCACCGTTGACGGGTGAGGGAGTTTGCGTCGCGAGCGCGCTCAGCAGGCGGTGACACGGCGACGGCGGTAGACTTCGAACTCTTTCACGGCGCGCGAAAGGCGTTGAACCTCGTTCCATGGTGACTCGGGAGCAAGATCGCGCTGACGGTATGCGACCGTCGACCTGGGCGCCATTGCGCAATCGCGTATTTCGCGCATTGTTCATTGCGCAGTTCGCGTCCAACATCGGCACCTGGATGCAGATCGTCGCCGCCCAATGGTTCTTGGTGGAAGCCCGGAGCAGTGACGTCATCGTGGCCCTGGTTCAGACGGCGAGTCTGGGTCCGACCCTGTTGTTGGGATTGTTCGCCGGGGCCCTCGCCGATTTGTTTGATCGGCGCCGCCTCCTCATGGTGCTGCAGTCCTACGCGGTCCTGATGACGTTGGCGCTGGCGTTGGTGGCCTACCTCGGTCGGCTGAGCCCGGCATCGTTGTTGACGTTCACCGTGGCCATTGGTTGCGCCTCCGCGCTCACCGCCCCCGCATGGCAGGCGATCCAACCCGAGGTGGTCGCGCGCGAGCAGATCACCGCCGCGGCAACGCTGGCCAGCGTTTCGGTCAACATCGCCCGCGCGGTCGGGCCCGCGATCGGTGGCGTCGTTGTCGCAATGGTGGGCCCCGCGGCGGTTTTCGCCATCAACGCCGTATCGTTCGCGGGCATCATCGTCGCCCTGATGACGTGGCAGCGGTCCGTGCAGCCCGCGCCCGTGGAGCGCGAACGCCTGAGCCAAGCCATCTTCACCGGACTGCAATACGTCCGCAACGGGCCCATCTTCCGCCGGATTCTGCTGCGCGCCGCGCTCTTCCTCTTCCCCGCATCGGCACTGTTGGCGCTGCTGCCGGTTGCCGCCGCGCAGCGGTGGGAGTCCGGAGCGAGCGGTTATGGTGTCGCATTGGGCGCCATCGGTTTCGGCGCGGTCCTGGCTGTGGCTGCGGCCACGCCACTGCATCGCAGGTTCTCGGATAACACTCTGTTGGCGGCGTGCGCGGCCGCCTATGCGCTGGCTCCGCCGGCCGTGGTGTGGCTACCGTTCGCCGCAGCGGCGCCGTTTCTGGTTCTGTCGGGAATGGCGTGGCTGATCACGTTGACCACGCTCAACGCGGCCGCGCAGCTGTCGTTGCCGCGGTGGGTTCGGGCCCGTGCGCTGTCGATCTATCTGCTGGTGTTCACCGGTTCTCAAGCGATCGGCTCGTACGTCTGGGGGGTCATCGCCACGCGGGAGGGACCCGACGTCGCGCTGATCTGCTCCGCCGCCGTGTTGGGGGCGGTCGCCGTCAGCGTCGTGCCGCTTCCGCTGCGCCCGGCGACCGGCAAGGTGAACGTCGTCGACGTTTCGTCGACCTTGCCGGTGCCGAGGCTGGTGTTCGAACCGTCGCCCGACGATGGGCCGGTGCTGGTAACCGTCCGTTATCAAGTCTCGGCCGACAACCTCAAAGACTTCGTGACGGCGATGAGCGCGGTCAGACGGTCCAGGCTGCGCACGGGTGGCCACAGCTGGCAGCTGTATCAGAGTGTGGGACAACCGGATTCGTTCGTAGAGAGGTTCACCGTAGCGTCCTGGACCGAATTCGAGCGCCAGCGAACGGAACGCTGGTTGGCCTACGATGCGCAGGGCACCGCGGAGGCCATCAGCTATACGGTCGATCACAAGCGCCGCCCCGAGTACTACCTCGCGGTGCGTGTGCCTCGATGACTTCGCGCTGCCGGCTCTTGGGCCGTCAGCCCGGGCTCACGGGGTTCCTGAACACATGAAGGGAAATCCGCACCACGGCTTCCGGGTCGCCTCGGGCGGCGGCGGGCCACCCTCCCAAATACCCGGTGCCGCATTGCCATGCCCCCAGACGACGCCGTACCAGGTGTGGCATTGACTCGCGTCCCAGTTGACTTGCGTCCCCGGACATCCACGGCCGGTCTGGGGGTGCAGCCTGGTCTTTTGGTCTTCCGGGCAACAGGTGTAGGGCCCGCTCGCTCCGGGCGGTACCGGCCCGTCTTGTGCCAGCAGGCCGGGTGTCCGCGGCACCGGGGCGGGCTGGGCCTGTGCGCAACTGAGCGCGAGCCCCATTCCGGCCACCGCGACGCCACCCGACAACAGGGCCGCGCCAACAACATTCCTCAGGGTCCGGGAAGTGCCCACAGCATCATCCTTTCGCTGCTATCAGGCATTCAACGCCGAAAGCATGCGAAAGTCTTACTTTTTTTGCTCGGCTACCGATCCCAAAAAGGTGCTCGCGGTAGGTGCCTCGTCTCCGCTGAGGGCGTCACACCGCGGCGGGGACCAGCGCGGCCGACGTCCGCATCTCGTGCCGGAGCGCGGTGAAGTCCGTGATCGTCTTCGTGCTCACGGTCGCCACCGGGCGGGAGTTGCGGCCGGTGGCCTCGCGCTTGGACACCATCACCACGCTGTCGATGTAGGGCTGGATGGTGGTGGCGTTCTGCACGGTCGCCACGATGACGAGCTGGAAGCCGAACTTGCGGAACGCCTGCAGAGCCTGCTGGGCGAACTGTGGGTCGGACTTGGAGAACGCCTCATCGAGCATCAACTGGGCGAAAACCGGTTTGTTGTCGGCACTTTCGGGGCTGGCCAGGTTGAAGCTCAGCGCTCCGGCCAGGCAGAAGGCCATCAGCTTCTCCTGCTCGCCACCGGAGTTGTCGCCGGCGTTGCTGTGGGTGCGGATCAGCTCGTCGCTGCTGACATCCCATTCGGCGCAGTCGAAGGTGAACCGGTTCCGGACGTCGAGGGCGTCGCGGGTCCAGGCCTTGTCTTCCGGTGCGGTCGACGCCAACCGGTTGCGCAGCCGCAGGATGTCGGCGTACTGGTCCAGAATGGCCTGCTTGTCGCCGAGGCTGACCTCGGCGATGCGCCGTGAGATGGCCCGCACGATCTCGGTGAGTTCGGCGACCGCGGCCAGGCTGCGCGAGGTGGCGCGCAACGTGAGCCGGGTGCCGCGGTTGAACTCCACCGCACCCAGGCCGGTGTTGACTCGCTCAATCTGCTCGCTGATCCGGCGGGCCTCCTGCTCGGCGACGCGGTGCAGGGTCAGGATGGCGTCGGGCGCCTGCTCGGTGACCAGCCGCATCATCCGCTCGTAAGCCTCGGGCAGTTCCCGCTCGTCGATGTGGCGGCACAACGCGACGTAATCGTGCACGCGTTCGTCGAACACGTCGCTGTCGTTGGGGATCGCGTCGGGGAACGCGGTGTCGAATGTGTTGAGGATGCGCGCGAGCTCATCGTATGAGCGCCTGCGGCTTTCGCGCAGTTGCTCACGTTCGCGCCGGATCGCGGTGAAGACCGCGTCGCGGTGCGGCTCGGGGTTGAGCATGTCGAGGGAAACCGGTACGTCGGCGGCGTAGCGGTTCAGCAGGTCGGTCAGCGGCTCGGACACGAATGCCGGAGCGAGCCGTTCCTGCAACTCGAGCAGCTGGGTGCGGCGACCGTCGAGGTCGTCGCGGCGGGTCTGGATGGCGCCGCGGCGGGTCATCAGGGCCTGGATTTGTTCCCAGCACTCCTCGGCGCGCGCGGTGAGCGCCTCGATGTCGGGATTGTCGGCCAGTAGCAGCTCGAACTGCTCGCGCAGCCGGTCGGCGTGCCCGTCGGCGGTGTCGGTGTCGATGTGGGTCCACTGCTCGAACTGATCGCAGATCGCCTTGAACGCCGCGGCCCGGTCCCGCCACTGCTGGCGCTCGGCGGCGATCTCGTCGGCGACGCCGCGGGCGCGGCGAAACGCCTCTTCGGCGTTGGCGAGATCCACGGTCAGCGCATCGACCTTGGCGGCGACATCGCCCTGGTAGATGTAGTCTGCCTGCTTGAGCGGCCGGCGGTCGTCCTTGATGGCCAGGCGCTCGGAGTCCTTGTACAGGCCGGTGTCGGTCACGGCGCGCCGGAACCGGGAGAACACATCGGGGGTGTCGACGCAGATGTGATCGCCGGCGGCGGCGACGACGTCGGCGGCCTCGGCGGCGCAGTCGTGGCTCGGGTCGACCACGAACAGCTTGCCCGCCAACGTGTTCGGCTCGGCCTCGGCGACCTCCGCGCCGACGAACCGGCTGCGGACGTGGTGCAGCTGCAGTCGCCCACCCATGTTGGTCTCGTTGACGAACCGCAGCACGGCCGCGTAGTGACTGTCGGGGACGAGCAGCCGCAAACCGACGCCGCGCAGCACCTTTTCGACCGCGACGCGCCACCGGCTCTGCTCGGGCCGCAGATCCATCAGCTCGGCGATATAGGGCAGCTCGCCGGGATCGATACCCACAGCGGCGCAGATATGTTCGCGCATGGTGAGCGCGAACTCCGGTAGTGCCGAGCCGACGCGCTCGACGCGTTTGAGTTCGCTGGCGGCGTCGTCGCGGGCGATGCGGGCGACCTTCTGGGCGTACTCGGCATCGGTCGAGGCTTCCCGGCCGCGATCCAGTTTGGCCAGCAGTTCGGTGGCTCGCGTGCTGAGTTCCTCGCGCAGATTCCAGAATTCATCGGCGGTGTCCGGGATCTCGAGACCGTGCGTGTTGAGCATGGACTCATAGGCGGTGCGCCGGCGCGATACCTGCTCGGCATGCGCCTCGGCGGCGGCCACCTGTGACTGCAGCGGCCCCAGGCTGGTGCTGGAACCGCTGATCTGTGCGTTCAGCGAATCACCCTCGGCCTTGGCAAGATTGAGCTGGCGGGTGACGTCTTCGTATTCGTTGCCGAGCTGATCGATGGTGGCGTCGAGCGATTCGATCTGTGCGGGGCACTGCGCGAGCCGGACGTGATCGGTGTAGGCGCGGACCATCGGCTGGTCGACGAGATCGATGATGCCCAGGTCGGAGGACTCCGAGGCGTAGCGCTGCTGGATCTTTTCGATGTCGCCGAGGATCTTGCGTTTGCGTTGCGCGACGGCCAGCAGTTCACGGGCATCGACCAAGGGATCGATCTGCTTGAGCGCTTCGGGTAACCGGCTCAGGCTACTGGGCTCATCGAGCATGAACTCCCGGACGAACTGCTCAAGTCCACCAACGCTTTTCAGCGATTTGGCCTTGCCGAGCAGCTGCTGCGCGGCGTCGGAGGCACGGATGCCGATGGTGGCGTACAGCTGGGCGAGGTATTGCGATTCCACCTTGGTGGAGAACCGCCAGTCGTCTTTGAACACCGCGGCGTCGAAGCGGCCTGCGGCCCAGCGGTTGCAGACGTTCTCGATATCGCGGTCGCCGTCGGCCAGCACGAACCGGCTCGAAGAATCCGACCGGGATTCGCCGGTGAGCCATTTGAGCACCAGGCCGGTCACGGTGCGGCCCGTATTGCTGCGGTAGGTGACGGCGATCGCCGACCACGCGGTGCCGTCGCCGCGCAGGTACATGACCTTGCTGGTGCCGGCATCGCTGCGCTGACCCCACGCGCCGCGGACATATTTGTCCACGGTTCGACGGCCCGCGCTCGACCCGGCAGCGGTGTTGTCGCCGGAGGCGTTGAAATTACGCCGGTTGAACGGCAGAAATCCGAGCGAAATAGCGTCCAGCAGTGAGGATTTACCACTGCCGGAGGCGCCGGCGATCAACGCGCCGCCTTCACTGAATCCGATGGAGTGATACCCGTCGAAGACACCCCAGTTGATGACCTGCAGGCGCGACAGGTGAAACTGTTCAGTCATCCTCGCGTTCCTCCTCGTCATCGAGATCCTCCTCGGGCACGCCGCCGCCCAGGAGGATCTCGAACTGCTGCTGCAGCTCGCTGATCACCGAGGCCGTCATGACGGCGTTGATGACCGGGCTCACGGTGTAGCTGTCCTCGTCGTCGCGGGTCTTGCGCAAGATCTCCAGCGACGCGAGCCGCGCGATGGCGCCATCGATGCGCGCGGTGAAGGTGACGACGTCGCGGTCGACATCGTTGAGCACGCCGGAGAACAGCCCGTGCATTTCGTCGCGGCTGATCACGACGGCCTGATCACCCGAGGCGCGCATCATCTGCGCCAGGTGCAGCGCCAGGATCGAGTCATAGGTGCCCAGCGGCTCACGGCGCAAAAGCTTTACGCCCCGGGCGGATTCGTAGCGCGCCTGCTCGACGAACGCGACGTCGGCGCCCTCGACGACGCGCAGCAAAAGATCCAATTCGGACAGTCTGACCGACAGTTGGGCGCGGTACTCCAGCACCCAGGTGTAGACGTCGCGATCGGCTTCGGCACTGATGTAGCGGCGCGTCAGCAGCTGCTGCAGCGCCCAGCAGGCGCGGTCGGGCAGCTCGGATACGTCGCCGTCGAACCGGGGGCGGCGCTGGTGCGGGGCGCGGGCCGTCTGGTCGACCTGGGGGAGTGCGGAGAACCCGCTGTAGTCGACGGTCTCTTCGACGGTCACGCGGTGACCCCCAGCAGGGTGGAAACCGGCTCGGTGAACATCAAGTGCGGCACCTCCATTTCGCGGTCGCGCCCGTCCAGGGACCGAAAGCGGACCGTGACCGACTCGGAATCCCGCGCGGATTCCGGTTGTTTGAGCGCCCAGGACCACAGCACGATGACGTGGCCGAGGTAGGCGGAATCGAGCATCGCGACCGCATCCGGAAGGGACAGTGTCGTTCCGGAACCGATTGCGCCGTTGATCATCTCCGACATCGCGGGCGCGTCGACCTGGGTGGTGAGCGCGGCGAAGCTGGTCAGGTCGACCTCGCCCTCGGCGACCTGAGCGGGCTTCGGGCTGGACAGATCGCCGATCCGGAAGCTCAGGGCGCCAACCGAACTGAACGCGTGGCGGGCCAGGGGGAGTTCGATGTCCAGCCGGGAGTCGGTCAGCGATGCTTTGAGCAGGTTGCGGGCGGCGCCGATGGCCTCGTTGAGCTGACGGGCCACGCCACGGCTCTGTTCGAGGGTGCCGAACGCGGTGAACCGTTTGACGCGCTGCGCGCAGCGCTGCTGGATGCGTTCCACCTCGTCGATCTGATGGCCGACCAGTTCGAAGAAGCCGGCCATCACTTTGCGCAGGGCGGGATCGAGGGCGGGGAGGGCCTCGGCGACGGCGGCGACGTCGGCTTCGAACTCGGCGCGCTGGTCGGGGTCGTTGATCATGCGCAGGAAGGCGCGGTGTGAGTCGCGGCCCTGGGAGTCCCAGGCGGCCTCGTAGTCGGCGTACATGCGTCGCTGCCGGTCGCGGTACTCGGCGTTGCTGTCGATCGGCTCGTCGAGGGCGGCGGTGGCTCGTTCGATCATGGTCCCGTACTGGCCGATGTCGGTGATCAGGCGTTCCATCTGCAGGGCGATGGCGTGAGCTTCGTCGTAGGCGTCGGTGCGGTCGACGTCGTGGCTGTGGTCGTCCGAGGTGACGCCTTGTTCAAGCGCATCGAGTTCGGTTTGGAGCGCAACGATTTCGGCTTCGATACCGGCGCGAATGCGGTTGGGGTCATTGCCGACGCGCAGCGCGACCTGCTTGAGGCGGGATGCGATGCCGTTGATCGAGCCGCCGGTGGCGATGGTGTCCTGCCGGCGCATGCCGCGCAGGAAGTCGAGCGCTCGGCGCGCCTCTTGGGTCAGGTAACACAGGTTGCGTTCGACGCCGCAGCGTTGGTCGGCGACGCGGTGCAGCCAGCCCTGGCTGGCCCAGGACTTGATCAGGGCCAGGCCGGATTGCTCGCCGGCCTGATCGAGTTCGGCGAGGTCGCGCTCGAGGCGTACGACGAGGTCGGTCTCGGGGACCACACCGCCGCTGAGCTGCCGCTCCATCAGGGTGGCGTACAGGTTGAGGTTCAGCGTGGCCAGCAGGCGGATCGTCGGCGAGCCCTGAAGACCACGATTGAGTTCGAGCAGGTCGGCAGGCGACAGCGTGGTGTCGTCGTCCAGCACATGCCCTCCGTCTCGATCGATCAGGTCTCGGACGATCCAAGATATGGCACGGAGCCGACAATCGGTGTCCGGCGGGTGGGGTGTCGGGGGATGGTTTGGGTTAGTCGGTCCCAGTGGTCTCAGGCATCGCTCGAGTCTCAGTAGTCACTACCGATCGGCCTGCTCGAGGACGACGAGGACTACAGGAGGATGGCCAGCAGCAGACGCACCAGCTCGGCTTGGCGGTGGGTGTCGGTCTTTTCGAATATGTGCTGCAGGTGCGTCTTGACGGTCGCCGTCGAGAGCGCCAAATCCGCCGCGATTGGTTTCAGGCCCTCACCGTTGATGACCCGCAGCGCCACATCGGCTTCCGCATTGGTGAGCCCGAAAAGACGCCTTATCAACATCTTTGGCGGTTCGTGCTCTTGTTCGGGGTCGACGATCATCACCAATGCTTTCGCCGCCGAGGGCTGGTCTGCCGGTGTGGCGAGCGGCACCACATGTATGACGTACGGACGTTTTCCGGACGGGCGGGCACACGCGAGCGAATCGCCGTTGCGGGCCCCGCATCGCTGCCCGATAAGGGCCCGGGTGATGCTGTTCTGCAGGTGCTGGTTGGTTGATGAACGCGTCGCCGCGATGCAGGCCGAGCGGATGCACAGCCCGTCGACCGCGTTGAAAATCCGTTCGGCCGCGGAGTTGAGATGCAGGACAGCGCGGGTGGTTCCGATAATGGCGACGCCGTGCCGGAGGGCGTCGACTACCTCGGTGACGCCGATTGCAGTTTTGCCCAACTCGGCGAGGTGGGTTTGGGCACGAAGGGCTTGTTGGAGGTGGGGTATCAACGCCCCGACGAATTGCACCCGTTCGGCGGTATCGAAACGCTCACTTCGGTGCGGCGCTGAGATAGCGAAACTTACGGGCGTCGGCCCCGGCGACAGTTGTACGAACAATCCGTCGGTGAGTTCGAACGGGCTCTGCCAATCGGCGTAGAACTCTGAGTTGGTTTTGTTCGCAACGAGTTCCCGCCCGCCGCGGATCAGTCCGGTAGGGCTGTTCTCGCAGGCATGCAGGATGAAGTCGATCGAGTAGTAATACTGCCCGTAGGTCTCGACTGCCTCCACCGGCATACCGGCCCCCAGCATCACCGAGCAGCCGTTGCCCGCGCCGACCACGAGGCCGCTGCCCGTCGCGTCGAGCACGCGACTGATTTCGGCCATCGCCACCGTCCAGTTCGCTGGATCCATCGACGAGGCGTAGATCTCTGAAACTACGCGTGAGAACTCATCGATTGTGATCATTGCCGATCCCGCTAGTTGCCGCGTGCTCTCTGCTTGCCGGTCGGCTGGACTGTAACGTGATCTCTCGCTCTGCCGGACTGGTTAGAAGGGTTTTCGAGTGGTCCGTTGACTCCGTGGTCGCCGGCGCGCGAGTGGTGGCTAGCCCCAGTAGGCGAAGTTACATACCGGCCGCGGTTCGCTTTTGAGGGACACGAGCTTGTCGCCGTCCATGATTATCGTGCAGGTGAGGGCGACGTCCCCACCGTCGGCCGTTACCTGCGACTCCAGTTCGTTGTAGACGGAGTACTGCTTCTCCCACGGCAGGGACACATTGGTCTCGGTCTGTTCCGGACCCCCGTTGATCCGGTAACGGATCGTTACCGGGGCGCTCCCACCACTGACCTTCATCGTCGCCGTGCCGACCGGCTGACCGGTTGGAGCCACCGGGCTCGACGACGGTGGCGCCGACGCGCTGATCTGCGAGCTGCCCACGCCGCTGGTGGTGGGCGCCGCGTGTCCGGCCGTGTTCTTGGTGCACGCCGTCGGGGCGACGCCAGTCGCAATAACGCTGATGAACACCCCGACGGCATAACAACGCGAACGCATGCCCGGAGCCTACGATCACCGGCGCTGAAGTCGAGTGGAAACATTTGAATCCGCGGTATTTCGGTGGTTAGCAGGCGAATCAGTTGGGATCTGCCAGGGGCGACGGCGCCCTAGGAAAGCCCGCCATCGACGGCCGGACGGGCCGGCCGCCTGTAAGCGCGCAATGCGTACGCTGCCGCCGATCAACACCGTCGCCAGCGGTAGCTCACCGAGGACGGCGGTCAGCACGGACACCGCAAAGTCACCGCGCCTCGCGGTCAGCATGTCGAACCAAGCATCACAGAGGAGTAGGACTCCCGTCGCAAACGCGAACAGCGGGAGCAGGCGATGCCGGGCGAAGCCGAGCGCCGCGGTCGCGAGCAGGAAAGCCAGCAACAACAGATCAAAGCCGACCCAGGTTGCCTGCCAGTGCTGGGCGGTGTAGCTCTGCGGCAGCGTCAATCCGAGATAGACGGTCCAGGGGATCAGCGCGATCGAGGCGCTGAGCGCCAGCCACTCGCGGATCCGCCGGATCTGACTCCAACGCCGTGATCGCATCGACGATTACTACCACGGGATCTTTAACTTCTAGAGAGAACGGAAGCGGGCCGCCAGCCCGCCATCACCATTGGATTCGCTGCCTCATTCCTCGACAACGACACAGGCGATCGAGGCCAAAATTTCATGACGGTTTCGGTTGAGCAAAGGTACGGCAGCTTACCCGCGATGCGAGGGCCGATATCGCGCGTGTGGCTCTAGTGTTGGCTGCTATGGCCCGACAGAACAATTGCGTGAAACGCTGGCGCACAGCGCTTCACGCAATTGTGGCGCCACTGATGGCTGCCATCCTCGGACTCGCCATCAGCCCGGTAGCCCATGCGGCTGCCGCCACGGCGACGTTGTCGGTGGCACATACGTGGCAGACCGGTTTCATCGCCAACTTCAGCGTCACCAACGCGAGCATGGCGCCGCTCTCCGACTGGAAGATCGAATTCGACTTGCCGGTGGGGGAATCCGTCCTGCACGCGTGGAATAGCACTGTCACCCAATCCGGGACTCACTACGTACTCACCCCTGCGAATTGGAATCGCGTCATACCGCCCGGTGGTTCGGCCACAGGTGGCCTAAGAGGCGTGCTGAGCGGTTCCTACTCGCCACCGGCGAATTGTGTGCTCAACGGGCAGTATCCGTGCTCCTAGAGGCGACTG
>NZ_LZKI01000035.1 GCF_001672755.1 Mycobacterium colombiense | reverse complement strand
TCAACGCCGGCATCTCCGGGCAGGTCGGACGGCTGTGGGGCTTGACGTCATCGCTGATGACCGACGATCGCACCGGGCTGACGGGCGTCCAGTACACCGCGCCGCTGCGCGAGGACATGCTGCGCGCGCTGAGCCAGTCCGAACCGCCGGACACCCGCAACGGGTTGGCCCAGCTGCGCCTGGCGGTGGTCGGTAAAACGGTCAACGACCTGTTCGGCGCGGTGACGATCGTCAACCCGGGCGGCTCCTACACCCTGGCCACCGAGCACAGCCCGCTACCGCTGGCACTGCACAACGGGCTGGCCGTCCCGATCCGGGTGCGGCTGCACGTCGACGCGCCGCCGGGCATGAACGTCACCGACGTCGGCCAGATCGAACTGCCGCCGGGTTACCTGCCGCTGCGCATTCCGATCGAAGTGAACTTCACCCAGCGCGTCGCCGTCGACGTCTCCCTGCGGACCGCTGACGGTCTGCGACTGGGCGACCCGGTGCGGTTGTCGGTGCATTCCAACGCCTACGGCAAGGTCCTGTTCGCGATCACGCTGTCGGCCGCGGCGGTGCTCGTGTTGCTGGCCGGCCGCCGGCTGTGGCACCGCTTCCGCGGCCAGCCCGACCGCGCCGACCTGGACCGTCCCGATCCACCCGATGCCCGGCACCCCGCTGAAGCCCGCCACGCGCGCGACGAGGCCGACCAGCCGGTCGAACACGAGCACCGCGTATGACCCCCGCCTACCGGCAGGCCCAACCACACCACCGCCTGCCCGAACCGCCGCGCCATTCCCGGACGCAGGGCTCACCGCCGACCGGCCCGCTGCCGCCCGTTGCCGCCGAGATCGACCGTCGGCGCCCCGAGCTGTCCGACGCGGCGCTGGTGTCGCGGTCGTGGGGGATGGCCTTCGCCACCTTGATCAGCCGGCTCACCGGCTTCGCCCGGGTGGTGCTGCTGGCCGCGATCCTGGGCGCCGCGTTGTCCAGCGCGTTCTCGGTGGCCAACCAGCTGCCCAACCTGGTGGCGGCCCTGGTGCTGGAGGCGACGTTCACGGCGATCTTCGTGCCGGTGCTGGCGCGCGCCGAGCAAAGCGACCCCGACGGCGGCGCCGCGTTCGTGCGGCGCCTGGTCACGTTGACGACGGCGCTGCTGGTCTTCGCCACCGTGCTGTCGGTGGCGGCCGCCCCGCTGCTGGTGCGGCTGATGCTGGGCCGTCACCCGCAAGTCAACGAGCCGCTGACCATCGCGTTCGCCTACCTGCTGCTCCCCCAGGTCCTCGCCTACGGCCTGACGTCGGTGTTCATGGCGATCCTGAACACCCGCAACGTGTTTGGGCCCACGGCGTGGGCGCCTGTCCTCAACAACGTCGTCGCGCTGGTCACCCTCGGGGTCTACGCGCTGGTGCCCGGCGAGCTCTCGGTCGATCCCGTCCGGATGGGCAACGCCAAGCTGCTGGTGCTCGCCGTCGGCACGACGCTGGGCGTGTTCGCCCAAACCGGGCTGCTGCTGGTGGCACTCCGACGCCAGCGCGTCGACCTGCGGCCGCTGTGGGGAATCGATCAGCGGCTCAAGCGCTTCGGCACCATGGCCGCAGCGATGGTGCTCTACGTGCTGATCAGCCAGCTCGGCCTGGTGGTCGGCAACCAGATCGCCAGCACCGCGGCGGCATCGGGCCCCGCGATCTACAACTACACGTGGCTGGTCCTGATGCTGCCGTTCGGCATGATCGGCGTGACGGTGCTGACCGTGGTGATGCCGCGGCTGAGCCGCAACGCCGCCGCCGACGACACCAAGGCCGTGCTCGGCGACCTGTCGCTGGCCACCCGGCTGACGTTGATCACGCTGATCCCGATCGTGGCGTTCATGACGGTCGGCGGCCCCGCG
Organism: Mycobacterium colombiense; assembly: GCF_001672755.1. Taxonomy (GTDB): domain Bacteria; phylum Actinomycetota; class Actinomycetes; order Mycobacteriales; family Mycobacteriaceae; genus Mycobacterium; species Mycobacterium colombiense_C. The sequence goes on along the minus strand of NZ_LZKI01000035.1, from coordinate 4,178 downwards.
ATGGGCAGCGCCCTGTTCGCCTACGGCCATTTCGGAAACGTCGACGCCGGATACCTGGGCGCCGCGATCACCCTGTCGGCCTTCACGTTGATCCCCTACGGGCTGGTGCTGCTGCAGCTGCGGGTGTTCTACGCGCGCGAACAGCCGTGGACGCCGATCGTCATCATCCTGGTCATCACGGCCGTCAAGATCGTGGGCTCAGTGCTGGCGCCGCACCTCACCGACGATCCCAAACTGGTGGCCGGTTTCCTGGGGCTGGCCAACGGTGTCGGCTTCCTGGCCGGCGCCGTCATCGGCTACGTCCTGCTGCGACGCACCCTGCTGCCGGCCGGCGGCCATCTGATCGGCGTCGGCGAAGTCCGCACCATCCTGGTGACGCTGACCGCGTCGATGCTGGCCGGATTGATCGCCCACGTGATCGACCGACTGCTCGGGCTGGACGGGCTCACCGAGCACGGCGGCGCCGGTTCCCTGCTCCGCCTGTTGGTGCTGGGGCTGATCATGCTGCCGATCACGGCCGCCGTCATGCTGCGCGCCCAGGTGCCCGAGGCCCGGGCGGCGCTGGACGCGCTCCGGTACCGCATCACGGGCCGCGGACCGCGCCCGCGCAAACCGAGTGCCAAGGATCGATCGTCTCACCGGCGCCCCGTCACGTACCCTGAGCAGAGGAATTCGTCCCCGCCTGGGGTCAATGCGGTCCAGGAGCCGATCCGGCGCAGGCCTCCGGAGCGGGCAAACCGAGCCCGGCTAGTGAAAGGACCGGAGGTGACCGACCGCCCGATGGAGAGCGCAGCCCCCAGCGCTGGGCCTGGCGCAGGCTCAGGTACTCCGCTGCCGCGGCCGGTCGCCGACGACTTCCAGCCCGACATCCCGGCCGACGAGCCCAAACGGCCCGTCCCGCGCCCGACCGATAAGGCCAACGGCGATATCCCCGGCGAAGCCCGGCGCGCACCGACCCCGTTCGAAGCGCCGCGCGAACGTCCCGGGGGTTCCGCCGGAGACGACGTTCACCTGGTCCCCGGCGCCCGGATCGCCGGCGGGCGCTACCGACTGCTGGTGTTCCACGGCGGCGCCCCGCCGCTGCAGTTCTGGCAGGCGCTGGACACCGCACTGGACCGGCAGGTGGCGCTGACCTTCGTCGACCCGGACGGTGCCCTGCCCGACGAGGTCCTGCAGGAGATTTTGTCGCGCACCCTGCGGCTCAGCCGCATCGACAAGCCCGGTATCGCCCGTGTGCTCGACGTGGTGCACACCGGCTCCGGCGGCCTCGTGGTCTCCGAGTGGATTCGGGGTGGCTCGCTGCAGGAGGTGGCGGACACCGCACCCTCACCGGTGGGCGCGGTGCGGGCCATGCAGTCGCTGGCCGCCGCCGCGGACGCGGCCCACCGCGCCGGCGTTGCCCTGTCGATCGACCACCCCAGCCGGGTGCGGGTCAGCATCGAGGGCGACGTCGTGCTGGCCTACCCGGCGACCATGCCCGAAGCCAACCCGCAGGACGACATCCGCGGCATCGGCGCCGCGCTCTACGCCTTGCTGGTCAACCGGTGGCCCATCGTGGAGACCGGGGTGCGCAGTGGGCTCGCGGCGGCCGAGCGCGACGCGTCGGGCAACCCCGTCGAACCCATGTCCCTCGACCGCGACATCCCCTTCCAGATCTCCGCGGTCGCCGTCCGCGCGGTCCAGGAGGACGGCGGAATACGCAGCGCCTCAACCCTTTTAAACCTGCTCCAGCAGGCCACCGCGGTCGCCGACCGCACCGAGGTCCTCGGCCCGATCGACGATTCGCCCTCGCCGTCGACGGCTCTGCTCTCACCCGGTCAGGAGGAAGCGACCTTCGCGCGCCGCCGGCGCAACCTGGTCATCGGTGTCGGAGCCGGCCTGGCCGTCATCGTGGTCGCCCTGCTGGTGCTGGCGTCGATCGTGAGCAAGATCTTCGGTAACGTCGGCGGTGGTCTGAACAAGGACGAGCTCGGACTGAACAGCCCCTCTTCGTCGTCCGCATCGGCCGCTGCCCCCGCCCCCTCCGCGGCCGCGGGCAGCGTCGTCAAACCCACCAAGGCGACGGTCTTCTCCCCCGACGGCGACCCCGACAACGCGGGCACCGCCGGGCAGGCGATCGACGGCGATCCCTCGACGGCCTGGGCGACCGAGGTCTACACCGACGCCGTCCCCTTCCCCAGCTTCAAGCAGGGCGAGGGACTGATCTTGCAGTTGCCCAGCCCCACCGTGATCGGCCAGGTCAGCATCGACACCCCCAGCAACGGAACCAAGGTCGAGATCCGCGCGGCCTCGTCGGCGAGCCCGTCCAGCCTCAACGACACAACGGTGCTGGCACCGGCCTTCACGCTCAAACCCGGCCACAACGTGATCCCGGTCAAGGCCGGCTCGCCGACATCGAATCTGCTGGTGTGGATCTCGACGCTGGGTTCCACCAACGGCAAGAGCCAAGCGGGCTTTTCGGAGATCACGGTCCAGGCCGCGTCCTGATCCGTGCGCTGTTCCGCACACTCACACAAGGCGTTCCGAGTGAAGTGCCGCGCCATACGCAATTGGTTAATGTCCGGCCGTGGGCTTCGGGAGAAACGCCAAGCAGGAGCGCAGTGATGCCGAGCTGCTGGCAGCCCATGTGGCCGGCGACCGGTACGCCTTCAGCGAGCTTTTCCTCCGTCATCAGCGGCACCTGCACCGGCTCGCCCGGCTGACCACCCGCACCCCCGAGGACGCGGAGGACGCGCTGCAGGACGCCATGCTGTCCGCGCACCGCGGCGCCGGCGCATTTCGGCATGACGCCGCCGTCGGGAGCTGGCTGCATCGCATCGTCGTCAACGCCTGCCTGGACCGGCTGCGCCGCACCAAGGCGCACCCGACCGTGCCGCTGGAAGACATCTATCCGGTGGCCGATCGCACGGCTCAGGTCGAGACCAGGATGGCGGTGCAGCGCGCCTTGATGCGCCTTCCGGTCGAGCAGCGGGCCGCGGTGGTGGCCGTCGACATGCAGGGTTACTCGGTGGCCGACACCGCCCGTTTGCTCGGCGTCGCCGAAGGCACGATCAAGAGCCGCTGCGCTCGCGCCCGGGTGCGGCTCGCCGAACTGCTGGGCTATCTCAATGCCGGCGCACACGCCCTGCCCGACGCCGCCACCGGCCAGGTCTGACCTCTCCACCGCCAGCCGCCCGCGCCGGCCATGCGTGGCCATCGGTGCGTGCATGACGGACACTGAGTCCGATGAATGCAGCGGACAACGACGCGGCGGATGACCGCAGTGCGGGATCAGACCCACCGCTGACCGTCGAACGGCTCGCCGACCTGCAGGCCGGCATTCTCGACGACGAGGCCGCCGCCCGGGTCCGCGGCCAAGTCCGCGCCGACGCGCACGCCGCCGACGTGCTGGACGCCTTGAATCGGGTCCGCCGCGACATCGCCGCCATCGGCGCCGATCCGGGCGCGCCACCCGACCCTCCCCCACGGGTCGCCGACCGAATTTCGGCGGCGTTGCGCTCGGCGGAGCCGGTGGCCACCGAGGCGACCGGACCGGCCGGTCACTCCGCCCGGCCACACATCCGTCCGGCCCGCACCATCGCGGCGGCCGCCGGCGTCTGCGCGGTGCTCGCCGCGATCGGCTTCGGGACCGTCGCCCTGCTGCACGCGCCCGAACCCGCCCCGGACACCCCTGGCGATGTCGAGCACATCACGGTGTCGACACCGCCGATGGAGATCCCGCTTTCGCGGAACGAAATCCTCGGCCTGCTCGGCCGCAGCCCCGACTACGGCACACTCAACGACCCGGCGCGGCGCGCCTCCTGCCTCACCGGTCTCGGCTATCCGGCGTCCACGCAGGTCCTGGGGGCACGCCCGGTCGAAATCAACGCCCGCCCCGGAATCGTTCTGGTGATACCCGGTGACGGCCCGCACACCTTGGCCGTGTTCGCGGTATCGCCGAACTGCAGCGCCGCCGATACCGGACTACTGGCCAATACCCAGGTCCCCCGCCCCTAATGTGGTCCCATGGGTACGAAACACCCGGGAACAGCCGTACCTACGCTGGCGTTTACACAGATCCAGAGACGAATCGCTTGAAAGGTTTTCATGACCGCCGACACAGTCCACGACGTGATCGTTATTGGTTCGGGTCCTGCTGGGTATACCGCGGCGTTGTATACCGCGCGGGCGCAGTTGGC
>NZ_LZKI01000034.1 GCF_001672755.1 Mycobacterium colombiense | reverse complement strand
AGGTTGCCGGACGGTACTTGCGGTAGAGGGCCACGGTCAGCAGGCTACCGGCGCGGGGTGACTACCGTCGCGCTGGCATCCAGTGTGCGTCAGCGGCTTCGAGTGTGCGGGTAGGGCGCGATTTCGCCGAATTTCCCGCCGTCAGCGCACAGTCGACGCGTGCTCAAACTCGTTGGGAAGCCAGCAGCGATTCGGACGCCGCCAGCAGCGCGCAGGTGGCCAGGCCGTCGACGGCGTCGCGCAGGTCCGGCAGCGACGGGAAGGTCGGCGCGATCCGGATGTTGGTGTCCCTCGGATCTTTCCGGTACGGGAACGACGCGCCCGCCTCGGTCACCGCGATACCGGCGTCCTTGGCCAGCGCGACGGTCCGCTTCGCCGTGCCCGGCAGCACGTCGAGGCTGATGAAGTAGCCGCCTTTGGGGTCGGTCCACGACGCGATCTTGGAGTCGCTGAGCCGCTGATCGAGGATCTCGGCGGCCAGCGCGAACTTCGGCGCCAGGATCTGTTGGTGCTTCAGCATGTGCAGCCGCACCCCGTCGGCGTCGCGGAAGAAGCGCAGGTGCCGCAGCTGGTTGATCTTGTCGGGTCCGATCGACTTCTTCCCCGCATATTGCAGGTACCAGGCGATGTTGCCCAGCGATCCGCCCAGGAAGCTCACGCCGGCGCCGGCGAAGGTGATCTTCGAGGTGGACGCGAACACGTAGGGCCGATGCGGATTGCCGGCCGCGGAGGCCAGCCCGAGCACGTCGACCTGCCGGATGAAGTCGTGCGTCAGGGTGTGCACCGCATACGCGTTGTCCCAGAACAGCCGGAAGTCGGGCGCCGCGGTCCGCATCTGGACGAGCCGCAGGACGTTGTCCCAGGAGTAGGTGACCCCGGTGGGGTTGCCGAACACCGGCACCGTCCACATGCCCTTGATGGCCGGGTCGGCGGCGACCAGCTCTTCGATCAGGCCGACGTCCGGCCCGTCGGACAGCATCGGGACTCCGATCATCTCGATGCCCATCGTCTCGGTGATGGCGAAGTGCCGGTCGTAGCCGGGGGCCGGGCACAGGAACTTGACGCTCGGTTCGTCCTTCCAGGGCCGCTGCGAGTCCACGCCGCCGTACAACATCGAGAAGGCGACCAGGTCGTGCATCAGTTCCAGGCTGGAGTTGTTGCCCGCGATCAGGTTCTGCACCGGGATGCCGAGCAGCTCCCCGAAGATGGCCCGCAGTTCGGGCAGGCCGTGCAGGCCGCCGTAGTTGCGGGTGTCGGTGCCCTCGCTGTCGCGGTAGTCGTCCCCGGGCAGGCTCAGCAGCTGGTTGGACAGGTCGAGCTGGGCGGGAGCGGGTTTGCCGCGGGTCAGGTCCAGCGCGAGCTTCTTCGCCTGCAGATCGACGTAATCCTGCTGGTGACGGGCGTGTGCTCCGGCAAGTTCTTCCGGGCTGAGGGACTCCAGCGACACCATGGACCCTTTCGCTGTCGAAGGCGGGAAACCAATGGCGATCGCAAGCGCGGCGGAGCCGGGCGAAGCGGGTCGCCACTCGTGGATATAGGGGACCCCGCGCACCCGACAGAGCCCATTGACCCTTGCTGCCTTCCGGCCCTGGGGGAGTTCACAGGATAGACGCCGCGCGGGGTCCAGCGACGAGTCTAATACCTGCCCCGGAGTCGACGATGAGCAACTGGCGGGGGCCGTCGGGGCCTCGGTTACCATGGCCACGGAGGATTCGCCTAGTGGCCTATGGCGCTCGCCTGGAACGCGGGTTGGGTTAACAGCCCTCGCGGGTTCAAATCCCGCATCCTCCGCCATTGGTCCGCCAAGCGGACACGTACGAATTGATATGGATTCGGGTCGGCCGCCTTTAGGCTGGCGTGAAATCACCAGCACGAGGAGGGGTATGGGGCGCAAGGTCGCCATCCCGTGGCACGCGTCATTTTCGATCGCTGCCGGCTTCCTCTACTTCTTCTTCGTGCTGCCCCGCTGGCCCGAGCTGATGGGCGACACCGCGCACACGTTGGGGACGACGCTGCGCATCGTGACGGGTGCGCTGGTCGCGCTCGCGGCCCTGCCCGTGGTGTTCACCCTGCTGCGCACCCGCAAGCCCGAGTTGGGGACGCCGCAGCTGGCCCTGTCCCTCAGGATCTGGTCGATCGTGGCCCACGTGCTGGCCGGGGTGCTGATCATCGGGACGGCGATCAGCGAGATCTGGTTGAGCCTGGACGCCGCCGGACGGTGGTTGTTCGGGATCTACGGCGCCGCCGCCGCGATCGCGTTGCTCGGCATTTTCGCCTTCTACCTCTCCTTCGTCGCCGAGCTGCCCCCGCCGCCGCCCAAACCGATCAAGGCGAAGAAGCCCAAGGAGCGTCGCGTGCGGCGCAAGAAGGGCGCCGAGGCCGAAGCCGACGAAACCGAAGACGCCGAAGTCGCCGAGGCCGACGAGGGCGAGGCGGAGACCGCCGAGGCAGAGGCCGAAGGAACTGAGCCGGCCGAGCAGACCGAGCCGGCCGCGGCCCCCGACAAAGTCACCGCCGAATCCACGGAAACGGCCGAAGCTGAGGCCGCACCGGAACCGACGACCGAGGCGACGCCCGTCGAGGAAGCCGGCGACGAGGCGAAGGCCAAGTTGCGCAACCGGCGCCCGACCGGCAAGGGATCGCACCGGATGCGTAGGCGCACGCGGGCCGGCGTGGCCGTCGAGGAAAACGCCGACGAGGAGTAGTCAGCGGCGCCGCAGCCGCTCCACGTAGGCGGCGATGCGTCGCAGCGTCTCGTCCGTGCCCCACATCCGGCGAACCTCGTCATCGACGTCTCGACCCTCACGGATGCGCGCCATCGTCGGGGCGTGCAGCTGGGTCTTCGTCTGCCGGTAGGCGTCGGCCGGGATGCTGCCCAGGTCCGACGCCTCCGCCACGGCCGCCTCGATCAGCTCGTCGGCGACGACGCGGTGGGCCAGCCGGCGGACCACCGCCTCCGCGCCGCGATAATTGCGGCCGCCCAGCAGCACCTCATCGGCGTGCATCCCGCAGGCATAGCGGATGACCTCCAGCGCGGCGACCGGAAACGGCACCCCCACGCGCACCTCGGCCGCGCCGATCTGCGCCTCGGGGCCGATCAAGCGGCGGTCGCAGGCGCACGCGAGCACGCAGCCGCCCGCGATGGCGGCGCCGTTGATCGCGGCGACGGTTGGCCCGGGATAGCTGAACATCGCCTCGAACGCGGCGGACAGCGCGGGGACCAGCCGATCGGTGTAGCCCGTGCCGCCCTGCACCACGCGGTTCAGGTCGACGCCGGCGCTGAAGGCGCGGTCGGCGCCGGTGACCACCAGCGCGCCGGCGTCCGAACGTGCCAGGTCACGCACCGTCGAAGTCAGCTCGTCGAGCAGCTCGACATCCTGCGCGTTGACCGCACCCGACGACAGAGTCAGCACCTTCACGGTTCCCGCGGTGCTGATGTCGATCATGATCATTCCTCTGATCAGCGGCTGACGGCCGCGAGAACGACTGGAATGTCCGTGTTCTCGTCGGTGTGATAGCTCGCGCAGACGCGGTGGTAGCCGTCGGCGATCTGCAACGGAACCCCGGCCAGGAAGTCGCCGCGCACCAGCAGGATGGGTGACAGCGGCAGCCCTTTCTCGATCTTGGTCAGGTCCGCCGCGACGTGCGGGTTGTCCACCGGCAGCAGGCTCAGCTGGGCCGCCCGCAGGATGTCTTTGGCCTTTCTGTGCGTCACGGTGCCGGACTTCAGCTTTTTGACCACCTTCTTCACGGTCTGCCTGTCCGCGAGCATGGTGAGATAGTCCACCGCCGCCGGAAAGTCATGGGCCTCAGGCTTTTCCAGCCATTTCACGCTGAGCATCGTGTTCCTCCCTGTGCGGGCTCCGACATCGACGCAGCCTACCGGCTCGGGCCCCGCGAAATTTGGGATCGGTAGCAAGCGGGGCGGTCTGTACTTGCGCCAGGACGACGCCATCGGGGCGGCGCACGAAGGAAGGAACCACAAGTGAAACGTCTTCTCGCAGCTGCGATTGGGACCCTGGGCTGCGCCGCGGCCTCGGTGGCCCTGGTGGGATGCTCGGGCGGCGGCCACACGGCCGCACCGGCGTCGAGCACCACCCCCAGCGCCTCCACGGGCACCAACGCGCAGGTCAAGGTGGGTGGTACGGACCTGGCCGGCGTGAACCCGGCCTCGGTGACCTGTGTGCGGACCGGCGGCAAGATCGACATCGGCAGCGGATCGACGGGCGGCACCCAGCAGGCGCTGGCCGTCGTGATGACTGACGAAGCCAACCCGAAGGTCCAGTCGGTGGCCCTCGTGGTCGACGGCAACGCCCTGGCGGTCAGCGACAACATGGGCGCGAAGGTGGGCTCGGCCAGCGTCGCGGTCGATGGCACGACCTACACCATCACCGGCCAGGCGCAGGGCGCCGACATGAAGAACCCGATGGCGGGAATGATCACCAAGGACTTCACCATCAAGGTGTCCTGCGGCTGATCGGTTGCGGCCCTCGAGCGGCGGACGTGCCTCACTCACGCGTCCGCCGCTCGCGGTTTGGCCAACCAGACACCGCCTCCGGACTTATGATGCAGCCGTGTCGATCCCGGACGAATTGGAGAAGGCGCGTCGTATGGCGTTCGCCGCCGATGAGGCCGGGGCACGCGACCTGCTGCTCTCGTTGATTCCGCGGATGGACCGCGACGAGCTGATGCTGGAAGCCCTTGCGCAGCTTGGCGAGATCTACCTGGCGCGCGGGTCTTACGACGGCGTCCGGGAATCCGTGCGGCGCATTCGGGACTGCGTGGCGATCTACGCCGGCATCGCCTCGGGCACGACGGCCGAGCGGGTTCGGCTGTCCGGCAACGAGATCGCGCACCTGATCTGTCGATACTCGCGGCGCGCCCAGTTTCTGCAGACGGGATTGGCCGCGGCGCTGGGTGATCACGAAGGCTCGGCGACCGAGCTTGCGTCGTTGTGCGACAACGACTCCGGGCCCGGCGATCTCGACGACGAGCACCGGTACCTGTGCACCTACGCGCACGTCCTGTGCGCCGTCGCGCTGTGCGACGACGACCTGCACGTCCGATCGGCCTCTCTGTGGGAGAACGTTATTGACGACATCGAGCGTGCCGGCGACAGCGGTGAGCGTGACGACCACGTGTGGGTCACCGCGGCGACCGGGTACGGCCGGTTCTGCGTGGAGACCGGGCGGTTGCCGGAAGCCGAGCCGTGGCTGCGTCGCGCGCAAGCGCGGGCAGAAAGAAACGGGTGGGAACTTGCCGCAGCCAGAGCACAATTGGAGCGGGCCGCGGCGCGGTGGGTGGCCAACGACCACGCCGGCACCGAGGAACTGGTCGGGCAGGCCTATCCGGTCATCGCACGCCACGACCGGGCCCACGACGTCGCCCGGTGCTGGCTGTACATGGGACTCACCCGGCTGGGAGCCGGCGCCCTGGAGGCCGCCGACGAATGCTGGGAACACGCCGAACGGCAGTGGCGAGAATTGGGAAAGCCACTGCATCTGCACCGTATCCTGTTGCAGCGCAGCTGGATCGCCATCTTCTGGAGCCACTTCTCCGACGCGGTCGAGCTGATCGCGCAGGCACGGGAGCTGCTGGACTCATCGCCGCGCAGCAGCTGGCTGCAGTACGCCCAGCTCGATAATCATCTCGGTACAGTCTGGCGCGCCGACGCTTTGGCGGATCTCGGTTTTGACAGCTCGGGTGATCCGGACGAGACCCTGGAAGAAACCGAGGCGCGACAGGCGGAGGGGCTCGGCATTCTGCGCGGCGAGGTCGGCACGCCGGAGTACTGGCGCGGAATGACCAAGCTCGAACAAGCAGCCGAGCTCAAGGTGCCGGCCGCCCTGGCGGTCGACTCGGTGCGATATTCGATCGCCGGCGCCGACGCCAGGGCCCGCTGGGCCACCGGCATTGCGGCGCCCATGCTGGCCGGCGCCTTCGCCGTGGCCTGGGAGTGGGAGAACACCGCGCTGATCAGTGAGCTCATCGAATACCACAGCGCGCGAGGGACTTTCGAGGGCCTGCAGCGACCGCGGATCGGCGAATGGGCTTCGACGGCCATCGCGTCGGCGCCCATCGACGCCGACGCGGAGCCCGCCGCGCTGGCCGCCGCGGGCCCGCCCGTCGCGGGCGGCGCGTCGCTGACCAGGCTGGGGCCGTTGCCGCCGTTGCAGATGCAGCCCGGGGCGGCGCCGATCCTGAGTCACTATCGTGCGCTGGCTTTGCAGCGCTACGGGCGCGATGTCACCTCGGCCGAGCCTGCCTGGTCGACGTGGCCATGAGCGAGCCCGACCGGCTGACGCTGGTGCTGCGGTACGCCGACCTCGGGATTGCGACCTACGCCAGCCTGCGGATCGTCGGGCAGCCGTCGAGAACCGTCACGTGGGTGCTGGAAGAGCCGCTGCTGCTGGCCGCGCTGCAGGAGCTCACCGCCGCCCTGCCCGAGCCGCACGGCACCGAAACGCGGCGTGACGCCATCGAGCGCGCCCTGCGCACGGGACCATTCGCCAAGCCGGACACCGAACTCACGGTCGCCTACATCCTCGGTGTGCTGCTGATCGGTACGCCCGGGTGGCAGCTGTTGGCCGAATGCGTGGCCTCGCCGCGGGCGGTGCTGTTCGTCTCGCCGAGCGCACGGCTGGCCCGGGTGCCCTGGGGGCAGCTGGCGATCCCGAAGTCGGGCCCCGGCAAAGAGGAACTGGTGCGTGCGCGCCAGGACGCGATTACCGCCAGCGGCCGCGCCGCGGCCCAAATCCCCTGGCAGCTAGCCGATATCGACGAGCTCACCGACGGCCATCGACTGATCGAGCTCGTCGATGTGCTGATGGCGGTGCCGCCCAACATCGTGCACTCGCCCCGATCCCCCGCCGGGTGGGACGCCCGGCGAGAAGGGCCACCGCTGCTTGTTCTCGATCCCCGCGTTCCGGGACAGCGACCGGACTCCGCGCTCGGATCGGTGCTGGGCAGGCCCTCGCCGTACACCCCCGTGGCACGGCATTTCACCGGCCTCATCGAACGGCGACCCGTCCTGCCGCACGCCGACACCGTGCTCGACCTGTTCCGCCGGCACGACGCCGACCGTGCGTGGCTGGGCGAGCTGCTGGCGCAAGCCCCGTGCCGGCTGTTCTACGTCGGCCACGCGAGTTCCGCGGACGACCAACACGACCAGGGAACTCGGGCGGACCGGGCGGCCCTGCACCTGGCCGACACCGCAGACATCCCTGGGGATGCCAATGCGATCGGCGATCACCGCCCATTGACCGCTTCGGACCTGATCGCCCTCCGGTTGCCGATGCCGCCCCGTGTTGCGCTGCTGGCGTGCGGATCGGGCGGTGACTATCAATTCGACGAGGCAACCGGCTTGGTGGCGGCGATGATTCTGAACGGCGCGCAACTGGTGACCGCCACCTTGTGGTCGCTGCCGACGACGGCGGCGTATCGGCAATTCGCCGCATCGCCCGGCCCGGAGCCGGCGGATCCGATGGCCGCGCTGGTGGCCGCTGTCGACGGCGCGCACGACGCCGCGCGGGAAGCCGGATGCGCGGTAAACCGTTGGCAGCGTGAACAGATGCGGCGTTGGCGCGACGGGGATCTCAGCGCCAGCCCACTGTATTGGGCCGCCCTGGTCACGTTCACCGTGGACGGCGAACGCTAGCGCTCACAGCGACGCCACCCAGGCCGCGTGCACGGCCAGCACATCGTCGGGTAACGAAAGCTCTTCGCGGGCGGTCGGATCGAAGGCCACCAGCACGACCAGGCCCGGCCGCAGCACGGACAGGTCCAGACCACCGTCGCATCGCGCCAGCTTGCCGATGAACGTCTCCCCCGAGACGGCCACCACCTCGATGAAGACCTGACGTTTGACCTTGCGCACGGTGCCGACCCCGACGGTGCGGTTCCCGGCGTCCCGGCGGCGGCGGGATCTGAGCCAGTCGGCCAGCAGCAACAGCTTGTTCATGCGCTCAGCGTCGGGCCGCACCCCGGCTACCGAACCCAACTTTATGGCTGCCGCAAACTTTGCGATGGCCCTATTCTGTGCAGATGAGCGCCGACCCGCAGGTGGCGACCGCCGTGGAAGCCGAGGCGTCGGGCCATCCGCGGCGGCTGGTGATCGAGGCGGCGTGGCGGGCCATCGGTCCGGGTGTGGAGGTGCTCAGCGGTGACGATGGCGGCCCGCTGAGCCGCACCGTCAAGCGCATCGTCGACCCGTTGGTGCTGCGCCTGCGGTCCAACCCCGCGTATTCGGCCCCTGTCGTGACACCCGCGACGGCCGCGGAGATGCACGACCTCATCGTCGGTAGTGGTTCCGAATTGCGCTCGGCCGCAGCCTGGTTCGAGGCCCTCAAGCTGGAGCGCCGCCGGCAGCGGATTCGCACCGGGAACGCGCAGGAACTGTACTTTCCGTTGTGCTTCGAACTCGCCGTCACGAAAGGTCCACCGACGCCGCAGGATTACGAGACGGCATCGGCGGTCCTGGGCGAGATCCACCGGGATCGCGACCGCACCGCGATAGAGGTCCTGCATCGCTATGTCGCGGACCCCGATGTCGTTGCCGCTCTCGCCGAGCAACTGAAGCGCAGTTGGCGCGACGTGCGGGCGGGCGAGGCCGCCATCGATCCGTTCCGGGCCGAGCTGACCACCGTCTTGGGCGCGGCCGGCAGTCACGCTGCCGCCGCGGCCCGCCAGCGGGTCTGGACGGCGATGATCGCCGACCCCACCCCGCACCACCTGGGCGCGCTGGCCCGCACCGACACCACCCGACTGCCATGGTCGCTCGTCGAGTTGGGTTTGAGTTCTATTGCGCCGCAACGCCCCCCGGCGATTTCACAGAGCGTGGACGGTCACCGGCCGCTGGATCGCAGCGTGGTGGACCGGGTGCGCGCCACCTTGCGCCGTGCCCTGGATCGCGACGCGTTGCCCGAAATCGCTTTGCTCTGCGAGGAAGAAGTCGACCGGGCCTGCGCGCCATGGGGGCTGTTGGCCGAAGACAAACAGGCCACACTGGTGGCAGGCATCGAGGTCGCGGTCCAGCTTGCTCCGCTGGACCCGTCCGCCTCCTGCAGCTACGACTTGGCCACCCAGATCCAGGCGCGGCTACGCAAGGAAGCCTACGTGCTGCACGCCCGGCGCTATCTGGCCGAAAACGGCCCGATTCATCCTCGCCAACGGCAGGTGGTCGACGACCTGGCCGCCTACGCGCAGCCCTACCTGAGCCGGCTGTGGGCCCGGCTGCACGGGCGCGACGTCTGGCAGGAACCCTGTGCCGACGTCGACGACGTGCGCGCGCTGCTCGACGGGGTGGCGCGGTCGGTGAGCCTCGACCACCGGCAGCGGATCAAGGCGATGCTCGAATTGCAGGTGGCCGGATGAGACTGGTTGCCGATTCCGGACTTTGGAGCACCGGCCCCGTCGAGACCGCGTCCGCGGCGCCGCTGGTCGCGGTGCTGGAAGTCAGCGGCGCGGTGCTGTCCTGGACGCTGGACGATCCCGACGATGCGGCGCCGCACATCACGTTCACCGATGTGTCGCGCGCGGACTGGCTGTGGCGGATGCTCGGCGAGTCCGGACATGTCGCGGTGGTGTCCGCCGTGGACGGCGCGGCGGGCCGGCCGCACAGCATCGAGCTCACCGGCGTCGAACTGGTGCCCGGCTCGGTCGCCCCGCTGCGCAGGCTGGCCACCGGGCACTGGCTGCGACGGTGGTGGCCGGCCAGCAGGCAGGACGGTCTCGCCGGCCTGGACCGTGCGCTGCTCGACGTCGAAATCGCGCTGCTGACCGCCGGGGCGCAGAGCTTCTTCCCCGACGACACGCTGGATTCCGATGTGGCGCAGCTGCTGCAGCCCCACGCCGGCGCGCTGATAAACCATGTCCGCAGCGATGATTCGCGGGTTGTCGACCTGGTCCGGGCGGGCGCCGGCCTCGCCGACGAGATCGGCACGGACAGCGAAGGGTGGTCTGAACTGATTGCGGCCGTTGATGATTCGAATTTGATCCTGATGTTGCCGAGCGATCGCCGCGACGACTACGCGCTGGCCGCCGGCGCGGACGCGGGTCCGCGCGGTGGGGGCGCGATAGCCCGGGGCGTCGGGTCCATCGCCTGGAGCGGGGTTCCGCCGGCGATCTTCGATGCCGGCGAGAACACCGTCGGTTGGAGCATCGAGGCGGGCGGGGCGACGGTCGTCGCGGTGGTGCAGGCGGCCGTCCTCGGCCCTGACCCGCCTACCGGCATCGCGGTGCGGCTGCGGTCCGCGGCCATCGACGGCACCGGCACCCTGGACGCGGCAGGGCGCGCGACGCTCCCTCTCCAGGACGGCCGGGGCCGCACCCTCACCGAGTCCGCGGCGTGGGGCCACGACTGGTCGGCGACGTCGGTGGTTGTGGGCGCTGAAACACCCGAATCCGTCGAGACCCGGGAACGCGTGCGGGGGTGGGCGCGGGCGCGGCTGGACCTGCCGCCGCGGGACGCGTTCCTCGCCGAAATATTGGCCTCAGAATCTGCCTATTAGGCCTACTAAGAACCCCGGTCATTACCTATGCTGAGCGAGTGCCAAACACCTATCGCGTCGTTCAGTGGAACACCGGAAACGTCGGCAAGAGCTCACTGAAATCGATCGTCACCAACCCCACCCTGGAATTGGTGGGCTGCTACGCCTGGTCGCCGGAGAAGGCCGGGCGCGACGCCGGCGAACTCGTCGGGCTCCCGCCGCTCGGCGTCAAGGCCACCAACGACATCGACGAGCTGCTGGCGCTGAAGCCGGACTGCGTGGTCTACAACCCGATGTGGATCAACGTCGACGAACTGGTCCGCATCCTGTCCGCAGGCGTCAACGTGGTGACCACCGCGTCGTTCATCACCGGACACAACCTGGGCGAGGGCCGCGACCGCATCTTGGAGGCCTGCGAGAAGGGCGGCTCCACGATCTTCGGGTCCGGCGTCAGTCCGGGCTTCGCCGAACTGCTGGCCATCGTTTCGGCGATGGTGTGCAACCGGATCGACAAGGTCACCGTCAACGAGGCCGCCGACACCACGTTCTACGACTCCCCGGAGACCGAGAAGCCGGTCGGCTTCGGCCAGCCGATCGACCACCCCGACCTGCCGGCGATGGCCGCGAAGGGCACGGCCATTTTCGGCGAGGCCGTCCGACTGGTGGGCGACGCGCTGGGGATAGAGCTCGACGAGGTGAAGTGCGTCGCCGAGTTCGCCCAGACCACCGAGGATCTCGTGATGGCGTCCTGGACCATCCCGGCGGGGCACGTCGCGGGCACCTACATCAGCTGGCAGGGCATCGTCAACGGCAAAGTTTTGATCGACCTCAACGTCCGGTGGAAAAAGGGGCAGACGCTCGAACCCGATTGGCAGATCGAGCAGGACGGCTGGGTCATCCAGGTCGACGGGCAGCCGACGGTCACCACCAAGGTCGGCTTCCTGCCGCCGCCGTACTTCGAGGCCACCACGCTCGAGGAATTCATGGACCTCGGTCACATCATGACGGCGGTGCCCGCCATCAACGGGATAGCCGCGGTCGTCGCCGCGGCGCCGGGCATCGCCACATACGCCGATCTTCCGCTGACGCTGCCGCGCGGCAACGCGTTTGTCGGGTAGCCGGGACGCTCAGCCCTCGCCCGACGCCGCGGTGTCCGGGACATTCGCCCGTCGCCGAGCGGGTTTGGCGTAGCGGGCGCCCAGCGCCGGCACCGCGATCGGGCCCTGGTCGCGGACCGCGTCGATGGCATTCCGCAGCGGACGGGCAAGGCCCGCAAAGGATCCCATGTCGAACAGCAGCGGGGTCAGCAGCCGGTTGTGGACGAAGCCGAAGGAGCTGCCAGTCTCGGGGTCGGCCCAGCCGAGGGTTCCGCCCAGCCCGACGTGACCGAAGCCGCGCAGCAAACCGGGAACCGGCGACTCGTGGTACCCCAGGTGAAAAGGCATGGGCACCACCATGTTCGCGTCGGGCCACTTGCGGCGCGCCTGCCCGGCCAGCCCCTGCGCCAGGTCCTCGGACACGAACTTCCTTCCGTCGATGCGGCCGTCGTTGGCCAGCACGCCGAACATCTTGGCCAGCGCCCTGGCGGTCACCACGCCGTTGGCGGCGGGGATCTCGCCGTCCAGAAACGGGGTGTCACCCTTGATCAGGGAGACGACGCCGGGGAAGTACATCGCGCCCAGCGCACCGGAGAACGGCAGACCGGCCACCCGCGGTGCGATGAAGTTGAACACCGGTGCGCGCAGCCTGCCCTGCGGTATCAGGATTTGGGCCGCCGTGGTCGGCGAGCCTTCCGGTGGGCGGCCCAGATGCAGCCCGTCGGTGTTGAGCGGACGGGCCACCTCTTGGCGGATCAGCTCGCGCATGCCTTTGCCGGTCACCGCCCTGGCCAGACCGGAGAGCAGCCATCCGTAGGTGAGCGCGTGGTAGGCCTGCACGCCGCGCAGGTGATCGACCGGCGCCGCCGCCAGGCGCTCCTCCATGAGCAGGTGATCCATCAACTCCGTCTTGGTGACGCCCCGCAGGTGTGACAACCCGGAACGGTGCCGCAGGACGTCGCGGACCGTGATCTCGGCCTTCCCGTTGGCGGCGAACTCGGGCCAGTATTCGGCCACGGGCGCGTCGTAGGACAGCAGGCCGCGGTCGGCGAGCCGGTGGATCACGGTCGAGGCGACGCCCTTGGTCGCCGAGAACACCATGGCGCCGGTGTCCGCGGTCCAGCGCTGCGTGCCGGCCCGGTCCGACCACCCGGTCCAGACGTCCACGACGGCCACCCCGTCGACGTAGACGCTCAGCGCTCCCCCGCCGAACCGGCGCCCGGGAAACAGCTGGGAGAACACCCCGACGGCGCTCGCGAAACGCGGGTCGGCAGCACCGGATACACCGCGCGGCAAGCCAGCGTCGGTGACCAGCAGAGTCGACGGCGTCACAGCGTCGGGACGCCTCGAGCGTTCACGAACTTGAAGCTATCAGCCGAAATGCTCGGGTGGCTCCGGATCCGCACCGCGCGGTTGTTCGGTGGGTGAGTCCCTCAAATAGCGCCTCAGCCGCAGTAGCTGATTGACCACCATGCCGATGCCGAGCAGCATCAACACCACCACTACTGCCACCACGATTGCGGTGCTCACGCGTCCATGATGACAGGGCGGGGTTTCGATAACTCCAGTTGAGGGGTAGCCAGCCGCCATGAGTAACGAAGACAAGGTGAAAAACAAGATCGAGGACCTGGGCGGCCGGGCCAAGGAAGCCATCGGCAAGACCACCGGCGACCCCGAGACCAGGGATGAGGGCCGAGCCGACCAGGCGAAGTCGGCGTTGAAAGACGCCGGCGAGAAGGTGAAGGACGCTTTCAAGAAGTAATGAACATTCGCACATTGGCCGTCGTGTCGGCGCGCGGGCTGACGGTGTCCGCGCTGTCGGCTGCGGCGGTGGTCGGTTCGTTCGTGCCGAGCGCACCCGTTCCGCCCGCGGCCGCCGAGCCGTGCCCCGACGTCGAGGTCGTCTTCGCCCGCGGATCAGGCGAGCCGCCCGGCGTCGGTGGGATCGGTCAGCCATTCATCGACTCGTTGCGCTCGCAGATCGGCGGCAGGTCACTGACCGTCTATCCGGTCAATTACCCTGCCAGCACCGACTTTTCGAGCCCCGACTTTCCCGTGACCGTCATCGACGGAATCCGGGACGCCAGTTCGCACATCGAGTCGATGGCGGCGAACTGCCCCAACACCAAAGAGGTGCTCGGCGGCTACTCGCAGGGCGCGGCGGTAGCGGGCTACACCACGTCGGCCGCCGTGCCCCCGGGTGTCCCGGCATCCGTGGTGCCCCCGCCGATGCCGCCGGACATCGCCAAGCACGTGGCCGCCGTGACGCTGTTCGGGACGCCGTCGGGTCAGTTCCTGCAGAAGTACAACGCGCCCCCGCTGACCATCGGACCGCTGTATCAGCCCAAGACGCTCGAGTTGTGCGCGCAGGGCGATCCGATCTGCGGCAACGGCGACAACACCGATTTCGCCGCGCACACGTCCTATCCGGTTAACGGCATGACAAACCAAGCTGCCAACTTCGCCTCCAGCCACCTGTAGGTTTTTGCCGTCTTGCAGAATGAGCCGATGCGGGTTCTGATCACGGGCGGTACGGGGTTTGTCGGCGGGTGGACCGCCAAGGCTATTTCCGACGCTGGGCACTCCGTCAGGTTTCTCGTCCGCAACCCCGACAAGCTGCAGACCACCGTCGCCAAGCTGGGCGTCGACGTTTCGGACTTCTCCGTCGCGGACATCGTCGACCGCGTCGCGGTGCGCGAGGCGTTGCAGGGATGCGACGCCGTGGTGCACAGCGCCGCGCTGGTCGCCACCGACCCGCGCCAGACACCCGAAATGCTCGCCACGAACATGCAGGGCGCCCAGAACGTTCTAGGTCAATCCGTCGAACTGGGCCTGGATCCCATCGTCCACGTGTCCAGCTTCACCGCGCTGTTCCATCCGGACCTGCAGACGCTGACGGCGGACCTGCCGGTGGTGGGCGGCGCGGACGGATACGGAACGTCCAAGGCGCAGGTCGAGATCTATGCCCGGGGCCTGCAGGATGCGGGGGCGCCGGTCAACATCAGCTATCCCGGCATGGTGCTGGGCCCGCCGGTCGGCGACCAGTTCGGTGAGGCCGGCGAGGGGGTGCGGGCGGCCCTGCAGATGCATGCGATCCCGGGTCGCAGCGCGGCATGGCTCATCGTCGACGTCCGCGACCTGGCCGCTTTGCACGCGGCACTGCTCGAGCCCGGACGCGGACCGCGCCGCTACACCGCCGGCGGTCACCGGGTGCCCGCGGCCGACCTCGCCAACCTGCTCGGGGAGGTCGCCGGGACGCCGATGCTCGCCGTCCCGATCCCGGACACGGCGCTGCGGGTTGCGGGCGCGGTGCTGGATCGGGCCAACCGTTTCCTGCCCTTCGAGACGCCGTTCACCTGGGCGGGCATGCAGTACTACACGCAGATGCCGGCGTCCGACGATTCCCCGAGCGAACGAGACCTCGGCATCACCTATCGGGACCCCAAAGACACTGTGGCGGACACCTTCGAGGCCATTCGCGCCGCAGGCGGCTGACCGTGGGGTGTCTCAGCCGGCGGGCTTGATCTCCAGGCCGACGTGCACCTTGTCGATGCCGCCGCGGACGATCGAGTGCACATAGAACCACGGCGCGTGATACCAGTACCGCTTGAGGACGGCGTTGTAGACGCGTCGCGTCTCGGACTTCGGAAGCACCCGGGCTTTCGCTTCGACCGCTTCGCTCTTGGGCTTGCCCAGCGCCGCGCTCTTGGCGATCGTCACCCTGGGAGTGTTGTTGATGCGCTTGGTTTTCCACGATCCGTCATCGGTGATCACCAACAGCGTGTCGTCGCCGTCGGGCACGCCCCAGATCGGTGTCGGTTTCGGACGGCCATCCTTGGTGAATGTCGTCAACAACAAGTACTTGGATTGGATAACGTCCTTGAAACTGGGGGCCACGCGTGTTCCTTACCTATGGGGGATTGCCCCATCTCTATCCCCGATAGTTAAGAAACTTAAACGGGGTGGCAACCCTGCAGGTCACGAAGCCGCGGTAGAAATGGATTGGCTGACTGTGTAGCTGTCGATGCCCTCGGTGCCGAGTTCGCGGCCGTACCCGCTGTTCTTGACGCCGCCGAACGGTGCCGCCGGATCCATGATGTAGCCCTCGTTGACGCCGAAGGTGCCCGACCGCACCCTGGCCGCCACGCCGTAACCGCGCTCGACGTCGGCGGTGAACACCGATCCCGCCAGCCCGTATTCGGAGTCGTTGGCGATCCGAACGGCCTCGTCCTCGTCCCGGTAGGACACGACTGTCAGCACCGGGCCGAAGATCTCCTCGCGGGCGATCCGCATGTCATTGGTGGCGTCGCTGAACAGCGTCGGCCTTACGTACCAACCGGTTTCGAGGCCGTCGGGCATCTCGCTGCCGCCGGCGACCAGGCGCGCGCCCTCGCTTCTGCCTGATTCGATGTAGCCCCGGACCCGCTCCTGCTGGCGCTGCGCCACCAGCGGCCCGATCTGGGTATCGGGGTCGGCCGGGTCACCCACCGTCATCGACTGCATGCCCGCCGCCAGAGCGTCGACGAACTCGCCCTTGCGGGCCTCCGGCACCAGGATCCGGCTCAGCGCATTGCATACCTGACCGCTGTTGGCGAGGCTGGCCATCTGAATCGCAGTGGCGGTCGCGGCGGGATCGGCGTCGTCGAGCACCACGGCGGCCGACTTGCCGCCCAGTTCCAGGCTCACCTGGGTCAGCCCCTGGGCGCACGCCAGCGCGACCTGCCGCCCGGCGGCGGTGGACCCGGTGAACGAGACCTTGTCCACGCCCGCGTGGCCCACCAGCAGTTCACCGACATCGCGGCCACCGGGCACCACGTTCAACACGCCGGGCGGAAAGCCGGCTGCCGCAACGAGTTCGGCAAGCAGCTGCGCATCGAGCACGGATTCGGGTGCGGGCTTGAGCACCACCGCGCAGCCGGCCAACAGCGCCGGCACGATCTTGCACATGGTGAGGAACTGCGGCATGTTCCACGGCACCACCGCGGCCACCACGCCAACGGGTTGCTTGACGATTCGAATGTCGTTGCCGTACAGGCCCGGACGATCCTGTCGCCACTGGTAATTCGCGGCCATGCCGCAGAACGCCGAGATCATGGTCAGCGGCAGGCGAACCTGCGCCATCTTCGCGAAGGTGATGGGCGCGCCGATCTCGGCCGAGATCAGCGCCGCCATGTCGGCCCGCCGCTCCTTATAGATGCCGGCCAGCCGGGTGAGCGCCTCGATCCGCTCCGCCGGCTGCATGCGCGGCCACGGCCCGGTGTCGAACGCCCTGCGCGCCGCGTCGACGGCGCGATTGACATCCTCCGGTCCCGCGGCGACCGCGTGGCCGATCACCGCCTCGCTGTGCGGCGACACCACCGAGATGACGGCGTCGTGTCCAGAGGCCGGCGCCGTCCATTCCCCATCGATGAAGAGTTGGTCCCGCTCGTACATCAATCTCCTTGGGGCTCTGCGTGTTCAGCGATCAGGTGTTGCGGCCGCCGTTGACCCCGAGTATCTGGCCGGTGATATAACCGGCTTCCTCGGAGACGAAGAAGGCGCATGCCGCGGCGATGTCCTCGGGCTTGCCGACGCGACGCACCGGGGTGCGCGCGATGTGATCCTCCACGGTGCCACCGAGCAGGTGCCGCCGCTCGGCGCTGCGCAGCATCGGGGTGTCGACGAAGCCCGGCGGAACCGCGTTGACGGTGATGCCGGCCGGGCCGTATTCGAGGGCCAGCGACTTGGTCAGGCCGTTCACCGCGGACTTCGCGGCGACGTAGTGGGCCATGAACGGCTGCCCGGAGTGGGTGCTGGACGACGAGATGTTGACGATGCGACCCCACCCGGCCCCGGCCATGTCGGGCAGCACGGCCTGAACGGTGTGGAAGACGCCGTGCAGGTTCACGTCGATGACCTTGGACCATTCCTCGAAGGACATGTTCGAGAACTTTCCGAACCCCTCCACGCCTGCGGCATTGACCAGCACCAGAATCGGGCCGAACGCCGCGCGGATCTCCGCTATCGCGGTATCGACCTGTGCGCGGTCGGTGACGTCGGCGCCATAACCGAACTCGTCGTCGGTGGGAGTCAGGTCGAGGACCGCCACCCGGAATCCGTCGCTGCGCAATCGCTCGGCAACGGCACGGCCGATCCCCGAAGCGCCGCCGGTAACGACCGCCGTCTTCACGCGCGCAACACCTCGACTTTCCTGAGCGACCGCCCAAATGGGCTTCACATGCCTATCACCCGGCCTCGCCTGCGGTCAAGCGCGAGTCGTCGATTTCGCCTTGATTCCGCTCAGGGGCCCACTTAGGGTCCGTTGATGGACAGACCCCCGTTTCGTTTCGGCGTGCAGGCCACCAATGCCGCCGGGTCACGAGAGTGGCGCGATACCGTTCGTCGGGTCGAAGATCTCGGATACACAACGCTTTTCCTCGCGGATCATTACCTCGGCCCGGGACCGGCGCAGCGAGAGGCGCGCACCCCGCGCCAGGACCTGGCACCCATCGCGGCGATGGCGGCGGCGGCCGCCTGGACCGAGACCCTGCGCATCGGTTGCCGCGTCTTCTGCATCGACTACCACGTGCCCGCGGTGTTGGCGAAGGAAGCGGCGACTCTCGATCTACTCTCCGACGGACGCCTCGAATTCGGCATCGGCGCCGGATGGAGCGGAGTCGAGTACGCCGCGATGGGGCTCGCGTTCGACCGGCCGGGCCGGCGTATCGCCAAGCTGGCCGAGGTGGTCTCGCTCGTCAAGGCCCACTGGCAGGGCGAAGAACTGGACTATTCCGGCGAGTTGGTCGAGGTACGCGGTTATGCGGGACGACCACGGCCGGTGCAGCACCCCCATCCGCCGATCATGATCGGCGGCGGCGGGCAGCGCGTTCTCACGCTGGCCGGACGCGAGGCCGACATCGTCAGCATCTCGAGCGTGCCGTTTGTGGCGCACGATCCCGACGGGCTGGACCCACTGGCGGTGGCGGAGCGCCGGATCGGCTTCGTGCGTGCCGCCGCGGGCGAGCGCTTCGATCGGCTGGACGTCGAAAGCTCCCCGTACTTCGCCGAAATCACCGACGATCCCGAGACCGTGCTGGCGAGGCTGGCGGAGTCGACAGGCATCGCCGCCGACCTGTTGCGCGATCATCCGAATGTGCTGATCGGTTCGGCGGAACACGTTGCCGAGACGCTGCATTCGCGCCGGGAAACCCTCGGCGTCAACTACGTCACGGTGCAGCAGGCACAGATCGACTCCTTCGCGCCGGTGGTGGCCCGCCTGCACGCACGGTGAGCCTTGACCGCCGCGACCGCAGGTGCAAGCATGTCAGCTACGCGGTTTGGGCGATCGCCCAAACCAGCAGGCTGACGGTTTCTCGCGGAATGAGACGGCTCAATGGCAAAACGAACCAGGTACAGCGAATATCACGATCGGTACGCGAACTACCGGTTCGAACTCACCGACGACGGAATCCTGTTCATGCAGTGCCACACCAACGGCGGCAGCCTGGTGTGGGACTGGCGCGCGCACGACGACATGTCGGATGCGTTCGCCGACATCGCCGGCGATCGCGAGATCAAGGTCCTGATCCACACCGGCACCGGCGAGAACTACAACGCGAACTGGGGCCGCTTACCCAACGGCGACCTGGTGGACAAGCCCGAATACCTGCTGATGCCCGGTACCCGAGGCCTGGTCAAACTCGATGAAAAGGCTTGGTACGCAAGGCACCTGATCAGCAACGTGCTCGACGTCGACGTCCCGATGATCAGCGCGGTCAACGGGCCGTGCAACATCCACTCCGAGGTCGCGCTGATGGGCGACATCGTGCTGGCCTCCGAAGACGCGTACTTCCAGGACGCCTCCCACTTCCCCCGCGGCCAGGTGCCCGGCGACGGCCAGCACGTCATCTGGAGCTTCCTGGCCGGCCACACCCGCGCCCGCTACTTCCTGTTGACCGGCATGAAACTCGGG
Organism: Mycobacterium colombiense; assembly: GCF_001672755.1. Taxonomy (GTDB): domain Bacteria; phylum Actinomycetota; class Actinomycetes; order Mycobacteriales; family Mycobacteriaceae; genus Mycobacterium; species Mycobacterium colombiense_C. The sequence continues at coordinate 141,304 of NZ_LZKI01000034.1, read as the reverse complement.
GCGGCCGAGGCCAAGGAGTGGGGCGTAGTCAACGAGGTGCTGCCCAAGGACCAATTGCTGGACCGGGCCTGGGAACTCGCCCGCGAATTGGTCAAGCGTCCACCGCTGACACTGCGTTATTCGCGCCAGTTGTTCACCAACCCGCTCAAACGGGCCTTCATCGACGAGCTGGGTCACGGCCTCGCCCGGGAAACCTACGCGCAGCGCGCCTTCTTCCCGTTCGGCGGCGAGATGGCACCGCTGGACCGGGCCTGGGACCAGAAGCCTTGGAACAACTCGGCGCCCAACGGCGGGCAACGCAGTGAAGGAGTCCCCTCGTGACCAGCATCCAGCAGCGCCTGTCGACCGGGCGGGGCAAGTTCACCACCGACTATCCCGAACTGGGGACCGCGCCCGTCAGCTATGAGGACTCGATCTCCGAGGAATTCTTCACCGCCGAGCGCAAGGCGGTCTTCGAGCGAAACTGGTTGTGCGTCGGGCGGATTGAGCGCCTACCCCGCAAAGGGTCGTACTTCACCCGTGATCTGCCCGGGCGGCTCGCCTCGATCGTGATCGCCCGCGACCGCGACGACACCGTGCACGCCTTCCACAACGTGTGCGCGCACCGCGGCAACAAGGTGGTCTGGCAGGAGCACCCGGGTCGCGAATCGTCCGGCACCTGTCGCGCCTTCGCGTGCAAGTACCACGGCTGGCGCTACGGCCTGGACGGCAAGGTCAACCACATCACCAACGAGGGCGAGTTCTTCGACCTCGACAAGAGCACGCTGCGGATGCCGCCGGTGCACTGCGAGGTCTGGGCGGGGTTCATCTTCGTCAACCTCGCCGACGATCCGGTGCCGTTGCGCAGCTTCCTGGGCGACGGCCTGCTCGGCATCGAGGCCTATCCCTTCGACAAGATGACGCAGCACTACGGGTTTTCCACCCGCATCAACGGGAACTGGAAGCTGGCCGTCGACTCGGTCTGCGAGTGGTATCACCCGCCGTATGTGCACGGTCGCTTCATCGATCCCGATGTCGCCAAGGCCGAGAAGATGGTGCCGCCCGTCGACTCCTACCACTACGAACTGTTCAGGCCGCACATGCTCACCTCGGTTCCCGGACCACCCCCGCTGCCACCGCGCGAACCGGGCACCGCGGGACCGGCCCGCCAGGACCAGCGCTGGGTCTACAAGCTGTTCCGCGCCGGTCTGTTCGGGCCCGACGACGTGCCCGACTTGGGCTTTGAGGGATCGCAACCGGAGTTCCTCAACCGCGGCGAGATCGCCTCGTGGGGCAATGACCAGTTCTGGGTCTTCCCGAACATCTCGATCCAGATCTGGGCGCGCGGGTACTACATCACCTACACCTACTGGCCCGAGACCGTCGACTCGCACATCTACGAGATCGACATGTACTTCGTGCCGCCGGCCAACGCCGCCGAACGGCTCGCGCAGGAACTGGTGGTCGACAGCACGATCGAGTTCGCGATGCAGGACGTGAACACGATCGAAGCTTCGCATTCGGCCCTGAAGACCCGCGCGCAGAACACTTTTCACCTCAGCGATCAGGAATTGCTGATCCGCCAGTTCCACACCGTCATTCGCGACACCGTGGACGCCCACCGGTCCGGGGAGCCGTCATGACCACTCTGCCCGATGGCTTCGCCGACCTCGAACCGCTCGTCGCCGACTGGGCGTTGCCGACCAGAGCGCAGCGCTACGAGGCGCGGCTGTCCAAGCCCTACGACGAGCTCGTCAGGTTCTACGACGCCATCGCCCCCCGGGCCGAGGAGGCGATCGCGTACCTGAATGGCCTTGACCTCAACGCATTACCGGACGATGCCGAGCGGCTCCTGCACCTGCTCTATTCGATGATCCTGGTCTCTTATGCCGTCAACGTGTTCAAGCAGAACCGCATCCCGGACTCCGGGGCCGCGTTCTTCGACATGGTTGCCGAACCGGCCGTGTGATATGACCAGACCGTGACCGCTTCCGAGCGACCCAAAGCGCGCGACTCCACCACGCGCGACATGCTGGTGGCGGCGACGAGTCAGATCATGGTCGAGGAGGGCTACGCCGCCGCCACGTCGCGGCGGGTGGCCGCCAAAGCCGGCGTCAAACCGGCCCTCGTGCACTACTACTTCCCCACGATGGACGAGTTGTATCTGGCGGTCTTTCGTAGCGGTGCCGCCGTCTACCTGGAACGTCAGCAGCAGGCGCTGGCCTCCGATCGCCCGCTGCACGCCTTCTGGGACACGCTCACCGCGCCCAAGGACACCCGGCTGCTGCTCGAATTCATGGGACTTGCCAACCACCGCAAGGAGATTCGCGCAGAAATCGCCGCATGGTCGGACCGGTGGCGCGAGCAGCAGATCACCGCGCTGAACTTCATCATCCGCGAACATGACATCGACGCCGACGAATTCCCGCCCGCGGCCATCGCGGTTTTCATCGCCTCGATTGGTCGCACCCTGATCTTGGAAGAAGGGCTGGGGTCTTCCGGGGGTCACGAAGCCGCCATCGCGTTGGTCAACCGATTGCTGGACCGGTTCGAGATGCCCAGCCCGAAGAAACGCCGGGCCACCTGACGCGTCGGCTCAGGGCAACACGATCCGCAGCCGCTCCCAGCCGCGCACGGTCGACGTCGACGCCAATTGCGCGGTGTCGTAGTCGATGTCCCATTCGGGCCACCGGTTGAGTATTTCGTCGAGCGCGACGCGGCCCTCGAGGCGGGCCAGGTTGGCGCCCAGGCAGTAGTGCACGCCCTTCCCGAAGGTGATGTGCGAGATGTTGTCGCGACGGATGTTGTAGGTGTCCGGATCGGCGTAGCGGCGGTGATCGCGGTTGGCGGCGCCGAAGAGCAACAGCATGGCGCTGCCGGCCGGCACCGTCGTGCCGTAGCACTCGAAATCCTTTGCCATCCAACGCGCGACGTGCGGTCCGGTGGGCTCGAAGCGCAACGTCTCGTCGATGGTACGGGTCAATAGTGACCGGTCCTCGCAGACCGCGCGACGCTGGTCGGGGTGCTCGGCGAGCACCTTGGCCAGCCAGCCGATCAGCCGGCCGGTGGTCTCGTTGCCCGCCCCGGCGACCACCTGGGTGTAGTGCAGCACCTCTTTGCGGGTCAGTTTGCGGTGCACCCCGTTATCGTCGTCGAATTCGACGTTGAGCAGCGTCGTCATCAGGTCGTCCGAGGGGTTCTTGGAACGCCATTCGACGTAGTCGGCGTAGATCCGGCCGTCGGCGATGGAGTCGGCGTTGGCGACCTTCAACGGCGCACCCGGCTTGGTGCGCAGGTTGGCGTCATTGGCGTCACGCACCGAGATCTGTTCGGACTCCGGGATTCCCAACAGCATCCCGATCACGCGCATCGGCATCATCGATGCGAGCTCGGCGATGATGTCGAATCCACCGGAACCGACCAGCGGGTCCAGGCAGCGTATGCAGTATTGCCGAATCTGGTCCTCGAGGGCGGCCATCCGGCGGGGGGTGAACACCCGTGACATCAGGCCGCGCAGCCTGGAGTGCTCCGGCGGGTCCTGGAACATCATGACGCCGCCGGGCATGTCGAATTTCGACTGGACGAGCTCGAGGATGTCGCTTCTCCGGTTGGAGAAGGTCTCCCAGTTGGCCAGTCCGTGCTCGACGTCGGAATGCCTTGACAGGGCCCAGAAGTCGTAGCGCTCGTTGTAGTAGATGGGCGCCTCTTCGCGCAGCCGCGCGTAGATCGGGTAAGGGTTGGCATTGATGTTGACGTCGTAGGGGTCGTAGTAGACGTCGGTGTCGTTGGTGACGGTCATCGATGCTTTCCTTACTTCAGGCAGCTGCCGGCATCCACCGGAAGCGCCACGCCGGTGATGTATCGGGCTTCGTCGGAGGCCAGGAACAGCACGGCATTGCTGATGTCCTGGGCGGTGACCCAGGGGATCGGCAGCGTGTGGAAGGTTTGGCAGATCGGCGCGAGGTCGTCGGGCCCCGGGTTCTCCAGATCGGGGCGGAAGGCATGAAAGGTGCCGTCGTTGATCAGCAGCGGCGTGTTCACATGGGTGGGCAGCACGGCGTTGACCCGGATCATCTTGTGCCCCAATTCAACCGCGAATGCCCGCATCAGCCCGATCACCCCGTGCTTGGCCGACGTGTAGTGGCCGGTGTGCAAGTAGGCCTTCTTACCCGCGACGGACGAGGTCAAGATGATCGAACCGCCGCGGTCCCCGTCGAGCATGTGCGGGACACCGGCTTTGACCGTCTTCCACACCCCGCTGAGGTTGACATCGATCATCTCCTGCCACAGCGCCTCGTCGGTCTTGTGCAGCTTGCCGGTCATCGTGCCGATGCCCGCGTTGGCGACGATGACATCCAGCCGCCCCAGCTGTTCGACACCGCTGTCGACCGCCGCCTTCAACGCGTCGTACTCACGCACGTCCGCTTCGGCGGTCACGACGCGAGCTCCGGCGTCCTTGACCATGCCCGCGGTGATGTCGAGGTCTTCCGGCGTGGCGGCGGGGGCCGGCGACCCTTCGAATCCACGGCAGATGTCGACCGCGATGATGTCGGCGCCCTCCTGCGCGAGCCGGACGGCGTGACTTCTGCCCTGCCCCCGTGCCGCACCGGTCACGAATGCGACCTTGTCATCCATCCGACCCATGCATCCTCCACCCATCAACTTTGGGCGATCGCCCAAACGTGTGGCGCAGGCCATGTTTAGCAGCATCCCGACAAGTCCGTCAAGACCGCTGGGCGGCCTCGATCAGCGTCGCCGCGGCGGCGCGGGCATGGACGACGGGCGCGGTGTCATTCAGCGACGTCGCCATCACGGTGGCACCCTCGAACAGCACGGCCAACGGCCTCGAGGTGAACATGCCCAATTACGCCGCGGCCATCGTGACCGCCGCTGAGGCCGTCGCCGCGATCGCCTCTCTTTAAGGCGATGTCACGGGGCGTCCGACCGCGTGAAGATCTGCGGCATGGGTGTGAAGGCTTCGTTAAGAACGAGGCACGGCGCCCGCCGGACCCGCACCGTAGAACCATGACGTTCGCCGCCACCCGCGACGGCGCCCTGCGCTGGACGCAGGCGCCGCTGCGCGCGGTGCCCGGCGCGGCGTCGGTTCGGGTCACGGCCGGCTATGCGGTCATCCTGCTCGCCATCTACCTCATCCTCGCGGCGCTGGGCCCGCACGCGCGCGAGGTCGCCGTGAGCCGAATGAGCACAAACGTTCACAACCTCGGGCGCGGCCATCTGGGCACCTTGATCGGGAGCGCATTCGTCAACGACGGCGGGGACCTGTTCTTCTGGCTGCCCGGGCTGGTCTGCCTGCTGGCTCTGGGCGAACTCATGTGGTGCGGCTGGGGGCTGCTCGTCACTTTCGCCGTCGGCCACATCGGCGCCACGGTGATCGTCGCGATCGGACTGGTCGCCGCCATCGAGACGGGGATGCTGCCGGTCTCGGTCGCCCGCGCCAGTGACGTGGGGATCAGTTACGGCGCGGTGTGCGTGCTCGGTGCGTTCACGGCGGCGATCCCGGCGCGCTGGCGCGGGGTCTGGGCGGGCTGGTGGCTGGGCACCGCGCTGGTGGCGGCGTCGAGTGCTGACTTCACCGCCGTCGGTCACGTGGTGGCGTTGCTGCTCGGCATCGGATTGTCGTTCCGGATGCGGCCGGTCGCCGCCTGGACACCGCTGCACCAGGCCTTGCTGATGGTCGCTGTCACGTTCGGGTATCTGTTGCTTGCCGGGCCTTCGCTGATGGCGCCGGCCGGCGGCCTGGCCGGCGCGCTCATCGGGCTGGCCACCAATCGCTCCCTAACCAGAGGGCCCCGTCAGTGTGTCGACGTGGTAGCGGCTGGCGGTCCAGGGCGGTGAGTCGGCGGTAGGCGTCAGGGTGACGGTCAGCTGCGCCTTGCCCGCGGTCACCGATTGCGGCAGCAGGTAGGTGTCGTCCAGCCACCGGTGAAAGGTGTTGCTGCGCGGCTGTAACCAGTTGCCCGTCGGTACGCCGTCGACGGCGACGTCCGCCGATTGAAATCCGGTCGCCTGATCCGAGGTCCGCCGCAGCAGGACGCCGTCGTTGTCCGGATCGATCTGGACGTGAAAGGCGACCGCGCCCTGGGTGATACGGACGGAGCCGACCACGGGCAGGGTGTCCTGAGTGCCCTCGTATTCGCTGACCAGCAGCTGGTCGGTCGCGTCGGAGTCGGTGTAGCCGTGCAGGACTCGATTGACGGGATCGGTGGGGCTGACGTCGTCGCCGGCGATGATGCCGGCGTCCGGCTGCGTGTAGAGGAATGCGGTCGAGCTGTAGTCGGGTTGCACCATATTTCTTTTGCCGTGCTCGATGCCGAACCGGATCCCGGAGTGATAGCCGATCGCGTCGGCCAGCATGATCCGGTACACGGCGACGCAGTAATCGGCGCATCCGCCCGTGGCGGTGCGTTGATCGGGTTGGCCGTTGAGTGGGTCGCTGAAGTGGGTGCCGTTCTTGAAGTACCAGCCGCCCTCGTAGAGGTCCTCGGTGCCGGTGCCGTACCACCGCGGGGAGGCGGCGCCGTCGGTGTAGACCCGCTCGGCGCCTTCGAGAAAGTAGGGGGCGTCAGCACTGAACGCGGTCTTGGTTCGATAGCCGCGAATCGTGTGGCTGACGCCGACGAATTTGCCGCGTCCCTGTTCCTCGGCGAACACCCAGTCCTGGCCCGCGGCGGTCGGTCCGGCGTGCGAGCGCGCGGTGAAGTAGCCGGCGCGGCCGCTGGTCAAAGCGGGCGCCCATTGGGCGTCGGGTGCGGTGGCGACGTCGCTCACTATTCCCGTCACCGGGGTGGTCCCCTCGTTGATGAGCGTGACACGGGCCGACTGCGCGAAAGGCATTGGCCACCAATCGCATAACACCCACGATCCATCGGGTTGGGCGCTGGTCCCGAACATCAACGATCGCACGGGGTTCGCACCGAGGCCGGCACCGAAGAATTCGCCGAGTGGCGAGTCGACCATGGTTCGGCCGTCGAACTCGATCTGCAGCCGCAAGTCACCCAGCTGTTCCGCAGCCGGTTCGGGCAGTTGCAGCCGCAGCTCCGAGATGCTGGCCGAGCCAGTCGATTCGGCGATGGTTTGCGCGGCGCCGGCGGCCAGGTCGCTGACCCGGGTGCTGTGCGCCGCACCGGCTCCCGCCGGTTTGGGGTCGACCACGCCGGCGGACTTGAGCGTGTCCAGCACATCGAGCGCGGGATCGGACGGTGAGAAGGTGTTCACCCCGTCGCCATCGGGAAACTGCCGATAGTCCACGTGGTAATACTCCAAATGCGATGTGACGCTGACCCTCATCGAGCGCCGGTAGGGCATCGGCACCTTGATGTAGACGCCGCCCGGCGATTGTGCGGCATTGGCCACCAGCGGCCACACGAACGGGGCCCCCAATTTGCCGTCGACCATTGATTGCAATGGGGTGTCTACAACGTCCTGCCCGTCCAGCTCGATGCGGATGTTTCCGAGAGCGCGCACATTGCCGCCATCGCGGGTCAGCCAAATCGAATCGATCTCTCCGGCACCGTGATCCTCCGCGATGACGCAGCCGGCACCCCCCGGTGCCAGGCACCCGCCACTACCGTTGCGATTACCTGTGGACATGTCGAAATCGCCGCCGCTGCGGTCAAAGCTCGATACCTGCAGAGTCTGCGAACCGGGGTTCAGATAGGGCAATCGGTCCAATCGGCGGTACGTATCCCAGCCGACCATTCGTGCACCCGATCGGTTCGTGTCGGGTGCGGCCGGCTCTGCGGCGGCCACCCCGGCACCGGGAATTGCCGATAGCAGCAACGCGAATACCGCGGAACTCACCCGCGCCGCCGCCGACATAGCCATTGAGCCTACTTTTGTCGGTCTCGTCGGCGGGCGATCCGGCCGGTAACTTCCCAACCACACGAGCAGTCCCGTACTCGTAGTTTAGGCGGGAGTGTAATTTCGTACTTGAAGTTGGATTTATTGCTATTTCACAAGCTCGTATCCTGTTTTGGGCCAACGTCTTTAGACCCTGGCCGCATTCTCGCAAAAATGCGGGCAAGGCGGTGCCGACGCATCGTCCTCGCTACTCAACGAGGACAACGCGCGGAGTTCGCATTCAAATACCCCTTTGCGGCGCAGTAAAACTCGCTTTTCGCGGGAATTCACGAAGCACACCGGCGCTACGACGCGAATTCGTGCGTCCGCTACTCGCCGGCTTTCAGTCAGGTGACGTAATTAATTGAAAATTACTCGTTCCCATACTCATCCGAGAGCTCAACGCGTAATATACCTACTCTCGGGCGTCAGATTTCTCCTACGGACGGAGTGGTCATGTCTGGTCTGAAATACAAAGTTGTTCTCGGTCTTCTCCTCACCTTCACCGCCCTCACGGCTTCCGGCTGCACAACACCGATAACGATCGACTGCGGACCCAACCTGACCTGCACAATGTAGGTCTGCCGGCTAACCGGCAGGGTCTCAGTTACTCGCACCCATTACTCAGTACGGCCCATATTCGGGCCTATTGAGTGCCCCCTGAATGACATTGGGTGCCAGTCCTCGCACGGCTGCGCGCCGCGACGTGTCGGTGTAGCAAATGCTGCCGTGACCGCATCGGCCACAGCGTTGTGCTCTGAAAACAGCTGGATTGCAAGGCTTTTGCCGATCACCGGCCGCGTTTCCGGTCAAACTCTGGATACAACGTCGGCACTCGAACACAGCGGGGGCGTGCGCACGTTTCGGGCCGTGCGCACGCTCTACGCCAATTGATTGCTGACCTTTGGACGGGTCGGCGGCAAGCCAATTTGCCTCAGCGCGCCAATGCCGAAAAGCGGATTGAATCCGTTGGCAATTCTAGAGCTGACGCCGACTCGGCATTTCCCCGGCGAGGCCGGCGCCGCTGCGGTTCGTCCCGCCCGATGATCTCGATTGTCACTGTGACAAATCGGCTTAAGCCACTGCGGCGCAAGAGAATCACCTCCCGCGCAGGCCTCGCGGGTGCTACGTTGAGGTCCTCATGTGGGCTCGTCTCCGCGAGAGGGGTAAACGCGGGCCAATCGCCGGCCGCGATTCCGAACCCCCCGATCGATTAATTCCGGCTAGGCCTTGTCGCTTTTGAGATCTCGATCCCGGCTGGGCTGAACGCGTTTGGGCTCACCGGGCATTTTCGGATAGTTCGGCGGATACGGCATATCCCCGAGCCCGCGCTCTTCGTCGGCCTCGGCCATTTCCAGTAGGGAAGCGATCGATTGGACCGCATCATCCATTGCGGCCCAGGGGTCCTCTCGGTCGCGGACCAGATCGGGCACCGTTGCCATGGTGTAGTCGTCCGGCTGGGCGTCGGCCAGCTCCTCCCACGTCAGTGGCATCGAGACCGTCGCGATCGGGGTGCGCCGCACCGAATACGCCGACGCCATAGTGCGGTCCCGGGCGTTCTGGTTGAAGTCGATGAAAATGCGTTCGCCGCGCTCTTCCTTCCACCAGGACGTGGTGACCAGGTCGGGCGCCCGGCGCTCGACCTCGCGGGCCAGGGCGATGCCGGCGCGGCGCACCTCGATGAAATCCCAGTCGCCGGCAATCCGCAGAAAGACGTGGATCCCGCGACCACCCGATGTCTTCGGATATCCGACCAGCCCGAGCTCGTCGAGCAGCGGGCGCAACACCTCGACCGCGACCGTGCGCGCCTGCTCGAACCCGACACCGGGCTGCGGGTCCAGATCGATGCGCAATTCGTCGGGATGGTCGGTATCCGGGCAACGCACCTGCCACGGGTGCAGGGTGACGGTGCCCATCTGTGCCGCCCACACGATCGCCGCCGGATGAGTCACCTTCAACGCGTCGGCCGTCCGCCCGGACGGGAACGTCACCTGGCACGTCTGCAGGTAGTCGGGATGGTGCTGCGGGATCCGCTTCTGATAGATCTCCTCGCCGTCGATGCCGTCCGGGAAGCGCTGCAGGTGGGTGGGGCGGTCGCGCAGGGTGTCGAGCATCGGCCCCCCTGCGACGGCGCGGTAGTAGTCCACCAGGTGTCGCTTGGACCCGTTCGACCCCAGTTTCGGGAAATACACCTTGTCCGGATTGGTCAGGCGCACCGCAACGCCGTCGACGTCGAGCTCTTCTGCAGCAGCCATACCTTCGATTCCAGCACAATCAGGCTATGGACCTCCCTGTCATGCCGCCGGTGTCGCCCATGCTGGCGAAGTCGGTGCGCTCGATTCCCCCTGACGCGTCTTACGAGCCCAAGTGGGACGGCTTCAGGTCGATCTGTTTCCGCGACCACGACCAGGTTGAGTTGGGCAGCCGCAACGAACGGCCGATGACGCGCTATTTCCCCGAGTTGGTCGCCGCGGTCAGAGCCGAGCTGCCGGAGCGCTGCGTGATCGACGGCGAGATCGTCATCGCCACCGACCACGGGCTGGATTTCGAGGCGCTGCAACAACGCATTCACCCGGCCGACTCGCGGGTGCGGATGCTGGCCGAGGCCACGCCGGCGTCCTTCATCGCGTTCGACCTGCTCGCCCTCGGCGACGACGACTACACCCGACGGCCCTTCAGCGAGCGGCGGGCCGCCCTGGTCGATGCCCTGGCGGGCTCGGGACCGTCGATCCACGTCACGCCGGCGACCACCGATCTGGGCACCGCGCAGCGCTGGTTCGACGAATTCGAGGGTGCCGGCCTCGACGGCGTGGTTGCCAAGCCGCTGGACATCACCTACCAACCGGACAAGCGGATCATGTTCAAGATCAAGCACGAGCGGACCGCCGACTGTGTGGTCGCCGGGTATCGGGTGCACAAATCCGGTGCCGGCGCGATTGGTTCGCTGTTGTTGGGTCTGTATCAGGATGACGGCCAGCTCGCTTCGGTCGGCGTGATCGGCGCGTTTCCGATGGCCGAGCGGCGGCGGCTGTTCGACGAACTACAGCCGCTCGTCACTGATTTCGAAGATCATCCGTGGAATTGGGCCGCGCACGAGGCCGGTGAGCGGACCCCTCGTAAGAATGAGTTCTCGCGCTGGAACGCCGGTAAGGATCTGTCGTTCGTGCCGCTGCGGCCCGAGCGGGTGGTCGAGGTCCGCTACGACCACATGGAAGGCCGGCGATTTCGTCATACCGCGCAGTTCAATCGGTGGCGTCCGGATCGCGAACCGCGCTCGTGCACCTACGAACAACTCGAACAACCGGTGACGTTCAGCCTCGGCGAGATCGTGCCGGGACTCGGTTCGGCCTAGGACGGCGGTCCATTCCCGGCCGGGCGGCGTCTGAGCCGGGATGCCGGCTTCGACTGTCACGATGCCGTTGTCGCGCGTATCGCGAACGAATGTTGTGATATCCCAACCCGTTTGAGCTTTGATCCGGTGCTGGTGAGCTACCTAGTTGGTTGTCGGTGGTGGTTGCGGCTGGAAGGGTTCGTACCACCACCAGTCGGCGCGCTCGCGGGTGGGGCCGTGACACGGCGGGACGGCGGGCGGGGCAAGGTTTGGCGGACGCGCGAGGGATCCCGAATGCAGTGATCGCCCGGAGCTGTCGGTGACGCCAGGATCGTCGGCGGGTCCGGCGATGGTGATGACGCCCCGGTGATGCAACCGATGGTGATAAGGACATACCAACACCAGGTTGTCCAATTCGGTCTGGCCGCCGTCCTCCCAATGCCGGATGTGGTGGGCGTGTAGACCGCGGGTGGCGCCACAGCCCGGAACCACGCATGCAGGATGGCGGTGCTCGAGCGCACGGCGCAACCGCCGGTTGATCACCCGTGTCGTACGGCCCGCACCGATGACATCGCCGTCGCATTCGAACCACACTTCACCCGTGGCATCACAGGTCAGGTATCGGCGTTCGGCGTCGCTGAGCAGCGGACCCAGATGCAGTGCCGCGACGGGCCGCTGAGCGTCAACGTGCACCACCACAGTGGTCCGATGCCCGTGTGGCCGGCGGGCCGCCTCGGCATCCCATCCGGCCTCGACCAGGCGCATAAACGCTTCGCCAGTGCTCGGCAACGGTGGCGCCTGATCGCTGGCGCCCTCGCCCTCGCCCTCGCCCTCGCCGCCGCGATCGTGTTTCCACTCGGCGAGCAGCGCGTCACGATGAGACGCCAGCGCCGCGTCGAACTTCGCCGCGTCCAGGTGTGGAAGTTTGATCCGCCAACAGGTGAACCCCTGGCCGGAGGTCACGGTGATCGAGCGCTGCGGTTCAGGCCGAGAATCGGGTTCGGGTCGCGGTTCCAGCTTGACCGCCGTACGCAGCTGGTTAACCGTCGCGATCCCGGCCAGCTGCGCGTAATGCTCATCAGATCCCTCACCGGCACGCGCCGCGATGACGCCGACCTGATCCAGCGACAATCGGCCCTCCCGCATGCCCTGGACGCAACGAGGAAACGCCTCGCGTCGGCGCGCGACGGTGGTGATCGTGTGGGCGTTTGTCGATGACGAGCCCATCTTCCAGGCCACCAACGCCGGGACCGACTGTGCGCCCGTGGCGCCGCAGAGCTCGTCGCGATCGATCTCGGCGACGATCTCCACAATGCGCCCATCAATCGCGTTGCGCTGACCGGCCAACTCCGCCAGCTCCTCGAACAGCACCTCCAGCCGCTCGGCGGGGCTCACCGCCACCGGAGGCGATGGGGTCAAGGACATAACCTCATCATCGCAATCGGGTACGACAAATCTCGGCCACCCAATACAGCGCTGGCAAGTGACCGGCCTCGACTCTGGCTGACGCGGCGGCCGCTCAGCCGTCGATGTGCGTCGGTGGGTCGGCGAAGGTGAAATCCGAGGGCTGCTGGCCGGGGCCCATCAGACCGCAGTGGTTGTCGGGCACGAGGTAGGAACTGGCGCCATTGGGAACCAGGCGGGTGACTGCGACGCAACGTTGCCAGGTGCCGTCGGGCTGGACGGGTCCGTCGCACTTGCTCAGAACCGGTCCCCCGTACTGACACCCGGCGCCGGCCGGCGGCGCTGCGGCGACCAGCCCCGCGGCCATCAGTAGGCCGGCTAATCCTGAAACGATGTGGCGCTTCATGGTTGCCTCCCGTCAACGACGCTACCGCCTCTGCAACGGCGAACCCATGGTTTAGCGGCGTTTAATCGCGTCCGGAGCGGGCACGCGGCCAGCATGTCAGTCACACCCTTTCAGGATCTGCCGTTGGCCGATCGCGACCGCAAATGGGACGGCGACGCGGCCGAAAAGCGGGTGCGGCAGTGGGCCGACGCGCAGGACGGGCCGAACCGGAAATACCGCGACGCGCACGTCTGGTACGACGGCGACAAGAAGGACAACTTCACGGCTTACAAGCTGCTGATCGCCGACGTGATCGACGGCGACCTCAAAGCCGTACCACGCGGAGTGATGGCGGCCGGGGCGATCATGGACGGCGCGCGCGGCGGTATCGACGTGCCCGCGTCCGATGTCGATCGGATCAAGAGCCACCTGGCGAAGTACTACAAAAAGATGGACGAGAGCCCGCCCTGGGAACGAGACTAGACCGCGACCATGAGCTGCGACAGCCCGCGCAGTGTGACGTTGGTCTTGTACTGGGGCTCGCCGTCCAGCCGGGCGTTCGGGAAACGCGCCGTCACCGCCGACAGGGCCACACCGGCTTCCAGCCGGGCCAGCGGGGCGCCCAGGCAGTAATGCGCACCGCGACCGAATCCTAAATGCCGCAACGCTTTCCGGTCGGGGTTGAAGGCGTCGGGGCGGTCGTATTCGGCGGGATCGCGCTGGGCGGCGGCGGTCAGCAGCATCATGATGTCGCCCGCGGGCACGTCGATGCTCCCAATTGTCATGTCGTCGCCCGCAGTTCGGGCGATCATCTGCACCGGCGGGTCGTAGCGCAACGTCTCCTCGATGACCGCCGCGGCACGGTTGGCGTCGGCGCCGAGCGCGGTCCATTGCGACGGTTGGCGCAGCATCGCCAGGACCGCGTTGCCGATCAGGTTCACCGTGGTCTCGTGACCGGCGACCAACAACAGGACGCAGGTGGAGACGATCTCCTCCGCGGTCAGCTGGTCGCCCGACTCTTCCACGGCGATCAACCCGGACATCAGATCGTCACCGGGCCGCGAGCGTCGCCGGTCGATCAGGCCATGCAGGTAGGCGCGCAACCACATTCCGGCGTCCATCCGCTCTTTCAGGTTGTCCGACGGCGTTCCGGTGAAGGCGACGAAGGGGTCCAGGGATTGCGCCAGCAGTGCGGATACCCGGCTGAATTGCGGCTCGTCCTCGATCGGTACGCCGAGCAACCGGCAGATGACCGCCACCGGCAGTGGATAGGCGAGGTCCTCGACGACTTCGAACCGTCCCCGTTCGGCGATCCGGTCGAGCAACCCGTCGATCAGCGCGGTGATGTCGGGTTGCAGCGCGTTCACCACCTTCGGCGCGAACGCCTTGCTGACCAGCTTGCGCAGCCGGGTGTGGTCCGGCGGGTCCTGGAACAGGAATCCCGGCGGGGTTTGCGGCGGCGCCTCGGCACCGGCCTCGATGAGCTGCTGGGTCTGCGCCTCGATCTGCGCGCGGGCGGCCGTCGACTTGAGCCGGTCATTGCTCGACGACGGGTGGCGCAGCGCTTCGTCGCAGTCGCGGTAGGTCGAGAACACCGCGAGGTTGCCCTCCGGCAAGGCGAACGATCCGCGTTCGCGAAATTGCGCGAACAGCGGGTAGGGGTCGGCCCGGACCCCCGGGTCCAACAGCCGCACCAACAGCTCGTCGGGCTTTGTGGACTCGGCCGGCGCTGTCGTCATGCTGACATTGTGCCCGCCGCCCGGCCGCGCCCGATTCAGCGGCGCAGGAACTCCACGATGTGGCCGGCCAGTTCCGCGCCGGCGTCCTCCTGCAAGAAATGGCCGGCGCCGCGGATCACCGGGTGGTCGATCCCCTGCGCGCCGCGCATCTCCCGCTCGAAGATGGCGGCCATCGGCCCGGTGATCGGGTCGCTGTCACTGAAGGCGACCAGCATGGGTGTCGGGCTCACCGAAAGCCTGGTCCAGGCGGTCTTGTTGGCCGCCGCGGCGGGATCGTCCGGCGACGTGGGCACCAGGCCGGGCATGGCGCGCGGCCCGGCGCAGTACTCATCGGTGGGGAACGGCGCGTCGTAGCCCGCGCGCTCCTGCTCGCTCATCTGGTGGCGACAACCACCCTGCACGAACGCGCCGATGTTCAGGGTCGGCGCCGACGTGATGGCTTCGCGGAAGCGCCACCAGACGTCGGCCATGGGCTGCTCGCCGTTCGGCAGCCCGGTGTTGGCGACGACCACCCGCGCGAACCGCTCGGGATGCTCTGCGGCGAGCCGCAATCCGATCAGGCCGCCCCAGTCCTGGCCGACCAGGGTGACGTTGCGGAGGTCGAGCACATCGAAGGCGACCGCGCGCATCCACTCGACGTGCCGCGCGTAGCTGTGGTCTTCGCGGCGGGTGGGCTTGTCCGAACGACCGAACCCGACCAGGTCGGGGCAGATCACTCGATGACCGGCGGCGGCCAAAATCGGAATCATCTTGCGGTACAGATACGACCACGACGGTTCGCCGTGCAGCATGAGAATCGGATCGGCGCCTTCCGGCCCGTCCTCCACCCAGGCGACACGCAGTGTGCCGCCTTCATCGTCGGACACATCGCCATACCTTGGGGCGTAAGGGAAGTCGGGGATGCCGCCGAATCGGTCGTCGGGTGTTCGCAGCGTCTGCATGTCACGTCCCTTCGGATAGTCCGGCCAGGCCCGGATCCGCGATCAGGCGATCGAGAAAGCCGAGCTGTCCCTTCAGCAATTTGATGCGCGCGGTCGCCACCGCGAACCAGCCCACGCGATCAACTTCGGGAAACTCCCGCAGCTTGCCCGATCCTTTCGGCCATTCCAATTCGAAAGTGTTGCTGCGCGCGTCGGTGATGTCGAGGTCGCCGTGCACGGCGAAGGCCGTCACCACCTTGCCGCCGGATTGCTTCAGCTGACCCAGGTCTACTCGCGGGCCGGCCGGCACCGCGAGCCCCAGCTCCTCGGCGAACTCGCGCCGCGCGGCAGCCCAGGGATCCTCCCCGTCGGTGTACTCCCCTTTGGGGATGGACCACGCGCCGTCGTCTTTGCGGGCCCAGAACGGTCCACCCGGGTGCGCGATCAATACCTCGACGACGCCGTCGCAGGTCCGGTACAACATCACGCCCGCGCTGAGTTTGGCCATCGAGTTCTATTCTCCCACAGCGCGTTCCAGATCCTTGAGTGAGGACTCCAGGTGTGCGAGCAGGCGTTGCAGATGCGGCACGCTGCGCCGGCACCCCACCAGACCGAAGTCCAGATTGCCCGCGTTGTTGGCCAAGGTGATGTTCAGTGCCTGGCCGTCCAGTGCGATGGACAGCGGGTAGTTGCCGTCGAGCCGGGCGCCCCCGTAGTAGATCGGCTGCGTCGGTCCCGGCACGTTCGAAATGATGATGTTGAACGGGGGGGACGTCGACGCGACCCAGCCTGGGACCGCCGCCAGCGCCAATGCCGACGTGTTGACGGCCGACAGTGCCAGCGCCTGAATCCGCGGCAACTGCGAGAAAACCTTCTTGTTGCCGCGCATCGAGTCGCTGATGGTCAGCAGACGCTGCGCGGGATCGTCGGCGTCGGTCGCGAGATTGCACAGGATGGCCCCGACCAGGTTGCCACCGGCGTCGGCCTCCTCCTCGGTACGCAGGCTCACCGGGACCATCGCGATCAGTGGCGTGTCCGGCAGCGCTTCCTGCTCGAGCAGGTAATAGCGCAGCGCGCCCGAACACATAGCCAGGACGACGTCGTTCACCGTGACCCCCGCGGCCTGCTTCACGCTTTTGATGCGGTCCAGTGACCACGACTGCGCCGCGCAGCGGCGGGCGCCCCCGATCTTGACGTTCAACATGGTCTTCGGTGCCCCGAAGGGCAGGGTCAGTTGCTGCTCGAACAGCGCCGCACGCGCCAGCCCTATTGTCGAGGGGGCCAGTGCGGCAAGGGATCCCGCCGTACGGGCCAATGAGCTCAAGGGAGAGGACGGGCCGGATCTGCGCTGGGGTTTGCGCAGGGTCCACGGCGCACGGATCTTGAGGTCGTCGGGGTCGGTGGACAGCGAGCGCTGCATCAGCTTCTGCGCGGAGACACCGTCGATCAGCGCGTGGTGCACCTTGGTGTAGATGGCGAACCGGCCGTCTTTCAGGCCTTCGATGATGTGCGTCTCCCACAAGGGGCGGTGGCGGTCCAGCAGGCTGCTGTGCCATCGCGAAGTGAGCTCGAGCAATTCGCGGACCCGTTTGGGCGACGGCAGTGCCGAACGCCGGAGGTGATAGTCGATGTCGACGTCGTCGTCGTAAGTCCAGCCCAGGTTTGCGATTCCGCCGACGAAGCTCGCGGGATGCTTGCGAAACGTGGGCTGGAAATCCGGCTGGTCGGCCAGACTTTTGTAGAGGTCACGAACGAAGCCGCGGCCGGCGCCCGACGGCGGCTCGAACAACTGCAAGCCTCCGACGTGCATGGGATGTTCGCGAGATTCTCCCAGGAGAAAGATCGCGTCGGTGGGCTTTATCAGTTCCATCCAACTATTAGACCCATTTCGGCCGGATCCGGAAAGCCATGGCATGATCCGACCGCGCCGGGCCCGCGCTCGGCTGCGGCCACGCGGTTGGGTCGCGTAGGGCGGGCGGCGTCAGGTCACTCGGAAGCCATCGACCATGTCGAGGTCGCGATCAAATCTCCGCGGTCCAGGCCGGCAGCGCGATGTTCGTGCACCTTGGCATACTCCTGGGTTGTCACCATGTCGATGAAGGCTTGCGGGTTTGGGTACTCGACGACGAGAATCGCGTCCCACCAAGGTAGTTCGCCTTCGCCGATCACCACCGACGGCGCTCCGCCGGCATAGCGCAGGGTGGCGCCGACGCGTTGCAGGTGCGGGGCCACCTCCCGGCCGTACTGCAGATAGCTCTCCACGCCGCCCCCGGGTTTGAACTTCAACAGGTTGATCATCACCACCGGCGCGTCAGTCGGTCGCGCCGCGAGCGCGGCGAATTGCTCGGGCGTCGGTTCCAAGCCGGCCATGTGAATCTCCTTGCGTTGGTTTTGTTCTAGAAGCGGGCCGGGTAGCTACAGCAGATCGGTGATGGTCTTCAAGCCCGCGTCGTAGAGCACGCCGGGCAGCATCCCGCCGTCGCATTCGATCGTGGTGCCGTTGACGAAGTCGGCCTGTCCGCCGGCCAGGAAAACGCAGACGCGCCCGACTTCGGCGGGCTCACCCGCACGGCGCATGGGCACGGCGGCGAAATACTTTGCGCCATCGGGGTCGTCCTTGGGCAGCACGAAGGACCGAAAGTTCTCGGTCATCGTGGGCCCCAGGGCTATGCAGTTGACCCGCACCTTGGGTCCCCACTCTTCGGCCAGCGACCGGGTGAGGTGGTTGAGGCCGCTCTTGGCCGCCCCGTAGGAGACCAGGGTCGGCGATCCCGCCGGATGTCCGGCGCCGCTGGAAATGTTGACGATGCAGCCGACGCCGTCCTGGGTCTGCATCTGCCGATAGGCACGGATCGCGAACCAGAGCGGGCTGATGAGATTCATCTGCACGGCGAAGGCGTGGAACAGGGCCGTGCGTGCGTAGTCGTCATCGTCGGCGGGCGCGCCCTGAATGCGTTGCACCAGTTCAGGAATGCTCTCGGCATGCGGCGCCGGGACGGTGCCGCCGGCATTGTTCACCAGGATGTCGACCCGTCCGTGGATAGCCACGACGTCCGCGACGAACGCGTCGATCGATCGGTAGTCACCCTGATCGCACACCTGTTGGGAAGCGCGGTCCGCCCAGTCCGGTTCGATGCCGGGGATGCCGTCGAGCGGTGAGCGCGAGCAGCCGATCACGGTCGCTCCGGCGCGCAGCAGTTCGTGGGCGATGCCCACGCCCACGCCGCGGCTGGTGCCGGTGACGATCGCGATCTTGCCGTCGAGGACACTCATCAACAGACCCTCTCACCGAACGGTCGATTATTGACAGTCACTGTCAGCGAGTCATAGCCTGCCATTTCATTCGCCGCCGTGTAAAGGCCGCACACCGTCCGGGAGGTCAATGATGAGTAGCCCGTCCAAGCTTCGTGTCGTCCAGTGGGCCACCGGGGGCGTGGGGAAAGCGGCGATCGCGTGCGTCATCAATCACCCACAGCTGGAGCTGGTGGGCTGCTGGGTGCACAGCGCGGACAAGAACGGCGTCGACGTCGGCAAGATCATCGGGACGCAGGATCTCGGTGTCGAAGCCACCACCAGCATCGACGAGATACTGGCGCTGGACGCCGACTGCGTGATGTACAGCCCGCTGATACCCAATGACGACGAGGTGATCGCGATCCTGCGGTCCGGGAAGAACGTGGTGACCCCGGTCGGCTGGGTGTACCCCGACCCGGGCAACAAGCGCCACCAAGCCGTCGCCGACGCAGCGACGGAAAGTGGTGTGACGCTGCATGGTTCGGGAATCCACCCCGGCGGCATCACCGAGCGGTTCCCGCTGATGGTGTCCTCGCTGTCGTCGGCGATCACGCATGTGCGTGCCGAGGAGTTCTCCGACATCCGCACCTACAACGCGCCGGACGTGGTGCGCCACATCATGGGATTCGGCGGAACCCCCGAGGAAGCGACGCAAGGGCCGATGGCCGGACTGCTCGAAGCCGGCTTCAAGCAGTCCGTCCGGATGATCGCCGATCACATGGGATTTCGCATCGATCCCAACATCAGAACCATCCAGGACGTCGCCGTGGCGACCGCGGATATCGACTACGACCCCTTCCCGATCACGACCGGCACCGTGGCCGCGCGCCGGTTCCGCTGGCAGGCGCTGGTTGACGGCGAGCCGGTCATCACCGCGGCCGTCAACTGGCTGATGGGCGAGGAGAACCTGGAGCCCGCCTGGAATTTCGGGGACCGAGGCGAACGGTTCGAGGTGGAGATCACCGGCGATCCCGATGTGAGCCTCACCTTCAAGGGTCTGCAACCGGAGACGATCGCGGAAGGCCTGGTGAAGAACCCGGGCGTCGTCGTCACCGCCAACCACTGCATCAACGCCATTCCCGACGTCTGCGCCGCCGAGCCGGGCATCAAGACCTACCTCGACTTGCCGTTGTTCGCCGGGCGTCCGGCCCCGAAGCTTTCGACGGGCAAGCGGTGACGGACAAGGGCGTCCTCGGCGACGTGTCGTTCTGCCACCTCGTCGTCGGCGTGACCGACATGGACCGTGCTCTGGCGTTCTACCGCGACGTGCTGGGCATGGAGATCGTCTTCGAAACCCTCATCTCCGGAGAGCCTTTCGACGCGGCCTTGCACTCGAACCGCAGGCAGGAGGGCCGGGTGGTCGGCGGGCTGTTGGGCGGGTTGATGGTCGAGCTACTGTCCATCGGCGCCAACCCACCCGAGCAGAAGCAGCGGCGCGGCATCACCGGAATCCATAATGTGTCGCTGTCGGTCACCGATCTCGACGACACCCACCGCCGCGTCATCGACGCCGGCTGTACCCCCGACCAAGAGCCCTTCGAGATCGGCGGCGTCCGAATGTTTTTCGTCAAGGACCCGGACGGGACACCGGTCGAGTTCATCGAACTCCCCGACGGGGCGCGAAGCACCTACGAAATGCACCGCGGCGTACCGCTGCAGATGGGACCCGTCAGATGACGTACAGCCACCCCGATTCGATGCGCGGGCACGTCGCGATCGTCACCGGCGCCGCCCAGGGCGTCGGTAAGGGCGTCGCCACCGCGTTGCTCGAACGCGGCGCCGAGGTACTGCTGGTCGACATCCAGGAAGAGGCCCTCGGTCGCACGGCCACCGAGCTCACGGCGATCGGGCGGGTCGAGCAACTGGTCGCCGATCTGCGCGACCCGGACAGCGCGCAGCGGATCGCGGCCGCGGCGGTCGACGCCTTCGGCACCGTGCACGGACTGGTCAACAACGCCATCGCCACCAACGAGCCCAAGGCGTTCGTCGACATCACCACCGAAGACCTGGCCCTCGGTTACGACGTGGGTCCCCGCGCGACATTCCTGCTGATGCAGGCCGTGCACCCACTGATGGTCGCGGCCGGCGGCGGGTCGATCGTGAACCTCGGTTCGGGGACGGGCACCGGCGGCGAGCCCAAGTGGGGCGGCTATGCCGCCGCCAAGGAAGGCATTCGTGGACTGTCGAAGGTGGCCGCGCTGGAATGGGGCCGCGACAACATCCGCGTCAACGTCATCTGTCCCTTCGCCGAATCCGACGGCGTCAAGTTCTGGAAGTCGTTCGCGCCCAAGGAGTACGACAAAGCCGTGGGCCGGGTGCCGATGAAGCGCATCGGCGACGTCCGCACCGATGTGGGCGCGCTGGTGACGTTCCTGCTCGGCAGTGACGCCACCTTCATCACCGGTCAGACCATCCACGTCGACGGCGGGATCGGCTGCTTCCGATGACCGGCGAGTCGCTCCGCGACCGGCAGCGCGCACAGATCCGCGCCGACATCCGGCGTGCGGCGTTCCGCCTGTTCGTCGAGCGCGGGTACGACGCGGTGACCACCGAGGAGATCGCCACGGCCGCCGGGGTTTCCCCGCGCACGTTCTTCCGCCACGTGCCGGCGAAGGAGGAGCTCCTCCTCGCGCCGGTGCGCTACGGCGGCGCCGCGATCGTCAATCTCCTCGAGGGACGGCCCGCCGACGAGTCGCCCGATGTCGCGCTGATCAATGCCATCATCACGCGGACTCGCTCATTCGAGCAGGCGGACACCGAAGAGTGGCGCGAAGCCCTGCTGGTGGTTCCCGACCTGCTCGACAAGGTCACCGTGCACCGGCCGGCCGACAAGGAGCGCGCGACCAAGCTCATCGCCGAACGGATGGGCGTCGCTCCGGAGGCCGACCTCCGTCCGGGCCTGCTGGTCCAACTCGCCTTCGCGGCAGCCGATTTCGCCTTTCAGCAATGGGTGCGACAGTCCGGGAAGCCGCGGCCGCTGGATCGATACGTCACCGATGCGCTGGACGCGGTCAAAAGCCCGCACTGGAGTCGGAAGTAAGCCCATTCAGCCTCGTTGCGCCACTTCGGGATTGGCGATCCTGATGGGCTCCCCGTCCAAGAAGGCCACCACCGATTCCACCGTGTCGGAGTAGAAGGCGCCCAGCATTTCGCGCGTGACGTATCCCAGGTGAGGAGTGAGGGTCACATTCGGAAGCAACCGCAGCCGATGGTCTTTCGGCAGCGGCTCGGTGTCATAGACGTCCAGCCCGGCCCCGGCGATACTCCGGCTTTCCAGCGCAGCCAGCAGAGACGGCTCGTCGACGATCGGGCCCCTGGAGGTGTTGATCAGGTAGGTGTGCGGCTTCATCAGTGCCAGTTCGGCCGCGCCGACCAGTCCCCGGGTGCGTTCCGAGAGCACCAGATGAATGGAGACCACGTCCGAGGATTCGAAGAGCGTCGCTTTCTCGACACGGCGGGCGCCCACGCTCGCGGCGGCCTCCCCGGTGAGATTCTGGCTCCACGCAATGACTTCCATCCCGAACGCCGTGGCGTATTCGGCCATGCGCCGGCCGACTCTGCCCAGGCCGAGCAGCCCGAGGGTCTTGCCGGACAGGGTCATACCCGCGCTGCTCTGCCACCCGCCGTCCCGCATGTTGCGATGCTCGTCGGCGAGATTGCGCACCGTCGCGATCATCAGCCCCCAGGCGAGTTCGGGCGTGGCGTCGCGCATGGACCTGAATCGGGGGTGGGCGAAATCCGAATGCGCCACCAAAATCCCGTGTTCGGTGGCTGCGGTCATGTCAAGGTTCGGCAGGCTCCTGCCGACGATCGTGATCAACTTCAGGTCCGGCAGCCGGTCGATCAGGGTGCGCGGAAAGCCCATCCGCTCTCGCAGGGTGCACACCACATCAAACGTCCGCAGTGCATCGACCGCCTCGTCCTCGGCAAGGTGGCGGTCGAAAACGGTTACCTCAGCCCGCTTTTGCACGGGCGACCAGTCGGCAACCTGTAAGGCCACGCCCGCGTAGTCATCGAGAATCGCTACCTTGGGCATGCTGTTTCCCCGATCCGGTGAAGGGTTCACTGCAACATTACGTCGCCCCGCCGTAAAGACTGCATACTCATCTGGTGGGGAGGCGGCTCGCTTTGCTTTTGTTCGGGGCGATATGGATGCTCAGCGGCGCTCTGATGGCCTTCAATCCGCCGCCGCACGATTTCCGTCGAGCAGCCGCGCTCCCATTCGTCGGCTGGGTCACGATGGCGTTCGGGGCCTACATCGCCATCAAGATGCTGGGCGGCCAGGACACCACGGACCGCGGCAAGCCCCCACGACATGCCAGCGGCGACGAGACCAGCGTGCGCGACTCGGTCAAGTTCGTCCTCGGCATGGTGTTCCTTCCCGCGTGTGGCGGCCTCGCCATCTGGGACGGCATCCATCGGGGGATGCTGTCGCTAATCGGCATGGGAATCGCGACGACCGCCACGGGGTTGCTCGCGATACCGCTCACGATCGGGATCGTGAGATGGCTGCTGCGTCGGGTCCGCCGCTGACCTCGGTCGGCGACCCGACCTGACCGCGCTCAGGTGGTAATCGCTGGTGGATAGGGCAGATCCGTGCTGCTGTGCGGGTCTACGTACACCTGGCGACCGAGATACGGGAAGGCGCGTTGCGGGCAGGCGGGCCGGTCGCAGATCTTGCAGCCGGCGCCGATCGGCACAATCGACTCGACGTTGGAAAGATCGATGCCCACGGAGTAGATCAGTTTCTCGGCATGGGCGATGTCGCATCCCAGCCCGATGGCGAAGCTCTTAGCCGGCCCAAGGTAGCGGCTCGGCTCCGTCGTGGTAGTTCTGGCCACCCAGAAGTAGGTGCGTTCGTCGGGCATCTGCGCGACCTGCGTCAAGAACTGGTCGGGCCGCGAAAATGCGTGGTGCGCCACCCACAAGGGGCAGTTTCCGCCGACACGGGAAAAGTGAAACGCCGTGGCGGACTGGCGTTTAGAGATGTTGCCCGCGCTGTCGGTGCGGACGAAGATGAACGGAACCCCACGAGCGTTCGGGCGTTGCAGGGTGGACAAGCGATGGCAAATGGTTTCGAACCCCACCTCGAATCGCCGTGCCAGGTAATCGATGTCGTAACGGAAGCTCTCAGCGGCTTCGAGGAATCTCAGGTAGGGCAACAGCAGGGCGCCGGCGAAATAGTTGGCCAGCCCGATGCGGGCCACGCCACGTGAATCGTCGCCGAGCTGGTCGTCGCCGGCGATGATGCCGCTGATCAGCCTGCCCTGGGTGAGCAAGGCGATCTGGGTGGCGAGCTGAAAGGCACGCTGACCGGGTTGAAGCCACCGGGCCAGATAGAGAACCTTCGATTCGGGCGCGAACATGCGTTTGGAATTGGGATCTAACACCTGGCCATCGTCGATCACGACCGTGACTCCGAGTTCGTCAGCGAGCAGCTCCGCCAGCTGGCCGTCGAGACCGCCGATGCGCAAGCGGTTCTTGTTGAACAACTCTTCGGCCGCGATGTCGAGTTCGCCGATGTAGTTCTTTCGATCGTAGAAGAAGTCCCGCACCTCTTCGAAAGGCATCGACTGCTGTGGCATTGCCGCGGTTTCGACGTTGGCGCGACTGTGCAGCGCTTCGAGATCGGCGGTGGTGTCGTGCAGCCGGCGGTGCAGATTGACCAGTGTCTGCCCGATCGCCGGCATCCGGGCGACGAGCTCCTCGACTTGCGCGGCCGTGGCAGCCGTGTCGGCCAGGACTTCGCGCAGGTCCGACACCAAGCGGGCGTCGGATTCCGGTGCGAAGTAGTGGGTCGGCAGGTCGAACCGCTCGGTGAGAGTGAGCAGCACCGGAACGGTGATCGGGCGCTGATCGTTTTCCAGCTGGTTGACGTAGCTGGTCGACAGTCCCAGGACGCGTGCCAGCGCCACCTGGGTCAGCCCCTGCTCCTCGCGTAATCGCCGTAGCCGCGCTCCGGCGAACGTCTTCGCCATTCATCACACGGTACGCCCGCCCTTTTCACAAAGTTCGCAAAATTCGACGGCTAAGGACGCACGATTACGCTTTTCCAGGGCATTTACCGCGTACGCGGCTTTGCGTACTGTGCGGCTTATGCGCCTTCATGATGTACGAACCCGACGCAGCGCCGACGACTTCCCACGCAATGAGCACCTGGCCTGGAAGATCGCCGAGGTCGCGGCCGACCCGGTCGCCGTGCCCGCCGACACCGAGGCGATGGTGATCAACCGGATCATCGACAACGCCGCGGTGTCGGCCGCCTCGGTGACGCGCCGCCCGGTCGCGGCCGCCCGGGCCCAGGCCCAGGCGCACCCGTTCAAGGGCGCCAAGGTCTTCGGCATCCAGGGCGACTACTCCCCGGAATGGGCGGCCTGGGCCAACGGCGTCGCGGTGCGCGAGCTCGACTTCCACGACACCTTCCTGGCTGCCGAGTACTCCCACCCGGGTGACAACATCCCACCGCTGGTGGCAGTCGCCCAGCACCTGGGGATCGGCGGAGCCGACCTGATCCGCGGCATCGCGACGGGTTACGAGATCCAGATCGACCTGGTCAAGGGAATCTGTTTGCACGAGCACAAGATTGACCATGTCGCTCACCTCGGTCCGTCGGTGGCGGCCGGACTGGGCACCATGCTGCGGCTGGACAAGGACACCATCTATCAGGCGATCGGGCAGGCGCTGCACCTGACCACGTCCACGCGGCAGTCGCGCAAGGGCCTGATCTCCAGCTGGAAGGCATACGCGCCCGCCTGGGCCGGCAAGGTCGCCATCGAGGCCGTCGACCGTGCCATGCGCGGCGAGGGCGCACCCGCCCCGATCTGGGAGGGCGAGGACGGGGTGATCGCCTGGCTGCTCTCGGGTCCGGAGCACACCTACCAGGTTCCGCTGCCCGAGCAGGGCGAACCCAAGCGCGCCATCCTGCAGAGTTACACCAAGGAGCACTCGGCCGAATACCAGAGCCAGGCGCTGATCGACCTGGCCCGCCGAATGCGCGGCAGCATCGGCGATTTGGGCCAGATCGCGACGATCGTGCTGCACACCAGCCACCACACCCACTACGTAATCGGCACCGGCGCGGGCGATCCGCAGAAATTCGACCCGGATGCCTCCCGCGAAACGCTCGACCACTCGGTGATGTACATCTTCGCCGTCGCCTTGCAGGATGGAACCTGGCATCACGAAAGGTCTTACGCGCCGGAGCGGGCACACCGGCCCGACACCATCGAGCTCTGGCGCAAGGTTTCGACGGTCGAAGATCCCGAATGGACCCGGCGCTATCACTCCTCGGATCCGGGCGAGAAGGCGTTCGGAGCCCGCGCCGAGGTCACCCTCAAAAACGGTGAGGTCATCGTCGACGAGATCGCCGTCGCCGACGCACACCCCCTGGGCGCCAGGCCGTTTGCGCGCGAGCAGTACATCGGAAAGTTTCACGAACTGGCCGAGGGCGTCGTCAGCGAAAGCGAGCAGCGGCGCTTCCTGTCCGCGGCTGAGGCTCTTTCGGACCTGCAACCTGGCGCGCTGGGCGCGTTGAACATCACGGTCGGTCCGCTGGTGCTCGACCGGGCACCCGTGATTCCGTCGGGGATCTTCTGATGGGCGGGCTGATCGGCGGCGCCGCACCGGCGTCGACCAAGCGGGCACGATTCCGTGCCACGCTGGAAGGCGGCCGGCTGCAACGGTTCCCGGGCGCCTTCTCGCCCCTGGTCGCCAAGTTGGTCGCCGAGCTCGGGTTCGACGGGGTGTACGTGTCCGGCGCGGTGCTTTCGGCCGACCTCGGCCTGCCCGACATCGGCCTGACCACGCTCACCGAAGTCGCCGCCCGCGGGGCGCAGATCGCGGCGGTCACCGACCTGCCCGCCCTGATCGACGCCGACACCGGCTTCGGCGAGCCGATGAGTGCAGCGCGCACCGTGACCGTGCTGGAAGACGCCGGGCTGGCCGGCTGCCATTTCGAAGACCAGGAAAACCCCAAGCGGTGCGGGCACCTCGACGGCAAGGCGGTGGTGCCGACCGCCGAGATGATCAAGCGACTGCGGGCCGCCGTGGCCGCCCGCCGGGATACGAATTTCATCATCTGCGCCCGGACTGACGCCGCCGGCATCGAGGGCGTGCCCGCGGCAATCGACCGCGCGAAGGCCTACGCCGACGCGGGCGCCGACCTGATCTTCACCGAAGCACTGCACACACCAGCCGAATTCGAGCGGTTCCGGGCCGCCGTGGACACGCCGTTGCTGGCCAACATGACCGAGTTCGGCAAGTCGGAGCTCCTGACCGCCCGGCAGCTCTCCGACATCGGCTACAACGTGGTGATCTACCCGGTGACCACATTGCGGTTGGCGATGCACGCCGTCGAGACCGGCCTTCGCGAAATCGCGGACCAGGGAACCCAATCCGGCCTATTGGGCCGTATGCAACACCGCAGCCGGCTCTATGAACTGCTGCGCTACGCCGATTACAACCAATTCGATTCCGACATTTACAACTTCACCCTCGGAGGAGACGCGCAATGAGCGCCATCGAAGACAACCAACCCCGCATCTACAAGGGGCTGGCCGGTGTCGTCGTGGACACCACCGCCATCTCCAAGGTCGTCCCGGAGACCAACTCCCTGACCTACCGCGGGTACGCGGTCCAGGACCTGGCGGCGCATTGCAGCTTCGAGCAGGTCGCCTACCTGCTCTGGCACGGTGAACTTCCCGACGAGCAACAGCTCGCGCTGTTCAGCCAGCAGGAGCGAGCGGCCCGCCGGCTGAACCGATCCCAGCTGTCGTTGTTGACCAAGCTGCCCGAGACCTGCCACCCGATGGACGTGGTGCGCACCTTCATCAGCTCGATGGGCGCCGAAGACCCCGAAGAGGACGACAGCAGCCCGGCGGCCAACTACGCCAAGGCGTTGCGGATGTTCGCGGTGCTGCCCACCATCGTCGCCGCCGACATGCGCCGCCGTCGTGGCCTGGACCCGATCGCCCCGCACAGCCACATGAACTACGCGCAGAATTTTCTGCACATGTGCTTCGGTGACGTGCCCGAGCAGGTGGTGGTGGACGCCTTCGAGCAGTCGATGGTCCTCTACGCCGAGCACAGCTTCAACGCCTCGACCTTCGCCGCGCGCGTGGTCACCTCCACCCAGTCCGACATCTACAGCGCGGTCACGGCCGCCATCGGCGCACTCAAAGGCCCGCTGCACGGCGGCGCCAACGAGGCCGTCATGCACGACATGCTCGACATCGGCACCGCCGGCAGGGCCGCGGAATGGCTGCGGGGCAAGCTGGATCGCAAGGACAAGATCATGGGGTTCGGCCACCGGGTCTACAAGAACGGTGACTCGCGGGTGCCGACCATGAAGGAGGCCCTCAGGCGCGTCGCCACGGCGCGTGACGGCCAAAAGTGGCTCGACATCTACGAAGTCCTGGAGAAGGGCATGGCCGAGGCCAACGGCATCAAACCCAACCTGGACTTCCCGACCGGACCGGCCTATCACCTGATGGGCTTCGACATCGGCACCTTCACGCCGATCTTCGTGATGAGCCGCATAACCGGGTGGACCGCACACATCATCGAGCAGACCGCGTCCAACGCGTTGATCCGTCCGCTGAGCGAGTATGTCGGACCTCCGCAGCGCGCTCTATCGTAAATATCGTGTTTGCGAAGGTACTGGTCGCCAATCGCGGGGAGATAGCGATCCGCGCGTTCCGCGCGGCCTATGAGCTGGAAATCGGCACGGTCGCGATCTATCCCTACGAGGACCGCAATTCCGTGCATCGGCTGAAGGCCGACGAGTCCTACCAGATCGGCGAGGAGGGCCACCCGGTCCGCGCGTACCTGTCGGTCGACGACATCGTCGCGACGGCCCAGGCTTGCGGGGCGGATGCGATTTACCCCGGCTATGGCTTCCTGTCGGAGAATCCTGACCTGGCGGCGGCGTGCGCCGCGGCGGGCATCACCTTCGTCGGCCCCAGCGCGGAGGTGCTCGAGCTCACGGGCAACAAGTCGCGGGCCATCTCGGCGGCGCGGGAAGCCGGTCTTCCGGTGCTGGCCTCCTCGGCACCCTCGACGTCGGTGGACGAACTGCTGGCGGCCGCCGAGTCGATGGAGTTCCCGCTGTTCGTCAAGGCGGTCGCCGGTGGCGGCGGTCGCGGGATGCGCAGGGTGGCCGACGCCGCGTCGCTGCCCGAGGCGATCGAGGCCGCCAGCCGTGAGGCCGAGTCCGCGTTCGGGGACGCCTCGGTGTTTCTCGAGCAGGCGGTGACCAATCCGAGGCACATCGAGGTGCAGATCCTGGCCGACACTCAGGGCAACGTCATGCACCTCTACGAGCGCGACTGCAGCGTGCAGCGCCGCCACCAGAAAGTCGTCGAGATCGCGCCGGCACCCAACCTGGACCCTCAACTACGCCAACAGATCTGCGCGGACGCGGTGGCGTTCGCGCGCAGCATCGGCTATACGTGCGCCGGCACGGTGGAATTCCTGCTCGACGAACGCGGCAATCACGTGTTCATCGAGATGAACCCGCGCATCCAGGTGGAGCACACGGTCACCGAGGAGATCACCGATGTCGACCTGGTGTCGGCGCAGCTGCGGATCGCGGGCGGCCAGAGCCTGGAAGACATTGGCTTGAACCAGGATTCGGTCGTTCCGCACGGCGCGGCACTGCAGTGCCGGATCACCACCGAGGATCCGGCGAACGGCTTCCGCCCGGACACCGGCCGGATCACCGCCTACCGCACCCCGGGCGGCGCGGGCATCCGCTTGGACGGCGGCACCACGCTGGGCGCCGACATCAGCGCGCACTTCGACTCGATGCTGATCAAATTGACCTGCCGGGGCCGAGACTTCGCCACGGCGGTGCGCCGGGCGCGGCGGGCGGTCGCCGAGTTCCGGATCCGCGGCGTCTCGACGAATATCCCGTTCCTGCAAGCCGTTCTGGATGACCCGGACTTTCAGGCCGGCCGCATCACGACGTCGTTCATCGAGGAGCGGCCGCAGCTGCTCACCGCCCGCAGCTCCGCCGACCGCGGCACCAAGATTCTCAACTACCTGGCCGACGTCACCGTCAACAAGCCACACGGTGAGCGTCCGTCGGCGGTATACCCGCATGACAAGCTGCCCGACATCGACCTGTCGGCTGACCCGCCCGCGGGATCCAAGCAGCGGTTGACCGAACTCGGGCCGGAGCGATTCGCGACCTGGCTGCGCGAGTCGCCCGGCGTCGGCGTCACCGACACCACGTTCCGCGACGCGCACCAGTCCCTGCTGGCCACGCGGGTCCGCACCAGCGGCCTGATCAAGGTGGCGCCCTACATCGCCCGGACCACGCCGCAGCTGCTGTCCATCGAATGCTGGGGCGGGGCGACTTACGATGTGGCGCTGCGCTTTTTGAAGGAGGACCCGTGGGAGCGGCTGGCCACGCTGCGCGAGGCGCTGCCCAACATCTGCCTGCAGATGTTGCTGCGCGGGCGCAACACCGTCGGCTACACGCCCTATCCGGAGACGGTCACCACGGCGTTCGTCGAGGAGGCGACGGCGACCGGCATCGACATCTTCCGGATCTTCGATGCGCTGAACAACGTCGACTCGATGCGACCGGCCATCGACGCCGTGCGGGAGACCGGGGCGGCGATCGCCGAGGTGGCGATGTCCTACACCGGTGATCTCAGCGACCCGGCCGAAAAGCTGTACACGCTAGACTATTACCTGAAGCTGGCCGAACAGATCGTCGACGCGGGCGCACACGTGCTGGCGATCAAGGACATGGCCGGCCTGCTGCGCGCACCCGCGGCCGCGACGCTCGTGTCGGCGCTCAAGTCCCGCTTCGATTTACCGGTGCACGTGCACACCCACGACACCCCGGGTGGGCAACTGGCGACCTATGTGGCGGCCTGGCACGCCGGGGCCGACGCCGTGGACGGTGCCGCCGCCCCGGTCGCGGGAACCACCAGCCAGCCCGCGTTGTCGTCGATCGTGGCAGCCGCGGCCAACACGGCGTATGACACCGGGTTGTCTCTGCCGGCGGTCTGCGACCTGGAACCGTACTGGGAAGCGCTGCGAAAGGTGTACGCGCCGTTCGAATCCGGGCTACCGGCGCCGACGGGACGCGTCTACCACCACGAGATCCCCGGCGGCCAATTGTCGAACCTGCGTCAGCAGGCCATCGCGCTGGGACTGGGTGACCGGTTCGAGGACATCGAAAACGCTTACGCCGGAGCCGATGCCATCCTGGGGCACCTCGTCAAGGTCACGCCGTCCAGCAAGGTGGTCGGCGACCTCGCACTGGCGCTGGTGGGCGCGGGCGTCAGCGCGCAGGAATTCGCCGACGACCCCGGGCGCTACGACATTCCGGACTCGGTCATCGGCTTCCTGCGCGGCGAACTCGGCGACCCGCCGGGCGGCTGGCCTGAGCCGTTGCGCACCAAGGCGTTAGAAGGGCGCGGCCCGGCAAAGCCGGAGCAGGCGCTGTCCGCCGACGACGAAAAGACGCTGGGCATACCGGGCGCCGACCGGCAGGCGGCGCTGAATCGGCTGCTGTTCCCCGGGCCGACCAAAGAACTTGACGAACACCGTGAGACGTACGGCGATACGTCTGGGCTGAGCGCCAATCAGTTCTTCTACGGGTTGCGTCAAGGGGACGAACACCGCGTCGAGCTGGAGCGTGGTGTGGAGCTGCTGATCGGACTGGAGGCCATCTCCGATGCCGACGAGCGCGGCATGCGCACGGTGATGTGCATCCTGAACGGACAGTTGCGGCCCGTCGTGGTGCGAGACCGCAGCATCGCCTCGGATGTGCCCGCCGCTGAGAAAGCCGATCGCGCCAACCCGGATCACGTCGCCGCTCCCTTTGCCGGCGTCGTGACGGTGACCACCGAGGTCGGCGACGAAGTAGAGGCCGGCCAGACCATCGCGACCATCGAAGCGATGAAGATGGAGGCCGCCGTCACCACCCCGAAGGCCGGCAAGGTCGCGCGGATCGCGGTCTCACAGACCGCGCAGGTGGAGGGCGGCGACCTCCTGGTGGTGATCGACTAGCGGCAATCGCAAGCGCGGCCGCTGCGATCGCAAGCGCGGCGCAGCCGGGCGAAGCGGGTCGCCGCCATCAGCCGAGGCTGCTCTTGATGAGGGCGGCGCGCGCCAGCGTCTGCTCGGCCTGCTTCACGTGCGCAGCGTCCACCAGGACACCGTTCACGCCGACGGCACCGCGGCCCTTGGCCTCGGCTTCGCGGTACGCGGCGACATTGGCTTCGGCCCGCGCGATTTCGTCGGCGGTCGGCGCGTAGACCTCGTTGGCCACGGGCACCTGGTCGGGATGGATGGCCCACTTTCCGGTGTAGCCGAGCAGCGACGCGCGCCTGGCGTCACGCTCGTAGCCCGACAGGTCCCGGTAGTCGGGATATGGCGCGTCGATCGCGTCGATGCCGGCGATGCGCGCGGCCACGATCACCTTGTTGCGCGCGTAAGCCCAGAATTCGCCCGGGTATTCGCCGAGCGGCACGAAGTTGGTGTCCACTCGCGCGCCCTGCGACAGCGAGAAATCGCCGACGCCGAAGATCAGGGCATCCAGGCGAGTGCTGGCCGCCGCGATCTCTTCGGCGTTGGCCAGGCCTTCCACCTCTTCGATGAGCACCTCGAGCCGAATGGCTTTGTCCAGACCAAGTTTCGTCTCGAGCTGGGTGAGCAGCACGTCCACCCACCAGACGTCGCGGGCGCGGCGGGCCTTCGGGATGATGATCGTGTCCAGGTTTTCGCCGGCCTTGGTGACGACATCGACGACATCGTCGTGGCACCACTGGGTGTCCAGACCGTTGATCCGGATCGCGCGTGCGGTGCGTCCCCAGTCGATGTCGTTGAGCGCGGCGATGACTTTGGCGCGCGATTCCACTTTGACGCCGGCGGGGGTCGCGTCCTCGAGGTCGAGGAACACCAGATCGGCGCCGCAGTTGGCGCCCTTCTCGAACATGTTGTCGTTGCACGCGGGCACCGCGAGTTCGGAACGACGGAGCAGATCGGTCACGAGTGAATTCCTTCTGTCACAACACGCCGCGGGCGCGCAGGTCATCAATGTCGTTGGCAGTCAAGCCGAGTAGTTCGCCGTAGACCTCGGCGTTGTGTTCGCCGAGGCGCGGTCCGAGGTGGCCGACCGTGCCGGACGCCGATGAGAAACGCGGCACGGGAGCCTGCACAGTCATCGCCCCGAGCTGTGCATCGTCGATCGAGATGAACACCTCACGATGCGCCAGCTGCTCGTCGGCGACCAGATCGCCGATGTCGTAGACCGGGGCCGCGGCCACCTCGTGGGCGTCAAAGACCTCCATTGCTTCCGAAAGCGTCTTTGTGGCAACCCAATCCGCCACCACGGCATCGACCTCACGCGCCCTGGCAAGCCGGCGTTGAGGATCGGAGAAGTCGGGGTCTACCACCAAGTCGTCGCGCCCGATTGCCCGGAACACCCGCAGCGCCAGCGCCGGTGAGCTCCCGGACATGGCCAGCCACCGCCCGTCGGCCGTCTCGTAGGTGTTGCGGGGCGCCGAAATGTCCCACCGATTGCCGGACCGCTCGGGCACCAGGCCCAACTGGTCGTAACCCAACAACGTCTGTTCGAGCAGGCGGGCCAGCGGGTCGATCAGGTTCACGTCGATCAGCTGACCCGGCCCGCCGTGCACGTCGCGGTGATACAGCGCCATCATCACCGCGTAGGCGGCGTTCAGCGAAGCCACACCGTCGGCCAGCATGAACGGCGGCAGCGTGGGCGGACCGTCGGCCTGGCCGGTGATGTGCGCGAATCCGCTCATCGCCTCCCCCAGTGTGCCGAATCCCGGGCGCTCACTCTTGGGGCCGGTCAACCCGTAACCGGTGATGTGCAGCATCACGATCCGGTCGTTGACCGCGCGCAGGCTCTCGTAGTCCAGGCCCCACTTGCGCAAGGTCTGCGGACGGGTGTTGACGATGACGACATCGGCATGCTCCACCAGTCGGCGTACCAGCGCTTGGCCCTCGGCGCAGCGCAGGTCCAGGGTGATCGATCGCTTGTTGCGCGACAAAGACTTCCACATCAGTCCCACGCCGTCGCGCTGGTTACCCCAGCCACGGATCGGGTCGCCATTGCGGGGATCCTCGACCTTGATCACGTCGGCGCCGAACTCGCCCAGGTAGGTCGCCACCAGCGGGGCGGCGGCCAGAGTGGCGAGGTCGAGTACCCGCAGTCCGTCAAGCATCGGCGCCGGCAGCCACTCGTGCGTTCGAAGGTCGCTGCAGCCCAAGGTGTCCGCGCAGCGTCGACGACTCGTACTCGGTCCGGAACAGCCCCCGGCGTTGCAGCTCCGGAACCACCATGCGCACGACGTCTTCGAACGCTCCGGGCAGATGCGTTGCGGCCAGCACGAATCCGTCGCAGGCGCCGGTTCCGAACCAATCCGCCATCTGGTCGGCGACCTGCCGGCCGGTGCCGACGAAACGCGGCCCCTGTAGCAGGGTGGCGCGATGGTTGGCAAGGTCGCGCAACGTGACGGTGTCGCCGCCGATATGAGCACGCAGGTTCTGCACCAGCCCCCGGATGCCGGAGACCGAGGCGAGCAGTTCGTCGGTCACCGGGTCGTCGAGATCATGTTGCGCGAAGTCGTAATTCATCAACTCCGACAAGAGCGTCAGGGATGCCATGGGATGAACCAGATCATCGAGGAACATGGCTTCGCGCTCCTTGGCGTGGGCTTCCGACTCGCCGACGACAGCGTATGCCATCGGGCAGATGCGGACCGCGGCGGGATCGCGGCCGGCGTCGGCGATCCGGTCCTTCTGATCCGCGTAATGGCTGCGCGCGACGTCGATGCCCGGGTCGCCGGTGAAGATCAATTCGGCCCACCGCGAAGCGAATTCGCGGCCGCGGCCCGACGAGCCGGCCTGGATGATGACCGGGCGGCCCTGCGGGGTGCGCGGCACCGTCAGCGGGCCGCGCGCGGAGAAGAACTGTCCGACGTGCCCCAACTCGTGCACTTTGGTGGGGTCCGCGTACTGCCCCGACAGCCGGTCGTGCAGGACGGCGTCGTCCTCCCAGGTGTCCCACAAGCCCGTCACCACATCCATGAATTCGTCGGCGCGGTCGTACCGTTCGTCGTGGCCGAGGTGGGCGTCGACGCCGAAGTTCTGCGCTTCGCTGTCATTGACCGACGTGACCACGTTCCACGCGGCGCGGCCGCCCGAAAGGTGATCCAGCGAGGCGAAGGTCCGCGCGACGTGGAACGGCTGGTAGTAGGTCGTCGAGTAGGTGGCGCCCAGCCCGATCTTCGACGTGGCCTGCGCGAGCACGCCGAGGATCACGCTGAGGTCCAGCTTGACCGGCCGTGCGCCGTACTGCACCGCTTCGTCCACCGAGCCGCCGTAGACCCCGGGCATCGCCAGGCGATCGTCGAAGAACATCAGGTCGAAGCAGCCCTCCTCGAGCTGACGGCCGATCTTGGCGTAGTAGGACGCATCGAGGTATCGGTGCTCGGTTGCGGGGTGCCGCCACGAGCCCGCGTAGACGGAAGTGCTGCCGGCCTGCATGAAGGCGACGAGCGCCATTTTGTCGGTACGCATGGTTTGAAACGTAACATCTGATATTTCAGATATCAAACGTTAGATCTGCCGTTTGGTATTCTGCGCAGGTGGCAGGCATCGACATTTCCGGCACGGTCCGCGAGCGCGCCGCCCGCGAGCTGCGCGACCGGATTCTTACCGGCGCCCTGCCGGCGGGATCACGCGTCGACCTCGACGCCATCACCGAGGAATTCGCGACCAGCCGCACGCCGGTGCGCGAGGCGCTGCTGGAGCTGTCCTTCGAAGGGCTGGTCCAAGTCGCCCCCCGCAGCGGCGTGACGGTGCTCGGCATCAGCCCGGATGACGTGCTGGACAGCTTCACCATCCTCGGTGTGCTCACCGGACAGGCCGCGGCGTGGGCGGCCGGGCGGATCGAGGCAGCAGAACTCGAGACCCTGCGTGTACTCGCGGCCGACGTCGTCGCACGGTCCGGCGACGACAGCATCGGCGAAGCCAACTGGCATTTCCACCAGATGATTCACCGCGCCGCGCACTCGCCCCGGCTGCTGAATCAGATCAAGCAGGCCGCCCGGGTGGTGCCGAGCAATTTCCTCACCTTGTTCCCCGAGCACGAGAAGCACTCACTCGACGAACACCAGGAGCTGCTGGACGCGCTCGCTGACAAAGACTCCGAGCGGGCCCGCGTGATCGCCGAACGACATGTGCTGGATGCGGGTCGCTCGCTGGCCGAGTGGCTGGAGCAGCGCCGCGACGGTTAGGCGAGTGCAGGCAGCACCTTGTCGGTGAGCAACTGGACCGACTTCCACGCTTCGTCGACCGGCATGCCGCCGACCAGCGGGTGCATGACGAGCGGGCCGTAATTGTCCGCGTCGCGCACCTCCGCGATCAGCTGATCGGGGGTGAGGAAGCGGTACCGGCCCGACGCCCTGACCTGGTCCAGGGTTTGGACTCCGGGCAGGTGCATGAGCGAACGCTGATCGGTTGACCATCGGCCGTAAGTGATTGCCTCCCAAAGGATGTGATCACCGAGCTCCGCCCACGCCCGGTCTGGATCCTCGTGCAGATAGATCATTCCGCGGTTGATCGGCCCCGGCATCAGGATGAACGGCGACATGCCGGCCTCGGCACACAGCTCCCGGTAGTACGCGGCGATGTCCGGCAGGTGGTCGGCCAGGCTGAGTGGCAGCCGGAACCGGGCAGCGCGGCGTGCCGTGGCACGAGCGCCGCCCCCGACGTACAGGGGTGGGTGCGGCCGCGTGAAGGTGCCGGCGCAGATTGCGTTTTCCGGATCACCGCCGGACCAGATGGCCAGCATCTGCTCGAGCAGGCCGTCCATCAGCGCACCGCGCCGGCCGAAATCTGCTCCCAGGGCGTCGTATTCGACCGTCCGATACCCCAGACCCACCGTGGTGTGCAGGCGGCCGCGGCTCATGTTGTCGACGAGCGCGATGTCTTCGGCAAGCCGCACTGGGTTCCACAGCGGCCCCAGTGCGCAATCGACGCTCGCGATCAGCGTCGAGGTCCGGGCCAAGAACATCGCCGCAGCCATGATCGGATTGCAGCTCCACCCGTGCCCGGTCGCGTGATGCTCGTCGACGCTGATGGAGGTGATGCCGTGCGCCTCCCCCCACTGTCCCAGCTCGAGCGCCGCCGAAAGGAGCTTGCCCTGCGTGCGTGGATCACCCTGCGGGGACGCGAAGTTGAAGCGCAGTACCGTCAAGAGCATCGGCGATCCCGCCTCACGACGCTTCCGGCCCGGCCGCCGCCTGCAGGAAGGCCGGAAAGTCGGGGAACAGCGCGCGGTCGACGATCTCGATGCGGGTTCCCGCCGCGTCGACGTAGTAGGCGAAGAGCGCCAGATCCGGCGGAGCGGTGTCGGCGGTCGCTTCGAAGGTGAAGCCGGTGTCTTCCAATCTCTTCGCGCTCTCGGCCAAATCGTCGGTCCAGTAGCCGAGGTGGTGAATCGCGTTGCCGGGTGCCGCCGTCCAGGCCGTTCCCGGTACCTCCTTGATCAACTCGATGTGCGGCGCCTGCAGCGAATAGACGAAAGTCGAAGTCACCTCTTGGGTTCCGCTCGTCGTGCGGAATGGCAACGTGTAGCTGACCGGGGTGATCCAGCGATAACCGGCCAGCGCGGACAGCCGGGCCATCGCCGCGTCGAGGTCGGAGACGATGATGCCGGTGTGATAGAAGTCCTCGGGCCGTAGCGCGAATTCCGTCATGTGTACCTCGCTATCTGACTGCGGAGCCAAGCACTTTCCCAGAAATTCGTGCTGCCGGCGAGCAGCTTTTCATGCGCTTCCCGCAGCACGCCGCGGCCCCCCGGATGGTCCGCCGGGACAAGCTCGGCGAGGTGGATGGCCTGTAGCGCACGACCGGCGGCCAGGTGTGCCCGCGCACGCTCCACCAGCGCATCGGCGCCGGCCAGCTCGATCAGATCGGCGGCCACGGAATCGAATGCGACCGGGTAGAGCTCGGTGGTCGATTCGTGGTGGAACCAGCCCGAGTAGTTCTCCCAGACGGCCCGCACATCCCACGCGACTTTGCCGTAGCCCTGGCCCACTTCGTATTCCGCGGGCAGGGTGATCTCCCGCATCAAGGTGCGAACGTCTTTGCCGGCGTTCATCCCGGAGACGGTCTGATCGTGGATGTACCGAATCGCGTCGCGCAGCCGGGTCAACTCCGCGTTGATGCGTTCGGCACCCCTGATCGGCTCGAAGTGGCCGGTCACCAGCAGGTCGGCCTGCAGGTCGCGGACCCTCTCCACCGATGCGATGGCCGTCAACGCGTCCCGATACCGGTCGCCGCGCATGGTGACCAGATTGGGAATGTGCCCGATCAGGGGTCCGAACGTGTTTCCGCACAGACAGATTCGTTCGTCGGGCAGCCAGATCACCAGGGAGTCGGTGGTCTCGCCGCCGGGGACGGAAATCAGTTCCATGCGTCGGCCCCCGACCTCCAGGCGCAGGGTGTCCTCGAAGTCGATGTCGACGACGGGCACGCTCTGGCCGGCCAGCCGCGTGGTTCCGAGGCGCCGCTGGATGGCCTGAATGCCACTGGCCAGAGTGTCCTTGAAGGCGAAGGCGCTGCGGTTGGCCCGGTACGGGATCAGCCGATCGTTGTCGTCACGCCAGGCCTTCCAATTCGCCTGTGCGACAACGGTCGTCCCGGGATCCCGCACGCTGTCCAGTCCGCCGACATGATCCACGTGGCCCTGCGTGAAGATGATGTAGCGCACCGGCGACGAGTCCACGGCGTCGAAGTTGGCGCGATGCACCGGACCCTCGAAGCCCATGCCGGTGTTGACGATCACCCGGCCCTCGCTCGTGGTGAGCAGATACGAGTTGGACAAGCCGGGCGAGCACCACAAGCCCGGGGCGATCTCTTCGGCTTTCTCGGCAGACGCCGGGCGCATCGCGTCGGCACCCGGCCTGCTCCGATAGACAGGTTCGGACATCGCTGGTGACCCCTTCATTCCGGACGGACGTCGAACTTGTCGAAGTAGAAGCCGAAACGGCCGCGCAGTTCGTCGGCGGAGGTGCCGAAGTGCCGCTGTAGTTCGTAGCGGATGCGGCCGTGTTTGCCCCGCGGATTGCCGTCCAGGTAGCGCTGGAAACGTTGCTGCACCTTGGGTGGTAGGTCGACACCGGCGCACTGGTAAAGCCGTTCGAGCACCGGCATCTCGTTGCCGTTGAGCTGATGGAAGTTGATGTCGATACTGCGTTCGGGCGCCACCAGGTCGCGGTCACGTACGCACCCGCCGAGCAGTCGGTACACGCGATCGCTCCAATAGTCCAGCAGCCACTGCGGATCAATGCTGTCGCGGCGCAACCGATCCGAGTACGCCATCATGGTGATCGCCGACTGGATCACCGCGACGGGATCACGGTGGGTGAAAGCCACTGTGGCATCGGGGAAAGTCGCCATCAGCGGGCCGAGCTGCTCGCAGTGCTGCGGACTCTTCAGCACCCATGTCCGCGGCCCGCGCAGGAAGGTCAGCGCCTGCAGCACCTTCTTCATGTAAGCGTAGTGCCGGGTCTGGTCGAGGCCCAGGTAATAGTCGCGCCAGTCGGGCACGCGCGCATGCCATTCCAGCACGTACGAGGCCAGATCAAGGTCGAGGAGCTCCACCTCCTCCTCGATCGCCTCGGGGAACCGGTCGTGCATGGCGGCCACCACAGGGGCGCTCACCATCAGCGCATCGTGCTCCGACTTGGCGCGCGCGTAGCGGGGATCGACGCCGAAGATGTCCGGGCCCTGCCCGAGCGCGGGGATGGGGTCCTGGCTCTCCCAGTACGG
This sequence comes from Mycobacterium colombiense, assembly GCF_001672755.1. Lineage (GTDB taxonomy): Bacteria > Actinomycetota > Actinomycetes > Mycobacteriales > Mycobacteriaceae > Mycobacterium > Mycobacterium colombiense_C. The sequence goes on along the minus strand of NZ_LZKI01000034.1, from coordinate 101,566 downwards.
CAGAGCACGCCGGCGTGGGTCGGAGGCGATGAGATTCACCAGATGCGTGGTGCCGGAGCGCGGCATCCCGACGACGATGAATGGATTCTCGATCGGGATGGACTCGATCTCCGGATACCGCCGGATGAGCTCGGTCAGCGACATGCGGTTGCGCAGCAGGCGCACGATTCGTTGGCGCAGCGAGCCGCGGGTGAGCTGGCGCAGGCCTTCGTCGGCTTCGATCGCCGCGACGTGCGCGCGCAGGCGGTCGGCGAAGCCGTCGGTGTCGTCGAGATCGGCGGCTCCGGCCGGCAGACCGGTCTGCTCGACGGCCTCCGCGAGCATCCGGTCGATGTCGAGGTCGACGGGCCTGGCTTCGGTGAACTCCAGGATCTGACGCTGGACGTCGGTCAGTTGCGGCGCGGTCAAGTCATCGAAGTCGATGTCGTCAACCGCAGATCCCACTCCGGAACCCCTCTTCGACGCGTCAGGTGATATGCCACAGACGCTAGCCGCGGTGGAGATGCGTCGTTCATCCACCTCGCCGGTGGCCCGGCACTACAGGTTGGCCAGATCGTCGGGCACGTCGACCATGTGTTCTTGCAGCGCCTCCAGGGGCACCACTTCGAGGGTGCTCTCGTGAGTGGCCGCCAACACCACCGGCGCAGCGCATCCGTCGTGATGAGCGCGCAGCCAGTTCAGCGCGGTCACACACCAGCGGTCCCCCGGCAGCAGGCCCGGAAACCGGTACTCGGGCACCGGCGTCGACAGATCGTTGCCGATGGACCGCTGGTGTTCCAGGAATTCGGCGGTCATCACCGCGCAGATCGTGTGCCGCCCAAGGTCCTGAGGGCCGGTCGAGCAGCAGCCGTCGCGGTAGAAGCCGGTCAGCGGGTCTGTGCCGCAGGGTTCCAGCGGACCGCCTAACACATTTCGATCGGGCACCCGTTCAGTATTGCGCCCTCCGGGGGGAAGTTTGAAGCAATTTCGCCGACTGCGCCGTCAGGTTTCTTCAGCGCCGGTGCGTCCGCCGCCATGTGGACGCCCGGCCGGCAAACGTGTTAACTCGAACTGATGTCGACGCCACCCAACCCACCCGGAAATCCGCCCGGCGAGCCACCCTGGGGATGGCAGCCGCCCAGCTACGGGTCGCAGCCGAATCAGTACACGCCACCGCCGGGATATCCGCCTCCGCAGGCCTACCCCGGGCACTCGGGCTATCCGGCATACCCCGGTTACCCGGGATATGTTGACCCACAGGCGCCCTACGGCCGCGATCCGGTTTCCGGGCTGCCGCTGTCGGACAAGTCCGCCACCACCGCCGGCCTGCTCCAACTGTTCCTCGGCTTGTTCGGTGTCGGCCGCTTCTACATCGACACGACTCAGATTGCGGTGGCCCAGTTGTGCCTTGGTCTGTTCGGAGTTCTCTTCAGCCTGTTCTGTTTTCTGGGATTTCCGGTCCTGCTCGGCGGCATCGTCTGGGCGATCGTCGACGCGATCTTGATCTTCACCGGCAGCGTCAAAGACAACCACGGCCGCAAGCTGCGGTAGGAACTCGAGATTGGACAACGGTTTCGATTGTCCGGCAACGTTTTTGGCTCGGCGTGGGCCAGATTTTAACCTGGGCGGCTTCGCAAGGGCCCGGGGCGCGCCGGTGATGGTGGTCACGGATTGGTCACGATCGCGCGCGAAAGTCGCGACTCGACAGCGCTGACGACGAACCTGCCGCGACGCGCTGAGCAAATCCCGGGGAAATCGCCCCGAAAACTTATCGTCACATCGTGGAACGACGTACGGCCCTGAAACTCCCTCTGTTACTGGCGGCAGGCGCCGCAGTTGCCCGGATGCCCCGGGCTTCCGCGGAGGAAGCGGGCCGGTGGTCACCCGACCGCGCGAACCGTTGGTATCAAGCGCAGGGCTGGCTCGTTGGAGCAAACTACATTCCAGCGAACGCCATCAACCAGCTCGAGATGTTCCAGCCCGACACCTTCGATCCGCGGCGCATAGACACCGAACTCGGCTGGGCCCAGTTCTACGGCCACAACACCGCGCGGGTGTTCCTGCACGATCAGCTCTGGGCGGCCGATCAGCGTGGCTTCCAAACCCGTCTAGGTCAATTCGTCGACATCGCGGCGCGCCACCGCATCAAACCACTGTTCGTTTTCTTCGACTCCTGTTGGGATCCGCAACCGCGAGCGGGACGCCAGCGCGCGCCACGGCCCGGCGTGCACAACTCGGGCTGGGCGCAGAGCCCGGGCGCCGAACGACTCGGTGACCCGAAGTACGTCCCGGTAATGCGCGACTACGTCACGGCGGTAATGACCCAATTCCGCAACGACAACCGGGTTTTGGGTTGGGACCTGTGGAACGAGCCCGACAACCCGGCGCGCCAGTACCGCAACACCGAACGAAGCGACAAGGAGCAGCTGGTCATCAACCTGCTCCCCCAGGTCTTTCGCTGGGCCCGGGCGGTGGATCCCAGCCAGCCGCTGACAAGCGGTGTGTGGCGCGGAGATTGGGGACAGCCGCAGGGCCGCAGCGCGATCAGCGACATACAGCTGGCCAACGCCGATGTGATCACCTTCCACTCCTACGCCGGGCCTTCCGGGTTCGAGAACCGGATCAACGAGCTCACCCCGCTGGGTCGCCCCATCCTGTGCACGGAATACATGGCGCGGCCCCAGGGCAGCACCGTCGAATCGATCCTGCCGGTTGCGAAGCGCCACAACGTCGGTGCCATCAACTGGGGCCTGGTCGCCGGCAAGACCCAGACCTACTTCCCCTGGGACTCATGGGATCACCCCTACACCTCGGTCCCGAAGGTGTGGTTCCACGATCTGATCCGGCCCGAGGGACGGCCGTTCCAAGACATCGAAGCGCTCACGGTGCGAAAGCTGGCCGGTAATCAGACGTGAGCCGGATCGCGGCTTCCCTAATCCTTCGCTGACGTCAATCAACACCAAGCCGCAATCGACCTCCCGGTAGTAGGGTTATACCTGCTCAGAAGGGGGCGGGGATGCTCGTCGGTGTTGGTCGGCTATTGGCGACGCCATGACGTGGGAAAACCTGAGCGAAGCAGAACTGATCGCGTCGGCCGGCGGAGATCCGTGGGCGATCAACCAGAGCCTGCAGGCGGGCAGCCCGTTTCAGATCTCCCAGCTGGCAGAGGCCTTTCATGGCGCCGGCCGGCACACCGCCGAAGCCGACCACGCCTTCGAGGACGCTCGGAAACGCTTCGCCGCCGCCTGGAACCACCAGGATGGTGGCCACCCCATCAACGACTCCGATGAAGTCCAACGGGTCACCAAATCCCTTGGTGCGCAGTCCGAGCGACTGCCGAAGATCGGCGCCGATCTGGAGTCCATCGCGGCCGCCCTGGCCGACGCACAAAAGCAAGGGGCTCAAGAGATCGCGCTCCTGGACAGTGAGCTGCGGGGGCTCGACAGACTCATCGGCGCGATAAAACACGACTTGACGCTCGACCTCCCTCAGGCGGAACGCGCCAAATTGGAGAAACTGAAGGAGGCTGCGCACGCCCAGGCCGTGGACGACGTCCGAGACGCCGTCAAGCAGATGAATTCAATTCGAAACGCCTATTCGGACACGTTGCGGAAGTCGATGGACGCCCTGCATACCGACGGCTACGACCCTCCGAAAGCCGTGGACGACTGGATCGAGAGTCCGCTGAAGCCTGGTGAGGTAAGGGATCTCGGGCCGATCGCCGGTACCGGCGGCATTCCCGGCATCCCAGGCATCGGCGCGGCTGACTTAGGGGAAGTCGTCGAGGTTCCCGGGCAGCCCGGGAAGTACCTTGCGATCTTCGGGGATTCGTTCTCCGGCAATAAGGTCGGCGAGGGCGAGCATTATCGATCTGTGGCCGTACCAGTGACTTTCGACGCCGACGGGCGCCCGCATTTCGGTGCGCCATTGACGGGAGCAAAAGACAGCGGCCGTGAGCTGTTCCCCATGCCGGCAGAGGCGGTCAAGGCCGGAATCAACGATACGTTGCCGGCCGGAACGATCACGCTCGGCGACAAAACGTACATGATGGTGACGGGCACTCAGGGGGATTTGAAGCCAGTGGCTTCGTGGCTGGTCGAAGTCAACGGCGATCCCGGCAAGGGGTGGGCAATGGTGCCGGGATCGTATCGCGGCGCGGGCGACGCGCCCACACAGGTCAGCGGCTACAAAGGGTCAGACGGCAAGGTCTACATCGCCGCCGATTCCTTCGACCGCAGCCGAGGCATCACCATGTACCGCGCGGATCCCGGCAACGTGTTCGATCGGTCAACCTGGCAGCCTTGGAACGGGAACGACTGGGGAAAGCCCGGACAACAGGCCACCCAGGTAACCGCCAATCGCTACGGAGAGCTCAGCTTCCGGGAAATCGGCGGGAGGCCCGTGCTGTCTGGCTTTAATGTGGATGCGCACAAGGGAAGTATCGAAGTGCGGGTAGGAGCCAACCCGACTGAAATGTTCGGCGCGAACGTGCCCACGACTCTCGTCGCTCAGAACGGCGATCCAGGAGCCCCGAAGTTCATCCCGCAACCGTACGGTGGATACATCTTGCCAGGATCAACGCTAGACGATTTGAAATTATTTGGCAGTCAATGGAATACGCTTAAAGATGCAAACGGCGTGCCGTTCGGTACTCCGTACAACACCCGCGAATTTCAACTCAACCCCTATCACTGACCGCCTGAACCGATTGGATGCACATGGTCATCAAGAAGCTGGTCGGCGTCACGACACTCGTCGGAGCTACTTTCGCAGTTGCCTGCACGGCGCATGCCGATCCACCGAGATTTCCGGACCTGAGCGCAGACGCCCCGGTGAACGTCCGCGACTACACCATCGACGTTCCCAACCCTGGCCGGCCGCCCCTGCCAACGGTGTATTTCCTCACTCCGGATGGTGTCGTCTGCAGCTACACACCTGATCAAGCACAGTGCAGTGGAAATAACTTGCCCGCGGTGCCGCCCGCGCCTTCCAATCCGGACGCGGGAATCACCGGGGTCAATTGGATCGGAACCACCACAGGGCTGAAGCAGACGAATGAGGGTGAACCATCACGCGTGATCGACGGGCAGCCAGTCAAAACGCTTCCTCCGGGTCATTCCATCACCGTCAATGGCATCATCTGCGGGGTCGACAACGCGGGCACGACAGCGTGCAAAGACGCGCAAGGCCGTGGCTTCGTGCTGTCGCCGAAGGGATCTGGGTGGCTGCCTCACGTGTGAGGGCCGCTCGAGGGTGGCGGGGCAGTCACCGGACGCGCAGAGCGACCAGAGTGGCGATCCGAAAACACTTGGTGTAGAAGGCTTTACGACGCAGCGAAGTCGGCGACGGCGGTCATCTTGTTGCCGTCCCAGGCGGTGGCGAAGCCGCCGGCGTTGTATGCGCAGTTCAAAATGATGTCTCGGTGCGGCGGACTCTGCATCCACATGTCGAGGGCTTCCTTGGGAGTCGCGGCGGATCCGGTGCCCCAGAAGACGATCTCACCCGAGTACCGGCTCCTGTAGCCCGCAGCGGTGATTCGCGCCTGCGGCGACGAGCCGTCCGAACCGATGTGTCCGCTCACCCCGTTGCGTAGCATGTCGTCTGCGTGGCGCTGGGCGGCTTCGGTCAAACGCGGATCGTCGCTGATCGGCCCGCATGCCGGGCGAAGCTGGTTGATGCCGCTGTACAGCGCTGTCCCCGAATCGTCTGCGTGCGCGACGAAACCGGACAGTGCCCCGGGAGCCGTGATGAAGGCAGTGCAGATCGCGAAGACGGCGGTGATCTCGACTTTCTTGGCCATGATGCCTCTTGTCGCGCGCTCGCTTTGCTGTTTTCGGTATCTAAATGTTACCCATTTTCAACCAAGAACGATCATCGAATCGCAAATCCGTTCCGCGGCACCGACATGCTTACCGGCTCGACGGCGAGGCCGTTCTAGTGACCGGCGTTGTGGGCGAGATCGATGGCGTACTGGCTCACGAAATTGCCGGCCGGCGGATCACCTTTGCCGCATGTCCCATCGGACTCGCCGGGCCGCTTGATCCACAGGTACGCGTCGGCATGCGCACCCGCGGTGCTGGCGGTCGGCGGAGTGCCCAGTGCTCGGCCGCTCGGGTTGCACCAATTGAGGTCGGAGTCGGGTGCCGGTCCCGCACCGTTGCGCGACGTGTCGATCACGTAGTGCGAACCATTGGTGAGGCCCGAAATCGCTTCGCCGTAGCCGATTTCGTCGTCGGTGGTGAAGAAGTTCGCGGTGTTGATGCTGAAGCCCCGGGCGTGGCCGACGCCGGCCTGGTTGAGCCGGGCCGCCATGTCGTCGGCGCTGTGCCATCGCAGGTGACCCGCGTCGACGTACACGGCCGCGTTCGGATCCTTGGTCAGCGTGTCGACGGCGTAGCGGATCAGGTCGAAGCGTTCCTGGCGCGCATCACCCGACAAGCAGTCGGCCATGGCAAGCGCATCGGGTTCGACGACGATCGCCACCCGCGAAGCGCCCACGCCGGATGCGATGCCGTCGATCCACGAGCGGTAGTCGTCGGCCGAGCCCATACCGCCGGCGGCGAAGCTGCCGCAGTCGCGGTGGGGGATGCCATAAATCGCCAGAACCGGGATGGCGCCGGCCCCATTCGCGTCGCCGACATACTTCCCGACCGTTGCTGCCGACCCGCCCGGGACGATCCAGTAGGCCTGCGGCGTGTTGGCGATGGCGGTCAATTCCGGGCTCGGCGGATCGGCGCTCTGCGCGGCGCGCATGGCCGCCGAGGTCGGGTTGACGTAGAACGGCGCTCCGGCCAACGGGTCGCCGTCGGCGACCAGCCGCACCGCAGGGGCGGGACGGACCTGGACCGGGTCGGCGACAAGACCCATGCCGGCCACGGCTGCAGCTGTGAGCAAGGGGACGATCCACCGCGCGGCTGCACCTGCAGCTGAGAAGTTCACCTGAGGAAAATTAGTGGCTCGCAAGCATCGAGCGCCAATCGGCGCAAGCCCGAGCCGTGCGTCCGGTCGGCTAAACGAGTACGGCGACGGCCATCCGCTACATCGAGCCGCGCCCGCCAGGACTGCCGGCGAGAAGGCCGGCCGCGAAGGCCGCGCCCTTGTCGATCGCCGCGGCGTTGGTCGAATACGTGTCGTGCGCGGCGAAATTCATCCCGTCCGAGCAGATCGGGTCCTCGGCGGCGCACACCTGGAGGGTCTTGGCCTGATAGAGCGGGCCGATGGCAACCGGCGGCTCACCCAAGAAGTTCATCGCCTTTTCGTTGGGCAAGGCGAAGAGGACGACAGAAGAGACATGATTGGCGACTTCCGGATCCAACGGTCTGGGCACGCTCGCTGGATCGATCCCATTCGGTACGACGGGCGAGGTGACGAAGCCCATCACGGCCGCGCCTTGGGAGTATCCGCTGAGCACCATCTTGGTGTTGGGACAGTCGTGCGCCATCGACAGGACGTGAGCGCCCGCATCTCTGACGCCGGCCTCGCCCGCGTTCGTCCAGTCATGAGTGGCGGGGTAATCGACCGGATAGACGCCGAAGGACTTCGCGCCGATGCGCGGGTGCAGGGAGTCGACGAATGCCTGCCCGGTTGAGCCGAGACCGGGCGGATCGTCGGTGCCGCGGGCGAACACTACCTGCACATCCGGGCACGGATCGGCGGTGGCGGCGGGGACGGCGGTGGCGAGGATCGAAGCGGCGACGCCAGACGCCGCGGCTAGCGCAGGAGCAAGTAGACGAGGGCTGTGACGTGCGATCATGCCGCTGGGTGCCCAGAAACGGGGCCTCTAAACCGTGGCTTTGGGCCGCGGACCGACGTGGACGCTGTCGCGACCAGGCAAGCAATCGCGGAATGCGCTGACGGAGCGATCAGCCGGTTTCCAGCAAATCTGGAAACCGCTTACGTCCGTGCAGTCTTGGCGGTGGCGGAGGGATTTGAACCCTCGGACGGTTTTAGCCGTCACACGCTTTCGAGGCGTGCTCCTTAGGCCGCTCGGACACGCCACCGCCGAGCAGCTTACCGAACGGCATGCCCCTCACCCCAATCGCTGGCGGGCGAAGAAGGCCTCCAGCGGCGCGGCGCACTCCTGGGCCAGCACGCCGCCACGCACTTCCGGGCGGTGGTTGAGCCGTCGATCGCGGACCACATCCCACAACGACCCGACCGCTCCGGTCTTGGGCTCCCAGGCGCCGAACACCAGCCGGGCGATGCGCGACAGCACCAGAGCGCCCGCGCACATGGTGCACGGTTCGACGGTGACCGCCAGCGTGGCGCCTTCCAGCCGCCACCCATCGCCGAGGACCTCGGCCGCCGCGCGCAGCGCCACGATTTCGGCGTGGGCCGTCGGGTCTCCCCACGCCTCGCGGGCATTGACCGCGCGGGCCAGCTCGGTTCCATCGGCGCCGATCACCACCGCACCGATGGGCACGTCGCGGGGACCCGCCGTCGCGGCAACCGATAAGGCGGAACGGATCAGGTCTTCGTCAGTGATCACCGACCGAGGCGGTCGATCACCGCCGACAGCTGATCGGCGAAGCCCATCTCGCGGGCGATGCGGCCCAGCTGCTCGTCGGCGTACAGGTCGGTCTCGTCGAGGATGACCCCCAGGACCGCCTCAGGCAGCCCGACGTCGGACAGCAGTCCTAAGTCGCCCTCTTCGAAGGGATCCGAGTCCTCGAGATCCTCAGGATCGATGTCGGCGTCCAGCTTGTCGAGCACTTCCGCGGCGATGTCGTAATCCAGGGCCGCGGTGGCATCCGAGAGCAACAACCGCGTGCCCGACGGCGCCGGCCGGACGATGACGAAGAATTCGTCGTCCACATCCAGCAGGCCGAAGACCGCCCCGGAACTGCGCAATTCACGCAGCTCGGTCTCGGCGGCCGCCAGGCTCAACAGCGATTTACGGGCCATCGGGGCACAGCGCCACTGCCCCTCTTCACGCACCACCGCAACGCCGAACCCGTCCGGCGTGTCCGCGGACAGGCCCTGGGCAGAGGCCCGTTGTGCTCCCATGGCCGCTTACGGTAGTCCCTGACCAGGCCCCTGACCAGATGGCTCCTGGTAGCCGCGAGATCTGGCAGCGCCGTCCCCGGCCGGATGTGCCAACCTTGGAATGTGGCAAGCCCTCCTTCTAAGACACCGGTGTGTGTGCTCGGGCTGGGGCTGATCGGTGGCTCGATAATGCGGGCCGCCACGGCAGCCGGCCGTGAGGTGTTCGGCTATAACCGCTCGGTGGAGGGCGCGCAGGCCGCGACCGCCGACGGCTTCGACGCCACCACCGACCTGACCGCGACCTTGTCCCGCGCCGCCGACTCCGGTGCGCTGATCGTGCTGGCCGTGCCGATGCCGGCGATGGCGGGCATGCTCGCCCATATCGAGGAGACGGCCCCGGACTGTCCGCTGACAGACGTCACCAGCGTCAAGCAGGCGGTCCTCGACCAAGTCATGGCGGCGGGTCTGCAGAAACGGTTCGTCGGGGGCCATCCGATGGCAGGCACCGCCCACTCGGGTTGGACCGCCGGCTACGCCGGGCTGTTCACCGGGGCTCCGTGGGTGGTCAGCGTCGACGATCACGTGGATGCGGCGGTCTGGTCGACGGTGATGACGTTGGCGTTGGACTGCGGCGCGGTGGTGGTGCCGGCCAGGTCCGACGAACACGACGCCGCCGCGGCGGCGATCTCGCATCTACCCCACCTGCTCGCCGAGGCGCTGGCGGTCATCGCCGGAGACGTCCCGTTGGCGTTCGCGCTGGCCGCCGGCTCCTTCCGCGACGGGACCCGGGTGGCGGCCACCGCCCCCGACTTGGTGCGGGCGATGTGCGAGGGCAACTCCGACCAATTGGCGCCGGCGGCCGACCGCGTCATCGAGCTGCTGACCCGAGCGCGCGAATCGCTGGCTTTCCACAACTCGATCGCCGACCTCGTCGAGGCCGGCCACGCCGCGCGCACGCGCTACGACAGCTTCCCGCGCGACGACATCTTCCACGTCGTCGTCGGCGCGGAGAACTGGCGTGAGGAACTGGCCGCGGCGGGCCGGGCCGGCGGGGTGGTCAGATCCGCTCTGCCAAGCCTGGATAGTCGACGATGAATCCTTCCTCGTCGACGCTCACCGTCGTGTCGGAGATCGGCGAGCGCAACTTGATCTCGTTCAGGCTGCCGGTGCTGCTGTAGCTCACGGTGTCGGCGGTGATGGACATCTCCGGCACGTTCACATAGACCACCGGCAGCGTGACCGAGGCCGCCCGCTCATACAAGCCGAGCCGCCGGATGGGCAGCGCGTTGAAGAACGGGCTGAACTCGACGTCGACGTCGAGCGCGCCGTTGTAGGCCGCGCGGTGTTCGCCCTGATGGTCGGTGACCAGCCACATGTTCTCTTCGTCGCGGGCGAAGGAGAAGACCCGCTCCCGCTCGGCGAGGGTGACGGTCATTCCGAGCCGCTTGGTGGCACCGGCCTCATCGGTCAGCAGGTCGTAGTAGGCGCCGAACGCGGGATGGGCGTCGGTGGCAGCGGCAATGATGCGGCCATTGGCCTTGATTCTGTTGCCGGACACCTGAACTCGTACCGATTCCATCCGGGGAGCATCCTGTGCGCGCCAGGTGAGCATCGCCTGCCACACGCGGCGAGACGGTTCAGAGGGGGCTGCGTTCACTCATCTACCGTAAGACGTGCCCGCCAACCGCTGCGGAAGTGCCCGGTATGTTCGCCGCAGCCGCCCGGTGCCCGGCACCGCAATCCACACCGCAACCGCCAGCAGTCCGTCGAGCACCAGCGCCAACGCGGCCACCATCAACGCCCCCACCAGAGCGAGATGAAACTCACGTTCTTTGATCCCGTCGATCAGGTATCGGCCCAGACCGCCGAGGCTGGCGTAGGCGGCCACGGTCGCGGTGGCGACGACCTGCAACGTGGCGTTGCGCAGCCCGCCCAGGATCAACGGCAACGCGTTGGGCACCTCGACACGCAGCAGCACCTGGGCCTCGGTCATGCCCATCGCGCGGGCGGCGTCGACGACCGTCGGCTCGACGTTGGCGATCCCGGCGTAGGTGCCGGCCAACAACGCCGGCACACCCAGCAGCATCAGCGCCACCAGCGACGGACCCATGCCCAGCCCGAACAGCAGCGTCCCGAACAGCAGCACACCCAGCGTCGGCAGCGAGCGCAGGCCGTTGACGGCGCCGACCACCAACAGGGTGCCGCGGCCGGTGTGCCCGATGATCAGGCCGACGGGGATCGCGATGAGCGCCGAGGCCCCCACCGCCAGGGCGGTGTACTCGAGATGCTCGAGGATGCGGGCCGCGAGCCCGACCGGGCCGGTCCAGTTGTCGGCGGTCAACACGTAGGAGATCGCCCGCTCGATGAAGTTCACCGCGCGCCACCCACCACCGGTGCGACGATCGAGCGGCGGCCGGTGCTGCGCGTGGCGTGTGCCCACGGTGTGGCCAGCCGGCCGGCCAGGACGATGAGCACGTCGATGGCGACCGCCAGCAGGAACAGCGCGATGATGCCGGCCAGGATCTGATCGCTCTTGTTGGTCTGGTACCCCTGGGTGAACCAGCTGCCCAGCCCGCCGATCCCGATGACCGAGCCGACCGAGACCATCGCGATGTTGGTGACCACGACTACCCGCAGTCCGGCGACGAGAACTGGAACCGATAGCGGCAGTTCGACTTTCAGCATCCGCGTGATCGGCGGGTAACCGACCGCGGTGGCGGCGTCGCGCACCTGGGTGGACACCGCGTCCAGGGCCTCGAGCACCGCACGCACCATTAGCGCGGCGGTGTAGGCCGTCAACGCCACCATCACGTTGGCCTCGTCGAGGATGCGGGTCCCGATGAGCATCGGCAACACCACGAACAGCGCCAGCGACGGAATGGTGAACACCACGCTGGCGGCCGCCGTCGTGAGCCGGCGGGCGATCCGAGTCCGCTGCACCAGCAAGCCCAGTGGCAGCGCGATCGCCAGACCGATCAGCACCGGCACCAACGCCAGCCGCAGGTGCACGATGGTCAGGCCCCAGGCGTCGTCGAGATGGGTGAGTAGATAGTGCATCGGCTATGTCCCCCGGGGTTCCGAACCCAGCCGTCGGGAGTCCACCGCGGCCAGCACGTCGGCGGCCAGCACACCGCCGATCACCCTGCCGCCGTCGTCGACGGCGACACCGATGCCCGACGGCGACGACAGCGCCGCGTCCAGCGCCTGGCTCAGATTGCCCCGCGGCCGAAACAGCGATCCGACCCCGCTCATGCTGTCGGGCAACGACACACCGCCGCGGTGCCGTCGCAGCCCCTCGTGGTCGATCCAGCCGAGCGGCACTCCGGCGTCGTCGACGACCACGGCCCAGCCGTCGGAAAGCCCTGCCGCGGACAGCTTGTCGACCGCAATCTGTTCGAGGTCGTGCAGCGGCAGCTCGGCCGCGTCGAGGAGTTGCAGCCAGCGGTAGCCGCGGCCCAGGCCGATGAACCGCGACACGAAGTCATTAGCCGGCCGCGACAGCAGCCGCGCAGGCTCGTCGTACTGCTGTAGCGAACCGCCCTTGAACACCGCGACCCGTTCACCGAGTCGCAGCGCCTCATCGATGTCGTGGGTGACGAACACGATTGTCTTGTGCAATTCGCCCTGCAGGCGCAGTATCTCGTTCTGCAGATCATGGCGGACCACCGGGTCGACGGCGGAGAACGGCTCGTCCATCAACAGGATCGGCGGGTCGGCGGCCAGCGCTCGTGCCACGCCGACCCGCTGTTGCTCGCCGCCGGAAAGCTGTGCGGGATAGCGGGTCGCGAGCTTGGCGTCCAGCCCGACCCGTTCGAGCACCGCGTAGGCTTCTTTGCGGGCGACCCGGCGGGGCTGGCCCCGTAAGACGGGAACCGTTGCCACATTGTCGATTACGCGTTGGTGGGGCATCAGACCGGCGTGCTGGATGACGTATCCGATGCCGAGGCGCAGCTTCACCGGGTCGCGAGTGGAGACGTCGACGCCGTCGATCGTGATGCTGCCCGAGGTGGGCTCGATCATCCGGTTGATCATCCGCAGCGCCGTGGTCTTGCCGCTGCCGGAGGATCCGACGAACACGGTCAGCTTGCCGGTGGGGACGCTCAGGCTGAGCTGGTCCACGGCGGTGGTTCCGTCGGCGAAGACCTTGCTGACGTTGTCGAAGATGATCAAGTCATCCTCCGATCGGGTGGTCGAAGCCGTTGTCGCGTACCCAGTTTCGCGCCGCCTGGTCGGGATCGATGCCCGAGTTCCCCGACACCGCGGCATTGAGGCCGGCAACGCCGGACGTGGTCAGCTTCACCGAGACCGCATCCAGCACCTCTTTGAGCCGCGGAGACCTCTTCTGCGAATTGAGCAGCGGCACAATGTTTCCGGCCACAAAATTATGCTCGGGGTCGTCGAGGGCCACCAAGTGGTTCTGCGGGATGGCCGGTGACGTGGTGAAGATATTGGCGGCGTTCACCCTGCCCTCGACCAATGCGCGCACGGTCACCGCGCCGCCGCCGTCGTCGATGGCGACGAAGTTGCCCGGCTTGACGTCAAGTCCGTACTTCTGCCGCAGCCCGGGCAGCCCGGCCGGCCGAGTCGCGAACGCCGAGGGCGCCCCGAATCGTACGTCGGCCGAATGGACGGCCAGATCGGCGATTGTCTTCAGATTCCAGGAGTTGGCTGTTTGCCCGGTCACGCTGACGGTATCGGTGTCGGTGGCCGGGGCGGGCGTCAGAATTGAGAGGTCAGCGGGCAGGCGCTGGTCAAGCTCACGCTCGACGGAATCCAGCGTGGTGGCGTTGGACTGCGGCGAGATGTAGAGCAGGAGATTGCCGATGTATTCCGGCACCAGATCGATGGAATGGTCTTTGAGCGCAGGAATATACGTCTCCCGGCTCCCGATTCCCATCCGTTTGCCCACTTCGAAACCATTGGCCTGCAAGGCTTGTGCATAGATCTCAGCGATGATCTGCGATTCCGGAAAATCGCCGGAGCCGATGACAATGGAGTTGGGGCTTCGAACCTGCGCTCCCAGCGGATCGGAATTGCTGCACGCCGCAACGACGGACATGGCCGTCACCAGTACCGCCGCGCGCGCGATCACGCCCCGCGCGTGCGGCAGTGCCGTCATACCGCCGACCCTAACGCTCGAACGGCACAAACGCTGGCGTGCGAGGTTCGGTTGTCCGAATCGGTTTCAATCGGCGTCCGATAGGGCAAAGATGGCACTATGAGCAGCCAAACCCCTGCCTCGCCCGGCCAACCACCGCCCAAGCCCAACCCCGCCGCCAAGACCGGCGCACCCGCCAAGGAACCGGCCATCGGGTTCACCCGCGCCGGCGCCCTGTGGTCGTCGCTGATCGCCGGCTTCGTGATCCTGATCCTGTTGCTGATTTTCATCACCCAGAACACGACACCCGCAGAATTTCAGTTCCTCGGCTGGCACTGGAGCCAACCCAAGGGCGTTGCGATTCTGCTGGCGGCCGTGGTCGGTGGGCTGATCACCGTTGCGGTCGGCACCGCACGGATCTTGCAGTTGCGCCGCGCGGCAAAACGGCAGCACGCGGCCGCGGCTGCGACGCGCTAGCTGGGCAGCTTGGCCAGTTCGGCCAGACCCCGGGAGATCAGCGGCGCCACCACCTCGGGTGTGTGCTCGGACGCGTCGCCCGTGCCGCGGGCCTGATCCGACATCCGCCGGCGGAAGTCGATGCCCGCGGCGATGATGGCGAGCTTGAAGTAGGCCAGCGCCATGTAGAACTCCCAATGCGCGAGCGATGTACCGGCCACCAGCGAATAGCGGTCCGCCAGTTCGTCGGCCGTTGGCAGCAACGGTGACGTCCACGCGGCCTGCGCATTGACGATCAAATCCAGGGCGGGGTCGCGGTACACGCACATCAGGGCCGCATCGGACAGCGGATCCCCCAGCGTGGAGAGCTCCCAGTCGACCACCGCACGAACCTTGGTCGGGTCGTCGGCGTCCAGGATGGTGTTATCGATCCGGTAGTCGCCGTGCACGATCGACGTGCGGCTCTGCTGCGGAATCGCCTCGCCCAGACCGGAATGCAGCCGTTCCACATCGGCATCGCGCCGATCCTCGGGCAACCGCACCAGCGACCATTGCGAGCCCCACCGCCGCACCTGCCGCTCCAGATAGCCGCTCGGCTTGCCGAAGTCGGCCAGTCCGACGGCGTTGGGGTCGACGGTGTGGAGGTCGACGAGCACGCGGATCAACGAGTCGACGCAGCCGCCGATGACCGTGTGGCTGAACGACTCGAGTTGAGCGCGGCGCCGCACCACCTGTCCGGCGACGAATTCGACGATCTGGAAGGGGGCGCCGAGCACCGAATCGTCCTCGCAGAGCCCGATCGTGCGCGCCACCGGAACGGGTGTGTCCTGCAGCGCCGCGACCACCCGGTACTCGCGGGCCATGTCGTGCGCCGACGGGGTCAAACCGTGCAGCGGCGGTCGCCGCACCAGCCAACTGGTGCTGTCGTCGTAGACACGGAACGTCAGATTGGAGCGACCACCGGAAATGAAGTCCGCGCGTAACTCGCCGTCGCGCCCGATCCCGAGCGAACGCAGATAGGAGTCCAGCGAGGCCAGGTCGAGGCCCTCGAGTTGGTCAGCTGAAGTCACCGAACTTGTCTACCATCGCCGGGCTCGACGCGGCGCACCACCTGCGATTTAGCGGACTTCCGCTCAGGCCTTGCCACGGCTCGCGTCGTCATCGAGCAGTCTCTGGTTTCGCGGCAACAGGTCCCAGACGTGTTCGGTGGTGTTGACCGCCGCCACCGTCGCTTGGCCGGACCGGGAAAACAACAGCCGAGTGACCGAGGCGTAGTCGACCGGAAAGGACAGCAGCCGGGCGGTGCCAAGGATTTCGTGCAGGAGGACATTGATGACCCCGCCATGGCTGAACACCGCGACCGTGTCGTCGGGGTCGCCGGTGGCGACCAGGTCGTCGACCGCGGCGCGCACCCGGGCACGAAAAGCGTCCTCGTCGACCGCGCTGGGCAGATGCCCCTGAGCCAGGCGCGCCCATTCCTCGGGCATCTCCGCGCGGATCTGCTCGACGGGGATGTACACGGGAAGGTCGCGGTCGTACTCGGCGAAGCGATCGTCGATCTCGACGGTCAAGCCGCGATCCGCTGCGACCGGCTCGGCGGTCTGGATGGCCCGGCGCTGCGGGCTGCTGACCACCCGCGCGATCGGAAACCTGGCAAGCGCCTTGGGGAGTCGCTCGATCTGGGCCAGCCCTTCCTCCGACAGGTCCGGATCGGAACCTTGTCCGTGTTCGCTGCGCAGCGGCAGCGCGTGCCGGACCAGAAGCACTTGCATGTTTCTTCCCGTCTCGTCGAAAGGTTGTGCCGGTCCGAAGTCTCTCATCGCCCGGTGCCCGTCGTTCAGGGCGTGCACAATGACATCGCTGCACCAGCTTCATGCCCTCAGTGCCGAGGAGGACGGATGACTGAACCGGACAGGGATTGGGACGCCGCCTACCGACAAGCCGCCCCGCCTCCCTGGAGCATCGGCCGGCCCCAACCGGAGCTCGCGCTGCTCATCGATCAGGGCAAGATCCGCGGCGACGTGCTGGACTCCGGGTGCGGCCACGCCGCTCTGTCGCTGACCCTCGCCGCGCTCGGCTACACCGTGGTGGGCCTCGACGCCAGCGCGACCGCGATTGCGGCAGCCACCGCCGCAGCCGCCGGGCGAGGGCTGACGACGGCGACCTTCGCCCAGGCCGACGTCACCAACTTCGGCGGTTACGACGATCGCTTCTCCACGATTCTGGACAGCGGACTGTTTCACGCGCTGCCGCCCGACCGGCGCCAGGACTACGTCCGGTCCATCTTTCGGGCCGCCGCGCCGGGCGCCGCGCTGTACATCCTGGCCTTTGCCGCCGGTGCACTGGACGACGCCCATTCGGGCCGGCCGGGGCCGCCCGGCTTCACCGAAGCCGAACTGCACGACGCCGTCGCGACGCTGTGGCGAGTGGACGACCTCCGCGCGGCCAAGGTGTACGGCACGGACGACGACGCCGGGTCGCCCGACGGTCCGCTGGCTCACCTGGACCACGACGACGAGGGCCACTTCATGGCGCCCGGGTTCCTGCTGAGCGCGCACAAACCGGGCTGACGGCCGCACTTGCCTCTAGCACGGAGAATGCTATTCTCCGTGCAGAGATCGGGGTGTGCAGAGAGGGTTGACGAGTGACTGGTGAGTCGGGACTCGACGTGGGCGTCCTCGCCCGCTGGCTGGATGCGAACGACGCACCGGGCGGTGGCGAAGAGGCGCAACTGACCCAGCTGAAGGGTGGTTCGCAAAACACCCTGTATCTGATCGAGCGCGGTGGCCAGCGGATGGTGCTGCGGATGCCCGGGGCCCGGGCCGACGCGGCCCGCATCGACGGGCTGCTGCGGGAGATCCGCCTGGTGCGGGCGCTGTCCGGCACCGACGTCCCGCACGCGGCACTGATCGCGGCCGACGACACCGGCGCCGTGCTCGGAATGCCGTTCTACGTCATGCAGGCGATCGACGGGTGGAGCCCGATGGACGGTGGCTGGCAATCGCCGTTCGACACCGACATCGAGGCCCGGCGGGGCCTGGCCTTCCAATTGGTCGACGGCGCGGCCAAGCTGGGCCGAGTGGATTGGCGCAAGCAAGGACTCGAAGGCTTCGGCCGCCCGGACGGATTCCACGAGCGGCAGGTGGATCGCTGGCTGGCGTTTCTCGACGCCTACAAGGTTCGCGAGCTGCCGGGTCTGGACGAGGCTGCCGGGTGGCTGCGCCGCAACCGTCCGGCGCAGTACCGGCCGGGCATCATGCACGGCGACTATCAGTTCGCCAACGTGATGTTCGCGCACGACGCCCCCGCGCGCCTGGCCGCGATCGTGGACTGGGAGATGACCACGGTCGGCGATCCGCTGCTCGACCTGGCGTGGTGCCTGCTGGGCTACGACGGCGAAAAGCCGCGCGAGGACGGGTTTTATCTCGACATGCGCGGCATGCCGACGCGCAGCGAGCTGTTGGACCACTACGAAACCGTCAGCGGATTGTCGACCGAGAACATCGACTACTACCTGGTGCTGGCCAACTGGAAGCTGGGCATCGTGCTGGAGAAGACCTACGCGGCCGGAGTGCGGACCGGCAAGGTCGACCCCAAGATCACCGACGCGTTCGGCCCGATGATCCTCCAGCTCATCTCCACGGCCGCCGAACTCGCCCGATCTAACAAGGGATCCTGAAATGGGTTATGCCGAACAGCTTTTCGACCTCACCGACCGCGTCATCCTGATCACCGGGGGTAGCCGCGGCCTGGGCCGCGAGATGGCGTTCGGCGCGGCCCGCTGCGGTGCCGACGTGGTGATCGCGAGCCGCAACATGGACAACTGCGTCTCCACCGCCAAGGAGATCGAGGCCGAGACCGGCCGATCGGCCATGCCGTATCAGGTGCACGTGGGGCGCTGGGATCAGCTCGACGGCCTGGCCGAGGCGACCTACGAACGGTTCGGCAAGGTCGACACGCTGATCAACAACGCGGGCATGTCCCCCCTGTACGACAAGCTGACCGATGTGACCGAAAAGCTGTTCGACGCCGTGGTCAACCTCAACCTCAAGGGCCCATTCCGATTGTCGGCGTTGGTGGGTGAGCGCATGGTGGCGGCGGGCCGGGGCTCGATCATCAACGTGAGTACGGCCGGCTCACTGCGGCCGACACCCGACATCGTCCCCTACGCCGCGTCCAAGGCCGGGCTAAACGCCATGACCGAGGCGCTGGCGAAGGCGTTCGGGCCGGCGGTGCGGGTCAACACGCTGATGGCCGGACCGTTTCTCACCGACGTGAGCAAGGCCTGGAATCTCGGTGCGGCCGAACAGAATCCGTTCAAGCACCTGTCACTGCAGCGCGCGGGTGACCCGCGCGAAATCGTCGGCGCGGCACTGTTCCTGGCGTCCGACGCGTCCAGCTTCACCACCGGCTCGATCCTGCGGGCCGACGGCGGGATTCCCTGACGTGAAAGGAGTGTTCAAATGTCCTGGGACTTTTCTACCGAGCCGGAGTTCGAGGAGAAGCTCGAGTGGATCCGCGGCTTCGTTCGCGACGAGGTGCAACCGCTCGAGGTGCTGTTTCCGGGCTGCGAGTTTCTCCCGCTGAACGACGAGCGGCGCCGCATCGTCGACCCGCTCAAGCAGCAGGTGCGCGACAAGGGTTTGTGGGCACCGCATCTGGGGCCGGAACTGGGCGGGCAGGGATTCGGTGCGGTCAAGCTGACGCTGATCAACGAGATCCTGGGCCGCAGCCCGTGGGCGCCGATCGTGTTCGGAACGCAAGCGCCCGACACCGGCAACGCCGAGATCATCGCCCGCTTCGGAACCCAGGAACAGAAGGACCGCTACCTGGCGGGGCTGCTGTCCGGGGAGATCTTCTCGTGCTTCTCGATGACCGAACCGCAGGGCGGCGCGGATCCGCGGGTCTTCACAACCCGCGCCATCCGCGACGGCGACGACTGGGTGATCACCGGGCGAAAGTACTTCTCCTCCAACGCCTCAGTCGCCTCGTTCTTCATCGTCGTCGCAATCACCGATCCCGATGTACCGGTCCATACCGGTGCGTCGACGTTCCTGATCCCCGCCGGCACCGAGGGTTTGGTCCTGGAAGCCAATCACCACCTGGTCGGGGCCGACCCGCACGAGCCGGGCCATTCGCTGGTGCATTACAACGACGTGCGCGTGCCCGCCGACGCGCTGCTCGGCGAACCCGGCCAGGGCTTTTTGATATTGCAGACCCGGCTGGCCGGCGGGCGGCTGCACCACGCGATGCGCTCCATCGGGATGGCGCAACGCGCGGTCGAGATCATGTCCCGCCGGGCGAAAAGCCGCTTCACCCAGGGCAGCCTGCTTGCCGACAAGCAACTGGTGCAGGAGTTCGTCGCCGACTCGTACACCGAGCTGATCCCGTTCCGGCTGACCGTGCTGCACGCCGCGTGGCTGATCGACAACGGTGACGAGCGCGCAGCGCGCGCCGAGATCGCCGCCTGCAAGATCCTGGCATCGCAGGTGCTCAAATCGATTGCCCTGCGGGCCATTCAGGTGCACGGGGCGCTGGGACTCACCGACCAGCTGCCACTGGTCAACGTCCTGCTGGGCGGCATCGCGCTGGGCCTGGCCGACGGGCCGACCGAGGCGCACAAGGTCAACCTGGCCCGGATGCTGCTGAAGGGTTACGAGGCCGAGGAGGGCGACTGGCCCAGCGAGATGCTCGACGTGCGGCGCGCCGCCGCGCGCGCCAAATACGGTGAGCTCGTTGACCTCTAACCGGGTGACTGCCGCGGTCGAGCGGGCACTGGATGACCGCCAGCGAGAGGCCACCGAGGAGGTGGAGCGCATCCTGGCCGCCGCGGTGCGCGTCATGGAACGCGTCGCACCCGAACCGCCGCGGGTCAGCGACATCGTCGCCGAGGCGGGTTCGTCGAACAAGGCGTTCTACCGCTACTTCGCCGGCAAGGACGATCTGATCCTGGCCGTCATGGAACGCGGGGTGGCCATCGTGGTGTCCTACCTCGAGCACCAGATGGCCAAGGAATCCGAGCCGCGCGACAAGGTCGCGCGGTGGATCGAGGGCACGCTGGCCCAGGTGGCCGATCCGCACCTGATCAGCATGACCCGCGCGGCGGCCGGCCAGATGTCGGCCGGTACCAGCTCGCGCGCGGCCGACCAGGAGATGATGCGGCCGCTTCGCGAGCTTCTGGTTGAACCCGTTGCGGCGCTGGGCAGTAGCGACGTCGAGCGCGATGTTCAGGCGGTGTTCAGCTGCACCGCGGCGACCATGCGCCGCTATGTAGGCTCGGTCGACCGGCCCGGCCCCGACGACATCGCACACGTGGTGCGGTTCTGTTTACGCGGTCTGGAGGCCAGTTGATGCGCGCGGTGATCTGTCGTTCCTACGGCGCTCCCGAGGATCTGGTGATCGACGACGTGCCCGATCCCGTCGCGGGCCCGGGCCAGTTGCTGGTGCGGGTCCGCGCGGCCGCGGTCAACTTCCCCGACGTGCTGTTCATCGCCGGCAAATACCAGGTCAAGATTCCGCCGCCGTTCATCCCCGGCAACGAGATCGCCGGCGAGGTCATCGCCGCCGGTGACGGCGCGCCTTTCCTTCCCGGACAACGGGTTTCCGGCACCACCTTCGGGGCGTTCGCTGAGCGGGCGCTGCTCGACGCAAGCCAGGCCGAGCTCGTGCCCGACGACGCCGACTTCGCCTCCGCCGCGGCGTTCGGCGTCACCTACCGCACCGCATATCACGCGCTGCGCTCGACAGCCACTGTCACACAAGGCGATTGGGTGGTCGTGCTTGGGGCCGCGGGTGGCGTGGGGCTGGCCGCGGTCGACCTGGCGGTCGCGATGGGGGGCCGGGTGCTGGCTGCGGCGTCGAGCCCGGAGAAGCTCGAGCTGTGCCGGCAGCGCGGCGCCGAGGCCACCGTGGACTACGACCGCGAGGACCTGAAGACGCGGATCCGTGAGCTCACCGGCGACAGCGCCCGCGTGGTGCTGGACCCGGTGGGCGGATCGTATTCGGAGCCGGCGCTGCGCGGACTGGCGCGTGGCGGCACCTTCGTCACGCTGGGCTATGCGGCCGGCACCATCCCGGCGATTCCGCTGAATCTCATTCTGCTCAAGGATATCTGCGTGCGCGGCATGGAGATCCGCACCTTCATGACAGACCGGCCCGATGACGCCGTGCGCGACCTCGAGGAGTTGGCACGGATGTTCGCCGCCGGCACGGTGCGGCCCTACATCGGCGCGCGGTTCCCGCTGACCGAGACGGCCGCGGCCTTAAGACATGTGGCCGACCGCAAGGTGCTGGGCAAGGTGGTGATCGACGTCGCGTGACGCGGCGTCACGGCGTGACGATGTTGAAATTCGGGTCCGGCCCGTCGAGCACACTCAGCAGGGCCTGCAGCGCGCTCTGATCACCGGTGAGCTCCAGGCCGGGCGAGCTGAAGTCGCCCAGCACCACGGCGAGAAGCCGAATCTTGTCGGCCAGGTTGATCGTCACGGTCGCCGTCGAGGGGTCGGGCGCCACCTTGCGGCGAACGAGCACCCCGTTGCGCAGGGTCAGCCGATAGTTGGTCGCGGTGTCGGCGAATGCGATGTCGATCGCGATGTTCAGATCCCAGCTGCGTGGGCCGTTGACCCGGATCGCCAAACCGTCGAAGAACTGCTCCGGTGTCAGCTGGGCCATCATGGTGGGAGAGGCGACCTGGGTCGCGGTGCCGAAGTTGCCGTCGCGCAATTCCGTTGCGCCGCTGAGGAAGAAGTTGCGCCAGGTCGCGTTCTCGGCCCCGTACGCCAGCTGCTCGAGCGTGTCCGAGTACAAGGCGCGGGCGGCCGCGTGCTCGCTGTCGGTGAAGATCGCGTGGTCCAGCAGCGTCGCGGCCCAGCGGAAGTCCCCGGCGTCGAAGGCCTCCCTGGCGAGGTCGACGACGCGATCGAGCCCGCCCATCGCCTCGACGTACCGGGGCGCCAGGGCCTCGGGCGGGTGGGGCCACAGCCGCCCGGGGTTGCCGTCGAACCAGCCCATGTAGCGCTGGTAGATCGCCTTGACGTTGTGGCTCACCGATCCGTAGTACCCGTGCGTATGCCAGGCCTGCTCGAGAGCCGGTGGCATCTGGAATATTTCGGCAATCTCGACACCGGTGTAGCCCTGGTTGAGCAACCGCAGCGTCTGGTCGTGCAGGTACGCGTACATGTCGCGCTGCAGCGACAGGAATGCGACGATGCTGTCCCGTCCCCAGGTCGGCCAGTGGTGGGAGGCAAACACGACGTCGGCGCGATCGGCAAACGTGTCAATCGCCTCGGTGAGATAGCCGGACCAGGCGTGCGGGTCACGAACCAGCGCGCCCCGCAGGGTCAACAGGTTGTGCAGATTGTGCGTGGCGTTCTCGGCCATGCACAAGGCTCGGAAACGTGGGAAATAGAAATGCATTTCGGCGGGCGCCTCGGTACCCGGCGCCATCTGGAATTCGATCTCCACGCCGTCGATGGTGTGTGTTTCACCGGTGGTGCGGATATCGATGGTGGGCACGATGATGGCGACCTCGCCGGTCGACGGCACCTGCCCCAGCCCGCAGCCGACCTGATCCATCGGTCCACGGGGCAGCAGGGCGCCGTACATGTAGGTCGCGCGTCGCGTCATTGCCGGTCCGGCATAGACGTTTTCCTGCACCGCGTGCTCGATGAAGCCCTCCGGCGCCAGGACGGCCACCGCACCGGCATCCACGTCCGCCTGCGAGGTGACGCCCAATACGCCGCCGAAATGGTCGACGTGGCTGTGCGTGTAGATCACCGCGACGACGGGGCGCTCGCCACCTCGGTGGGTGCGATACAAGGCCAGCGCCGCCGCGGCCACCTCCGTGGACACCAGGGGGTCGATGACGATGATGCCGTTGTCGGATTCCACGAACGTGACGTTGGAGATGTCGAAGCCGCGAACCTGATAGATGCCCGGAACCACTTCGTAGAGGCCCTGTTTGGCGGCCAGCGTCGACTGTCGCCAGAGGCTGGGATGCACCGACGCCGGTGCGGGGCCGGCCAGGAACGAGTAGGCGTCGTTGTCCCAGACCACCCGCCCGTCGGCAGCTCTGATCACGCACGGCGACTCCGCGGCGATGAATCCCCGGTCGGCGTCGGCGAAATCCCTTTCATCATGAAACGGCAGCACGTGGGCGCGATGGGCCGACTCGATGACGGCGCTGGGAGGCTTGTGATCCACCCCCCTACCTTGTCACTAACCCGCCATCATCTAAATCGGTTCGGGTGGCTTTTCGTCGACGAATTAATGAATACAGCAACAATTTCTCCGGGTTCTGGATCGCGGCCCAGTTAACCCGCATACTGCCCAGACGGCCCTCAATGCCGAGGGCCGCAACTATCGGGCAAAGGAGAACAGGTGAAGCGTCAACTGACGGTGGCGGTGGCCGGTGCGGCAATTCTTGCCGCGGGCATTTCCGGCTGTTCGAGCAATAAATCAAATGGCGTTTCGACTTCGGTGCCGGGAGGCTCCGTGTCGGCCGGCGGCAACAACTCGTCGAAGGTCATCATCGACGGCAAGGACCAGAACGTCCAAGGCACCACCATTTGCACCAAGGCCGGCGGCAACATCTCCATCGCGGTCGGCGGGAACCAGACCGGGATCAGCGTCGTGCTCGCCGACGCCAATCCGCTCGCGGTGAAGGCGGTCCAGCTCGGCAACGTCAACGGCGTGACGCTTCAGTACGCGCAAGGTAGCCAGGGCAACGCCTCGGCGACCAAGGACGGCAACACCTACAAGGTCACCGGCACTGCCACCGGCATCGACATGGCAAACCCGACGCAGCAGGTGAACAAGCCGTTCGAAATCGACGCGACTTGCTCCTGACCTAACCGGCAGCGGGCGGTTGCCATCCATTGGGTGGCAACCGCACCGTGAACTCGGTACGACCCGGCGCGCTGTCCACCGCGATAGTTCCGTTGTGCGCCTTGACAACCGCCGAGACGATCGCCAGGCCCAGCCCGGTGCTGCCGCCCTTGCGAGAACGCGACGAGTCACCGCGGGCGAACCGTTCGAAAACCTCGGATTGCAACGCCGCCGGGATGCCCGGCCCGTTGTCGATGACCTGCAGCACGGTGTGCGACGGCTCGGCGCTCAACCGCGTCGTCACGACGGTGCCCGCCCCGGTGTGGACGCGGGCGTTGGCAAGCAGATTGGCCAGCACCTGGTGTAGCCTCGCCGCGTCCCCGGTGACGACCACCGGCTCTTCGGGCAGGTCGAGTTCCCACTGATGGTCGGGCCCGGCGACGTGAGCGTCGCTGACCGCGTCCACCGCCAACCGCGACAGGTCCACCGGTTCGCGTTCCAGGGGACGGCCGGAGTCCAGCCGGGCCAGCAGCAGCAGGTCTTCCACCAGGCGCGTCATCCGCTCGGTCTCGGAGGCCACCCGGCTCATCGCCTGCGCCACCGCCTCGCGGTCGTCGCCCATCCGTTGGGTCAGTTCGGTGTAGCCACGGATCGCCGCCAGCGGCGTGCGCAGCTCGTGACTGGCGTCGGCGACGAACTGGCGAACCCGCGTCTCGCTGGCCTGCCGCGCCGACAGCGCCGCCGCGATGTGGTCCAGCATCTGGTTGAGGGCCGCGCCGAGTTGCCCCACCTCGGTGGACGGGTTGGCGTCGGATTCGCGCACCCGCACCGGGAGTTCGACCTCGCCGCGCGCCAACGGCAAGCCGGCTACCGCGCTCGCCGTCTGCGCGACGCGGCGCAGCGGCGCCAGCGCCCGCCTGATGATGATCACACCGGCCGTGGTCGCGGCGACCAGCGCGATGACCGTGACGATCCCGAAGATGACCAGCATCCGCATCAGGGTGGCGTCGATATTGGCCATCGACAGGCCGGTGACGATGACGTCGCCGCCGCTGCGGCTCGGGGCCGCGACCACCCGGTAGCGGCCCAGCCCGTCGAGGTTCAGGGTCACCGGCTTGCGGCTGCCGGCGATCCCGGACAGCTGCAGCTGCGCGGTCGGGGTCAGCTCGGCCCGGTCGCCGCTGCTCGTCGTGTAGCCGGCATCCACCGTGTTCCCGTGGCTGACGACCGCCGCCACCATGCCCGCCGGCTGGCCAGGGGCGTCCAGGAATCGCGGACCGGGGCCCGGCCTCGGATAGACGTGCTGATGCCGCCAGCCCGAGTGCGGCTGCTCGGGGTACATGAGCGCCGAGCGGTAGGAGGTGCCGGCGAGCTGCCCGTCGAGCTGGGCCACCAGGTGGTGCAGCAGCGCCAGTTCGGTCGCCGCGGTGATGCCCAGGCAGACGATCGCCAACACGACGATCTGACCGACCAACAGCCGCAGCCGAAGGGACCAGGCCCTTCGCGTGTCAGCGGGCCGGCTTGAGGACATAACCCGCGCCGCGCAGCGTGTGGATCATCGGTTCCCGGCCGTTGTCGATCTTCTTGCGCAGGTATGAAATGTAGAGCTCGACGATGTTGGACCGGCCGCCGAAGTCGTAACTCCATACCCGGTCCAGGATTTGGGCCTTGCTCAGCACCCGCTTGGCGTTGCGCATCATGAATCGCAACAGCTCAAACTCGGTGGAGGTCAACGAGATTGGCTCACCGGCCCGGGTGACCTCGTGGCTGTCCTCGTCGAGAACCAGGTCGCCGACCACCAGTTGCGCGCCGCTGTCCACAGTCGTCACACCGGTGCGGCGCAACAGCGCGCGCAGGCGCAACACGACCTCCTCGATGCTGAACGGTTTGGTGACATAGTCGTCGCCGCCCGCCGTCAGACCGGCGATGCGGTCTTCCACGGCGTCCTTGGCCGTCAGCAGCAGGACGGGCAGTTGCGGATTCTCTTCGCGGAGTTTGTGCAGGACGTCGAGCCCGCTCATATCGGGCAACATCACGTCCAGGACAACCACATCGGGTCGCTGGGCACGGGCGGCCGCGATGGCCGAGTTCCCGTCACCGGCGGTGGAGATATTCCAGCCCTCGTACCGCAGTGCCATCGACACCATGTCGGCCAGGACAGATTCGTCGTCTACGACCAAAACGTTGATGGGGTTGCCGTCTGCACGACACATAACAACCCGCTCTACTGAGGCTCGGGGCTGCGTCACAAATTCCAGTATCCGCCGCGGGCTGAGGCAACGCTATGCCGAACCTATGCTTATCCTGTGAAACGAATCGCGCGACTGCTGAGCAGCCGCGCGATTCGATCTCCAGTCGAAGTTGTTAATACCAATAGCGGCGGCCGGCGACGGGGCGACCGATCGAGCCCAGAATCCACAGGATCGCGCCGATAACCAACAGCACGATACCCAGAGTGGTCAGGATGGGTACGTGGAAGAAATAACCGAGAATAAGCAGGACAATTCCTAAAATAACCATGTCGATTCCTTTGAGTGAGCGGTTAGAGGTTGATTGATTGCATTGAACTTGGTTGTGGCAGATGGCAATCCGTGACTTTTGGATTGACACCGAAGTAATTCAAGGGTCCAGCGATTACGGTCACCGCAACCGTGCCCGCCGAGGCGCAAGATGTGTTGTCATTTTTGAAGTAGTCGCGCTGCCACGCCGCGAAGACTCCGATCAGCAACCACACCAACGCAACCGTGCCGATGATCCCGCTGCCACGCATCGTGACCTCCAATGTGGTCGAGAAGAAGTTTTCTCGTGGACGTGAAGTTACCCGTTCGACTTATGTCTAAACATGCAATGGGTTATGCGGCAGTGCTTGTCGGCGCAGCTCGCTGGGCCTAGAGATGGTCGGCGAGCCAGGTGGCGGCCCGCTTCTTCGACGCCCGGGACAACCAGGCGTCCTGAATCAGCTCAGCTAATTCGGCTCTGCTGATTTCCGCCAGCCGAGCGGCCCGCACCAGCACCGAAGGATGCCCGTCGAAATGGTCCGTGGTGAAGAACGGCGACGTGGGATCGGAGATCAACGCCAACTTGTCGCTCTCCGATTCCACCCAGAGCATGATCACGTCCGGATAGCGTTCGCCGGTGTCCGGATCGGTCGCGTCCGGCCGGGGTGTGCGGAAGAAGACGAACGACTTGCCGCCGACCTGATAGATGGCGTTGCCCTTGGGACCTTCCAGGCGCTGGACGTGCGGCATCGCGGCGGCGATCTCATGCACGTCGTCGAGCCGCGCGCGTCGTGCAGGCATGACAGCGAGGGTACCGACCGCTCGCGACAGTGGCGAGAGACGTTGCGGCTAAGTGGGTTTGATCAGCCCGCCGTCCGCTGCGCGGACACGTAGAGGGTGGGCGGCATCGAGTCCTCCGCGCCCTGCGGAACGCGGCGACCGTAGCGGGCCATCAACTCCGCGAACGACGCCGTCGTGACATCCCAGCCGCGGTCACGCAGCCAGCCGTCGACGGGCGTGCGCTCCTCCGCGTACCAAAGGTCGTCGAAGTCGGTGATCTCGGCGTTGACCAATTCGGCGGCCGCGGTCCGCATCCGCCGCATGTCGTCGCGCTGACGCTGCACTCGACCGGGGTCGGTGAAGCCCGCGTCGGGCACATTGGATGCCAGCCAACTTCCCGCAGCGCTCAGCGAATCGATCCGCTCGAACAGCAGGTCCTGGGCCTGCGCGGGCAGGTAGCGAACCAGTCCCTCGGCCGACCAGACGGCCGGCTTGGAGGCATCAAAACCCGCCTCCTGCAATGCTTTCGGCCAATCCTGGCGCAGATCGATCGGAACGTTGACCAGCTTCGCCTTGGGCTCCGCCCCGTGCTCACGCAGCGTCTTGGATTTGAACTCCAGCACCTTGGGCTGGTCGAGCTCGTAGACGACGGTGCCGTCGGGCCACGGGAGGCGCCAGCTGCGTGCGTCCAGGCCGGCCGCCAGAATCACCACCTGCCGAACGCCGGCGTCCGCGGCGCCGAGGAAGAACTCGTCGAAGAACGCCGTCCGGGTCGCCATGAAGTCGACCATCAGCTGAAGGCGATCGCGCAGATCCGGCTCGATGTCGCCCGCCTTGGCCAGCAGCGCCGGATCGGCGTAGATGCTCCACATGCCCTCGCCCGCGGCGTCGACGAACACCCGCGCGAACGGATCGTTGATCAGTGGGTTCTCGCTCTCGGTTTCAGCCGCGCGAGCTGCGGCGACACCCAGCGCCGTGGCGCCCACGCTCTGCGTGATCTCCCAGGAATCATTGTCGGTCCGCGGCATCGCCAGTTCCTTCCCCAGAAAGTAAGTTATGCACACTATTCTTCCAGCCGCCGCCGCCCGGGGCCGCCCGTCACCCCTGTCCTAGTCTTTTTCCCAGACGGTCCACAGGTTGCAAGGGAGTGCCATGACGCCCACCCCGCGTACGCCGCAGGAGGTGTTCGCCCACCACGGCACCGCGCTGGCCGCGGGCGACCTCGACGAGATCGTCGTCGACTACGCCGAGGATTCGGTGGTGCTCAGCCCCGCCGGCATCGCCCGCGGC
Source organism: Mycobacterium colombiense (assembly GCF_001672755.1). Lineage (GTDB taxonomy): Bacteria > Actinomycetota > Actinomycetes > Mycobacteriales > Mycobacteriaceae > Mycobacterium > Mycobacterium colombiense_C. Next base: position 72,655 of record NZ_LZKI01000034.1, on the reverse strand, counting down.
AGAAATGCCATCCGGACCGTCTTCGCGACGTTGCTCGCCGATCTGCCGGATGCGCAGTGGGACTTGCGGACTCAGCTGTTCGACGAGGACGTGCTGTTCTTGGAGTGGACCGCCGATTCGGCCGTCAACCGGGTTGACGACGGTGTTGACACCTTCGTGTTCCGCGACGGCATGATCCGAGCGCAGACCGTCCGATACACGCCGCACCCGAAGGGCTGAGAAGTGGATCACGTGGACCTGGAAGCCGTAGCGGAGTGGATGTCCGAGCAGGGGCTGGGCGAGGGCCCGCTAGAGGACGTTTCCAACGTCACCGGCGGAACCCAGAACGTCATGGTGCGATTCACTCGGGCCGGCCGGCCGTACGTGCTGCGGCGCGGGCCACGGCACCTGCGCCCACGCAGCAACAGCGTGATCTTGCGGGAGACGAAAGTTCTTGCCGCACTGGCGGGTTCCGACGTGCCCCATCCCCACCTGATCGCCGCCTGCGAGGACCCGGGTGTGCTGGGCGACGCCGTCTTCTACCTGATGGACCCGGTCGACGGCTTCAACGCGGGCGAAGGCCTGTTGCCGCTGCACGCCGGCGATGCCAAGATCCGGCACGGCATGGGCCTGTCGATGGCCGACGCGCTGGCCAAGCTGGGCGCGGTCGACCACGTCGCGGTGGGTCTCGCGGATTTCGGCAAGCCCGAGGGCTTCCTGGAACGTCAGGTGCCGCGCTGGCTCTCGGAGCTGGAGTCCTACAACGAGTACGACGGCTACCCCGGGCCCGACATCCCCGGCATCGAGGAGGTGTCGGCCTGGCTGGACCGGCACCGGCCGGCCAACTGGACGCCGGGGATCATGCACGGCGACTACCACGCCGCCAACGTGATGTTCTCCCGCACCGGACCCGACGTCGTCGCGATCGTCGACTGGGAGATGTGCACCATCGGCGACCCACTGCTGGATCTGGGCTGGCTGCTGGCCACCTGGCGCCAGTCCGACGGTTCCAGCGTCTTCAGCCACGCGTTGGGCGGGCAGGACGGATTGGCCAGCACCGACGAGCTCTTCGAGCGCTACGCCGCCAACACCACCCGCGACCTGTCGAACATCACCTGGTACACCGTGCTGGCCTGCTTCAAGCTCGGGATCGTGATCGAGGGGACGCTGGCCCGGGCCTGCGCCGGCAAGGCGGAGAAGGAGGTCGGCGACCAGTTGCACGCGGCCACGGTGCATCTGTTCGAGCGGGCGCTGGGCCTCATCTCCGAGAAGGACTGACCTACTACCATCTCCTCTCGTGCCGCCCTATCCCGAGGAACCGGATTACTACTCCGAGCCCACCGCGGCCGCGCGGTACGGCGGGTATTACGAACCCGAGCCGCAGCCGCCGGAGCCCCCGACGCCGTGGTACCGCCGTCCGGCGGCGCTGGTCGCGGCCGGGGCCATCGGGGTCATCCTGCTGGCCGCCCTGGTATACGCGGTGGTCAAGCTCACCAGCGGCTCGCCAGCGCCAGGCCCCGCCACCACGACGCCCGTCCCGTCCACCACCGCGCCGGTGACCACCACGGAGCGGGCGCCGCGGCATCACGGGGGCGGCGGCGGTGGCGCGCCGACCGAGACGGTGACCGAGACGGCCCCGCCGCCGAGCACCGACACTCCGACGACGACGGAGCCGCCCACCACGGCCGCACCGAGCACGGAAACCAGCACCGTCACACAGACCGTGACCGAACCGCCCCGCCGGGGGCCGTTCCAGCCGTTCCAGCCGCGCCCGTAGCGCGGCCGACATGCCCGCAAGCGGCGGCCTGATCCGCCCGGCATCGGCAGCGGATGCGGCCGCGTGCGTTGCCATTTACCGGCCGTACGTCGAGCACACGGTCATCAGTTGGGAAACCGCCGTCCCGACCGAAAACGAGATGGCCGCGCGGATCGCCTCCGCCCAGGTGAGCCACGAATGGCTTGTCCTGGAACGCGGTCGCCGGGTGATCGGCTTCGCCTACGGGCACGCCTTCGATCGCCTCGCCACGTACCGGTGGTCGATCGAGACCGGGATCTACCTCGACGCCGGCCACCGGCGCACCGGAGGGGGCCGCGCGCTCTACACGGAGCTGCTGCGCAGGCTCACCGAGCGGGGCTACCGGCAGGCGTTCGCCGGTATCACTCAACCCAATGAGGCCAGCAACGGCTTCCACCGGTCTTTCGGGTTCACCGAAGCGGGCCTGTACCGGCGCGTCGAATGGAAACACGACGGCTGGCACGACGTCGCCTGGATGCAGCTCGACCTGGCCGCTGCCGAGCCGGATAAAGCACCCGGCCCGATCAGTCAGCCGGGCCGGGTGAGCGAGTCCGGGGCTTAGCCGCCGGCGCCGCCGCCACCCAGGAAGCCCCCGCCGGCGCCACCACCGACGAAGCCGCCACCGGCGCCGCCACCCAGGAAACCGCCGCCCGCGCCACCACCGATTTGCTCAATGCTGATTGTCATGGGCGGAAGGTATCGACGGAAAACCGCGCCCACAAGAAACTGGGTCTTAACGATTTGAATCATTTAAGGGATGCCGAGCCAGCTGAGCGCGCCCGAAGGGATTCGAACCCCTAACCTTCTGATCCGTAGTCAGATGCTCTATCCGTTGAGCTACGGGCGCCTGTTCTTCAGTTGTCGTTCCGTGTTGCCGCTAAAGGATCTAGCGGAGGCGAGAGGATTTGAACCTCCGGTCCCCTTTGAGGGGGACAACTCATTAGCAGTGAGCCCCATTCGGCCGCTCTGGCACGCCTCCCTTGGACTTTCTGAGGGTACCGACCCCTTTCCGGTCTCGCGGAACCGGCCATACTGTACACAGTCGAGACATAAACTGTCGAAGTGACCGCTCGCCTTCGCAACGAACTGGCCGGACTGCCAGTGTATGTCCCCGGTAAGAACGTCCCGGGCTCCATCAAACTGGCCAGCAACGAGACCGTGTACGGTCCGCTGCCCAGCGTGCATGCGGCCATCGAGCGCGCGGTTGCCGTCGTCAACCGCTACCCGGACAACGCCAGCGTGGACCTCAAGGCCGCGCTGGCCATGCACCTGGGTTCCGACGTCGCGCCCGAGCAGATCGCGGTCGGCAGCGGCTCGGTCACCTTGTGCCAGCAGCTGGTTCAGATCACCGCGGCGGCCGGCGACGAGGTGATGATCGGCTGGCGCAGCTTCGAGTGCTATCTGCCGATCATCCAGGTGTCCGGCGCGACCACGGTCAAGGTGCCGCTGACCGACCACACCCACGACCTCGACGCGATGCTCGCCGCGGTCACAGACCGCACCCGGTTGATCTTCGTGTGCAACCCGAACAATCCGACCTCCACAGTCGTCGACCCGGACGCACTGACGCGATTCGTCGAGGCGGTGCCGCCGCATGTGCTGATCGCCATCGACGAGGCCTACGTCGAATACATCCGCGACGGCATGCTGCCCAACAGCCTGGAGCTGGCCCTGACGCACAGCAATGTCGTTGTGCTGCGGACCTTTTCGAAGGCCTACGGGCTGGCGGGGCTGCGCTGCGGCTACGCGGTGGGCCACCCGGACCTGATCACCGCGCTGGACAAGGTAGTCATGCCGTTCGCGGTGACGAACGTCGCGCAGGCGGCCGCCATCGCGTCGCTCGAGGCCTCCGACGAACTGATGGCCCGCACCGACGCGCTGGTGATCGAGCGCACCCGCGTGAGCGACGCCCTGCGCGAGGCCGGATTCGAGCTGCCCCCGTCACAGGCCAACTTCGTCTGGCTGCCGCTGGGCGACCGCACCATGGACTTCACCGAGCAGGCCGCCGATGCGCGCCTGGTGGTGCGGCCGTTCGCGGACGAAGGCATCCGTGTCACCATTGGTGCGCCGGAGGAGAACGACGCCCTGCTGCGTTTCGCCTGCGACTGGATTGCCCGCACCGAATCGTAAGGAGCCGCTCGTGGACCTCGCGCGGAAGAAGTTCACCGAGTTCAAAGAGCGCAGCGGCGACATCGCGGATTCCGAGCTCGACGAATTCTGGGCGGAACTCACGCCCGCGACGATCGACGGGATGCTCGGCGAGTGGAAGGGCGGCGAGTTCCAGACCGGCCATAAGATGAACGGCCAACTGGAAAAGGCCGGCTGGTACGGCAAGACCTTCACGTCCGTCCGCGACGTGCAGCCGCTGGTCTGCCTGGACGCCGACGGCAACAAGTTCTCCAACGTGGAGATGGGCAAGGGCGAGGCCAGCCTGTGGCTGGAGGACTTCCGCGGCGAGGTCACCGCCACCATGGTTTACGACGGCCAGCCGGTGCACGATCACTTCAAGAAGATCGACGACGACGCCGTGATGGGCATCATGAACGGCAAGGGTGTCCGGGATAACGGCAAGTACTACTACTTCTATCTCGAGCGCGAGCAGTAGCCCGGGTCGTCGCGCCGTCGAGTGTGCATTGACGGCCTTGAGTGTGCGTCCAGGGCGGCGACACGCGGGGCTTGGGCCCGCCGTGGCTGCACACTGCGACGCGCAGCCGGCTACCCCGCCGGGTTGCGGCCGGTGAACGCGACCAACTGCTCGAGCGCGCCGGCGTCGGCCGGGACCTCGACCGGGTCGTCGAACCCGGCCTGCCCGCGTAACTCCGGCCTGATGATCTGACGCGCCAGCCCCAGCACGTATTCCGACAGCGGCTCGGGTGCGTGGATGTCGTGCCCCACCGCGGCAGCGTAATCCCAAGCGTGGACCAGGAATTCGATCGACAGGACGCCGCACGCGCTGTTCGCGGGCATCTCGCCCTTGCCGAACGGCACCGACCCGTCCAGTCCGTGGCGGTGCCATGCGTCCAGCGCGGGTCGAGCCGCGGCGATCACCTGGCGCTCTACCGAATCGCCTTCCTCGCGCTCCGGAATCTCCGCGCCCACCATGCCCCCGAGCGCCGAGATCGAGTTCAGCAGATGCCCGGTGAGCGCCGACACGTCGAACTCCGTGCACGGCGTCCGCCGCGACAGGTCGTCCGCGGCGATGGTGTGCAGGACCCCCTGCAGCACCCCCAGGGTGTCCTCGGCGCTGTGCAGCTCGTCGGTGGGCTGGGAATGCGGTCCGGGTCGCAAGTCAGGAGCCATATTCGCCACGCTACGGTCTCGATATGGCGCAAGCATACGAATCCGTCACCGTCGAGACGAAAGACCACGTTGCCCAGGTGACGCTGATCGGGCCGGGCAAGGGCAATGCGATGGGACCGGCCTTCTGGTCGGAGATGCCGGAGCTGTTCGCGGCGCTGGACGACGACCCGGAGGTGCGGGCGATCGTGCTGACCGGCTCGGGCAAGAACTTCAGCTACGGCCTGGACGTGCCGGCGATGGGCGGCTCGTTCACCCCGCTGCTGTCCGGAGACGCGCTGGCCGGCCCGCGCGCGGTGTTCCACCGCGAGGTCAAGCGCATGCAGGGCGCGATCACCGCGGTCGCCGACTGCCGCACGCCCACCATCGCCGCGGTGCACGGCTGGTGCATCGGCGGCGGCGTCGACCTGATCTCGGCGGTGGACATCCGCTACGCCAGCGCCGACGCCAAGTTCTCGGTGCGTGAGGTCAAGCTCGCCATCGTCGCCGACGTCGGCAGCCTGGCCCGCCTGCCGCTGATCCTGAACGACGGGCACCTGCGCGAGCTCGCGCTGACGGGCAAGGACATCGACGCGGCCCGAGCCGAGAAGATCGGTCTGGTCAACGACGTGTACGCCGACGCCGACGCCACCCTGGCCGCGGCGCACGCCACCGCCGCGGAGATCGCCGCCAATCCCCCGCTGACCGTGCACGGCGTCAAGGACGTTCTCGACCAGCAGCGCACCGCGGCCGTCTCGGAGAGCCTGCGCTACGTAGCGGCCTGGAACGCGGCCTTCCTGCCGTCCAAGGACCTGACCGAGGGCATCTCGGCGACGTTCGAGAAGCGTCCGCCGCAGTTCACCGGGGAGTAGTCCGGCGCCACGTACCCTCGCTGAGGTGACGACACCAGACGGCAAGATCCGCCTCCCGGCAGACCTGGACTCCGTGACGGCGATCGGCGCCGAAGACCACTCCGAAATCGACAGCGCCGCCGTCGACCGGATCTGGCAGGCCGCCCGACATTGGTACCGGGCCGGCTTCCATCCCGCCATCCAGCTCTGCATCCGCCGGCACGGCCGCGTCGTGCTCAACCGCGCGATCGGGCACGGCTGGGGCAACGCCCCGAGCGATCCGCCCGACGCGGAGAAGATCGCCGTCACGCCGGACACACCGTTCTGCGTGTACTCGGCGGCCAAGGGAATGGCGGCGACCGTGGTGCACATGCTCGTCGAGCGCGGCGTCTTCTCGCTCGACGATCGGGTGTGCGAATACATCCCCACGTTCACCAGTCACGGCAAGCACCGGATCACGATCCGGCACGTGATGACCCACAGCGCGGGACTGCCCTTCCCCACCGGCCCCCGGCCGGACGTCACCCGCGCCGACGACCACGAATACGCGCAGCAGAAGCTGGGCGAGTTGCGGCCCCTCTACCGTCCCGGGCTGGTCCACATGTACCACGCCCTGACGTGGGGTCCGCTGGTCCGCGAGATCGTGTACGCGGCCACCGGCAAGGAGATTCGCGAGATCCTGGCGACCGAGATCCTCGACCCACTCGGCTTCCGCTGGACCAACTTCGGCGTCGCGAAGAAGGACGTCCCGTTGGTCGCGCCCAGCCACGCCACCGGGCGAACGCTGCCGCCGGTGGTCGCCCAGATCTTCCGCAAGGCGATCGGCGGAACCGTGCACGAGATGATCCCGTACACCAACTCCCCGGCGTTTTTGACCACCATCATTCCGTCGTCCAACACTGTATCGACCGCGCAGGAGATGTCGCGGTTCGCCGAGATATGGCGCCGCGGAGGCGAACTCGACGGTGTGCGGGTGATCAGCCCGGAGACCATGTACGGCGCGGTGACCCAATGCCGAAGGCTGCGACCGGATTTCGCAGTCGGCCTGCAGCCGGCCCGCTGGGGTACCGGCTACATCCTGGGCACCGACCGGTGGGGCCCGTTCGGGCGCAACGCGCCGCACGCGTTCGGCAACCTGGGCCTGGTGAACATCGCGATCTGGGCCGACCCCGCGCGCGGACTTTCGGCCGGCGTGGTGAGCAGCGGCAAACCCGGCCGGGATCCCGAAGCCCGCCGGTACACCGCCCTGCTGGACACGATCACCGCCGAAATTCCGACCGGTTGATCACGACGGCAGTGGGAACACTGCCAGTCATGGCTACCTATCGAGTGCTTGACCCGAAGGGCGAGGTCGTCGCGACCAAGGACATCGAAAGTGCCGACGACGCACACGCGTGGTTCGTCGACAACAAGGCCGACAACAGCGAGCTCGGCTGGCGCATGGAAGTCGAGCACGACGGCGAGTGGCACTTCTTCGACGACAGCGAGGGTGATCGAAGCTAGGTGTTTGTCCCCGGGCTCGTGGGGCAACCAACAAAGCATGGACTCGCAACGCTTCCGCAAACTGCTGGACGCACCGGGGCCGTTCGCTTCGGTGTACTTCGACGACTCACACGACACCCATGACGCAGAGGCTCAGCTCGAGCTGAAGTGGCGTGCGGTCAAAGAGGAGCTGGAGCGACAGCGCGCCGGCGCGACGGTGATCGCTCAGGTCGAGGACGCGGTCATGAACTTGCGTCCGCCGATCGGCCGCAGCGGACGCGCGGTGATCGCCGGCGCCGACGGCGTGGTGATCAACGAGCACCTGGCCCGGCCCGCCGCCACCGACGTCGTTCGCGTCTCCGAATTACCTTATCTGGTGCCGATTCTCGAGCAGAGCTTCGATCACCCGGACTACGTGCTGGTGGTCGTCGACCACAGCGGTGCCGACATCACCACCCACATCGGCGGGAAGCTGCGCACCGAGACCGTCGACGGCGGCGGCTATCCGGTGCACAAATCCGCCGGTGCCGAGACCGCCGGCTACGGCGACCCCCAGTTGCGCACCGAGGAGGCCGGTCGCAAGAACGTGCGCGCCGTCGCCGACCGCGTCGCCGAGCTGGCCGACGACAAGGCGATCGAGGTGATCTTCGTGGTGGGTGAGGTGCGCTCGCGCTCCGATCTACTCGCCACGCTGCCCGAACGCCTGCAGGACCGCGCGGTGGCACTCGAGATCGGGGCACGGCACAGCGGTCACGACTTCGGCGAGATCGAACACGCCATCGAGGGTGAATTCGTCAAGCGCCAGCTGCGCACGATTGACGATGCCGCGCAACGCTTTACCGCCGAGATCGGGCGGCAGTCCGGGCTGGCGGCCGAGGGACTCGGCGCGGTCTGCTCGGCGCTGCGTCAAGGCGCGGTGGAGACACTGATCATCGGCGACATCGGCGATGCGACCGTCGTCGCGGACGAGGGTTTGACGACGATCGCGCCGGACGAGAACGTGTTGTCCGAGCAGGGCGCCGCGCCCGCCAAGACGCTGCGGGCGGACGAGGCGCTGCCCGTGTCGGCGATCTCGGTCGGCGCCGCCCTGGTGCGCACCGACGAGCGGATCTCCCCGGCCGACGGCGTGGGCGCGGTGCTGCGCTACGCCCCGACGCTGCACCAGAGCGCCGACCGATGACAGCGGTGGCGGAGGGATTTGAACCCCCGGACGGTTTTAGCCGTCTCTCGCTTTCAAGGCGAGTGCATTAGGCCGCTCTGCCACGCCACCGCTGATTAGGGTAGCGGGACTCGGTAGCGTGGCCACCATGCGCGCCATCGTCGCCGAATCCGCCGAGCAACTCTCCTGGCAGGAAGTGCCGGACGTCTCCGCCGGGCCGGGCGAGGTTCTGGTCAAGGTCACCGCAGCCGGCGTGAACCGCGCCGACCTGCTGCAGGCCGCAGGCAAGTACCCGCCGCCGCCCGGCGCCAGCGAGATCATCGGCATGGAAGTGTCCGGTGTCGTCGCGGATACCGGCTCGGATGTCACGAATTGGTCTGTCGGACAAGAGGTTTGCGCGCTGCTTGCCGGGGGCGGATACGCCGAGTACGTCGCCGTTCCCGCCGGCCAGCTGATGCCGATTCCCTCAGGTGTCGACCTGGTGGACGCGGCCGGGCTGCCCGAAGTGGCCTGCACCGTGTGGTCGAACCTGGTGCTGACCGCCCACCTGGGCGAAGGGCAGCTGCTGCTGATGCACGGCGGGGCCAGCGGCATCGGCACCCACGCCATCCAGATCGCCCGGGCGTTCGGCGCCCGGGTGGCGGTCACCGCCGGGTCGGAGGAAAAGCTGCAGACCTGCCGCGAACTGGGCGCCGAGATCACCATCAACTACCGCGACGACGACTTCGTCGCACGGGTGCAGGAGCTCGGCGGCGCCGACGTGATCTTCGACATCATGGGCGCCTCCTATCTGGACCGCAACCTCGACGCCCTGGCCACCGACGGTCAACTCGTCATCATCGGCATGCAGGGCGGCATCAAGGGCGAGCTCAACGTCGGCAAGCTGCTCGCCAAGCGGGCCCACGTCATCGGGACCACGCTGCGGGGCCGCCCGGTGAGCGGACCGAACAGCAAGAGCGAGATCGTGCAGGCGGTGACGGCCAAGGTGTGGCCGATGATCGCCGACGGCCGGGTTCGGCCCATCATCGGCGAGCGGATCCCCATCGAGCAGGCGGGCACCGCCCACCAGAAGCTGGCGGCGGGAGAGGTGCACGGCAAGGTCGTGCTGACGCTGCCGGCCTAGGCCCCGGACGTCGAGCGTGCGTGCAGGGCATTGAGTGTGCAGGCTGGGCGAGGTTTTCGGCGGATCACCGCCGTGCGTGCACACGTGATGCGGGGTAAGGGCGTCTAACCCAGGGACGCCAGCGCGCGCACCAACTGGTCGACTTCGGCCGTCGTCGAGTAGTGCGCCAGCCCGACGGTGACCGCGCCGCCCACGTCGTTGACGCCCAACACATCGAGCGCGCGGGAACTTTCGTTGGTGACGGCCAGAATCCCGTTGTCCGCCAACCGCTGCACGACCCGCTCGGCGGGCACGCCGTTCAACGCGAAACTGACCACCGGGATCCGCACCTCCGGGCGGCCGATCACCATCACCAACGGCAGCGAGCGCAGCGACACCATCAGGTAGTCGTAGATCCGGTTGAGATACGACGTGGCGGATTGCATCGACACCGCCAGGCGCTCGCGCCGGGTGCCGCGGGCGGATTCGTCGAGCGACGCCAGGTACTCGATGCTGGCCACCACCCCGGCCAGCAGACCGAACTGGTGCGCGCCGATCTCGAGGCGCGCCGGCCCGACAGCCTTGGGGTCCGGCGAGATGGAACTGAACGAGTTGAGCAGCGCCGGGTCGCGGAACACGATCGCCCCGATCGGGGGGCCGCCCCACGCCGCGGCGTTCACCGCCACCACGTCGGCGTCGGTTTCCTTCACGTCGAGCAGCCGGTAGGGCGCCGCGGCGGAGTGGTCGACGACCACCAGGCCACCGACGTCGTGCACCAGCTTGGTCATCGCCCGCAGGTCGGTGACCGTGCCCAGCGTCCCGGAGGCCGAGGCGACGGCGACCAGCCTGGTCGACTTCCCGATCAGGCCCTCCCACTGCCACGTCGGGAGCTCTCCGGTCTCGATGTCGATCTCGGCCCACTTGACCTTGGCGCCGTACCGGTGCGCCGCGCGCAGCCACGGGGCGATGTTGGCCTCGTCGTCCAGGCGGCTGACGATGACCTCGTAGCCCAGCCCGGCCCGCGACGACGACGCCTCGGCCAGCGCCGACAGCAAGATCGCCCGGTCGGCGCCCAGCACGACACCCGCGGGTTCGACGTTGAACAGATCGGCCACGGCCGCCCGCGCCGCCTCCAGAACGGCGGCGCTGCGCTGCGCGGACGGGTGTGCGCCCACGGTGGTGGGACCGGACCTGCGGAAGGCCGTCGACACCGTGGTCGCGACGGAATCGGGGACCAGCATCCCGCTCGGGGCGTCGAAGTGTACCCACCCGTCACCCAGCGACGGATGCAGTCCGCGCACCCGGGCGACGTCATAAGCCATGTGGGCCACCTTAGAGCTTCCGCTTTTTTGCGAAACTGTGACGGTAGCGGGTGCCACAGACGTTCCGGCCAGTTGGTGGCTTCCCGAGCCAGGGCACCCGGCCAGCCATACTAGTCGAGTGGGGCTCTGGTTCGGAACGCTCATTGCATTGTTTTTGCTGATAGCGCCCGGGGCGATCATCGCACGTATCAGTCAGTTGTCTTGGCCGGTGGCTGTCGCCGTCGGCCCGGCGCTGACCTACGGCGTTGTCGCGCTGGCCATTATTCCGTTTGGTGCCATCGGGATTCCGTGGAACGGCTGGACGGCGCTGGCGGCGCTGGCCGTGGTGTGCGTGCTGATGATCGGGCTGCAGCTGCTGCTCGCCCGCTACCGGGACCGCGAGGCCGAAGCCCTCGAAGTGAGCCGCTGGCCGGCCCTCACGGTGGCCGGGGGCGTGCTGCTGGGCGCCCTGCTCATCATGTGGGCGGCCTACCGCGGCATCCCCCACTGGGAGTCCATCCCCAGCACCTGGGACGCGGTCTGGCACGCCAACGAGGTGCGGTTCATCCTGGACACCGGCCAGGCGTCATCCACCCACATGGGCGAGCTGCGCAACGTCGAAACGCACCAGGCGCTGTACTACCCGTCGGTGTTCCACGCCCTGATCGCGGTGTTCTGCCAGCTGACCGGGGCGGCGCCCACCACCGGCTACACGCTGAGCTCCGTCGCCGCGTCGGTGTGGCTGTTTCCCGCCAGCGCGGCGATGCTGACCTGGCATCTGGCCCGGCCGCGCAGCACCGAGTGGCGCAGTGCCGGGGTGGCGGCCACCGCAGCCGCGTTGTCGGCGTCGTTCACCTCGCTGCCCTACGTCGAGTTCGGCGTCGCGGCGATGCCCAACCTGGCGGCCTACGGGGTCGCGGTGCCGACGTTCGTCCTGATCGTGTCCACCTTGCGGCACCGCGACCGGGTGCCGCTGGCCGTGCTGGCGCTGGTGGGTGTGCTGTCGGTGCACCTGACCGGCGGGTTCGTCGCGATCCTGTTCCTGCTGGGCTGGTGGCTGCTGGACGCTGTCTGGCATCCGGTGCGGGGCCGGCTCGCCGACGCGCTGACCCTGGCCTGCGTGGCGGTGCCGACCGCGCTGATCCTGGCGCCGCAGTTCCTGGGGGTGCTCAGGCAGGCCGACATCATCGCCGGGCACTCCTTCCCCAGCTTCAAGGGCGCCAAGCAGGGCCTGATCGACGCCGTGCTGCAGCACACCCGCCACCTCAACGACTTTCCGACGCAGTACAAGCTGCTCGCGCTGGCGGCTATCGGCATGGCGATCCTGCTGTACAAAAAGGTCTGGTGGCCGACGGCGGTGTGGCTGCTGTTGATCGTGGCGATCGTCTACTCGGGGGCGCCGGCGCGGTTTCGCGGGCCGATCGGCAACACGATCGAGGAGTTCAGCCAGTTCTTCTACAACGACCCCCGCAGGCTCTCCGGGGTGGTGGCGATGCTGCTGGCGCCCATGGCGGGCATCGGGTTGTTCGCGCTGGTCGTGCTGGTGATGGCTGCCGTCAAACGGCTGACCGGGCGATTCCGGCGGTTGCCCGGACCCGCGTGGATCGCGGCCACAACGGTGGTGCTGGCGGTGGCCTGCGTCTACACCGCCCGGCACTACTTCCTGCCGCACAAGGTTCTGTTCGGCGACAAATACGACTCGGTGATGATCGACCAACGCGACCTGATGGCCATGGCCTACCTGGCCAAGTTGCCCGGTGCGCACGACACCCTGATCGGCGACTCCAACGTCGACGGCACCGCGTGGATGTACGCGGTCGCCGACCTGCATCCGCTGTGGACGCACTACGACTTCCCGCAGCAGACCGGGCCGGGCTACTACCGATACATCTTCTGGACCTCGGCCCGCAAAGGCGATTCGGATCCGCGGGTGCTCGAGGCGATTAAAGCGCTCAATATTCGGTACATCTACACCAGCACGCCGACTGTCCGGGGGTTCGCCGTACCCGAAGGACTAGTGTCACTGGATAAGTCGAAGTCGTGGGCGTTGATCTACGACAATGGCGGTGCCCGGATTTACGAATGGCGCGGAAACGGCACGACGCCACATTCATAGCCCACAAAGGATGGTGAAGGATTGAGTACCCGCAACGATGACGACGACGTCGAGATCATCGGCGGCGTCGACCCGCGGATAATGGCACTCTCCGACGACGACGCCGACGAGCGCTCCCTGACCGACCTGGTTGAGCAGCCGGCGAAGGTAATGCGCATCGGGACCATGATCAAGCAGCTGCTCGAGGAGGTGCGCGCCGCACCGCTGGACGAGGCCAGCCGCAACCGGCTGCGTGAGATCCACGCGACCAGCATCCGGGAACTGGAAGAGGGCCTGGCGCCGGAACTGCGTGAGGAGCTGGACCGGCTCACCCTGCCCTTCAACGAAGACGCCGCACCGTCCGACGCCGAATTGCGCATCGCCCAAGCGCAGCTGGTCGGCTGGTTGGAGGGGTTGTTCCACGGCATCCAGACCGCGCTGTTCGCGCAGCAGATGGCCGCCCGCGCGCAGCTGGAAAAGATGCGCCAGGGCGCGCTTCCCCCGGGCATCGGTAAGCCGGGCGGCGCGCCCGGGCACGGTCAGTACCTGTAAGCAGACGCAGTACCAATGGCGCCGGATTCTGGTCCTCACATCGAGACGCACAACGCGTGGGTGGAGTTTCCCATCTTCGACGCCAAGTCGCGCTCGTTGAAAAAAGCCTTCCTGGGCAAGGCCGGCGGCACGATCGGCCGCAACAGCTCCAACGTGGTCGTGGTCGAAGCGTTGCGCGACATCACCATGTCCCTCGAGCTCGGCGACCGGGTCGGCCTGGTCGGCCACAACGGGGCGGGCAAATCGACTCTGCTGCGCCTACTTTCGGGCATCTACGAACCCACCCGCGGCTGGGCGACGGTCACCGGCCGGGTGGCGCCGGTCTTCGATCTCGGCGTCGGCATGGACCCCGAGATCTCCGGCTACGAGAACATCATCATTCGCGGCCTGTTCCTGGGCCAGACGCGAAAGCAGATGCTGTCCAAAGTCGATGAGATCGCCGAGTTCACCGAGCTGGGCGACTACCTGTCGATGCCGCTACGCACCTATTCCACCGGAATGCGGGTACGGCTGGCGATGGGCGTGGTCACCAGCATCGATCCCGAGATCCTGCTGCTCGACGAGGGCATCGGCGCGGTGGACGCCGACTTCCTGAAGAAGGCACAGTCGCGGTTGCAGAGCCTGGTGGAGCGCTCCGGAATCCTGGTGTTCGCCAGCCATTCCAACGAATTCCTGGCCCGGTTGTGCAAGACGGCGATGTGGATCGACCACGGCGTCATCCGCATGTCCGGCGGCATCGAAGACGTGGTGCGCGCCTACGAAGGGGAGGACGCGGCCCGGCACGTTCGCGAGGTGCTGGAAGAGGACCAGCAGGCGAACCGGGTCGAGACACCCCTGGCCCAAAGAGCATCCGGGGATGAGTGAGACCGTCTTCGCCGTCGTCGTCACCCACCGGCGCCCCGACGAACTGGCCAAGTCGCTGGATGTGCTGAGCACGCAGACCCGGCTGCCCGATCACCTGATCGTGGTGGACAATGATTTCTCCGGCGAAGGGCCGGGCTCCAACCGGGTCCGCGACCTGGTTGCCGGCCAACCGATTCCGACCACCTATCTGGGATCGCACCGAAACCTGGGCGGCGCGGGAGGTTTCGCGCTGGGCATGCTGCACGCGTTGGCTCAGGGCGCCGATTGGGTGTGGCTGGCCGACGACGACGGACGCCCGCAGGACTCGAACGTGCTGGCCACCCTGCTGGCCTGCGCCGAGAAGCACGGCTTGGCCGAGGTATCGCCGATGGTCTGCAATATGGACGACCCGCAGCGGCTGGCGTTCCCGTTGCGGCGCGGCCTGGTATGGCGCAGGCGCGCAAGCGAATTGCGCACCGAGGCGGGCCAAGACTTACTGCCCGGGATCGCGTCGCTGTTCAACGGCGCCCTGTTCCGGGCCGCCACCCTGGACGCGGTCGGCGTCCCGGATCTGCGGCTGTTCATCCGCGGCGACGAGGTCGAGATGCACCGCCGGCTGGTTCGCTCCGGCCTGCCGTTCGGGACGTGCCTGGACACGATCTACTTGCACCCCTGCGGTTCCGATGAATTCCGCCCGATTCTGGGTGGCCGCATGCACACCCAGTATCCGGACAACAACACCAAGCGGTTCTACACCTACCGCAACCGCGGCTACCTGCTGTCGCAACCCGGGCTGCGCAAGCTGCTGGTGCAGGAGTGGGTGCGGTTCGGCTGGTTCTTCCTGGTGACCCGTCGCGACCCGCGCGGCCTGCTGGAATGGATCCGGTTGCGGCGCTTGGGACGTCGCGAGCAGTTCGGCAAGCACGATGCGGGAGGTTCCCGATGACGTTCCTCGACGCGGCGGCACAGTCGCGGACCTTCACCCGCGCCCGGGGCGATCTCGTCGACGGCTTCCGCCGCCACGAGCTGTGGCTGCACCTGGGCTGGCAGGACATCAAGCAGCGCTACCGCCGGTCGGTGCTGGGGCCGTTCTGGATCACCATCGCGACCGGAACCACCGCCGTGGCGATGGGCGGCCTGTACTCCAAGCTGTTTCATCTCGAGCTGTCGGTGCATCTGCCGTACGTGACGCTGGGGCTGATCATCTGGAACCTGATCAACGCCGCCATCCTGGAGGGCGCCGACGTCTTCGTCGCCAACGAGGGACTGATCAAGCAACTGCCGACGCCGCTGAGCGTGCACGTCTACCGGCTGGTGTGGCGGCAGATGATCCTGTTCGCGCACAACATCGTCATCTACATCGTGATCGCGATGATCTTCCCCAAACCCTGGTCGTGGGCCGATCTTTCGGTGATCCCGGCGTTGGCGCTGATCGTGCTCAACTGCATCTGGGTGTCACTGTGTTTCGGCATCCTGGCGACCCGCTATCGCGACATCGGCCCGCTGCTGTTCTCGATCGTGCAGTTGCTGTTCTTCATGACGCCGATCATCTGGAACGACGACACCCTGCGGCAGCAGGGCGCCGGACGGTGGTCGAAGATCGTCGAACTCAACCCGCTGCTGCACTATCTCGATATCGTTCGCGCCCCCCTGCTCGGGTCGCATCAGGAACTGCGGCACTGGGCCGTCGTGCTGGTGCTGACGGCCGTCGGCTGGATCCTGGCCGCCCTCGCGTTGCGCCAATACCGCGCCCGGGTGCCCTACTGGGTGTAGCCCGGCGGGCGGTGGCTCGAGGCCCGCGCCGGCTTGGTTGCCCGGGGAGCCATTTTGGGTGGAAAGTGTGCTCAGACTATCGATGGAGGGCGCGATGGACATCGTGCCGCTGGGCCCGGGCTTTGCCGCGGAATTGCGCGGAGTGACCATCCACGAGGTTGCCGCGGCCGACGCCGCCTACGCGGCGGTGCGCGCGGCATTCGAGGAGCATTCGGTTCTGGTCTTTCGTGACCAGGACGTCACCGACGAGGCACAACTCGCCTTCACGCGCCGGTTCGGCCCGCTCGAGGTCACCAAGGCGGGGTCGGTGGGCGCCGGCAGCAATCTCGTCGTCCTCCAGACCCTCGACGAGGGGGGCAACGTGGTGCCGGAAGATCACCGGCTCGCCCTGGAAAACAAGGCGAACCAGCTCTGGCACACCGACAGTTCGTTCAAGCGGGTGCCGGCGCTCGCTTCGGTGCTGTCGTCGCGCATCGTTCCGGCGCGGGGAGGCGAGACCGAGTACGTCTCCACCCGGCTTGCGTTCGAGCGCCTCGATCCGGCGCTGCAACGGCGGTTGGAGAATTCCTTCGCCTGGCACGAATACGCCTTTTCGCGCGCGAAGATCGCGCCCGACCTTGTCGGCCCGGCTGAGCGGGCGGCGCTGCCGCCACAATGTTGGCGCCTGGTGTGGAAGAACCCGGTCAATGGCCGCAAGGCGCTCTACATGGCCTCGCACACCTTCGCGATCGAGGGCATGGATCGGACCGCGGCGCAAGAGCTGCTTGCCGAGCTGACTCAGGCGGCGACCGCCCGAGGAGCGAGCTACCTGCACGCGTGGCGCAGGGGCGACGTGGTGATGTGGGACAACCGCGCGATCATGCACCGCGGCCGGCCGTGGCCGGCGCGAGAGCCGCGCCACATGGTGCGGAGCACCGTCGCCGCCACGGTCGCGGACGGGCTCGACGCGATGCATTCGCCGCTGCGCCGGTGACATGCACTCCGACTGATGGTGGCGGGTGCGTCGCCGTGGTGTCACACTGGAACGCCATCTGAGCAACCGGGCGAAAGGTCCACCGACGTGAGCAAAAAAGCCCCATCAGCAGCGGACGCCGCGCGGAACAACCTCGAAGCGGAGCTGGACCGGCTACGGCAACGGCGTGAGCGGCTAGAGGCCGAGGTCAAGAACGACCGCGGCATGGTGGGCGACCACGGTGACGCGGCCGAGGCGATCCAGCGCGCCGAGGAACTGGTGGTGCTCACCGACCGGATCAACGAGTTGGACCGGCGCCTGCGGACCGGGCCGTCGGACGCCGACGCGGCGGAGACGCTGCCCGGCGGCACCGAGGTGACGCTGCGGTTCGCCGACGGCGAAGTCGTCACGATGCACGTGATCTCCATCGTCGAGGAGACCCCCGTCGGCCGGGAGGCCGAGACGTTGACCGCGCGCAGCCCCCTGGCCCAGGCCCTGGCCGGGCGCAAACCCGGCGACACGGTGACCTACTCGACGCCGCAGGGCGAGAACCAGGTCGAGCTGATCTCGGTCAAGCTGCCCCGCTAGCGCTTGCCAGGGAGCGCCCGCCGGCCCCGTTAGACTCCCCTCGATGGTTGCCCCCCTGCCCGATTCCGCGTCTGAAGACGTGCGCCCGCACCTGAGCCTGACGACGCAGGTCACCCGGTTCGTCGTCACCGGCGGGCTGGCGGGGATTGTGGACTTCGGGCTCTACCTGCTGCTGTGGAAGGTGGTGGGCGTCCAGGTTGACCTGTCCAAGGCCACCAGCTTCATCGTCGGCACCATCACGGCCTACCTGATCAACCGCCGTTGGACCTTCCAGGCGTCTCCCAGCACCGCCCGGTTCGTCGCGGTCATGGTCCTCTACGCCATCACGTTCGCCGTGCAGGTCGGGCTCAACCACGTGTGCCTGGCGCTTCTGCACTACCGCGGCTGGGCGCCACTCGTCGCGTTCGTGATCGCGCAGGGCACCGCGACGGTGATCAACTTCGTCGTGCAGCGGGCCGTAATCTTCCGCATCCGCTGAGCCGCCTTCGGCAAGCGGTACCCTCTTTGACGATGTCGAGCACCGATCCCCTGACCAAGCCCACCCAGCTGATGGGCTTCGGGCGCACCGCACCGTCGGTGGCCCAGGTGCTCGCTACCCGCGATCCCGAGGTGATCGCCAAGGCGGTGGCCCGGGTGGCCGACTCGGGCGATCCCAAAAGCCGGGGCGTGATCGCCCGCGGGCTGGGCCGGTCCTACGGCGACAACGCCCAAAACGGCGGCGGCCTGGTGATCGACATGACCGGGCTCAACCGCATCCACTCGATCAGCGCCGACACCCGGCTGGTCGACGTCGACGCCGGCGTCAGCCTGGACCAGTTGATGAAGGCGGCGCTGCCGTTCGGGCTGTGGGTTCCGGTGCTGCCGGGAACGCGCCAGGTCACCGTCGGCGGCGCGATCGCCTGCGACATCCACGGCAAGAACCACCACAGCGCCGGCAGCTTCGGTAACCACGTCCGGTCGATGGACCTGCTCATGGCCGACGGCACTGTCCGCAGCATCACCCCCGACGGGGACGACGCCGAGCTGTTCTGGGCCACCGTCGGCGGCAACGGCCTGACCGGGATCGTGCTGCGCGCCACCATCGCCATGACGCCGACGGAGACGGCGTACTTCATCGCCGACGGTGTCGCCACCCACGACCTCGATGAAACGGTCGCCGTTCACCTCGACGGCAGCGAGGCCAACTACACGTACTCCAGCGCGTGGTTCGACCTGATCAGCCCGCCGCCGAAGCTGGGCCGGGCCTCGGTCAGCCGGGGCAGCCTGGCGAAGCTCGATCAGCTGCCGAAGAAGCTGGCCAAGAACCCGTTGAAATTCGATGCGCCGCAGCTGTTGACGGTGCCGGACCTGTTCCCGGTGAGCGCGATGAACAAGCTGTCGTTCATGGCGATCGGCGAGGTGTACTACCGGCTGGGCGGAACCTACAGCGGCAAGATCCAGAACCTGTCGCAGTTCTATCACATGCTCGACCTGGTCAGTGGCTGGAATAATGCTTACGGCCCAAGGGGTTTCGCGCAACACCAGTTCCTGGTTCCGCCGGATGCGATGAACGAGTTCAAGGCCATCATCCGCTGGATCCAGACCACCGGTCACTACTCGGCGCTGAACGTGTTCAAGCTCTTCGGGCCGGGCAACCGCGCGCCGCTGAGTTTCCCGATGGCCGGCTGGAACGTCGCCATGGACTTCCCCAACAAGCCGGGGATCAACGAGTTCCTCAACGAACTCGACAGGCGCGTGCACGAATTCGGCGGAAGGGTCTACACCGCCAAGGATTCCCGCGTGAGCGCCGAAACCTTCCACGCCATGTACCCGCGCATCGACGAATGGATCGCCGTGCGACGCAAGGTAGATCCGACAGGGGTGTTTGCCTCCGACATGGCCCGACGTTTGGAGCTGCTCTAAATGGTGCTCGATGCCGTAGGTAATCCGCAGGCCATCCTGCTGCTCGGCGGTACCTCCGAGATCGGCCTGGCCATCTGCGAACGCTACCTGCAGAACGCGCATGCGCGGATCGTGTTGGCCGCCATGCCCGGCGACCCCGGCCGCGACGCCGCGGTGGCGCAGATGCAGGCCGCCGGCGCGCGCTCGGTCGAGCTGATCGACTTCGAAGCCACCGATCCCGACACCCACCCGAAGATGATCGAGGCGGCCTTTAACGCCGGCGGAGATATAGACGTGGCCATTGTCGCGTTCGGCATCCTGGGGGATGCCGAGGAGCTGTGGCAGAACCAGCACAAGGCGGTGCAGGCTGCCGAAATCAACTACACCGCAGCGGTTTCGGTGGGAGTGCTGCTGGGCGAGAAAATGCGTGCCCAGGGGTTCGGCCAGATCATCGCGATGAGCTCGGCGGCCGGCGAGCGGGTGCGACGGTCCAACTTCGTCTACGGCTCCACCAAGGCCGGGCTGGACGGCTTCTACCTGGGACTCGGAGAAGCGTTGCGCGAGTACGGGGTTCGCGTCCTGGTGATACGGCCCGGCCAGGTACGTACCCGGATGAGCGCGCACGTCAAGGAAGCCCCGCTGACCGTCGACAAGGAATACGTCGCCAACCTCGCGGTTACTGCGGCCGCCAAAGGTAAGGAATTGGTTTGGGCACCAGCAGCATTCCGTTACGTGATGATGGTGTTGCGACACGTCCCACGTCCCATCTTCCGCAAGCTTCCCATCTGACCATGCGGAACGCGCTGGCCACCCTCGGCCAGATGGCTTTGGCGGTGCTGGTCGCGGTTGTCGTCGCGGTGGTCTCGCTGGTCGCCATCTCCCGGGTGCAGTGGCCGGCGTTCCCGTCCTCCAATCAACTGCACGCCCTGACCACCGTCGGGCAGGTCGGCTGCCTGGCCTGCCTGGTCGCCGTCGGCTGGGTGTGGCGCCGCTGCGCGCGCCCCCGCGGCCGGCTGCTGACCCAACTGGCCGGGCTGGTCTTCGTGTCCGCGTTCACCGTCGTGACGCTGGGCATGCCGCTGGGGGCGACCAAGCTGTACCTGTTCGGCATCTCCGTCGACCAGCAGTTCCGCACCGAATACCTGACCCGCCTGGCGGACAGCCCCGCCCTGCGCGACATGACCTATCTCGGGCTGCCGCCGTACTACCCGCCGGGCTGGTTCTGGATCGGCGGGCGCGCCGCGGCGCTCGGCGGGTCGCCGGCCTGGGAGATCTTCAAGCCGTGGGCCATCACCTCGATCACCATCGCCGTCGCGGTCGCGCTGGTGCTGTGGTGGCGGATGGTCCGGTTCGAATACGCCCTGATCGTCACCACCGCGACGGCCGCGGTGACGCTGGCCTACGGCTCTCCCGAGCCCTACTCGGCGATGATCACCGTGTTGTTGCCGCCGATGCTGGTGCTGACCTGGTCGGGTCTGCGCGCCGGTGACCGGCCGGACGCGTCCGGCCGTGCGGGCTGGGGCGCGGTGATCGCCGCCGGGCTGTTCCTGGGCTGGACGGCCACCTGGTACACGCTGCTGTCCGGGTTCAGCGCGTTCACCGTCGGGCTGATGGCCCTCTGGCTGGCCGGCGTGCGCTGGCACGGGAACCGCACGACCGGAGGCGTGAAAGCCGCCCTCGATCCGCTGCGCCGGTTGGGCGTCATCGCCGGCATCGCCGTGGCGATCGCCTGCACGACGTGGTTGCCGTTCGTGGTGCGGGCGGTGCACAGCCCGATCAGCAACTCCGGCAGCGCCATGCACTACCTGCCGGGCGACGGCGCCGAGCTGACCTTCCCCATGCTGCAGTTCACGCTGCTGGGTGTTGTCTGCCTGATCGGCACCCTGTGGCTGGTGCTCCGGGCCCGCTCGTCGGTGCGGGCGGGCGCACTGGCCATCGGCGTGCTGGCGATCTATCTGTGGTCGCTGTTGTCCATGCTCACCACGCTGGCGCGCACCACCCTGTTGTCGTTCCGGCTGCAGCCGACCCTGAGCGTGCTGCTGGTCGCCGCCGGGGCGTTCGGCTTCCTCGAACTCGCCCAGGCGCTCGCCGGCGCGGGCCGCGACCGCAGCTGGGGCCGCGCCATCGCCCCGGTGGCCGGCGCCATCGGCCTGGCCGCCGCCATCGCCTTCAGCCAGGACATCCCCGACGTGCTGCGACCCGACCTCACCATCGCCTACACCGACACCGACGGTCACGGGCAGCGCGGCGACCGCCGGCCGCCCAGCGCCGAAAAGTTCTACGCCACCATCGATCACGCCATCACGCAGGTGACCGGCAAGCCGCGCGACCAGACCGTCGTGATGACCGCCGACTACAGCTTCCTGTCCTTCTACCCCTACTGGGGATTCCAGGGCCTCACCTCGCACTACGCCAACCCACTCGCACAATTCGACCTGCGTGCCGCGCAGATCAACAAGTGGTCCAACCTCAAGACCGCCGACGAGTTGGTCCACGCCCTGGACACCTGTCCCTGGCCCCCGCCGACCGTCTTCCTGATGCGCCGCGGCGGAGGAGGCAACTACACCCTGCGGCTCGCCGAGGACGTCTACCCCAACCAGCCCAACGTGCGGCGGTATACCGTCGATCTGCGCGGGGCGCTGTTCGACAACCCGCGTTTCGTCGTCCAAAGCGTCGGCCCATTTGTGCTGGCCATCCGCAAGCCCGGGACGTAACCGCTGATGAGCACCGACACCACGGCCAAAACGGCCGAAGAACTAGCATCTAGCTCCGTGAACGACACGGAAGCGAATCACCGGATCGCCCGGCTGGTTGCTTCCGTCGCCGGGCTGCTCGGAGTGCTGCTGGCGATCGCCACCCCGCTGCTTCCGGTCGACCAGACCACCGCCCAACTCAACTGGCCGCAGAACGGCACCTTCGGCAGCGTCGACGCGCCGCTGATCGGCTACGTCGCCACCGATTTGACCGTCACCGTCCCGTGCGAGGCCGCCGCCGGCCTGGCCGGGCCGGGCAATACAGCCAAGACGGTGTTGCTGTCGACGGTGCCCAAGCAGGCGCCGAAGTCCGTCGACCGGGGGCTGCTGATCGTGCGCGCCAACAACGACCTGGTGCTGGTGGTGCGCAACGTCCCGGTGGTGACCGCCCCGCTGAGCCAGGTGCTCAGCCCGGCCTGCCAGCGGCTGACCTTCACCGCGCACGCCGACCGGGTCACCGCCGAGTTCGTCGGCCTGACCCAGGGACCCAACGCCGAGCATCCCGGCTCGCCGCTGCGCGGCGAGAAAAGCGGCTACGACTTCCGGCCCCAGATCGTCGGCGTCTTCACCGATCTGAGCGGCCCGGCGCCGTCCGGCCTGAAGTTCTCGGCGACCATCGACACCCGCTACAGCAGCAGCCCCACCCCGCTGAAGATGGCCGCGATGGTCCTCGGGCTGGTGCTGACGGCCGCCGCGCTGATCGCGCTGCACATCCTCGACACCGCCGACGGGACCCGGCACCGCCGCTTCCTGCCCGCCCGCTGGTGGTCGATCGGCGGTCTGGACGCCCTGGTCATCGGCGTGCTGGTGTGGTGGCATTTCGTCGGCGCCAACACCTCCGACGACGGCTACATCCTGACCATGGCCCGCGTGTCCGAGCACGCCGGCTACATGGCCAACTACTACCGCTGGTTGGGCACGCCCGAGGCGCCGTTCGGCTGGTACTACGACCTGCTGGCGCTGTGGGCGCACGTGAGCACGACCAGCGTCTGGATGCGGTTGCCCACCCTGGCGATGGCGCTGACGTGCTGGTGGGTGATCAGCCGCGAGGTCATGCCGCGGCTGGGCCACGCCGTCAAACAGAACCGCGCCGCGGCCTGGACCGCGGCGGGCATGTTCCTGGCCGTCTGGCTGCCGCTGGACAACGGCCTGCGTCCCGAACCGATCATCGCGTTGGGCATCCTGCTGACCTGGTGCTCGGTGGAACGCGCGGTGGCCACCAGCCGACTGCTGCCGGTGGCGATCGCCTGCATCATCGGCGCGCTGACCCTGTTCTCCGGGCCGACGGGCATCGCTTCGATCGGCGCGCTGCTGGTCGCGATCGGGCCGCTGCGGACCATCCTGCACCGCCGCTCGAAACGGTTCGGCGCGCTGCCGCTGGTCGCGCCCCTGCTGGCCGCGGTCACCGTCACCGTCATCCTGATCTTCCGCGACCAGACACTGACCGGTGAGATCCAGGCCACCATGCTCAAACGCGCCGTGGGGCCCAGCCTCAGCTGGTTCGACGAACATACCCGCTACGAGCGGTTGTTCATGGCCAGCCCCGACGGGTCGGTCGCCCGCCGCTTCGCCGTGCTGGCGCTGATCCTCGCGCTCGGGATCACGGTCGCAATGTCGTTGCGCAAGGGGCGGATTCCGGGCACGGCCACCGGGCCGAGCCGGCGCATCGTCGGGATCACCATCATCTCCTTCGTGGCGATGATGTTCACGCCCACCAAGTGGACCCACCACTTCGGGGTGTTCGCCGGGCTGGCCGGGCCGCTGGGCGCGCTGGCCGCGGTCGCGGTCACCTCCGTGGCGATGCGATCCCGGCGCAACCGCACCGTGTACGCCGCCGTGGTGCTGTTCCTGGTGGCGTTGTCGTTCGCCAGCGTCAACGGCTGGTGGTACGTCTCGAATTTCGGTGTGCCGTGGTCGAATGAGTTCCCGGCCTGGCACTACGCCTTCGCCACCGCGCTGCTCGGGTTGACCGTAGTGGTGCTGCTGCTGGCGGCCTGGTTCCACTTCGTCGCGCCGGACAACGGGCCACCCAAGACCCACCTGGGCGCACGAGCCGCTGGAATTATTCAGTCCCCCTTGGCAATTGCGACCTGGGTGCTGGTGGTGTTCGAGGTGGCTTCGCTGACCCTGGCGATGACCGATCAGTATCCGGCGTGGTCGGTCGGTCGCTCGAACCTGCAGGCCCTGACCGGAAAGTCGTGCGGACTGGCCGAGGACGTGCTGGTGGAGCAGGACCCCGACGCGGGGATGCTGACGCCGGTAAACGCGTCGGTGGCCGACGCGCTGGGCGCAGGTCTGTCGGAAGCCTTCACGGCCAACGGAATTCCCGCCGACGTGCGCGCCGACCCGGTGATGGAACGCCCGGGTGACCGCAGCTTCGTCAACGACGAGGAGAAGACGGGCAGCAACCAGGCCGGCACCGAGGGCGGCACCACCCCCGCGCCGGGGATCAACGGTTCTTCGGCCCAGCTGCCCTTCAACCTCGACCCCGCGCGCACCCCGGTGCTGGGCAGCTGGCGCTCGGGCATTCAGGTGCCCGCGCACCTGCGGTCCAGCTGGTACCGACTGCCCGCCCGCGACAAGGCGGGGCCGCTGCTGGTGGTGAGCGCCGCCGGGCGCTTCGACCCCCGCGAGGTCCAGGTGCAGTGGGCCACCGACGACCAGGCGGCCGGCGGGCATCCCGGCGGCTCGTTCCAATTCTCGGACGTGGGCGCGTCGCCGGCATGGCGCAACCTGCGCCTGCCGATGTCGGCAATTCCGAGCTCCGCCACCCAGATTCGGCTGGTCGCCGACGACGAAGACCTGGCCCCGCAGCACTGGATCGCGCTGACCCCGCCGCGAACTCCGCAGCTGCGCACGCTGCAGGACGTGGTGGGCTCCGCCGACCCGGTGTTCCTGGACTGGCTCGTCGGCCTGGCCTTCCCCTGCCAGCGACCGTTCGGCCATCAGAACGGCGTCGACGAGACCCCGAGATGGCGCATCCTGCCCGACCGCTTCGGCGCGGAGGCCAACTCCCCGGTGATGGACAACAACGGCGGCGGCCCGCTGGGCGTCACCGAGCTGTTGGTCAAGGCGACCACCATGGCCACCTATCTCAAGGACGACTGGTCTCGCGATTGGGGCTCGCTGCAACGGCTGACGCCCTACTACCCCGACGCCGAACCCGCGCACCTGCTGCTGGGGACGGCCACCCGCAGCGGCCTGTGGGGCCCAGCCCCGCTGAGACACTAAGGCGCACAACGAGTTCTGCCCCGCTTCCGGCCGAAGCACGGAAGCGGGGCAGACTACTGCGCGAGATCGACGTCAGATCATGGCAGGGCGGCGTTGAACGGGTGCGTCAGGGTCCAGCCCGGGTTCAGGAAGTTGGCGGCGTAGTGGCGCACCGGGTGCAGGTGGCCGCTGTGCGGGACGTAGGGGCTTGCGGAGGCGACGGCCGGCATCAGCGACCCGGCGATCGACAAACCGATGGCGCCCAATCCGACACCCGCGGCGACGCGGAGCTTGGAGACCTTCTTGGCCTTGACGTCGGTCTGGGTGTCTGCGCCGGCGATGTTGTCCTTCATGGTGGTGATTCCTATCTGCCGTACTTTGCGTATTTGCGTACTTTTTTCCTGGGACCGATCTTGCTGACCGGCAACACCAGGTTGCGACAGGCGGCTTGCCAGATGGTTCAGAGATTCTTGCGGAATTCTTGCGTCCCCGGTTGACCTGCGGCGCAACCCTTGAGGCTCGATATCGATGGGTCTAGATTTCGGTTCGTGGCCGCTGCAGCCGGGCCGCGGCCGAACCTGTTGAGCCGATGGTGACCCGCGATGACGTCCGACCTGATGACCATGGCCCGCGCCGAGCGCGCCGACCTCGCGGAATTCCTCGCCACGCTGACGCCGCAGGACTGGGAGGCGCCGACGCTGTGCACCCGCTGGAACGTCAAAGACGTTGTCGCGCATGTGATCAGCTACGACGAACTGGGCGCGCTGGGGCTGCTGAGACGCTTCGCCAAAGGTTGGATCGTGCGGGCCAACCAGGTGGGCGTCGACGAATTCGCCGCCCTCACGCCGCAACAGCTGCTGGAATTCCTGCGCGGTCATCTTCAACCACGCGGTCTGCCAGCGGGTTTCGGCGGAATGATCGCACTCGTCGACGGCACCGTCCACCACCAGGACATCCGCCGCTCGCTGGGCCGGCCGCGCGTAGTGCCGCCCGATCGACTCGAGCGGATCCTTCCGCTGGTGCCCGGCAACCCCCGGCTCGGCGCGGGACGCCGGATCAGGGGCCTGGGACTGCGCGCCACCGACGTCTCGTGGACACACGGCGACGGGCCCGAGGTGACGGGTCCCGGCGAGGCGCTCCTGCTGGCCATGACGGGCCGGCCGGCCGCCCTGGCCGACCTCGAAGGCGCCGGGCTTGCCACGCTGGCCGCCCGGGTCCGCGGGTAGCGTTCAGGCGGGGCGGATTTCGAAGACGAACTCCGAGTTGCCGATGCGGATGTGATCGCCGTCTTCCAGGGTGGTGCTGCGCCGCACGCGCCGGCCCCGCACCTGCACACCATTGGTGGATTTCATGTCGGTGATCAGGAAATCCGTTCCGGTGTCGATGATCACGGCATGGTGACGGCTGACCTCGGTGTCGTCCAGGACGATCTCGTTGTCGTCGAGCCGTCCGATCCGGGTGGTCACACCGTTGAGCTGGTAGTGCCGGCCTGCCTTGTCACGTAACCGGGCGACGACGGGATTGTCGACCAGCGCCGCCGTCGACTCCGAGCGCACGGTGCTCTGCTTGTGGGTGGTCATCACCGCCCGCTTGCCGACCCGCTTGGGTTGCTCGGGACCCAGCGGCTCCTGGCGCAGGATGCGCTGTTGCAGGGCGTTCACCGTCGGGCCCGGATCGATGCCCAGCCCGTCGGCCAGCGCCGTCTTCAGGCGCCGATACGCGCCGAGCGCATCCGACTGCCGCTCGGTGACGTAGTAGGCGGTGATCAGCTGCGCCCACAGCGGTTCACGGAAGGGATGCCGTGCGACGAGCGCTTCCAGCTCGCCGATGACGCCGTCGGCGCGCCCGCAGGCGATCTCGGCTTCGGCGCGGGCGGTGTAGCTGGCCACCCGCTCCTCGAGCAGCATGCTGGCGAACGCGTCGACGAAGGCGAAACTGTGCAGGTCGTCGAGCACCGGTCCGCGCCATTCGCCCAGCGCGGCCGACAGGTGGCTGCTGGCTTCCTCGAAGCGGCCCAGGCTGGCGGCCTGGACCCCCGCGGTCTTGTGGGCGCGGAAGCGTCCCAGGTCGCAATCGGCGTCGGCGACGCTGAGCTGATAGCCGGGCGGGGCGCTGGCCAGCACCCCGTTCGGGTTGGCCACCGCGCCGCGCAGCAGCCGACGCAGCGTGGAGATGTAGGACTGGATGCTGGTGCGCGCCGCCGGCACGGGAGCCTCGCCCCACACGGCATCGATCAGGGCGTCGACGGACACCGGTCGGTTGCGGTGGATCAGGAGCATGGCCAGCACCGCCCGCTGTTTCGGGGCGCCCAGCGACAACTGGGTGCCGTTGGCCGTCATCGACAACGGTCCCAGGACGCCAAATCCCAGACCTGCATTCGTCACGCGCTGTAAGCCTCCCGGGGGTTCGGCGGCCGCACTCGAGGCCTCAGCCCCCCATTTTGAACGCATAGACGCAACGAATGCTGAATCGGCAGGCGGGTTTTCCTGTGATTCGCGCCCGCCATCACAGCGTGAGCGGCACGCCCTGGGCCACGATCTCGCTGGTCGGCCCTACGCCGAACGTTTGCTCGCCCACCCGACGGCGACCGTGGGCGCCGATCCGGAGCCGGTAACGGACCCGGTCTCGGCCGGTGCGGTCGCGGCCGGCGGCGGACCCGGGGCGCTCAACAGCGAGGGTCCGACTCGGCCCCGGGGCGCTGCGCGGCCCCGCGTCCTCATCGGACAAAGCCGCGTCGCTTACGATCGAGCCTCGTGCCCCACGACGGTAATGAGCGATCGCAGCGGATCCCCCGGTCGGTGGCCGCCATCGCGGGCATCGTGGGCCTGCTGCTGTGCCTGTCCGTCCCACTGCTTCCGGTCAAACAGACCACCGCGACGGTGCTCTGGCCGCAGGGCAACACCGATGGGCACGTCAGCCAGATCACCGCGCCCCTGGTGTCGGGGGCACCCCGCGCGCTGGACATCTCCATTCCCTGCCCGGACATCGCGACCCTGCCCGCGGGCGGCGGCCTGGTGGTCTCGACCCTGCCGCCCGGCGGCATGGACGCCGGAAAGAACGGGCTGTTCGTGCGCGCCAACACCGACGTGGTCGTGGTCGCGTTCCGGGACACCGTGGCCGCGGTCGCACAACGTTCGGCCGTCGCCGCCGGGGGCTGCAGCGTGCTGCACGTCTGGGCCGACGCCGGCGCCACCGGTGCCGACTTCGTCGGCATCCCCGGCGCCACCGGGGTGCTGTCACCCGAAAAGAAGCCCCAGGTCGGCGGCGTCTTCACCGACATGAAGGTGCCCGCGGGACCTGGGCTGTCGGCCCGCATCGACATCGACACCCGCTTCATCACCGCGCCCACCGTCATCAAGGAAATCGTGATGGTCCTGGGCGCCCTGGCCGTGCTGACGGCCATCATCGCGCTCGCGGTGCTGGACCGCCGCAGCCGGGGCGGCAGCACGCTACTCAACTGGCGCTCCCCGATCGCCTGGCTCTCCCGGTACCGTCCCGGCACGCACCTGGCCAACTGGCGACGGGTCGGGATCGCGACCTGGATCGCCGACGCCGGCGTGATCGCGACCCTGCTGCTGTGGCACATCATCGGCGCCACCTCGTCGGACGACGGCTACAACCTGACCATCGCGCGCGTCGCCCCCGGCGCCGGCTACATCGACAACTACTACCGCTACTTCGGCACCACGGACGCACCCTTCGACTGGTACCTCGGGCTGCTGGCCAAGATGGCCTCCGTAAGCACGGCCGGGGTCTGGATGCGGCTGCCCGCCACGGTGGCCGGAATCGGGTGCTGGCTGATCATCAGCCATTGGGTGCTGCGCCGGCTCGGACCGGGCCGCGGCGGCCTGGCGGCCAACAGGGTGGCAGTCTTCACCGCGGGCGCGGTGTTCGTGGCGGCATGGCTGCCGTTCAACAACGGACTGCGGCCCGAACCGCTGATCGCCCTCGGCGTGCTGGTCACCTGGATGCTGGTGGAACGCGCGATCGCGCTGCGGCGGCTGGCACCCGCGGCGGTGGCCATCATCGTGGCGCTGCTGACCGCCACGCTGGCGCCGCAGGGCCTGATCGCCGTCGCCGCGCTGCTGACCGGGGCGCGGGCCGTCGCCCAGACGATCCGGCGCCGCCGGGCGAGCGACGGACTGCTGGCACCGCTGGCGGTGCTGGCGGCCTCGCTGTCGCTGATCCTGGTGGTGGTGTTCCGCAGCCAGACGCTGGCCACGGTCGGCGAATCGGCCCGCATCAAGTACAAGGTCGGCCCGACCATCGCCTGGTACCAGGACTGGCTGCGCTACTACTTCCTCACGGTGGAGTCCAACCCCGACGGATCGATGGCGCGGCGATTCGCCGTCCTGGTGCTGCTGCTGTGCATGTTCGGGATGCTGGTCACCCTGCTGCGTCGGGGCCGGATTCCCGGCGTGGCCAGCGGCCCGGCGTGGCGGTTGATCGGCGCATGCGCGTTCGGCCTGCTGCTGTTGACGTTCACGCCGACCAAGTGGGCGGTCCAGTTCGGCGCGTTCGCCGGGCTGGCCGGCGCGCTGGGTGCGGTCACCGCGTTCGCGCTGGCCCGGATCGGCCTGCACAACCGCCGCAACCTGACGCTGTACGTGACGGCGTTGCTGTTCGTGCTGGCGGTCGCGACCTCCGGCGTCAACGGCTGGTTCTACGTCGGTAACTACGGGGTGCCGTGGTACGACATCCAGCCGGTGATCGCCAGCCACCCGGTGACATCGATGTTTTTGGCGCTGTCGATCGCGACCGGTCTGCTGGCCGCGTGGCAGCACTTCCGGATGGACTACGCCGGGCACACCGAGGTCAAGGACAACCGGCGCAACCGGGTGCTCGCGTCGACCCCGCTGCTGGTGGTCGCGACCATCATGGTCGTCGGCGAAGTCGCCTCGCTGACCAAGGGTGCGGTGTTCCGCTACCCGCTCTACACCACCGGCAAGGCCAACCTCGCCGCGATCAGTTCGGGGCTGTCCCCCGCCAGCTGCGCCATGGCCGACGACGTGCTCACCGAGGCGGACCCCAATGCGGGCATGCTGCAGCCGGCGCCCGGGCAGACCTTCGGCCCGGACGGCCCGCTGGGCGGCAGCAACCCGGTCGGCTTCAAACCCAACGGCGTCGGCGACGACCTGAGGTCGTACCCGGTGGTCACCAAACCGGGCGTGGTGAACTCAGACGCGTCACCGAACAAGCCCAACGCGGCCATGAGCGACTCCGCGGGCACGGCCGGCGGAAAGGGCCCCGTCGGCGTCAACGGGTCGAACATCGCGCTGCCGTTCGGCCTCGACCCGGCCCGCACCCCGGTGATGGGCAGCTACGGCGAGAACTCGCTGGCCGCCACCGCCACCTCGGCCTGGTACCAGCTGCCCCCGCGCACCGGCGACCGGCCGATCGTCGTGGTGTCGGCATCCGGCGCTATCTGGTCCTACAAAGAGGACGGCACCTTCACCTACGGGCAGTCGCTGAAACTGCAGTGGGGTGTCACCCGCCCCGACGGGACCACCCAGCCGCTCGGTGAAGTCCAGCCCATCGACATCGGGCCCGAGCCGGCGTGGCGCAATCTACGGTTCCCGCTGACCTGGGCGCCGCCCGAGGCGAACGTGGCGCGCATCGTCGCCTACGACCCGAACCTGAGCTCGGACCAGTGGTTCGCGTTCACCCCGCCGCGCGTGCCCGTGTTCCAGACCCTGCAGCAATTGATGGGATCGCAGACACCCGTGCTGATGGACATCGCGACCGCCGCGAACTTCCCGTGCCAGCGGCCGTTCTCCGAACACCTTGGCGTGGCGGAACTTCCGCGGTACCGCATCCTGCCCGATCACAAGCAGACGGCGTCGTCGTCGAACGGGTGGCAGGCCAGCGAGGCCGGCGGACCGTTCCTGTTCCTGCAGACAATGCTGCGCACCTCGACGATCTCGACGTATCTGCGTGGCGACTGGTATCGCGACTGGGGTTCCGTGGAGCAGTATTTCCGGTTGGTGCCGGCTGATCAGGCGCCGGACGCCGTAATCGAACAGGGTGTGATGACAGTGCACGGCTGGAGCCGGCAGGGACCGATTCGGGCACTGCCATGAGCGTCACGACCGTCGACAGCCGCGAAGACAAGGCGGCCCCCGGGCAGAACGTGCGGGTGACCCGGTGGGTCGCGACGATCGCCGGGCTGATCGGTTTCATCCTGTCGGTCGCGACGCCGCTGCTGCCCGTCGTGCAGACCACCGCGCAGCTGAACTGGCCGCAGAACGGCCAGTTGAACAGCGTTACCGCGCCGCTGATTTCGCTGACACCGGTCGACGTGAACGTGACCGTGCCGTGCTCGGTGGTGCGCGCCCTGCCGCCGGAGGGCGGGGTGGTGCTCAGCACGGCGCCCAAGAAGGGTAAGGACGCCGCGCTCAACGCGCTGTTCGTGGTCGTCAACAACAAGCGCGTCGACGTCACCGACCGCAACGTGGTGATCGCCAGCGCGGCCCGGGATCAGGTCGCGTCCCCGCAATGCCAGCGCATCGAGATCACCTCGACCAAGGCGGGTGCCTTCGCCACCTTCGTCGGACTGAATGATCCGGCGGGCAAACCGATCAGCGGCGGATTCCCCGACCCGAACCTGCGGCCGCAGATCGTGGGGGTATTCACCGACCTCAGCGGACCGGCCCCGCCGGGTTTGAAGCTGTCGGCGACCATCGACACCCGGTTCTCCACCACCCCAACGACTTTGAAGCTGGCCGCGATGGTGTTGGCCATTGTGTCCACCATCGTCGCGCTGATCGCCTTGTGGCGGCTCGATCAGCTGGACGGTCATCGGATGCGCCGGCTCATTCCGGCGAACTGGCGCACGTTCACCCTGGCCGACGTCACGGTGATCTCCGGCTTCGTGCTGTGGCATGTGATCGGGGCGAACTCCTCGGACGACGGCTACATCCTGGGCATGGCCCGTGTCGCCGACCGCGCCGGCTACATGTCGAACTACTTCCGCTGGTTCGGCAGCCCCGAGGACCCCTTCGGCTGGTACTACAACCTGCTGGCGCTGATGACCCACGTCACCGACGCCAGCCTGTGGATGCGGTTGCCGGACCTGATCGCCGGGATCGTGTGCTGGCTGCTGCTCTCGCGTGAGGTGCTGCCCCGGCTGGGACCCGCGGTGGCCGCCAGCAAGGCGGCGAATTGGGCGGCGGGCATGGTGCTGTTGACGGCCTGGATGCCGTTCGACAACGGCCTGCGCCCCGAGCCGATCATCGCCGTCGGGTCGCTGATCACCTACGTGCTGATCGAGCGCGCCATGCGCTACAGCCGGCTGACGCCCGCGGCGCTGGCCGTCATCACCGCGGCGTTCACCCTCGGCGTTCAGCCCACCGGGTTGATCGCGGTGGCCGCGCTGGTCGCCGGTGGCCGTCCGATCCTGCGGATTCTGGTGAAACGCCATCGCCTGGTCGGCACCTGGCCACTGGTGGCGCCGATGCTGGCCGCCGGCACGGTCATCCTGACCGTCGTGTTCGCCGATCAGACGCTGTCAACGGTGTTGGAAGCCACCAGGATTCGCACCTCGATCGGCCCCAGCCAGGCCTGGTACACCGAGAACCTGCGCTACTACTACCTGATCCTGCCCACCGTCGACGGTTCGCTGTCGCGCCGCTTCGGCTTCCTGGTCGCCGCGCTGTGTCTCTTCACCGCGGTCTTTATCATGTTGCGGCGCAAGCGCATTCCCGGCGTGGCGCGCGGGCCGGCCTGGCGACTGATGGGTGTCATCTTCGGCACCATGTTCTTCCTGATGTTCACGCCCACCAAGTGGGTGCACCACTTCGGGCTGTTCGCCGCGGTGGGAGCGGCGATGGCCGCGCTGACGACGGTGCTGGTGTCGCACGAGAGCTTGCGCTGGTCGCGTAACCGCATGGCCTTCCTGGCGGCGCTGCTGTTCGTGCTGGCGCTGTGTTTCGCCACCACGAACGGGTGGTGGTACGTGTCGAGCTTCGGTGTCCCGTTCAACAACGTGATGCCGAGGATCCACGGAATCAGCATCAGCACTGTCTTTTTCGCGCTGTTCGTGATCGTCGCGCTGTACGCGGCGTACCTGCACTTCGCGCCTAGGGACCGCGGCGAAGGGCGGCTGGCGCGCGCGCTCACCGCCGCGCCCATCCCCCTCGCGGCCGGCTTCATGGCGCTGGTGTTCATCGCCTCGATGGTGGCCGGCATCGTTCGTCAGTACCCCACCTATTCCAACGCCTGGGACAACCTGCGGGAGTTCAGCGGCGGCTGCGGGCTGGCCGACGACGTGCTCGTCGAGCCCGACAGCAATGCCGGCTTCATGGCGCCGTTGCCGGACAACTACGGCCCGCTGGGGCCGTTGGGTGGGGTCAGCCCAACGGGATTCACTCCCAACGGGGTTCCGGACCGCACCCTGGCCGAGTCGGTCAAGGAGACGGAGGTGCCGCAGCCCGGCACCGACTACGACTGGGATGCGCCGCTCAAGCTGAAGGCCCCGGGCATCAACGGGTCGACGGTGCCGCTGCCCTACGGCCTCGATCCCGCGCGGGTTCCGCTGGCGGGCAGCTACACCACCGGCGCGCAGCAGCAGAGCCGGCTCACCTCGGCGTGGTACCAGCTGCCGAAACTCGACGACGGACACCCGCTGGTCGTGGTGACCGCCGCGGGCACTATCGCCGGCAACAGCATCCTGCACGGCCATACCAGCGGGCAGACGGTGGAGCTGGAATTCGGCAGGCCCGGTCCCGGCGGCGCGGTGCAGCCGGCCGGTCGCCTGGTGCCCTACGACCTCTACGGCGAGCAGCCGAAGGTGTGGCGGAACCTGCGCTTCGCGCGCTCCCAGATGCCCGCCGACGCGGTCGCGGTGCGGGTGGTCGCCGAGGACCTGTCCCTGACGCCGGATGACTGGATCGCGCTGACCCCGCCGCGGGTGCCGGAGCTGCGTTCGTTGCAGGAGTACATCGGTTCGAAGCGCCCGGTGCTGATGGACTGGGCGGTCGGGCTGGCGTTCCCGTGCCAGCATCCGATGCTGCATTCCAACGGCGTCACCGAGATCCCGGAGTTCCGCATCACCCCGGACTACAACGCCAAGAAGCAGGACACCGACACCTGGCAGGACGGCGTCAACGGCGGCCTGCTGGGCATCACCGACCTGCTGCTGCGAGCCCACGTCATGTCGACGTACCTGTCCCATGACTGGGGCCGCGACTGGGGATCGCTGCGCAAGTTCGACACCATCGCCGACGCGCGCCCGGCGCAGCTCGACCTGGGCACCGCCACCCGCACCGGATGGTGGTCGCCCGGACCGATCCGCATCAAGCCGTAGCGAGCGACGAAAAGTCTTGAAATGGCATTGCGCCGTCATTATTCACCGGTGTAATAGTGCGCTGAATTAACGGCAGAGTAATTACTGGTCAAAGGTTTAATCGCGCCATTTCCCGGTCAATATCTATTCCGCTGTGATCCATTTCACACGACGGAAAAGGATGGCCGATGCGCACGCTGACACGCCTGGGAAACTGCACGGCCGCGGTCGCGCTGCTGATCGCGCCGGCCGCGAGTTCGGCCATCGGGACGGCGGCCGCCGAGGGTGGCGGCACGACGGTCGTTTTCGACAACTATCTGCGGCGTTGCGATTTCAGTAAGGTCAGCACCGCCCCCAAGGTGCCCAGTCCGATGCTCGGCAGCGGATCGGCCATCGTCCGGGCCGGCGGTTCCCGGGCCGTCGCCGAGGTACATCTGGTCGACGGGCCCGAGCCGGGCATGCACTACGACGTCGGCCTTATCGAAGAACCGCGACCATCCTCGTCGACCTGCGGGCCCGGAGACCCGGGAACCGCCTTTACCGGCATGGATCTCGACGGCGCTGGAAACGGAACGGCGACCGTTGCCGACACCATTCGGCCAGGCACCACCGGCGTGTGGGTGATTATCGAGCGGGCGAACGCGGAGTCGCAAAACCCGGCGGAGTTCTATACGTCCGAGTTCGTGGTGCCGGTGGGGTCGTAGCCGCCCGGTGCACCGCCCGAGACAGCCACCCCAGAAGAAAAGGGGACTTCGGTCCCTATCTTGACGCGCACGTCAACTGCTGCGATGGAGGTATCGACGAGAACCTGGTGAAAGGGAGCGGTGTCGGCGTCATACGGGGAGACAAGCCAGCAACCAATCGCGCCGGATGATCCGACCGGCGACATCGGTTCGGTGCTGGGTTCCGACGTCCGCGACGAAATAGACACATCGTCGGCCGTCGCCGAAGCGGCGGCAATGCTGGCCCGCGGCTCGGCCATGCTGGTGGTGAAGCGGGGCCCCAACGTCGGGGCGAAGTTCATGTTGAACGAGCCGGTGATGAACGCCGGGCGGCACCCCGCCAGCGACATCTTTCTCGATGACATCACGGTCAGCCGCAGGCACGCCGAATTCCGCAGCGAGAGAGGCGAATTCCGCGTCGTCGATCTTGGCAGCCTCAACGGGACCTATCTCAACCGCGGCGCCGTCGACTCTGCGGTGCTGACCAACGGCGACGTGCTCCAGATCGGCAATTTCCGGCTGGTTTTCCTGACCGCCCAGACGGCCTGACACCGAGGGGGATATTCGTGACCACTGGTCGGCGCCGACCGGGTTTCGGTGAACAAGGCGCTGCGCGGTTCACGACGCGCGGCTGGATCCTGTTGGACGGCAAGACCGTTGTGATCGTCCAGCCCGAAGCGCTGGTTCGCCGCGCCGATACGGCTGACAGTTCCGGCCCGGACCCGAATCGCCGGCGGCGCCCGCTGCGCGCTACTGCCTGACGATCGGCTCGGCGCGTAGCGTCTGACCCATGAGCGACTACGCCGCAGAGGCCGTGGACCGGCTGCCGTTTTCCACCGACGAGAAAGCGCAGCGCTACGCCACGGAGAACTACCGCGGGGCCGTGGGACTCAATTGGTACCTCACCGACCCCACGCTGCAGTTCACCATGGCCTACTACCTCAAGCCCGAGGAACTGCAGCTGGCCGAACGCCACCTGACGCGTATCGGTGAACTGATGGGCGGCCCGGTGGCGCAGTGGGCCGAGGAGACGGATCGCAACCCACCGCGGCTGCAGCGCTACGACCGGTGGGGACACGACATCAGCGAGGTGGTCATGCCGACCTCCTTCACGCAGTCCAAGCGGGCGGTCCTGGACGCCCAGCAGGCGCTGCGGACCGAGGCCCGCGAGGCGAAGACGAGCTCGTCGCTGCCCATGTTCGCGTCGAATTATCTGCTCAACCAAGCCGATATCGGGATGGGCTGCGCGTTGGGCACCGGCGGCGGCATGGTCCAGTCCTTGGTGGCCGCCTACGCGCCGCCCGATGTGGCCGAGCACGTGCTGGCCAAATTCGCCTCCGGCGAGTGGGCCGGCGAGACGGCGCAGCTGCTCACCGAACGCACCGGCGGCTCAGATCTGGGGGCGCTGGAGACCACCGCCACCCGGCACGGCGACGCATGGTTGTTGAACGGCTTCAAGTGGTTCGCGTCCAATTGCGCCGGGGAGGCGTTCGTCGTCTTGGCGAAACCCGAAGGGGCACCGGACTCTTCGCGCGGCGTCGCCAACTTCCTGGTGCTGCGCACCCGCCGCGACGGCTCACGCAACGGCGTGCGGGTCCGGCGGCTGAAGGACAAGCTGGGCACCCGGTCGGTGGCCTCGGGCGAGGTCGAATTCGTCGATGCCGAAGCGTTTTTGCTGTCCGGTGAGCCCACCGATGCCGACGCCGGGCCGTCGGACGGCAAGGGGCTGGGACGCATGATGGAGCTGACCAACGCCGCCCGCCTGGGCATCGCCTTGTTCGCGCTCGGTAACGCGCGGCGCGCCCTGGTGGAATCGCTGTGCTATGCCCGGCAGCGCCGGGCGTTCGGCGGCGCGCTCATCGACAAGCCCTTGATGCGGCGCAAACTCGCCGAGATGATCGTCGACGTCGAGGCGGCCCAGGCGCTGGTGTTCGACGGCACCGGCGCCACCAACCATCGTCAGCCGCGCAGCATGCGGCAACGCATCGCCGTGCCGGTAACCAAGCTGCGGGTCTGTCGGCTGGGGATCACCGCGGCATCGGATGCGATCGAAATCCACGGCGGCAACGGCTATATCGAAACCTGGCCGGTGGCGCGGCTGCTGCGCGATGCACAGGTGAACACCATCTGGGAGGGACCGGACAACATTCTGTGTCTGGATGTGCGGCGCGGGATCGAGCAGACCCGCGCGCACGAAGCGCTGCTGGCGCGGATGCGCGACGCGGTGTCGGTCGCCGACGACGGCGAAGCCACCCGGCTGGTCGCCGGCCGCATCGAGGATCTCGACGGGGCGATTACCGCGTGGACCAAACTCGACAGGCGGACGGCCGAGGCAAGGCTGTTCCCGCTGGCCCAATACATGAGTGACGTCTATGCCGGAGCGTTGCTCATCGAGCAGGCCGCCTGGGAGCGGGCCGCCCGCGGCGGCGAGCGTAAGGCCCTGGTCGCGGACCTCTACGTGCAGCGCTACCTCGCCGATCGCGGAGCGCTGCGCGGGATCGACGCCGACTCGGACGAGGCGCTGGAGCGCTTCGACGAACTGCTCGACGGCGCGCTGCGGCTTTAGGCAATTGTGTTGCCCGCGAAAGCGATAGCGGATGCGCTAGCGCTTCGCGATATCACCCATCGGGGGAGCGGCCGTCGGACGGCCGAGTTAGATCGGGATGAGCCCGTGCTTACGCGCCGTGCGGAACCACAGTTGCTTCTCGCGCAGCAGCTTCATCGACTTGCGCAGCAGCAGCCTGGTCTCGTGCGGGTCGATGACCGCGTCAATGAAGCCGCGCTCGGCGGCGGTCCACGGGATCGCCATGTTGAGGTTGTAGCCCTCGATGAAGTCCTTCTTGATCTGTTGAGCCTCGGGCGTGGTGGGGTCGGGGAACCGCTTCATCAGCAGCTGCGCGGCCCCCTCGGCGCCGATCACCGCGATGCGCGCGGTCGGCCAGGCGAAGTTGAAGTCAGCGGTCAGCTGCCTGGACCCCATCACGGCGTAGGCGCCGCCGTAGGACTTGCGGACAGTAATCGTCACCTTCGGCACATCGGCCTCGACGACCGAGTACAGGAAGCGGCCGCCGCGCTTGATGATGCCGTTCTTCTCCTGCTCGGCACCCGGCAGGAAACCCGGCGTGTCCACCACGAACACCAGCGGGACGTTGAACGCGTCGCAGAACCGGATGAATCGCGCCGCCTTGTCGGAGGCCTCGTTGTCGATCGACCCCGACAGGTGCATGGGCTGGTTGGCGATCACGCCCACCGGGTGTCCGTCGACCCGGGCGAACCCGGTGATGATGGCCGGCCCGTGCTGGGCGGCCACGTCGAGGAAGTCGCCGTCGTCGAAGATCCGCAACAGGATCTCGTGCATGTCGTAGGCCATGTTGTCCGAGTCCGGCACGATCGAGTCGAGCTCAAGATCGGTCGGGGTCGTCTCCGGCTCCAG
Source organism: Mycobacterium colombiense (assembly GCF_001672755.1). Classification (GTDB taxonomy): domain Bacteria; phylum Actinomycetota; class Actinomycetes; order Mycobacteriales; family Mycobacteriaceae; genus Mycobacterium; species Mycobacterium colombiense_C. Next base: position 33,625 of record NZ_LZKI01000034.1, on the reverse strand, counting down.
ACCTGGGTTGACGATCGGCGGCTCGCTGACGGCGCTCGACGGCAGGAACGACAGGAAGTCGCGCACGTACTGGAACGCGGCTTCCTCGGAGTCCACCACCTGGTGGATGTTGCCGTTGCGGGCCTGCGCGTCGGAGCCCCCGAGCTCGTCGAGCGTGACGTCTTCGCCGGTGACCTCCCGGATCACGTCCGGCCCGGTGACGAAGAAGTAACCCTGGTCGCGCACCGAAACCAGCAGGTCGTCCTGGATCGGCGAATACACCGCTCCCCCAGCGCATTTGCCGAAGATCAGGGAGATTTGCGGCACCAGCCCGGACAGCGCCTCGTGGCGGCGGCCCAGCTCGGCGTACCACGCCAGCGAGGTGACGGCGTCCTGAATCCGCGCGCCGCCGGAGTCCTGGATGCCGACGATCGGGCAGCCGACCATCGCGCACCATTCCATCAGCCTGGCCACCTTGCGGCCGAACATCTCGCCCACCGTGCCCTGGAACACCGTCTGGTCGTGGGAGAACACCCCGACCGGTCGGCCGTCGATCATGGCGTGCCCGGTGACGCACCCGTCGCCGTAGAGCGCGTTCGGGTCGTTCGGCGTCTTGGCCAGCGCGCCGATCTCAAAGAAGGTGCCCGGGTCGACCAGCGCGTGGATGCGGGCGCGAGCGCTGGGGATGCCCTTCTTGTCGCGCTTGGCGACGGCCTTCTCACCGCCCGGCTCTTTGGCCAGTTCCAGGCGAGCGTAGAGCTCGGCCAGCTTCTCGGCGGTGGTGTGCTGGATGGGAGCTGCCCCCGAAGCTGGCACGGTCTCCGTCACTACTTGCCCACCTCACTCGTCTGACTGGTTTCGGCCTCCACCTTATTCAGCACGTCGGAGAGGTGAGCACCGACCTTGCCGATGACCGGTTCGTCGATGGCCTGGATGTGCTCGCCACCGATCGGCACCACCTCGAGGTCGGCCACGTACTCTCCCCAGCCGCCGTCGGGCCGGCGGACCGCATATCGCGGCTCGAACTCGATGACGTCGTCGTGGTAGCGATCGGCCATGTACAGGGTCACGTGCCCGTCGTACGGCTCGATCTGGACGGTCTCGAGCGCCCGGTTGTCCAGGTAGGACGTCCGCTGGTGCTCGACGATGCCACCCGGGATCTGCACGCCGCTCTGCTGGACGACGTCCAGCACGAACTTGACCTGGCCCTCGTCGTCGAGCTCTTCGAGCTGCTCGTAGGGGATCGCGGGAATCTCCACGTTGAACGTGCGCTCCGCGAACTTCGCGTACCGGTCCCAGCGCTTGCGGGTCTCCTCCTGCGTCTGGGGGATCTCCTCGCCGGCGCGCACCGTGTCGATCATCCCGACGAAGCGCACGTCCTCGCCCGCCCGCTTCAAACCGATCGCGCAGGCGTAGGCCAGCGCGCCGCCGAGCGACCACCCGGCCAGGATGAACGGCTTGCCGGCGTTCATCTCCAGCAGCTTCGGCATGTACTGGGCGGCCCGTTCCTGGACGGTGCCCTCCACGCGCTCGAACCCGTACATCGGCGTGTCCGCGGGCAACCGGTTCAGCAGCGGCTCGTAGACCACGGTCGAACCGCCGGCCGGATGGAACACGAACACCGGGGGTTTCGAGCTGCCCTCGGGGCGTGCCCGCAGGGTGCGGACGAAGCCGTCGATCTGCCCGGCCTCCAGGTACTGGCGGACCTTCTCGGCCAGCGCCTCGATGGTGTCCGACGTCAGGACGTCCTCGGCGGTGATGGCGCCCTCGGCGCGCTCCGAGAGCCGCTGCGCCATCTTTTCCGCGGTGTCCCCGTCGAGCTTGGGCAGCGGGTTGAAGATGCCGCCCGGCGACTTGCCCGTGACGATCGCCCAGGTGGCGAAGGTGACCCTCTCGGCGGCATCACGCGGCGGCACATCGGAATTCAGCGCCTTGGACACCGCCTCCTGGCTGAGCGCCCCCGCGAGATCCGGCTTCGCGCCGTTGGTCACCGCGCCCTTCGGGCCGGACGGATCCGTCGGTGGTGGCGGGATCGTCGCGTCCGGCGCCGGCGGGGCCGGCTGCGTCTCCGGCTCGGCCTGCGGGTCCGGTGCGGGTGCGGCGGCCGACGTCGGCGTCGCCCCGCTGAGCAGCTGGGCCTGCTCCCGGGCGATCTCCTCGGGTGTCTGCGTCTTCTGGTGCTCGTGCAGCTGCTCGACCTCGTCGCGGTGCTCGATCGCGTACTCGATCAGCTTCTCGACGGCGTACAGGTTGGCGTCCCGCACGGCCGTCAATTGGATTGGCGGCAGGTCGAAGTCGTATTCGACGCGGTTCTTGATCCGCACCGCCATCAGCGAGTCCAGGCCGAGCTCGATCAGCGGCACCTCCCACGGCAGGTCCTCGGGCTCGTAGCCCATGGCCGCCGAGACGATCAGGCCCAGCCGCTCGCCGATGCTCTCGCCGGAGTCCGGCGTCCACCGGCCGACGCTGGACGGCAGGTAGCGGTTGGTCAGGCTGTCCGACAGCGTCTCGGCGTCGGCTTCCTCGGCGGGCGCCTCGACCGCGGTGGTCGTGGTCGGGGCGGCGATGGCCGCACCGGCGCCCACCGCGGTGGGCAACGCGGCCACACTCTGCCCGGCCCGCGACACCAGCGCGTCGTAGACCAGCGTGAAGGACTCGTCGATGCGGGCATGCACCTGCACCGCGGCGCCACCGGGGTGCCGGGTCATCGTCGTCACCAGCCGGGCGCCCGCGCCGGGCACCGCGCGCTGCTCGGAGGCCACCAATTGGGCATCCGAAAGGACTTGTGTCGCAGCGGATTTCACCAGTGCGGCCAGATCAGTCTCGCCGTTGCGCGGCGCGTACTCCCACACGTGGCGGCCGTCCGGCAACGCGACGTGGGTCCCCGGCATGATCACCGATCCGTCGCCGGAGAAGTGCACATCCAGCCAGTGCTCTTTGCGCTTGAACCGGGTCGGCGGGACGTTCGCGTAGTCCTCGGGACCCTGCGCCCGGCCGAACAAGGTGCGGATGTCCAGGTCGTGGCCGTGGACGTAGAGCTGGGCCATCGCCGAGATCATCGACTCGACGTCATCCTGCTTGCGGGCCAGCGTCGGAATCAGTTGGGCGTCATGCAGTCCCGCGGCGGCGGTGGTCAGGCCGATCTGCATCAGCGCCACCGGGTTGGGTGCGAGCTCCAGGAAGGTGGTGTGGCCGCTGTCGACGGCGTTGCGCACGCCGTGGGTGAAGTACACCGAGTGCCGCATGCCCTTGACCCAGTAGTCGACATCGTGCACCGGCTCGCCGCCGGGCTTGATGTAGGTGCCCTCGTGCACCGTCGAGAAGATCCCGACCGTCGGGCTCAGCGGGTGAATGCCCTGCAGCTCGGCGGAGAACTCACCGAGCAGCGGGTCCATCTGCGACGTGTGACCGGCGCCCTTGGTCTGCAGCTTGCGGGCGAAGCGGCCCTCGGTCTCCGCGCGGGCGACGATCGCGTCGATCTGGTCCGGCGGCCCACCGATCACGGTCTGGCTGGGTGCGGCGTAGACACACACCTCCAGGCCGGGGAAGTCGCCGAACACCGTCTTGAGCTCGTCGGCGGAGTACTCGACGAGCGCCATGAACCGGATGTACTCGCCGAACAGCATCGACTCACCCTCGCCCATGAGGTGCGAGCGCGACGCGATCACGCGGGCCGCGTCCGCCAGCGACAGGCCGCCGGCGAAGTACGCCGACGCCGGCTCGCCGAGCGACTGGCCCACCACCGCAGCGGGTTTGGCGCCGTGGTGCTTGAGCAACTCGCCCAGCGCGATCTGGATCGCGAAGATGACGACGTTGCTGGTCTCGATGCCGTAGTCGACCGAGTCGTCGAGGATCATCTCGAGCACCGAGTAGCCGCGCTCGTCCTGGATCAGCGCGTCGACCTTCTCGATCCACTCGGCGAAGACCTCGTTGCGCAGGTACAGGCTCTTGCCCATCTTGCGGTGCTGCGCACCGAAACCGGCCATCGCCCACACCGGGCCGCTGGTCACCGGCCCGTCGGTGCTGAACACGTTCGGCCGTTGCTTGCCCTCGGCGATCGCGCGCAGGCCCTTGATGGCCTCCTCGTGGTCGTGGGCCAGCACCACCGCGCGCGAGCGGCCGTGGTTGCGTCGCGACAGCGCCCGGCCGATGGATTCCAGCGACGACGCCTGCCCCTCCGGGCTCTCCATCCAGTCCGCGAGCTCGGCGGCGGCAGACTTCTTGCGCGACGTCAGAAACGCCGACACCGCGAGCGGGATCAGCGGCCTGGTCGGCTCCGACTCCTCTTGTGCGGCAAGCTCTTCCAGCGCGATCTCTTTGAGGCGCAGCGCCTCGTCGGTCACGCCCGGCAGCTCGTACTCCGGCTCATCGGCCTCGGAGGCGTCGGGGATGATGTTGCCGAAGTCGTCGAACCGCAGCGAGTGACTCTCCAGCGTGGGCGCCTCGGTCGCGTCGGCGGCCGGCGCGGCCGCGACGGGCTGCGGCTCGGCTTCGCGCTCGATGACGTCGCGGGGCAGCACCTCGCGCACCACCAGGTGCGCGTTGGCCCCACCGAAGCCGAAGCTGGACACCCCGGCCAGTGCGTAGCCGCCGTAGCGCGGCCAATCACTGGCGCTGTCAATGACTTTCAGGCGCATGCCGTCGAAGTCGATGTAGGGACTGGGGCCGGCGAAGTTGATCGACGGCGGCAGCTTGTCGTGCTGCAACGCCAGCACCACCTTGGCCAGGCTCGCCGCGCCGGCAGCCGACTCCAGGTGTCCCACATTGGTTTTCACCGCGCCCAGCAGCGCTGGGCGGTCGGCGGGGCGGCCCCGCCCGACGATGCGGCCCAGCGCCTCGGCCTCGATCGGGTCACCCAGGACGGTGCCGGTGCCGTGCGCCTCGATGTAGTCGACGGTGCGCGGGTCGATGCCCGCGTCCTTGTAGGCGCGGCGCAGCACCTCGGCCTGGGCATCCTGGTTGGGGGCGATCAGGCCGTTGGACCGGCCGTCGTGGTTGACCGCGCTGCCGGCGATGACGGCCAGGATCTGGTCGCCGTCGCGGCGGGCGTCGTCGACCCGCTTGAGCACGAACATGCCGCCGCCCTCGGAACGGGTGTAGCCGTCGGCGTCCGACGAGAACGACTTGATCCGGCCGTCGGGGGCCAGCACGGCGCCGATCTCGTCGAAACCGAGCGTCACCAGCGGCGTAAGCAGCGCGTTGACACCGCCGGCGAGCGCGACGTCGCATTCACCGTTGCGCAGCGCCTGCACGGCCTGGTGCGTAGCCACCAGCGAGCTCGAGCACGCGGTGTCCATTGCCACCGACGGGCCGCGGAAGTCGTAGAAGTAGGACACCCGGTTGGCGATGATCGAGCTGGCCGTCCCGGTGATCGCGTACGGGTGCGCGACCGTGGGGTCGGACACCGCCAGGAATTGGTAATCGTTGTTGGAGAAGCCGACGTACACGCCGACGGACTCGCCGCGCAGGCTCGACGCCGGAATCCGGGCGTGCTCGAGCGCCTCCCAGGTGAGCTCCAGCGCCATCCGCTGCTGCGGGTCGATGTTGTCGGCCTCGGTCTTGGCGACCGCGAAGAACTCGGAGTCGAAGCCCTTGATGTCCTTCAGGTAGCCGCCGCGGGTGCGGGCGGTGCCGACGCGCTGGGCGATGCGCGGCTCCTCGAGGAACTCCGACCAGCGGCCCTCGGGCAGATCGGTGATGGCGTCGCGGCCCTCCATGAGCGCCGCCCAGGTCTCGTCCGGGGAGTTCATATCGCCCGGCAGCCGGGTCGACAGGCCCACGATCGCGATGTCGACGCGCTCGGCCGGGCCGGTGCGGGTCCAGTCGGCGCCGTCGAGCTCGTCGTCGGGCACCTCGGGCTCGCCCTCGATGATGCGGGTGGCCAGCGATTCGATCGTCGGATGCTGGAAGGCCACCGCGACCGACAGGGTGACACCGGTCATGTCCTCGATGTCGGCGGCCATCGCCACGGCGTCCCGCGACGCCAGGCCCAGCTCGACCATCGGCACCGACTCGTCGATGTCGTCGGGCGATTTCCCGACGGCGCGGCCCACCCAGTTGCGCAGCCACTGACGCATCTCGGGGACGGTCATATCGGTCCCCTTGGCAGGCCGTGTGGCGGGCACCTCCCCGTCAGGGCCCGGGGTCTGGTTTTCGGGGTGCTCAGTGTCAGCCATGGTCCTCAGGGATTCAGTCAGTGGAGCTGGCGAAGGCCGTCGGGGACCCGACGCCGCTTCGCAGACTGCCGTCGAGGTAGGCCGCGCGGCAGGCGCGGTGCCCGATCTTGCCGCTGGAGGTACGCGGGATCGTTCCCGACTGCACCAGCAGCAGGTCGCGGACCGTCACGCCGTGGCGCACCGCGATCGCGGCCCGGATGTCGTCGGCGATGGGCTGGTAGTCCAGCTTGTGCGAGCCGGCGGCGCGCTCGGCGACGATGACCAGCTGCTCGGAGCCGTCGTCGGGGTCGTACTTGATGCCGGCGTGGGGGTTGTCGAACACTTCCTTCGGCAGCTGGTTGGCCGGCACCGAGAAGGCGGCCACGTAACCGGTGCGCAGCGCCTTGCTGGCTTCCTGCGCCGAGTACTCGAGGTCCTGCGGGTAGTGGTTGCGGCCGTCGATGATGACCAGGTCCTTGATGCGGCCCGCGATGTAGAGGTGGCCGTTGTGGTAGGTGCCGTAGTCGCCGGTCTTGACCCACATGCCGTCGTCGGGGGCGCCCTCGGCGTGGGACTGGCTGATCCGCGACTTGAGGATGTTGCGGAAGACGTCGTTGGTCTCTTCTTCCTTGCCCCAGTAGCCGATGCCCAGGTTGTTGCCGTGCAGCCAGATCTCGCCGATCTGACCGTCGGGCAGCTCGCTGGCGGTCTCCGGGTCGACGATGACGGCCCACTCGTCCACGCCGATGATGCCGGCGGATACCTGCGGAACGGCCTTCGGCGAATCGGCGGGCACCTCGACGAAGCGCTGCTTGTTCAGCTCGTCACGGTCGACGTGGATGACGGTGGGGGCCTCGTCCATCGGCGTGGTGGAGACGAACAGCGTCGCCTCGGCCAGTCCGTAGGACGGCTTGATCGCCGTCTCGCGCAGACCGTAGGGCGAGAACGCCTCGTAGAACTTGCGCATCGACGCCGGGGACACCGGCTCGCTACCGTTCAGGATCGCCTTGACGTTGCTCAGGTCCAGCGGCGGCTCACCCTCCTTGGGCACCCCGCGGACCGCGGCGTGCTCGAAGGCGAAGTTCGGCGCGACGGTGATGACCTCACAGTCCGGGGCGTCCTCGGGCTTGCGCGCCATCTCGCGGATCCACCGCCCGGGCCGGCGTACGAACGCGGCCGGGGTCATGAAGGTGAAGTTGTGACCGATCACCGGTGACAGCAGCGCGGTGATCAGCCCCATGTCGTGGAAGAACGGCAGCCAGGACAGGCCGCGGTCGGCCTCCTTACCTTCCAGGCCGTTGAGCACCTGCAACACATTGGTGGGCAGGTTCAGGTGCGTGATCGCGACGCCGGTCGGGGTACGGGTGGAGCCGGAGGTGTACTGCAGATAGGCGATGGTGTTCTCGGTGGCCTCGGGCGGCTCCCAGGTGGATGCGACCTCGTTCGGCACCGCGTCGACGGCGATGACGCGGGGGCGCTCCTTGGCCGAACGGGCGCGGATGAACTTACGGACGCCCTCGGCGGCCTCGGTGGTGGTCAGGATCGTCGACGGGGTGCAGTCGTCGAGCACGGCGTGCAGGCGGCCGACGTGACCGGGCTCGCTCGGGTCGAACAGCGGCACCGCGATCCGGCCGGCGTACAGCGCGCCGAAGAGGGCAACGAGGTAGTTCAGGTTCTGCGGGCAGAGCACGGCGATGCGGTCTTCGGGCTGCGTGACTTGCTGCAGCCGGGCGCCCACGGCGCGGTTGCGGGCGCTGAACTCCGACCAGGAGATGTCGCAGGCGACGCCGTCGCGCTCGGTGGAGAAGTCCAGGAACCGGTAGGCGAGCTTGTCGCCGCGAACCTTGGCCCATTTCTCAACGTGTTTGACCAAGTTCGTGTTGTCCGGGAACTTGATCTTTCCATTCACGATGAACGGGTTGTGGTACACCATGCCGCTCTCCTGTCGCACCTGTTTTCGGTCGGCTCGGCCGACGCTTTGTTCCTAGGTCGGCTCCGCCGACGGTTTCGTTCTCAAGCCGGCTCGGCCGACGGTTACATGTCTACGCGCACACCGCACCTCGCACCGCACCCCGCTGGGGAACGCCGGTGATGTGCCAGCCCCAGCCGGCATCGACCCCGACCGGGTGCGCGCCAAAGGTCCGATAGCTCTTAAATTCCTCTTAATGTTACGGGGCTGCCTACGGCAGACCAAATCACAAGGTACCGCTGATCTTCATCGGCGACCGCTTCCTACCCCTTGTGTCCCACCGCCCCGGTCATCCGTGTTTCGGTTGTGGCGCATTTGCGATCAGACCGTGAGCCCAGTTGAGCGTCCAGTCGGTCGCGGGTGCCCCGTCGATGCTCCAGCACTGCGTCGTGGCGTACAGCGCGTGTACCGGCTGACCGGCGCCGCCGGCCAAGGTGTTCAGCGTGGCCGGCAGGTTGGCGATGCTGAACGCCTCCTCCGGAGCGGCGCAGATCAGGTCGCCCGGCGCGCAGATCTCGTTGGTCTTGCCGTTGAGGTCGCCGAAGCCGCCGGGGCGCGGGCCGGTCATGGTCAGACCCATCCCGGACAGGATGGGCACCTCGTGCAAGGTGACCTCGGCGCCCTGCCCAGGCGGGTTGGGTCCGATGTCGTTGCCGACCCCCATCTGGCGACGACCGTCAGCGATCAACGTCACACCCAGCACCAGGTCGTCATCGACGGGTCCGCGGCCGTTGCCGATATCGCTGGCGATGTCGCCCGCGATCACCGCGCCCTGCGAGAAACCCATCAGCACGTAGCTGGTCAGCGGGCACTTGGTGTTCATGTCGGTCATCGCCTGCACCGTCGCGCGCGTGCCCTCGGCCCGGCTGGCGTTGTAGGACATCTGCGTGTCGCCGCTCAGCGGATTGTGGAACTGCGCGGTGTAGGGCGTGGTGTACGACTGCACCCGCGACGACGGGAATTGCTGGGTGAGGCTCGCGGTCACCTTGTGCAGCAGCGCGTTGGGGAATTGGACGGGGTTGGCGGGGTCGTCCTGCACGGCGGACTCCCACGTCCCGGGGACGTTGACCAGAAACACGTCCGGGCACGACGCGTCCTGAGAGGCGGGTCGCGGCTTGTGCGGGTGCGTCGTCGTCGACGACGGGGGCAGGACCCCGGGCGGCACCGCGCTGGGCTCCGACTGGTGGCCGCGCAGCAAGGTCACCGCCGCCAGGATGCCCAGGAAGACGACGGCGGCGACCGACAGAGCGGCGATCCACGCGAGGGTGCGTTGGCGCTTACGCCGCGCGCTTTTAGCCATGTTCTCCTGCCAGCAGAGTCGGTGGATCGCAGCTACGCGGTCCTCCCGACCCCTGCTGCACCCCTACACGGTACCGGCTCGGCCGAACGGGCCAGTCGGGCAGCGAGCCGCTAGCGGATCGCGCCGACGATGTCGCCCGACATCGCCCCGAGCTGCCCCGACCACGAGCCCCAGCCGTTGTCGCCGCCGCCGGGGAAGTCGAAGTGGCCGTTGTGGCCGCCGTTGCTGCGGTACTGCTGATAGAACTCCCGCGAACTGCCCATCGCCGCGCCGGCCTGGCCGATCATCGCGGCGTCGTCGCCGCCCATGTTGGTCGGGCTGTAGACCCAGACGCGGGTGTTGTTCTGCGCCAGCAGCGAGGCGTGCACGTAGGGGTCGTGCCACTTCCACCGGCCCAGCTGCGGGGCGCCCCACATGCCGTTGCCGTCGACGCCGCCGAACTGCTGCAGGCCGGCCAGGATCGCGCCGTTGTAGTTGGTGCTCGACGGGTAGAGGAAGCCGGACAGCGAACCGGCCATGCCGAACCGGTCGGGGTGGAAGGCGGCCAGCGCCATGGCGGCGTAGCCACCCTGCGAGGCGCCGACGGCGGCGTGCCCGCCGGGCGCCAGGCCCTTGTTGGCGGCCAGCCAGTCGGGCAGCTCGCTGGACAGGAAGGTGTCCCACTGCTTGCTGCCGTCCTGCTCCCAGTTGGTGTACATGCTCCACGCGCCGCCGGCCGGGGCCACCACCGAGATGCCCTTACCGCCGAGCGTGTTCATGGCGTTACCGGCGGTGACCCAGTTGCTGACGTCCGGGGCCGCATTGAAGGCGTCGAGCAGGTAGACCGCGTGCGGGCCCCCGGCCATGAAGGCCACCGGGATGTCGCGGCCCATCGCCGCCGACGGAACCATCAGGCTCTCGTAGCCCGCCGCCCTGGCTTTGCCGACGGTTGCGGCGGTCTGCAGCGCGAAGGCCAGCCCGACGGCCAGCACGGCTACGCAGAACACCCGGAAAAGCGCCGACATACCCCGCACGACCGTCATGTCCACCCTCCATCGTGTAGTCGCTGAAAGCACATTAGCCAGGGCCGTAGTTCCCCCGCGCGCCGGGTAGTGAAACACATCACACGCGCCGCGAACGACGAGCGGCGGAAACCCCGAAGGGTTCCCGCCGCTCGTTCGTACTGCTTGGCGTGTTTAGGTGCCCTGGCCGTTACCGGCGTTGGTGGCCGCGGCCGTGGCCGGACCCGCACCCGGGGTGGCGCCCAGCACCGACTGCAGGTCAGGCTTCATCGCCTGCAGCTGCGCGCCCCAGTAGGGCCAGTCGTGGGTGCCGTTGGCGTCGAAGTTCCACACCGCGTTCTGGCCGCCCGCGGCCTTGTAGGCGTCCTGGAACTTCAGGTTGCTGGTCCGCACGAAGCCCTCGAGGAACTTCGCCGGCAGGTTGTCGCCACCCAGGTCGGACGGCTTCCCGTTACCGCAGTACACCCAGATGCGGGTGTTGTTGGCGACCAGCTTGCCGACCTGCAGCGACGGGTCGTTGCGCGCCCACGCCGGGTCGTCCTTCGGGCCCCACATGTCGGCGGCCTTGTAGCCACCGGCGTCACCCATGGCGAGGCCGATCAGCGACGGGCCCATGCCCTGCGACGGGTCCAGCAGCGCCGACAGCGAGCCGGCGTAGACGAACTGCTGCGGGTGGTAGGCGGCCAGGATCAGCGCCGACGAACCGGCCATCGACAGGCCGACCACGGCGCTGCCGGTCGGCTTGACCTGCTTCTGGCTCTCCAAGTACGAGGGCAGCTCGCTGGTCAGGAAGGTCTCCCACTTGTAGGTGACGCAGCCGGCCTTACCGCACGCGGGCTTGTACCAGTCGGAGTAGAAGCTGGACTGGCCGCCGACGGGCATAACCGTCGAGATGCCCGACTGGTTGTACCACTCGAACGCCGGGGTGTTGATGTCCCAGCCGTTGAAGTCGTCCTGCGCACGCATACCGTCGAGCAGGTACAACGCGGGCGAGTTCGGGCCACCGCTTTGGAACTGAATCTTGATGTCGCGGCCCATTCCGGCGGACGGAACCTGCAGGTACTCCACCGGCAGACCGGGGCGCGAGAAGGCCCCGGCGGTCGCCGAGCCTCCGACGGCGCCAATCAGGCCCGAGAGCAGCGCCGCACCAGCGGCCGCCACAACGAGCCGGCGCGGCATACCCGCCACGGCGCCGCGCAATCTGTCGACAAGCGTCATCCTTGCTTCCTCATCCTTCTTGCAGCCCTCGGCGCATTTCACCGACCGGCCACTTTCTTGATTGGGTCGAACTGCCCGCGCGCGGGCGCGGCAGTGCTCGTGTAGTCAACCACACGTTGTGCCATTCGGTCGCATCGAGGCGCGGTCGCCAACAGTCGAGCGACCCTCCTACCCAGCGCTTTTCAATTCAAACATGTGTCTAAAAGGCGCCGTTTTCAGGTGTGCCTCATGGTCATTGCGAGCTGGTGAGAGGCCAAATGTAATGTTGCTGCCATTTTTTCGCGACCGACGCACTGTGATTTGTTCGGCAGGTGCCGAAATTTCTTCTGCGCGACGCTTACTCATGCGGTGGGGGCGGTGGCTCCGGGGGTAGCGGCAGCCCGCAGCGGGCCAGTTCGTAACGCGGCACCCGGTCGATTCGGTATCCGGTGAACTGGAAGGAGTTCACCAGGTTGGACACGAATCGGTGCGGGGTCATCGGCGCGCGCACCGAACTGAGCACCGCCTTCGTCTCGGGGCATTGCAGCGCCGCGACGGCCTCTGCGATCCACCGCGCGTCCAGGTAGCCCGGTATCCCCGGAGGCAACTTCACCCAGGGGCCGTCGGCGATCACCCAGTCCGGAAAGAGGTTCTTGTCGTGTCCGATGCGGCCGTGCTTGAGCCGTTCGGTGTGTTGCGCAAGCGGATTCGCCAAACCGATCTGATCGATCACCCTGACATCGAGCCCAACGTTCATGCCGACCATGCCGAGGTTGGTGAAAAACACTGCATGCTGGGGTTTTTGCGGGGACTTGTCGCCCGGCGCCGGCTGGGCCTGGGGCACCAGGTCCCACTGGATGTAATTGCCCGACGGCAGCAGCAGCGCGCCTTCGGGCGTGTTGTTGAGGGCGGTCAGGATGGCCGCCATCCGCGGATAGCCCAGGTAGTCCGCGGCGGTCAGCGGGTGCGGGTTGCCGGTGGCCTGGGAGTAGAAGCGGCGCTCGTCCACGATCCCTGAGTAGGTGACGTGGGTGGCGTCGTCGCCCATCCCGGGTGAATTCGCCGCCCACAGTGCCCATCCGGCCAACCCCAGCCACAACGCGCTGGCCGCGCCGGCGACCCAGTTACCGGTTTCCCGCGAATAGTCCTGGCCGTCGGGGATGGCGATCGGAATGACGGCGACCGGCGCCAGCAGGCAGAACAGCGGGGCCAGCAGCACGCGGGCGTGCATGAAGTCGCCGCCTTGCCGGATCCAGTAGAGGGCCTGCAACAGCCCGCTGATCAGCACCCACGCCACCACCGCAGGCGGGCTGTGCACGGCGCGGGCCACCCGCCCGTAGTTGGGCGCCAGCGCGGGGCGCAGGAACGACGGCCGCCGGCGGGCGGCGAACAGCAGCACGCCCAGCGGCACGAGGAGCACCAGCGGGATCCACACCGCATAGGGCGCGTTGAAGTTGGAGAGGTAGATCATGCCCTGGGACCACTTGTCCCCGGCCGCGTCCTTGGCCAGGGCGGTGCCCGGCACCAGCAGGCCGTAGTAGCCCATCCGGAAGATCTCGTAGCCGACCGGCAGGAAACCCCCGGCCACCACGATCAGCACCCGGCGGCGCCAAGTCCGGGCGGCGACCAGCATCATGATCAGCGCCAGCCCGCCCATGAGCGCCAGCTCCGGCCGGACCAGCACGCTGAACCCGGCGACGAACGCCAGCAGGCCGGCGAACACCTTGTTATCGGTGCGGTTGCGCACCGGCTGCGCCCAGCAGACCATCATCCACCACAGCAGCCCGAGATAGCCCAGCGCCAAGCCACTTTCCAGCCCGGAGGTGGCGAAGTCCCGCGCCGGCGGCAGCGCGATGTAGACCAGGGCGCCGGCGGGCAACATGATGGCCCTGCGGCCCCGCAGGCTCGGGGCGTACAGCCGCGCGGCGCCCAGCATCAGCAGCGCCACCCCCACCACCGAGAGCGCGAGCGCCAGCGCGAGCGCCACGTACTCCATGCGCAGCGGGCCGCCGACCCAGCTGCCGACGTACATCAGGTAGGTCCAGGCCGTGGAGGTGTTGGCCTCGACCCGTTCGCCCTGGTTGAAAACCGGCCCGTTGCCGGCGAGCAGATTGCGCACGGTGCGCAGCACGATCAGCCCGTCGTCGGCGATCCACCGCCGCTGCCAACTCCCCCACCCGAACAGGATGGCGACCAACGCCACGCTGATCCACAGGCTGACCCGAACCATCGTGGTGTACGGAAACAACGGCCAGCCGGGCCGCCTGATCACCGGCCGGCTGCGCATCATGCGCGCTTTGAGAGCCTGCAGTTCGGGGCTAACCGAAGGCAACGGCGGCTCCGACCGTCGCGATCCACGCCAGGAACAGCAGCTGCAGCACCCGGTCCCGCAGCGCGATGTCTTCGGGTTCGCCGGCCAGCCCGCCGTCGACGTCGACCGCGTAGCGCAGGATCGCGATGGTGAACGGGACCATGGACACCGCGAACCAGGATCCCGAATGGTGGTCGCGCTCGAACGCCCACAGGCCGTAGCAGATCACCACCGCGGTGGCCGACAGCGTCCAGACGAAGCGCAGGTAGGTGCTGGTGTAGCTCTCCAGCGACTTGCGGATCGCCGCGCCGGTGCGCTCGGCCAGCTGCAGCTCGGCGTAGCGCTTGCCGGCCACCATGAACAGCGAAGCGAACGCCGCCGACAACAGGAACCACTGCGACAGCGGGATGTCGGTGGCCACACCCCCGGCGATGGCCCGCAGCAGATAGGCCGACGACACGATGCAGATGTCAAGCACGGCTTGATGTTTGAGGCCGAAGCAATACGCCAGCTGCATGACGAGGTAGACGGCCATCACCAGCGTCAGGTTGGGCGTCACCGCCCACGCGATGCCCAGCGAAGCCACGCCCAGCAGCAGCGCCAGGAAGTAGGCCAGCCACTCGGGGACGATGCCCGCCGCGATCGGCCGGAACCGTTTGGTCGGGTGTTCGCGGTCGGCCTCGACATCGCGCACGTCATTGACCAGATACACCGACGACGCCCCGAGGCTGAACACCACGAACGCCAACCCCACCTGAGTGAGCATCTGCCCGTAGTCGTAGCGGATACCGCTGCCCAGCCCGGCCACCGGAGCGGCCAGCACCAGTACGTTCTTCACCCACTGCCGGGGGCGGATCGCCTTGATCACCCCGGAGATCAGGTTCGCGGGCGGTCGGGTCACGACGTCCTCACTCATGCGGCTTCACCTCTTGCGAGCTCTCCTGCGCGGCGCGCGACCGCCGCGACGACGGCACCGAGGGCGATGCCGAACGCCACGTCGCTGGGGTAGTGCACTCCCAGCAGCATCCGCGACAACGCCATCGGGGGCACCAGGACGGCGGGCAGCGGCAGACCCGTGGTGCGGCCCATCAGCACCGCCGCGGCGGTGGTCGAGGTGGCATGCGCCGACGGGAAACTCAGTTGGCTGGGCGTGCCGACGTTGACCGCGACGGCGGGATCATGCGGCCGCTTGCGGCGCACGATCCGCTTGACGACGACGGCCGCGGCGTGTGCGGCGAACGCCCCGGCGCCGGCCACCAGCCAGTCCCAGCGCCGCTTCGGGGACAGCACCGCTCCGAGCGCGGCGACGGCCACCCAGCCGATGCTGTGCTCGCCGAAGTGGGACAGCCCGCGCGCCACCGGCAGCACCCCGGGCCGATCGCCCAGTACCGCCTGGACTGCGACCAGCGCGGCCACCTCGCCGCGGGGCGCCTGCGCAGCGGCGGCCTCATGCATGTTCTGCAGCGGGCAGCAACGCCGTCTCCCACTTCTGCTTGCTGGACAACACGGGCAGAGCATCGCGATACACCCGGCGCATCTCGTCGAACCGGCTGAGCAGCTGGCGCTGCCGGCGCAGCGATGCGAACAACAGCGAGAACATCTTTCGGCGGTCCCGCTGCCGGTAGACCACGCCGCAACCGTCGGCCGTGGTGACCGTCACGCCGTCGACCGTGCACAGCCGGAACCAGCGCGCATCCTGGGTCGGGACGTTGAACTCGGGGCGGGTGTGGGAGTCGATGTCGGCCTTGGTCATGTTGTGCAGGACGCCGCGGGCCAGCCGGTAGCTGATCGACACCGGGTTCACCGGCGGCTTCATCGCCTTGGTCTTGTTCTGCGGCGCCGGCAGCTCGCTGGCCGCCGGCAGCACGACGGCATCCGGGTATTCCTTGCGCAACCGGTGCACCTCCGGCAGACCCGATTCCAGGATCGAGAAGATGTGCTCCGGGCCGGCGAGGAAGTCATCGATGGCCCGGTTCTGAATCGCGACAGTCGAATACTCAAGGCAAGCAAGGTGTTTCAGTGTCGCCTTGAGGTGGCTGCGGACCAGTCCGGTGATGTCGCCGTCCCAGTGCAGTGCCGCCACCACCAACCGGTTGCGCAGGTGGAAGTAGGCCTGCCAGTCGATGGCGTCGTCCTTGTCGCTCCAGGCCATGTGCCAGATCGCGGCGCCGGGCAGCGTGACCGTCGGATAGCCGTGCTCGCCGGCGCGCAGGCCGTATTCGGCGTCGTCCCATTTGATGAACAGCGGCAGCGGTTGGCCCAGTTCCTCGGCGACCTGCCGTGGGATCATGCACGTCCACCAGCCGTTGAAGTCGACGTCGATGCGCCGGTGCAGCAGTGCGCTCCGATCGTTCTTGTCGTTCAACGGAAATTCGGCGAAGTTGTGGTCGTACTCGGCGTGCGGCGCGGCGGTCCACATGAAGTTCGCCTGGTTGACGACCTCGCCCATGATGTGCAGGTGCGACGGCTCCTGCAGGTTGAGCATCTGCCCGCCGATGAGCGTCGGCTTCTTGGCGAAGCGGTTGAGCGCCAGCACCCGCAGGATCGTGTCCGGTTCGATGCGGATGTCGTCGTCCATGAACAGGATCTGTTGGCAGTCGGTGTTTTTCAGCGCTTCGTACATCACCCGGCTGTAGCCGCCGGAGCCGCCGAGGTTGGGCTGGTCATGGATGGACAGCCGGCTGCCCAGTCCTGCCGCCGCTGCCGCGAAGTCCGGGTGGTCGCGCACCTTGCGCACACCCTGGTCCGGCACGATCACCGCACCGATCACCTTGTCCACCAACGGATCCGCGGTGAGGTCGGCCAGCGCGTTGACGCAGTCCGCGGGCCGGTTGAACGTGGGGATGCCGACGGCGATGTTGGCCGTGCCCGGTGCGGGCTCGGTGGCATACCAGCCGCCGCTGATGAGGTTGACCGCGGTGTCGGTGGTGATGTCGAACCAGATCCAGCCGCCGTCCTCGAACGGCTTGAGCGGTACCTCGATCTCCACGACGGCCGGCTGGTCGTCGGTGCCGACGAATTGGCGGCCCTCCACCGAGATTCGCACCCCGGTCGCCTTGGTCCGGTACACGTCGACTCGCCCGGTGCCGGTCAGCTCGACCCGCAGCGCCACCGACTGACAGATGGACCAGCGGCGCCAGTAGCTGGCCGGAAACGCGTTGAAGTAGGTGGCGAACGACACCTCGGACTCTTTGCCGATCTCCAGCGACGTGCGGCTGGTGGCGTGGGCACGCCGGGCGTTGGTCGTCGACTCCTCGAGATACAGCTTGCGCACGTCGAGCGGCTCGCCGGGACGCGGCAGGATGATCCGGGACAGCAGGCTCACGGCACTCATTTAGGCGCCACTCCTTCTCATCGCTTCGCTGTGCATCGTCGTGGCGCGCATCAGCGCGCGCCTTCCTCTTTGTTCTGGGCTTCAATCAGGGATGCGCCGTCCCGCAGGTGCGGCGCGAGCACGTTGTCGTACATGTTCAGGGCGCTGGCGATGGCCATGTGCATATCCAGATACTGATAGGTGCCCAGCCGGCCGCCGAACAGTACCTTCGACGACGCCGTCTCGGCCTTGGCCCTGGCTCGGTAGGCGGCCAACAGGGCACGGTCGGCTTCGGTGTTGATCGGATAGTAGGGCTCGTCGTCGTCTTCGGCGAAGCGCGAGTACTCCCGCATGATCACGGTCTTGTCGGCGGGATAGTCGCGCTCGGTGTGGAAGTGACGGAACTCGTGGATGCGGGTGTAGGGCACGTCGGGGTCGTTGTAGTTCATCACCGGAGTGCCCTGGAAATCCCCGATGGGCAGCACTTCCAGCTCGAAATCGAGGGTGCGCCAGCCCAGCCGGCCTTCGGCGTAGTCGAAGTAGCGGTCGAGAGGTCCGGTGTAGACGACGGGCGCATCGGGGCTGTCCGCGCGCAGTTGGTCGCGCACGTCGAACCAGTCCGTGTCCAGCCTGACCTCGATGCGATCGTCGGCGGCCATGTTGCGCAGCCAGGCCGTGTAGCCGTCGGCGGGCAGGCCCTCGTAGGTGTCGCTGAAGTAGCGGTTGTCGAAGGTGTAGCGCACCGGCAGCCGGGTGATGTTCGCCGCCGGCAGCTCCTTGGGGTCGGTCTGCCACTGCTTGGCGGTGTATCCCTTGACGAAGGCCTCGTAGAGCGGCCGGCCGATCAGCGAGATCGCCTTCTCCTCGAGGTTCTGCGCGTCGGCCGTGTCGATCTCCGCGGCCTGCTCGGCGATGAGCTTGCGGGCTTCGTCCGGGGTGAAGTACTTGCCGAAGAACTGCGACACCAGGCCCAGCCCCATCGGGAACTGGTAGGCCTGCCCGTTGTGCATCGCGAAGACGCGGTGCCGGTAGTCGGTGAAGTCGGTGAACTGCCGCACGTAGTCCCAGACCCTCTTGTTGGAGGTGTGGAACAGGTGGGCACCGTACTTGTGCACCTCGATGCCGGTGTGCGGCTCGGCTTCTGAGTAGGCGTTGCCACCGATGTGCGGTCGGCGGTCCACGACGAGGACGCGCTTCCCGAGCTGGGTAGCCACGCGCTCGGCAATGGTCAGTCCGAAGAATCCAGAGCCGACGACGAAAAGATCGAAACGAGCGGTCATCGGTTGCTTAGGGTATCCGACCGCGTGGCCCTAACCCATTTGGCGAGGCCATGCAGGGGCGTTCGCCCTGTGACGACGCCCGTTGGGGCGCCCAGGCTCCGCGATCACAGTCGTGGTCGCAATTGCCTCACGATTCAATATCACCACTCTAGTAACAGGTTCACCACTCGTACCATCGACCTTGTGTGATTCCCACCAGTTAGGAGCGGTGGGACGCGCCGACACAACACATAGTCAGATAGAGGAGACTTCCGTGCCGAACCGACGCCGACGCAAGCTCTCAACAGCCATGAGCGCGGTTGCCGCCCTGGCAGTGGCGAGTCCTTGCGCGTACTTCCTTGTCTACGAATCGACCGCCGGCAACAAGGCGCCCGAGCACCACGAGTTCAAGCAGGCCGCGGTGATGAGCGACCTGCCCGGCGAGCTGATGGGCGCGCTGTCGCAGGGCCTGTCGCAATTCGGGATCAACATGCCCCCGATACCCGCCTTGAACGGGGGTGCGACCGGCACGCCGGGTCTCGCCAGCCCCGGTCTGGGCACTCCGGGCCTCGGGACTCCCGGGCTGGGCACGACGGGCCTGACCAATCCGGGCGTGACCAGCCCCGGCCTGACGAGCCCCGGCCTGACAAGCCCGGGTATGACGAGCCCCGGTATGGCACCCATGACGCCCGGGCTGACCGCGCCCGGCGCGTTGCCGACCACCCCCGGTGGCGGTGTCGCGACCCCGGGTGCCGGGCTCAACCCGGCACTGTCCAACCCCGGGCTGACCAGCCCGGCCGGGGTCACTCCGGGCCTCGGCGGCCCGGCGATGTCGCCGAGCGAGGTGCCGATCGACTCCGGAGCCGGGCTGGACCCGGGCGCCGGTGGCACCTACCCGATCCTGGGCGACCCGTCGACCTTCGGTAACGCTTCGCCGATCGGCGGCGGTACCGGCCTGGGCGGCGGTTCGGGCACCGGTGGTGCCAGCGGCGGCCTGGTCAACGACGTGATGCAAGCCGCCAACCAGCTGGGTGCGGGCCAGGCGATCGACCTGCTCAAGGGCCTGGTCATGCCGGCCATCACGCAGGGCATGCACGGCGGCGCGGGTGCCGCCGGAGCCCTGCCGGGTGCCGCCGGTGCCCTGCCGGGTGCGGCCGGTGCCCTGCCGGGCGCCGCGGGTGCCCTGCCTGGTGCCGCCGGTGCCCTCCCGGGTGCCGCCGCGGGCGCTCTTCCCGCCGCCGCGGGTGCGGCCGGTGCGTTGCCGGCGGCCGCCGGTGCGGTACCGACACTGCCCCCGGTCTAGTCCTTTACAAACCCTCCACAAGACGGCACCGCAGAATCATCTGCGGTGCCGTCGATTTTGTGCAGATTCGCCGGTGCTCAGTTCGTGTCGTCCCATAGATAACATTAGAAACACACGTAACATCGGCTGGTGTCTCGCAGTCGCGCGCCGACGATGTTGCTCACCGCCATGGCGGCGACCGTCGTCCTCGTCTCGTGGGTGGCGGACACGACACGCGACCGCGGCACCGCGGGCGCGCCGCCGTCACGCGGCACCCAACTCGTCGAGCAACCGCTGGTCGGGCTGGGCGCGGGCGTCACGGTTCGCGAAATCAGTCAGGCCACCCCGTTTTCTCTGGTCGCTCTGACCGGCGACCTGGCCGGCACGTCGACCCGCGTGCGCGCGAAGCGCCCCGACGGCTCGTGGGGCCCCTGGTATCAGACCGAGTACGAGACCGCGGCACCCGATCCGGCGTCCCGAGCGGGCGGCGACGAGTCCGCGGGACCCGACCATGCCGGCGCGGCGGCCGAGGGGCCCCGCGGCACCGATCCGGTGTTCGTCGGCACCACCACGACCGTCCAGATCGCGGTCACCCGTCCGCTCGACGCGGCGGTGACCCAGGCGCCGCCGGCGCCGGCGAGCGAGAAGACCGACCTGGGCTACAAGCCGGCATCCAGGGAACAGCCCTTCGGCCAGAACATCTCGGCCGTCCTCATCTCCCCACCGCAAGCGCCGGCCGAAACGCATTGGACACCACCGGCCGGGGTGTTGATGCCCGGCCAGGCTCCGCCCATCATCAGCCGCGCGCAGTGGGGCGCCGACGAGTCGCTGCGCTGCGGTAGCCCGCAGTACGACAACGGGATTCGCGCGGCGGTCGTGCACCACACCGCGGGTAGCAACGACTATTCGCCGCTGGAATCGGCCGGCATCGTCAAGGCCATCTACACCTATCACAGCAAGACGCTGGGCTGGTGCGACATCGCCTACAACGCGCTGGTCGACAAGTACGGCCAGGTATTCGAGGGCAGCGCGGGCGGGCTCACCAAGGCGGTCGAGGCCTTCCACACCGGCGGATTCAACCGCAACACCTGGGGCGTGGCGATGATCGGCAACTTCGACGACGTGCCCCCCACGCCGATCCAGCTCAGGACCGTGGGCCGACTGCTCGGCTGGCGTCTGGGCCTGGACGGCGTCGACCCCAAGGGCACGGTGCAACTGGAGTCGGCCGGCAGCCACTACACCACCTTCCCCGCCGGCTCCATCGCGACGCTGCCGACCATCTTCACCCACCGCGACGTCGGGAACACCGATTGCCCGGGCAACGCGGCCTACGCGCTGATGGACGAAATGCGTGACATCGCATCGCATGTCAACGATCCGCCGGAAGAACTGCTCAAGGCGCTGCAGGGCGGTGCCATCTATGACCACTGGCAGGCGATCGGCGGGATGGGCAGCGTGCTGGGCTCGCCGACCTCCCCGGAGGACAGCGCGGAAGGCGACGCCCGCTTCGTCACGTTCGCCCGGGGCGCGATGTACTGGTCACCCGAGACCGGCGCCCAGCCGGTCACCGGAGCCATCTACGACGCCTGGGGCTCCGAGAGCTACGAACGCGGCCCGCTCGGCTTGCCGACCAGCGCGGAAATTCAAGAGCCGCTGCAGATTACGCAGAACTTCCAGCACGGCACGCTGAACTACGAGCGGCTGACCGGAAACGTCACCGAGGTCGTGGACGGGATCACGGTTCCGCTGACGACCGAATTACCAAGCGGCCCAACGGTTCCGGCCGAGCACTTCTCACTGCCGTCGCACCCCACCCCGACGTGACCGACGGCTAAAGCCACCAGCGTTCCAGCACCCGGCCCACCCCGTCGTCGTTGTTCGCGGTGGTGACCTCGTCGGCGGCCGCCTGCACGTCCGGATGGGCATTGCCCATCGCCACGCCGTGCCCCGCCCAGCGCAGCATCGGCAGGTCGTTGGGCATGTCGCCGAACGCCACCACCTCCTCGCGGGCGATCTCCAGCGGCCGGGCAATCTCCTCGATGCCGGTGGCCTTGCTGGTGCCCAGCGGCACGATCTCGATCAGGCCGTTGTTGGTGGAGTAGGTGATGTCGCCCTCGATGCCGACGTGCTTGGCCAGTTCGGCCGCCATGTCGGCGCTGCGGGCCCCGGAGCGGCGAATGAGCAGCTTGATGGCCGGGGCGCTGAGCAGATCCTGGATCGACACCTCGGTGTTATCCGGGTTCAGCCAGGCATGCTCGTAGCCCGGCGAGCTGACGAACTGGGGCGTCGCCGTGTCGTGGGCGCTTTCGCCGATGCGCTCGACGGCCAGCCCCGCACCGGGGATGACGCGGGTCGCCAGCTCCGCCAGCTCGGCAAGGGTGTCGACGGGCAGCGTGCGGGTCGACAGCACCCGGTCGGTCGCGGCGTCA
The DNA here is from genome assembly GCF_001672755.1 of Mycobacterium colombiense. GTDB lineage: Bacteria > Actinomycetota > Actinomycetes > Mycobacteriales > Mycobacteriaceae > Mycobacterium > Mycobacterium colombiense_C. Next base: position 11,430 of record NZ_LZKI01000034.1, on the reverse strand, counting down.
TAGATGACGGCACCGTTGGCGCACACCGAGACTGGCGCGAAACCCAGTGCATCGACGACGGGCCGGATCCAGCGCGGCGGACGGCCGGTCGCCACTACGAACTGCGCGCCTGCGGCCACCGCGGCGCGGATCGCGTCGCGGGTGCGCGGTGAGATCGTCTCGTCGTCGTCGAACAGGGTGCCGTCGACGTCGCAGGCGATGAGCGCCGGCAGGGTCATCGGAACCACCCGCCCCGGCGGCCGGCCGGACCGCTCAATGCCGCCCGCTCTGGTTCTGGCCGGGTCGCGTCACGCCGTCGGTTCCATACTTCTGCAACCGCTCCTGCAACTCCGACAACCGCAGGGCCCGGGAATCCTCCTGGGTGGGTGCGCTGCCGCCCAGCCGGCGCGGTACCCAGAATTCGTCTTTCGGGTGCGGATATTCCTCCTGCACCGAATACAGCAGGTCGTTCATCGCCGAACGCAGCAGCAGGTTGAGTTCCTCGGGCGTGCCCCGCGACGGCAACGGCCGACCCGCCGCCACGGTGATCGGCACCTTGTTGCGAAACACCTTCTTCGGGTGGTCCTTGGGCCAGATCCGGTGAGCGCCCCACACGACGATCGGAACGATCGGCACCTGGGCGTCCAGCGCCATGCGCGCCGCCCCGGTCTTGAACTCGCGCAGCTCGAAACTGCGACTGATGGTCGCCTCGGGGTGCATCCCGATCAGCTCACCCTCGCGCATGCGCTGCACGGCCACATCGAGGGCGTCGTGTCCCGACCGGCGATCCACCGGGATCAGCCGGGCGTGATTGATGACGTAGTTGACCGCCTTCACGTCGGCCATCTCCGCCTTGATCATGAAGTACGCGCGCCGCTTGCGCTCACGGACTGCCATCAGCGTCGGAAGCCAGTCCAGGTAGCTGGTGTGGTTCTGGGCCAGCAGGGCGCCGCCGCGCTCCGGAATGTTCTCCAGCCCGCGGTAGGTGAACTTGGTCCCCTGCATCGCGACCATCGGCGGGACGATCCACTCCGCCAACCGGTAGAACCCCTCGGGCATGTCTTCTCCTTCGCCTACTGCGACGGGCGCTCGGTCCTTTTCGCCGAGCGGGCCGCCGCCTCGGTGGCCTCCATGCGGGCGGCTTCCGCCAGGGTTGGCGCTCCGCCGCCCAGCCGGTGCGGCATCCAGTACGTCCCGGGCTCGCCGGGATAGTGCTGTTGCGCCCGGTGCAGCAAGGTGGTCATCGAGTCGCGCAGGGCAACGTCGGTCTGCGCGATGTCTTCGCGCGCCGGTATCGGCGCGCCTACCTGCACAGTAATGGGTATTTTGGCGCGGCCCACATTCCGCGGGTGATCCTTGGTCCAGATTCGCTGCGCTCCCCACACGATCACCGGCACGATCGGGACCTCGGCTTCGATGGCCATCCGGGCCGCGCCGGTCTTGAACTCCTTGAGCTCGAAGCTGCGGCTGATCGTGGCTTCCGGGTACACCCCGACCAACTCACCTTCGCGCAGCCGCTGCACCGCGATCGCATAGGCGCCCGCCCCGGCGCCGCGGTCGACCGGGATGGTCCGGGTGTGCTTGATCAGGAAATTGACCGGCCTGACCTGCTGCATCTCGGCTTTGATCATGAACCGCAGCCGGCGTCCCCGGCGGTGTACGGCCAGCGCGGCCGGCAGGAAGTCGACATAGCTGGTGTGGTTGATCGCCACCACCGCGCCGCCCCGCTCGGGGATCTGCTCCTCACCCCGATAGGTGATTGTGGTGCCGGTGGCCTTGACCGCCAGTTGAGCCAGAAGCTCCAAAGCGCGGAAGGTCGGCTCCACCATCGGTCACTACTCCGACGCCCCTGCGGACCGGGCCCGGCGGGCCGCCCGGGCGGCCGCCTCCTCGGCCTCCAGCTGGGCCGCCTGCGCCAGCGACGGAGCGCCTCCACCCAACCGGTGGGGCACCCAGAACTCGCCGGCCGGGTGCGGCCCATACATCTCCTGGGCGCGCTCCAGCAGATGCTGCATGCGCGAATGCAGCAGCCCCTTCAGTTCCTCGATGCCCAGCGTCGGCTCGATCGGTTCGCCGACCAGCACCGTGATCGGAACCTTCGGACGCCACAGCTTCTTCGGGTGGTCCTTGGTCCAGATCCGCTGGGCACCCCAGACGATGTGCGGAACGATCGGCACCCCGGCCTCCACGGCCATGCGCGCGGCCCCCGACTTGAATTCCTTGATCTCGAAGCTGCGGCTGATCGTGGCCTCGGGGTAGACGCCGACCAGCTCGCCGTCCTTCAGGTGCCGGACGGCGGCCTCGAAGGAGGCGGCGCCGTCTTGCCGATTCACCGAGATGTGCCGCAGGCTGCGCATGATCGGCCCGGTGAACTTGTGGTCGAAAACCTCCTGCTTGGCCATGAACCGCACCTTGCGGCCCAGGCCCTGCTTGTACGCAGGCAGGCCGGCGAAGGTGAAGTCCAGGTAGCCGGTGTGGTTGATCGCGATCACCGCACCGCCGCTTTTCGGCAGGTTCTCCACGCCCGTGATGGTGATCTTCAGACCCTGGACACGCCACACCAGGCGGGCGAGCTGAATGACAGTCCCGTAAACCGGTTCCACAGCAGTTCAGCCTAATGCTCCCGGCCGGGCGCCGCCCTAACAGCCGGAAATCCCGGGGTGGGCGGGCCGGGTGGCCGCGCGCCGTCACCGGACGGCGGTGACGGGCCGATGGTGCAGGCCCGCGCTAAGCTCGGGGGCTGAAAAGCCGTCATCCCCGGCCGAGGCCGCAGCAGGCTTTAACCGGCCCCAGGAAGGTATCAGTGCAGGTCACCAGCGTCGGCCACGCCGGATTTCTGATCCAGACCCAAGCGGGCAGCATCCTGTGCGACCCGTGGGTCAATCCCGCCTACTTCGCGTCGTGGTTCCCGTTCCCGGACAACAGCACGCTGGACTGGGACGACCTGGGTGACTGCGACTACCTGTATATCTCGCACCTGCACAAGGACCACTTCGACGCGAAGAACCTGGCCGAGCACGTCAACAAGGACGCGGTGGTGTTGCTGCCGGACTTCCCGGTGCCCGACCTGCGAAATGAGTTGGAGAAGCTGGGTTTTCACCGGTTCTTCGAGACCAGCAACTCGGTCAAGCACCGGATCGGCGGTCCGAAGGGCGACCTCGACGTCATGATCATCGCCCTGCGGGCGCCGGCCGACGGCCCGATCGGTGATTCGGCGCTGCTGGTTTCCGACGGCGCGACAACGGTTTTCAACATGAATGACGCCCGGCCGGTGGACCTGGACGTGCTGGCGTCCGAGTTCGGGCACATCGACGTGCACATGCTCCAGTACTCGGGGGCCATCTGGTATCCGATGGTCTACGACATGCCGGCCCGCGCCAAGGAGTCCTTCGGTGTCCAGAAGCGGCAACGGCAGATGGACCGCGCCCGCCAGTACCTCGCCCAGGTCGGGGCGACGTGGGTGGTTCCCTCGGCGGGCCCGCCCTGCTTCCTGGATCCGGAGCTGCGCGACCTCAACGACGACCACGCGGATCCGGCCAACATCTTCCCGGACCAGATGGTCTTCCTGGACCAGATGCGCACGCACGGCAACGACGGCGGGCTGCTGATGATGCCCGGGTCGACCGCCGACTTCACCGGCTCCACCCTGAATTCACTGACCCATCCGCTGCCCACGGACGAGGTCGAGGCCATCTTCACCACGGGTAAGGCCGACTACATCGCGGAGTACGCCGAACGGATGGCACCGGTCGTCGCCGCGCAGCGGGCCGGCTGGGCGCCGGCGACCGGGGAGCCACTGCTGGAACCGCTGCGCGCCCTGTTCGAGCCGATCATGTCGCAAAGCGACGAGATCTGTGACGGGATCGGCTATCCCGTCGAGCTGGTGCTCGGACCGGAGACCGTGATCCTTGACTTCCCGAAACGAGCTGTGCGGGAACGGATTCCGGATGAGAAGGTTCGCTACGGGTTCGCGATAGCACCGGAGTTGGTCCGCACCGTGCTGCGCGACGGCGAGCCGGACTGGGTCAACACCATCTTTCTGTCGACCCGATTCAGGGCCTGGCGAGTCGGCGGCTACAACGAGTACCTCTACACGTTCTTCAAGTGCCTGACCGACGAACGGATCGCCTACGCCGACGGCTGGTTCGCCGAGACCCACGACGACTCGGCCTCGGTCACGCTGGACGGCTGGGAGATTCAGCGCCGCTGCCCGCACCTCAAGGCCGACCTGTCGAAATTCGGTGTGGTCGAGGGAAACACGCTGACCTGCAACCTGCATGGCTGGCAGTGGCGACTGGACGACGGGCGCTGCCTGACCGCGAAGGGTCACCAGCTGCGGAGTTCGCGGGCGTGAGCGACTCCTACGGCTCCTACGATGATGGCCTGGTCCAGCTGGACCGCGCGGCGATCACGTTGCGCCGCTACCACTTTCCTTCGGGCACGGCGAAGGTGATCACACTCGATGCGATCCGTGGGTACAAAGCCGAAGACCTGGGGCTCTTCACCCACCGGTTCCGGATATGGGGCAGCTCGGACTTTCGCCGGTGGCTGCCGCTGGACATCAGCAGGCCCTTCAAGTCGAAGCTGATCACGCTGGACGTGCCGGGCACGCGACCCTCCCCGGCATTCACCCCGGTGCGCCCCGACGAGTTCACCGCCCTGTTGGACGAACTGCTCAGCCGGCGCGGCTAGGACGCGCGCTCTACCGGCCCAGGTCGGCGAGTGCTTGGCGCGCCGCGTTGTAGCCGGGGATGAAGGTGATCCCCGGGCCGCCGTGACAGCCGGCGCTGCCCAGATACAGGCCCTCGATCGGGATCGGCTGGCCGAGGAATCCCCGCGGGCCGGGCCGGTTGGGCCCGATCTGGTTCGCATTCAACAGGCCGTGGCAGTAGTCGCCGCCGGGGGCGCCGAACATCACGCCCATATGCCTGGGCGTGAAGGTGGTGTGCCTGATGATGCTGCGTTCGAAATTCGGGGCGAGCCTGGTGATCTTGTCGATCACCCGCTGGCCCATTTCGACCTTGGCCTGCCCGTAATCCACGTCGCCCTCGATCGGAAAGAACAGCGCGAAGGCCGACGCGGCGTGCTTTCCCTCCGGCGCCAGGTCCGGGTCGTTCTGCGACGGGATCTGCAGCACGACGGTCGGGTCGGCCGGGACGATTCCGCGCCGCGCGTCCTCCCATTGCTGCTGGACTTCCTCCGGTGTGCAGAACAGGCCGATCGAGGCCTGCATGGCCGGTTCGTTGAGTGCCTCGTAGGGCGCGGCGAAGACGGGCGCCTCCTCGAGCGCGAAGTGCATCTGCAGGTAGCTGCCGCGGTGGTCGATGCGCGCATAGCGTTCCCGGATGTCGGCGGGTAGCGCGGCGGGATCGATCATCTCGTTGAGCGTGACATCCGGTGCGATGCCGGAGACCACGATCGGGGCGTTCAGCGTCTCGCCCGCCTCGGTGCGTACCCCGGTCACCCGTCCGTCGGCGACCAGGATCTCGGTCACCTTGGTACGCAAGCGAAGTTCGCCGCCATGGCTCTGCAGCACGTCGCACAGGTGCGAGGTGAGTGCGCCGATGCCACCGCGCAGCTTCTTCATCTGCATGGTGTCGCCGTCGGGCACGCCGAGGCCGAAGGCGAGCGCGGCGGCGCTGCCGGGCGTGGACGGGCCCCGGTAGAGCGTGTTGACGGCCAGCACGGTCATCGAGCCGCGGATCGCGCCGAACTTCTCGCGGTCCGGCAGGTAGCGGTCCAACACGTCGGTGACCGAGCCGAACAACATGTCGTCGATCGCCGAGCGCTCGAATTCGTTTGTCGCACAGGCGTACATCTCGTCGATGCTCTTGGGTGGTGTTCCGGCTTCGAACCGGCCCAGCGCGCGGGTCGGCCCCTGACTCCAGGCCATCAGCCCCGCCATGCCGTTGACGGCGTCCGCGCCGTGCACCTCGTTGAGGTGGGTGAACAGCTTGATGGGGTCGCTGTACTGCACCAGCGGATCGTCGCCGACGCCGCGCACGGCCACCGACATCACGTCCAGGTCGAGCGTCGGAATCGTGTCCAGGCCCAGCTCGTCGACCACCACCTGGGACGTCGGGAATTGCACCGAGCCGGCGATCTCGAACTGGTACCCGTCGAAAAGCTCGACGGTGGAGGCCATGCCGCCGGCGTAGAGCTTGGGGTCCAGGCACACGGTCCGCAGCCCGGCCTTCTGCAGCAGCACGGCCGCGGTCAGCCCGTTGTGGCCCGCGCCGATAACTATCGCGTCGTAATCAGTCATGTCCTGCCCTCCGGAATGGAGGCTCGCACGACGTCAAAGTTTTGTCAATTATGACGAAACTTCACGGGCGGTTGCCGTGACCCAGGTGTCGGTGATCCCCGCCCGCAGCGACTCCAGCGCCGCATGGCACAGCCGCGCGAGTTCGCCCAGCGACCGCTCGTCGCCCTCCATCCAGACCTCCATCGCGCCGAACACCGCGGCCGCAATGCATCTCGCGGTGACCGCGGTACGCACCCGTCGGTCCGCCGTCGGATCCGCGGCGCGGTTGGCCCCGCGGCTGCGCCGTTGCAGCTGCGCGCCAATGGCGTCGGCGAAATCGGCCTGGACCTCCCGGATGTGCCGGACGATGCGGCCGGGGTCGAGTTCGTCGTGGCGCAGGGCAGCGATTTTGGCCACCGCGTCCACGTCATAGGGGAACGCGAAGATCGCCGACTGCACCGAATCGATGATCGCTTCGTCGGCCGGCCTGGCATCCAGGGCCGCGCGAAACCAGTGCAGCCCGGTGTAGTCGGCGAACAGCAGATCGTGCTTGGAGCTGAAGTGGCGGTAGAACGTCCGCAGCGACACCCCGGCGTCGGCGGCGATCTGCTCGGCCGACGTGTCTTCGACGCCCTGGGCCAGGAATCGCACCAGGGCGGCCTGCCGCAACGCTTCGCGAGTGCGCTCGCTGCGCGCCGTCTGTGCGGGCCTGACCATGGGAAGAAGGTACCCCAAGAACTTGATATGTCATTATTGACAAAACTTCGGCATCAGGGCGAGACTGCGCCAATGTCATCCATCATCATTCACTTTGCGCTCGGGCTGGCCTGCATCGCCGGGCTCATCGCGTCGAACAAGAAGATCTACGCCAAACCCGAAGGCGGACCGTGGTTGTCACCGCTGGAATGCGTCTACTACGCCGCGGGCATCGCTTCGATCGCACTGGGCTATTGGTTCAACGTCCACTTCGTGCTCGCGGCGCACGGGCAGGGAAACCTGATCTCCGGCCCGGCCAGCTATCCAGAATTCATCAAAGGACAATTCGCCACCCCGGCGTGCGGCTCGGGCAATCAGGACTACATGATCGCCAATGTCATTCTGATGCCGGTCTTTACCATCGTCGACGGCCTCCGCCGCGGCATTCGGCGCCCGTGGCTGTTCTTCCTGTCCAGCTTCTTCACCAGCTTTGCGTTCCCGTTCGCGTTCTACTTCGCGACGATGGAACGTCAGCGCCGGCACGAGCGGGACCGCGCGCCGGTCAACGCCTAGCCCAGCGGCTTGGTGGCCCGCCACTTCTGCCGACCGCCCCGGACGTCGGTGTGTACGTCGGCGAATCCCGCGGCCCGAAGCCGCCCGGGGAGGTCGCTCGGCGCGATCGGGTTGTAGGTGTCGGCGATGTGAATCAGCCGAAACGCCCATGACGGAACGCCGTCGCTGCCGGCGAACACCCCTCCGGGCTGCAGCACCCGGAACGCCTCGGCGAACAGGCGGTCCTGCAACTCGGGGCGCGGAACGTGGTGCAGCATCGTAAAGCACACCACAGAGGTGAAATCGTCTGCGGGCAACCCGGTTTCGCCGCCGTCGCCGTGGATGATGCGCGCCCGGTCGCCATAAAGACGCTGCAGGCGATCGGCCATCGCGGCGTCCACTTCGACCGCGGTGAGCGACGCCGCGCGCGCCAGCAGGGCGCGCAACGTCGCACCGTAGCCGGGACCGATCTCCAAAGTGCGCGCGCCCAATTCGACGTCGCGCAGCGCCCAGGGCAACAGCTCATCGGCCACCGACCTTTCCCAGGCCGCCGAGCTGCACCGGCGTCGGTGCAGGAGATTCATCGCCATCGTGATCCCGCCTTCCTGTGGGTCAACCACAACGCTATGCCGCCGCCGGTACTGCGGACTTCCGATACCCTGCCTAGATATGTCGGAATTCAGCCACCACGGGCCGGCGACGTCGTCGCAGACGTTGCCGCCGGGAGCGCAGATCGAACGGCACCGGCATCCCCTGCACCAGATCGTCTACCCGTCAACGGGCGCGGTCTCGGTGACGACCCCGGCGGGCACGTGGATCACGCCGGCGAATCGTGCCATCTGGATACCGGCGGGCTGCTGGCACGAACACAAGTTCCACGGCACCACGCGATTTCACGGCGTCGCGCTGGACCCCGGCCGCTACACCAACGGCCCCGCGGCGCCCGCCGTGCTGGCGGTCAATCCGTTGATGCGCGAGCTGATCATCGCGTGTTCGCAAACCGACGGCACCGATACCGACGAGCATCACCGGATGCTGGCCGTGCTGCACGATCAGTTACCGGCGACCGGCGTCGGGGAGCCGCTGTGGATTCCCACCCCCGTCGACGGCCGGCTGCGTCAAGCCTGCGCGTTGATCGCCGACAACCTGCGAGAGTCGTTGACGCTGCAGCAGATTGGCAACCGGGTCGGCGTCGGCCAGCGCACGCTGAGCCGACTGTTCAGCGACGAGCTGGCCATGACGTTCCCGCAGTGGCGCACTCAGGTCCGGCTGCAACACGCCCTCGTGCTGCTCGCCGAGCGACGCGATGTCACGTCGGTGGCGGCCGAATGTGGTTGGGCCACACCGAGTGCCTTCATCGACAGCTATCGGCGAGCGTTCGGGCACACTCCCGGCCAGCTGACCGGTAAGGCGTTCTAGCGGGCGGGCTCCAGCACTTCGGCGCCCACGAACGGCACCAGCGCCTCGGGCACCCGCACGCTGCCGTCGGGCTGCTGGTGATTCTCCAGGATCGCCACCAGCCACCGTGTGGTGCCCAGCGTGCCGTTGAGCGTGGCGGCGGTCTGCGGTTTGCCGGCCTCGTCGCGATACCGGGTGGCCAGCCGGCGGGCCTGGAACGTGGTGCAGTTCGACGTCGACGTCAGCTCGCGATAGGCACCCTGGGTCGGAACCCAAGCCTCACAATCGAATTTGCGCGCGGCCGACGAGCCGAGATCGCCCGCGGCGACGTCGATCACCCGGTACGGCACCTCGATGCGGGCCAGCATCTCGCGCTGCCAACCCAGCAGCCGCTGGTGTTCGGCCTCCGCGTCGGCGGGTCTGCAGTAGACGAAGCCCTCGACCTTGTCGAACTGATGCACCCTGATGATGCCGCGGGTGTCCTTGCCGTAGCTGCCGGCCTCGCGGCGGAAGCACGACGACCATCCCGCGTACCGCAGCGGCCCGCCGGACAGGTCCAGGATCTCGTCGGAGTGGTAGCCAGCCAGCGGCACCTCCGAGGTGCCCACCAGGTACAGGTCGTCGGCCTCCACCCGGTAGACCTCCTCGGCGTGCGCGCCCAGGAATCCGGTGCCGGCCATCACCTCCGGGCGCACCAGCACCGGCGGAATCATCGGGATGAAGCCGTTTTCAACGGCCAGCCGCAACGCCAGCTGCAACAGGCCCAGCTGGAGCAGCGCACCCTTGCCGGTCAGGAAGTAGAACCGCGACCCGGACACCTTGGCCCCGCGCTGCATGTCGATGAGCCCGAGCGATTCGCCGAGCTCCAGGTGGTCCTTCGGGTTGGCGATCGCCGCGGGCTCGCCGACCATGTCGAGGACGGCGAAGTCGTCCTGCCCTCCCGCGGGCACGCCGTCGATGACGACGTTGGAGATCGCCATGTGTGCCGCGGTGAACGCCGTCTCCGCGTCGGCCTGGGCGGTTTCGGCGACCTTCACCTGCTCGGCCAGTTCCTTGGCGCGCGCGAGCTTGGCCGGACGCTCCTCGGGGGACGCCGCCCCCACGCTCTTGCTGGCGGCCTTCTGCTCGGCCCGCAGCGAATCCGCCGACGAGATCGCGGCCCGGCGGGCTGCGTCGGCGGTCAGCAGGGCATCTACCAGCGACGGGTCCTCGCCACGACTGAGCTGGGAGCGGCGCACGACGTCGGGGTCTTCCCGGAGCTGCTTCAGGTCGATCACGGCCCTGAGACTACTTTCACCGCACCCCACCGGCTGGCGGCGCATCCACCCCTGCTGACCGCAGGACTCACATCAGTAACTTTTGTCACGCGTCTCAGGTGCTGCTGTCAGAATGGAGCGGATGTCGCAAGCGCCCGAGAAGGAACTTTCGGAAGCCCGGGAAGGCCGGGTGGTCGAGTCGTCCGCCGCCTCGACCGATGAGTCGTCCGGTCAGCAGCAGTCCGCCTTCGGTTGGCCGCGCAGCCTGCAGGCCCGGGCGACCCGGCGCGCGCTGCTGCTGACCGCGCTCGGCGGCCTGTTGATCGCCGGGCTGGTCACCGCCATCCCGGTAGGCGGCGGCGCGTCGGGGCGGTTCCTCGACAGCAGCCCGGTGCGCAGCACCGGCACCAAGAGCGACGCCGCCTTCAACCGGGCCTCCCCCGGCGAGTGCCTGATGTGGCCGGACACCACCCCGGAGTCGGCCAGGATCGTCAACTGCGGCGACGACCACAAGTTCGAGGTCGCCGAATCCATTGACATGCGGACGTTCCCGGGCTCGGAGTACGGGCCCAACGCCGCACCCCCGACGCCCGCCCGCATCCAGCAGATCACCCAGGAGCAGTGCGAGGCCGCCGTCCGCAATTACCTCGGCGCCAAGTTCGATCCGAACAGCCGGTTCACCGTCAGCCTGCTGTGGCCCGGTGACCGGGCCTGGCGCCAGTCCGGCGATCGCCGCATGCTGTGCGGCCTGCAGCTGCCCGGCATGAACAATCAGCAGCAGGCGTTCAAGGGCAAGGTCGCCGACGTCGACCAGTCCAAGGTGTGGCCGGCCGGCACGTGCCTGGGCATCGACTCGGCGACCAACCAGCCGACCGACGCGCCGGTCGACTGCGCGGCGCCGCACGCGATGGAGGTCACCGGCACGGTCAACCTGGCCGAGAAGTTCCCCGGGGCCCTGCCCGCCGAGCCCGACCAGGACGGCTTCATCAAGGATTCGTGCACCAAGATGACCGACGCGTACCTGGCGCCGGTCAAGCTGCGCACCACCACCCTGACGCTGATCTACCCGACGGTGCCGCTGGCCAGTTGGACGGCGGGCAGCCGCGAGGTGGCCTGCAGCATCGGCGCGACGCTGGGCAATGGCGGTTGGGCCACCCTGCTGAACAGCGCCAAGGGTCAGCTGCTGATCAACGGCCAACCGCCGGTGGCGCCGCCCGACATTCCCGAAGAGCGGCTCACCATGCCGCCGATTCCCCTGCAGGCGCCGGCGCAGTCGCCGTCCAGCCAGTCCGGCTCGGGTGCCGG
>NZ_LZKI01000033.1 GCF_001672755.1 Mycobacterium colombiense | reverse complement strand
CGAAGGTTCCGGCGGCGCGGGTGCAGCGGCACTCGGCTTCGCCACACCCGTGGCGGTGGTCCCGCCCGAGTGCGCTGTCGACTGGCCGGTGTGGTTGTCGCCGAGCGTCGCCCACAGCACCAGCGCCACCACGGCGATGACGGTGAAGGCGTACGACAGCGTCAGCCCGACCAGCGCACTCGGGCGGGACCACCGCCACGGGTGTGGCGAAGCCGAGTGCCGCTGCACCCGCGCCGCCGGAACCTTCGGTGACGGCCGAGGGCCTACAGTCGCTGGTGCTCACCGGTGAAGACGTTGCGGCCCTCATCAAAGCGCCCGGCATGTACGTCAACAAGACGTGGACTCAGACGCATGAACTGCAGCCGGGCGACAGCTTCGACCCCCCGGAGTGCACCCAAGCGGTGTTCAACGGCCTGACCGCGTCCTATCGCGACAGCGGTTACCGCGCCATCTACGGCGTCGACCTGGGCCAGCACACCAATGGTTTCCCGCATGGGGTTTCGGAGTTCGTCGCGACATTCGAGAATGCCGCGGCCGCAAAGGCTTTCGTCACCAGCGCGGTCAATCAGATCAACGGCTGCGCCGGAAAGCAGCTGACGTACTCGCACGGCGGCGTGTCCGGCATCTACACGGTCGGCACACCGACGCAAACCGGCCCGGTGACCTCGGTGCGCAGCACCCTTGGGACCGTGCAGGACAACGGCCGCACCACCGACGTCGGCGGCCAGCGCACCAGCGCACTGCGGGCCCTGGCGGCCAAGGCCAACGTCGTGGTCGACGTCGATGTGATCGGACGCGATCTCGGTGACGACGCCACCACCCTCGTGCAGGGCATCCTCGGGCGCATCCCGAGTTAAGCCGTCAGCCAACAGAATTGGCGAGGCGTCCGGCCGGCCTACAGAACCTGAACGTCGGCGGGCGACCAGAACGCGCGCATCGACGTGATCTTGGCGTCGCCGTCGAACGACATCGTCGAGATCGGCGAGATCCGGGTGCGGCTGTCACCGGCGTCGAGCGTCAGATGCCAGAAGAAGGCGGCTTCACCGCCGCCGATCCGTATTTCGGCGAGTTCGGTGTCCTTCTTGGCGTCTTGGAAGCCCGCATAGAACGCGCGGATGGCGTCATGGCCGCGGCGGATGTCGGATCCGATCGGATCCTCGATCGTGGCGTCAACGGCGTAGAGGGTCACGATGTCGTCGGCGGTGCCGGTTGCGACCAGCGCAAGGTAGCGTTTGACGGTCTCGGTGATGGCTTCGGGGGACGGCATAGCTTCGGACGCTACTCCCCGCCGTCGCCACCGTTGAGTTTCCCTATTCACGGCGATACTGGCGTCGTGACTTTCATCGAACGCCTCGCGACCCGTGAGATCTACCGGAACCCGTGGATGGTGCTGCGAGAGGATGACATCCGCCGCCCGGACGGCAGCAAGGGCATCTACAGCGTCGTCGACAAGCCGACCTATGCGCTCGTGATGCCCTACGACGGGCACCGCTTCCGGTTGGTCGAACAGTTTCGTTATCCCCTCGGCGAGCGACGCTGGGAGTTTCCGCAAGGCACCGCTCCCGACCTGGTCGACGCCGAACCGGCCGAGCTGGCCGCGCGCGAGCTACGGGAGGAAACCGGATTGAGCGCAACGTCGTTCGAGGCGCTCGGCCAGCTCGACGTCGCACCCGGAATGACCAGTCAGCGGGGCTGGGTGTTTTTGGCCACCGGTATCGCCGAGGGAGAAGCCGACCTCGAGCACGAGGAACAGGACATGCGCAGCGCGTGGTTTGCGCGTGCGGAGGTCGAGCGGATGATGCGCGGGGGAGTGATCGCCGACGCGCAGTCGATCGCCGCCTACGGGTTGTTCCTACTGCGGGTGGGATGAAAACCCGCGACGGCACTGCGATCGTGTCCGCGCCGAGACCACCCCGCGCCATCGAACGCCCATCATTGACGCAATGCGGCCGAGGTTTCGGGTAGTTGCGGTGCTCGCTGCCGCCGCCGCATCGGTCGTCGGCGCGCCCGGCATAGGCGCGCATGCCTTGGCGCCGGCGTGGAACGGCAAGTACTCACTGGTGAGGTATGCGGTCAGCAAAACCGGCACCAGCGTCGCCGCCACCCAATCCGAACCGACCTTCAGCGCGGACTACGTCTTCACCACCGCATGCTCCGCGGGCAGGTGCGTGGCCACCGCCAGCAACGGCCCCACGCCGAAGAATCCGACGTTGCCCCAGCCTTCGCACTACACCTGGGACGGCGCCAAGTGGGTTGAGCGCTTCGATTTCCAATGGGATTGCTATATGGGCGAAGGCGTTTCGAAGGTATGGGCACCCGCGAGGTCGTGGGCCTTCTACACACCGCAGCCCGATGGTTCGCTACGCGGGACCTGGCACACCGACATCAACAGCGGTCCCTGTCAGGGGAGCGTCGAAATGCCGGTGGCGGCGTTCGCCGCCGGGCCGGCATGACGGAGACGCCGTCACGACGACGCCTCTGGATCGATTAGGGGCAGTAGTTCGATTCCGCCGCGCTCACGATGGCCGTGGCGTCGCCGTAGTTGAAGGAACTGCTCAACCCGGAATGAACGTCGGTCGCGAGCTCGTCCGGAGTCTTGCCCGCGGCGCGATCCGAGCAGATGGCGTGCCCCAGCGAGATCAGAGTGCCTTCGCCACCCGGCTGCCACACCACGCCGATCTTCTTCAATTGGCCCAGGTACCCGTCATCGTCGGCGACGGCGACCCCGCTACCTACCGTTAACGCGGCAGCAACGACAGCAGCAACACATAACATCCGCAGCCCGCAAACAGTCTTCACTCTCGGCTCCTTCTCTCAGTGATGGTGACAACGGCCTCATTATGCGGCGTGCGGTGCGGGATTGCGCGGCGAATAGCAAAAGCTGGCAAACCAGCATTGAGCAACTATTTCCGGCGTCAGCAATCAAAAACTATCCCGGTGGCAACCACATCGGCAGACGGTGGTGTGGGCTGATCGGATACGTCGATCCGCCGACCCCGCCCGTGGTGCGTGCTATGGAAGGTGCCCAATCCTGTTGCTGGGTAATGACTTAGCGGATCAGTCCTGCGGCGTGGGGGTCATCGAGGCGATGTAATACGTTTCGTGCCCGGTCGGGTAGCCGCCTCCGCCGGTCGCGATATGAACATGGTCGTAATGGTCGGCGGTCTCCGAGCCCAGGTCCGCCATCCAGTTGCCGCCGCCGATGCCCGGGTAGATCTTCTGCCGCCAGATGACGTGGTTGATGCCCCACCGCTTCGCGTTCGCCAAGGCGTAGCCGGCGATCTGGTTGCCGAGCTCGATGCCTTCGGGGGAGTGGTAGTTCGGAATCATCACGTCGATCGCCAGCCCGTTGGGATGCCACGGCAACGGATCCTCGCGGTATCCGTAGATGGTCTTGATCTGAGGGAAGAGCACGGTGATGACGCGGGCCGCCCAGATGGTCTTGACCTGCAACCGTTCCTCGGATCCCACGCTGTGAGGCAATGCGAGCTGGAATTGCTGGCCGGCGGACGGGGCGGGCGGTGCCAGGGCTGTCAGCGATTCCACCTCGGCCGGACTGGCGGTGCGCGGTGCGCTGGCGGGCGGCCGCGCGGCGGCGGCGCTGGTGGTGGGAGTTGGCGCGGGCGTCTCGACGCAGCACCGTGTCTTGGTGCCCTGCGCGTGGATCATGGCGGCGGAGACGACGAGCGACGCCGCGATCGCCAGCCATCGCCCGCGGCCCTTGGCGAACACCTTCACGCCCACGACCAGCAGCTTAATGGCGTTTGTGACTCATGGGGTGGGTTTTCCACTGCTTGTCCAGCCGGGGCGAGCGGGCCACAATGACACGATGCCCGGGCGGTCGTTCGACGATGCGAATGCTTTTCACCGGATGATGCGCCGCTTCGCATCCACGACCGTGGGTGCGGCGCTTCTTCGCCCGACGGCGCACCACCTCGACCGTCTCATCACCAAGGCCACTGGTGGCAGGAACAGCTTCGCCGGTGTGGTGACCGGGATTCCCGTGGTCATGCTCACCACCACCGGCGCCAAATCCGGCGAACGCCGCACCGTCGCCGTGTACGGAATCCCGCGCCCGGACGGCGTGGGCCTGATCGCGTCCAACTTCGGCGGTACCAGGCATCCGGCCTGGTACCACAATCTGAAGGCCGATCCGGAAGCGACGGTCACCGTCGGCCGCGATACCTGGAGGGCCACCGCGCGGCTCGCGACCCCAGACGAGCGCGACGAGATCTGGGCCGAAGGCGTCGCGCTGTATCCCGGCTGGCGGAAGTACGAAGTGCGGGCCGGAGATCGACACATCGAGGCGTTCGTGCTGGCACGAACCTGAGGTGAGCAGTCCCTTCTCGGGCGCCCTCGCGCGGCGTAGCGTGTTTGCTGTTCGTAGAAGCGAACAAGGAGAACTGCAATGGCAGCCAAGTTCGAGATCAGCAAGGACAAAGCCGGCAAGTTTCGGTTCCACCTCAAAGCCGCCAACGGCGAGATCGTCGCCGCCAGCCAGGCCTATGAGATGAAGGAAAGTGCCTACAAAGGCATTGAGTCGGTCAAGACGAGTGCCCCCGCCGCGAAGGTCGTAGACCTGACCGAACGGGCGCCCGCGCACAACTAGCGCGAATCGCTGTACATCCCTCGCAAGCACGAAGATGAGGTGCTTGCGGAGGTGCTCTGCGCACGCTGGTGCCCCGGGGGGATCCGGCAACAGGTGCGGTTCGCTCGGCACGGCGTCGGTAGTCGGTGGGATTGGTGTGACCGACGGGGGTGCGGGTGTGGCGGTTGACCGTTCAGCGGCGGACGGTGGCCGGGGCGAGGTGCGCCATCCCGCGGAGAACCCACGGTGCGCGAGTGGCAATCAGCTCCACGGCTCGGTCCGAGCGTCGCATCGCGGTCCGACGGCCAGGGGTGGGGGTTGACGCCACTTCCGCCTCAGGCGACCCCGGCCGCGGGCCGTGGCGATCGACCGCTAGCAATTGCCAGGTGCCGGGCACACCACGCAGCTCGACGCTGCCACGGTCTTCGAAGCCAGTGCCCGACCCGACGACCAGGTCACGCACGGTACGGGACACGAGGATGTCGCCCGCCCCTGCTTGCCCGAGGATGCGCGCCGCGATGTGTACCGCGATTCCCCCGATGTCGTTGTCCAGTAGTTCGCATTCGCCGGTATGGATGCCGACGCGAATCTGGATGCCCAGGATCTCGGTGTCAGCGCGCAACGCCTCGGCGCAGCGGATGGCCTGCGTCGGGCCGTCGAACGTGGTGAGGTGGCCGTCACCGGTGCTCTTGACCACCGTGCCGCCGAACCGCTGCGTGAGTTCGGCGGTGATCTCACCAAAGCGGTACAGCACCGCCCGCCACCGCTCATCGCCCGCCGCCGCAGCGTGTTGGGTCGAGGCGACCATGTCGGTGAACAACACGGTGCGCAGGGCGCGATGTGACTGTGCGGGCGCGGCGTGGCCGCCGGTGAGGAACTCCTCGATGCCGGTCAGGATCTTGTCGGGCTCGGTCAAGAAGGGTGCGTGGTCCACACCCTCGACCTCGAGGTACCGCGCGCCGGGGATGTGGTCTGCGAGATACCGGCCGCCCTGCACCGGAACCGCGGGGTCCTCACGGGCATGGATGACCAGGGTTGGAGTGGTGATCGTCGGCAGGATCGGGCGCAGGTCGGTCAGAAAGGCCGCTTCGAATGACGCCCGCGCCATTCCCGGGCTCGCGCTCATGCGCTCCAACATTGCGAGCTGGCGTATGGACCGGACCGACGGCGCGCTGATGCTGGCTGCCGCACCGCTGCCCCACCCCGAGCGCACGGCGCGGCTGCCTTCCAGCCAGCGAGCCAGCTGTTCAACGGACGGCGTGTAGTCCTCACCTAGCTCGGAAAGGAAGCGCGCCCGCAGCTCTCCCGGGTCACGATTCATGTCGTCCCATCCGCAGGGATGGAACGAGTATGTGGCGCATAGGATCAGCGCCCGCACTCGCTCCGGCCGTGCTGCCGCGAACATCATGGACGCCGGTCCACCGTCACTCAGACCGGAGACGACGGCCCGTCCGAAGCCGACGGCGTCCATGACGGCCTCGATCTCGGCCACCCGATCATCGAGGGTGCGAACTTTTGGCACCGGGTCCGACAGCCCGACGCCGGCCTTGTCGAACAAGAGGACTCGACAGAACGTGGCGAGCTGCTCCATGAACGCCTTGAACTGGGGGAGGGTCCAGGCCAGCTCGAGGTGGCTGACGAACGGTCCGACGACGACGAGCTCTACAGGCCCGTCGCCGAACACCTGATACGCCAGGCTGAGATCGCCGCACTTGGCGTACGACGTGTCCGCCATTGGCTGAGCGTACTGCTGATCCCACCGCTCGGCGGGGCGCCAGTGATAATCCCCCAGGTAGATCCGCCTAGTGATCACTCAGGCGACTGTGACGGCGTCGACGTCGAGCTCGGTTCCTTCGAGGTTGGCTTTGAGGCCGACATCTCCTTGAGGGCGTGCGGGGCCATATAAGTTCGGACTGTGACCTGAAAAACAGCGTCTTACCTGTGTCAACCCTGGTGCCCCCGGCAGGATTCGAACCTGCGGCCGCGGTCGTAGCAAATGACACATGTGCCAGGTAAAACGCTTGTGACACAGTCGATTACGGGTCCATCCGCAGTCACAACAAGCTACAACAAAACAACGCCTGCAACAATCTCAAGGGGTAAGATGGGGGTAGATCAGAGCAACCCCGCAGTTCAGGTACTAAGTCCGCAGGATTCGAGACAGAGAAAATGCAAACAGATCCGTTTGCTTTCGTCAGACAAACCGGTTTTCCCGGAGCGAAACGATGAGCCGTCGCGACTGGGGCAAAATCAAGAAGCAGCCAACTAAGCGGCCGAGCTATCAAGCTAGTTACATCGGCCCTGACGGGAGACGGCATTACGCACCGCACACGTTCGCGTCAAAGACGTTCGCACAAGGGTGGTTAGCGCAAGAACGCGATTATAAGGAACGTTGCACGATCAACGGGGAGCGCTGGAAAACACCGACCGAGCGCGCAACGCAGAAGCAAGCCGAAGTGCTGCGGCTGTCTACATACGGCAAGACAGTGATTGATCAACGCAAACTGGCTCAGAGCACGCGAATCGAATACAACGCAAAATGGTCGCAGTTGATCGAACCGAAGCTAGGCACGCTGGCTGTGCGGGATTTGACCCCTGCGGCGGTTCGCACGTGGTTTGCGTCTCTGGACGCCACGAAAGCAACCCGCAACCGGCACGCCTACGGCATTTTGAGCATGATCTGCAACACTGCAGTGCGCGACGGCCTGCTGGACCGCAATCCCTGCGATGTGCGCGGCGCGATGAGTCCCCGGGGTAAGAAGAAGGACAAGACACCTACGACGGTCGAGCTGCACGGCATCGCCGACAAGCTCGGCGCTGACCCGCGCTTCGAGCGTTTTCGCGTGCTGGTGCTGTTGGCGGGTTGGTGCGGACTGCGTTTCGGGGAGGTATCCGAGTTGCGCCGCCAGGACATCGGCCGCGATTGCACGACGGTCACGATCAGCCGTGCGGTGAGACATCGTCGAGATCCGGACAATCCCGATCAGTGGTGCCGGATCAGCACGACAAAAACCGGCGACGAACGCATCGTGACGGTTCCCCCGCATATACGCGACGACGTGAAAGAGCACCTGGCGAGGCATGTCGGCAGGAGTCTTAATGCGTTGCTGTTCGAACCTGCGCGGGGTGGCTGTCACCTAAATGATCGCGTATTCAACAAAGACGTTTTTCAGCCGGCGGCCAGAGATATTGGCATAGGAGATATCTCGTCTCACGATCTGCGCCATTTTGCCGGAACGAAGAACGCTGCGGTGTCTTCGTTGGCTGAGAACATGGCTCGTCTCGGGCACAAGACCGTGGAGGCAGCGCTGCGCTATCAGCATTCCCAAGACGGTCGCGATGCCATCGTGGCGGCGAACCTGTCGGCCAACGCGCTGGCCGAACTGGCGGAAACAACCGAGCAGAACGACGCTGACGCTGAGCTACTGCAGCCGCACTGACCAGCGGAAAGAGCCATTTGTTACAGGGTGTTACGGGGTGTTTTGCCGATTCTAAAAATCCCCATATGCGAATAGCGCCCGAACACCCCGTAACACCCCGTAACACAATTCAAGCAATCGCTTGCGATTGAGCCGAACAGCGCAAAATTGCACCGATAGTCATGTCGCGGATGAGCCAGCGTCTCAGGGTATGCGAAATGTATAGCGATTGCCATCCGGCTACGTCGCTGCACGTATGGATTTAGTCCGAGTTCCCGACCGCGACACGCCGAAAACAATCGCGTGAGCGGTCGAATGCGCAGAGAATAGGGTCATGACAGTCGTCAGTACCACCGAGACTCCTTCTGCGGCGCCCACAAAGGCGCACCAGAGCACGACGGCGGATAGAGCAACGACGTAGACCGCTATAGGAACCGAAGATGACTGACCTATCGAGATCCCGACCTATCGACCGGTGGGAACGCAGTGCCCATCCGGAGCGGCGATGCACCGCGCACAGGAAGAACGGCGACCAGTGCAAGAACGCCGCGCGCCACGGAACGAACGTCTGCGACTTCCACGGCGCCAAGGCGCCGCAGGTGAAACGCAAAGCGCGGCAACGGATCGAGGAAGCAGCCGATCGGATGGCGTGCGAACTGTTGAAGATGGCAACCGACGACAACGTGGCTGATTCGGTCAAACTCGCGGCGATTCGAGACGCACTCGATCGGGCGGGACTGGCCGCGAAGAACGCCGTCGAAGTAGAGGTGGGACCGCCCAAGCCTTATCAAGTCATCCTGGAGACAATCGAAGCCGGCTCTCGCGCCGACTACCGCCGCAGCATCGGCCAACTCGACGCAATTGAATTGCAATAGCACCACACCGGCGGATCATCCGCGCCCTCGGACAACGCCCACGATGATCGCACGTCGCAAGCTGCTCCTTCGTCAAGCGTTTTCAAGCGAAAACTCAGTTGTCGGCGTTGCATTGGTGGGCCATCAGCTGGAATCAGCGTTATCACAGCAGCTGGGGCAAGAGTCGATCGAAACGACAATCGGCCCACTTGGACCACCTTTACCCGCGACAGCAGTCATGACCCACCCCCGGAAGCGCCCTGCAAAACGATCTGGCTGTCATCGGCGCTTTCGTGTATTTCGACGTCGTTGAGTCGGTTTTGACTTCCGGGGCTTTCTCGGCCGCGGCCTTGACTGCTGCCGAGGTGGTTGGAGTTGAAGTCGCTCTACGAGCTTCTCCATCTCGGGATCGTCGACGATACGATCGTTATGGTACGCGACGTCACATACTTCACCTGCCTCGTCGAACGAAATACATACCGCTCGATCCGACTTCAACTGGTACTTCTTCGCTTTCGCGTAAGTCGACAGATTTTCGATCGCCTTCGCCGGGGGAGTTCCGAGTGGGCATGACCCCACGATGATCACAGGTAGTCCCCAGAGGCCCGCGAATGCTTGCATCGCGGTGTGGCTTTGGTGATCCCGCCGAGTCAAATTGAGGACGGACTTAGTGGCACGCTCGAGGTTAGCCTGTGATTCCCCAGAGGCCGCCAGCAAGTCAGCTGTAACTCGCAGCCATCCGCGCGGCCGCCGAGTCGTCAGGCCGTCAACCAGCTTGAGAATGAACGGGTTCGACGCGAATGCTGGTTTCTCGGCCGGGAATGGACTGGATCCGTCTTCTTGGTACATCCATGCGTCCAGTGGGTTGGTGTGGGTCAAAACGCGCGTGGGATTCTGCGAACGTCTGAAGCGTCGGCGAGCGGCTTTCGTTGGCTTGGGTGTCATTGGATGATCCGAGGCGACTTGATCGGGATCCGGTTCGGTGTAGAGATGATCGTCGCTTAGGAACAACATGAAAAGGTCAAGTTCATCGGTCGCACGGTACAGTTTCGCGACCCCTGAATCTGATCGCCGCCTCACATACAAGAGAAACTCGGCGGGCCGATCCACGACCTGGGCGATCACGGACAGGTCGTGCAGAGAGGTGATCCAAGGCAACTTGTCATCGTTAAGAATGCCGGCTCGGCGCAGATCATCCATCGCGATAGCCAGCGGACCGATGTCATCAAGACACACAGCGATGGACCGAACCTCGCGAACGAAGTCGAGGTCAAGCCAGGTGCGGTCGGCCAGCCAGATGCCGCCGTTCTCCTCGATAAGTTTCTCGAGCCGACGTGCTTGGGTCGCTGCGGATCCAACAATATTGGCAAGTTCCCGCGCCAGTCGGCGGACATCGCCGCGTCGGGCCTGGTCGGCAACGCTACGTCCCTTGACCTCGACGCACAATGCGAGATCGTCGATGATGAACAGCCCGTCGCACTCCGTCTCCTTCGCAACTTTCGTCAGGTTGGTGCAACCGGAACCCAAGTCGCTTGTGTCGACACCCTCCTTCGGGGCGAAGTACCTTAGCCCCCGGTACTGGGCCTCGGTCTGCAGAAGTGTTTCGATCTCGTGGATCGCGAGCCCCTCGCTGAACGCGGTTCGCGCTTTGTCGTAGGCGTTCCATCTGGGACCGTCCTTCAAAGCCTCTTCAACGATGTATCGAAGAGCATCGACACCAATTGGGTTACCGGCGATCACATAGTTGCCCTGGCCGTCAGTAACTAAGCCAGCCGTTCGAAAGGGGTTGTCGCCTCGTAGGAAGGCGATGACTGCATCTCCTGGGTCGCGCTCGTTGAATTTGATGCTGAAGGCATTGAGGATTCGCTGAAGAACCTCGGCGTCGTAGTCCACGCGGTCAGTGAGATCACCAGTGGTGAAGTGAGCCCTCTCGCCGGGTAGGAACATCATCTGGATCATGGCCTCGCCGAATCGCTCTCCGACATCTGGCGGGACCGCGTCAGGCGTTCCGTACTCCTCAACGATTGCAGCAGTCTCGTCCCGGAGAGCCATGAACCGGTCGCTGTAAAGATCTGCGATCGCATCACGCGCTTGAACGAACTGCTCGTAGCTGAAGCCAAGCGCCGTCTCGACGACGTCGCGTAAACGGTCGCTGTTGAGGAGGGCGGCGTTCTGCTGATCCTGCAGGTGTGGATACTGCATCGTTCGGACATTGACCACGTTGGCTTGGTACTCGGCAGCCAGCGCGGCGAGTGGCTCGTCGGAAAAGCGAGCACTCGCCATTACGTAAAAGGTTGTCAACTGAAGCAGGCGCATTGCGGCGTCGTGCAGCGCTGGTATTAATTCGTGGGGATGCGGGGCATCGACCGGATTCGGGTCCACCGCCAGGCGACACGCTCGACAGGTAAGAATCAGAACAATCATCTCTAACGCCGCACCGCTGCCTTCGAAGTCCGGTTCCAGTCCCAATACCGGTGAAATGGGCACTTCACGTAGCCTCATTAGTTCGATGAGGTCGAATGCGTCCGCTGCGGCCATTTGTCCCACGAGAGCGGCCACCTCTTGTCGTACCCTCGATTTGAAAGCTGCTTGGAGGTCCTCGATCGAGTCGAACGAGCCCATTTTCAGGAGGTCTTCGAAAGATCCCGCCGTGATGCGCAGGTCGGTTGATCCGGCTATGAATTCCACCAGGCCATGTTCGCAGAGATGGCCGACAAGTCGGCCTTGATCTTCGGTCAGTCCGGGTCGGTCACGACCGGTGCACGACTAGGTTGTCATCGGCGTGCAAGCGCGTCGGTCATACCCCTGTGCTCTGTCTCGAAAACGATGGATCCTTGGAGGACCGTCCTCTGTCGGCACTCTATCTCCGCTAGCACGTAGCCAAGTCGCGTATCTGGCGAACGCATGCGCCGATTACTGTAAGCTCCGTCACATCGGGCGGGCTAGGCAAAGTCTGATCAGGGGGGTCATAGGACAGCGATGGTGAGGCCTAAGCGTTTCACTGTTGAGTTGGTTAAAAGCGACCCGGACGGCCAACCGTCGGCGCTGTGCCGCGACCTTGTGGTTGACTGCAAAGGACGGCTCCGTAGGCTTCAATCTCTGACGGAGGACTTCTTAAGTGAAGCGCAACCAATGCACTGTCCTGCCGGTCGCGAAGGTGCTTGGATAGCGGTGCCTCTCGGACTTGACGTCGCGGTCTGCCAGTGGGATCCCGGCCCGAAGGCACTATGGGACTTGCGGATAGACGGAGTTGGAGTGCTGAAAGTTGTGAGAATCCTTCGAAAGCGCGACTTCCACAGGTTCTTCAATAGATTCGAGATGCCTGAGTGAATCGCACCAACGGTGTGTTGCGATGGTCTATTACGCCAGCAGCTGGCGTCGTATGTTATTTATTATTGACTCCTCATATCGATTTTTCCAAGACGGCGGATATTTCTCTTTTCTTTTCCACTTGCACACTGCTCCTTGGCACGTTTATGGTGGCGCTTGCTCTTCTGACTGTCGTATCTCCGCTCTTTAGCCTAAGAATTCGTCAGCTTTTGGGAGACGTTACCTTTTGGTATATTCTCGTT
This sequence comes from Mycobacterium colombiense, assembly GCF_001672755.1. Classification (GTDB taxonomy): domain Bacteria; phylum Actinomycetota; class Actinomycetes; order Mycobacteriales; family Mycobacteriaceae; genus Mycobacterium; species Mycobacterium colombiense_C. Next base: position 138,424 of record NZ_LZKI01000033.1, on the reverse strand, counting down.
GGCGTCGTCGCCTCCCTGGCTGGAATCCTTAGTGGCGGCTCGGACTGCTTGTCCCAATTATTACTTTCTACAACTGTCGGCGCTGTTGTCGGCGCGGTTCTCGCTATAACCCGATTAGGCGTCCAAAACGTCAGTATTCAGCGCGATGATGCGCACAGCATACTCGCGCAAAGGCTGGGTTCCCCGCCTCCTGCAGGCGGCGGGAAACAATAGGATACCTGCGGCCTGCTGCAACCTAGATTAGGGATTTATCGGATTGCTCAAGCGCAATGACGCTTGCTTCCATCGATGCCTCAAAAAGATCCGGCGATAGTTTCCCTTTGCGCTTACTCACCGCAGCAACATTGCCCCCAACTATAGAATCCACCAGAGTAGCGGCCTCGCCCAGAGCCGCATCCGTAACTGCTTTTGTGAGTAGACGGTCTGGAGATAATGCGATTATCGCGCCAAAACCCGCCGCACTGCCACAAATTGCGGTCAACAAATGTCGTTTCAGCACGTGACCTAATTGCAACTTAAGCATGCGCTCGTTCATGCATGCCACCTTTGGCTCTAAGACACGCCGCTCATCCAGTGAAACGAGGCGCGTATCGACTGCCGTTTGCAATACATCTTTCGTGATTTGCTGCACTTGCCGATCGATTTCATCTGCGCCTACCAGTTGAACGAGTCCAGGAAACGGATCCTCCTCCGCGTCACCTAGCTCAACAGGATCAGAACACGTCTGTCGGACTTCTGATGCGGGAGTATCTTCAGCATCCAGGCTGGCGAGGGCGACCTCCAGAGGGATAGTCCTTCCCTCGTTTCGGGCATTTTCAGCCAGGCGACGGCTCTCCGCGATTTCTGGTGAGTATGAGAGGATCAGCGCCTCCGCATGCTCGGGGTCTACCGGCACCAGAGCTGCGAAAGGTCGCCCGCGTCGCGTGATTAGCACAGGCTTTTGGTCATGCTCAATGCGCTCAAATATTGCTGCCGCGTCCCTTAGAAGGGCGCGAACGCCAACTGAGGCCATCACTCCATCTCCTTGTCTGACATCTGCTTGACATCGTACTACGGCTCGCGCGTCGCCGCTAGCATCGGAACGGCCCACCGCGCGGCTCGTCGCACTTCGTCATGAGTTGAGCCGTCTCTAAAACGATGGGTTGTTGAGAGTGAGACACGCTCGGCACCGCCGATACGCCACCAGCCGCGACGCAGCTGGCCGCCTGTCTTGAAAACCCGTCTCAAAACCACTATTCTCAAAACCAGGGAACCGATGGGTTTATGCGACTAGGAGCCGCCATGGCAGTAATCGGGTATGCGAGGGTCTCGACCGCCGACCAGAACATGGCGCTGCAGCTGGACGCACTCCGTGAGGCAGGTGTCGAGCGCGTGTTCCGCGATCAGGGCGTCAGCGGTTCCACCGCCGACCGACCCGGTCTTGAGAAGTGCCTCGACCACTTGCGAGAAGGTGACGTCCTCACGGTGTGGAAGCTCGACCGGCTCGGACGCAATACCCAACATGTTCTCGCCGTCGTAGACGCGTTGACGTCACGAGGCATCGGATTTCGCAGTATCACGGAAGGCCTTCACACCGAGGGTGCGATGGGCAAGGCGATGCTGACGATCATGGCCGCGTTCGCCCAACTCGAACGCGACACCATGATTGAGCGCACGCGTGCGGGACTAGCAGCAGCCGCAGCCAACGGACGCAAGGGTGGTCGCCCCCGAATCGTCGATGACGCCACCGCGACCAAGGCGCGCGACCTCCGGGAGAAGGGAGTGGCGGCCACCGACATAGCGAAGATGCTCGGCGTCTCTCGGGCCACTGTCTATCGCTACCTCGCCAGCGACGTTCCCTGTCCGGCCTGACCCGATCTTCCGAGTTTAGTGACGTTGGGGCCAGGTGATTTGGTGCGGTGAACAGCCCGCGAACAGTCGCGTATCACCGGTATGTTCCATCGGGGGACTGACCACTGGGCGAGGCCGCAGATGCGCCTAACCAGCGCTGGCCTCAGTGCCTACGACCGGCTTAGCGTGGAACCCGTCATCGATCAACAGGGGGACGATGGACGTCTTTCGGGTACATCGACAACTGATCGATGACTACCGCTCGTTCACCACGAGCGCGGTAGAACCGTTCGACCCGAGAGTCCACCAGCACGTCCAGGATGAGCTAGCCGAAGGTAAGCAGTGGCCGGAGCCCTGGATCTCGCTCAACCCGATGTTCGCCACCGGCGGGTCGGTCGATGATTTGGTCCGGGAAGGACTGCTGCAAGCGGAGTGCGCGAAGATCTTCCGGCCGAAGAACCACATCGACGATCCGGGCGCCCAGACCATCACGTTGCATCGACACCAGCGCGAGGCAGTGGAAACTGCGCGGTCGGGCAAGAGTTATGTCCTGACCACCGGCACCGGGTCCGGCAAGTCACTGGCGTACATCGTCCCGATTGTCGACCGGGTTCTGTCGCAGCCGCGTGAGGCCGGCGTCAAGGCGTTCATCGTGTATCCGATGAACGCCTTGGCCAACAGCCAGGTCGGCGAACTGGAGAAGTTCCTTCGGTTCGGCTATGGCGAAGGCAACGAGCCGGTGACCTTCGCCAGGTACACCGGACAGGAGGAAGGGGAGCGGCGCGAGGCGATTCTGCGTAACCCGCCCGACATCCTGCTGACGAACTACGTCATGTTGGAGCTGATGCTCACTCGGCCCGAAGAGCGGCGCAGACTCGTCGACGCGGCCAGGGGGCTGCAATTCCTCGTGCTTGACGAACTGCATACCTACCGCGGCCGCCAGGGCGCCGACGTGGCGATGCTGGTTCGGCGCGTGCGGGACGCGTGTCAATCGCCGGATCTTCAGTGTGTCGGTACATCGGCGACAATGGCCAGCGAGGGATCGACCGCCGCCCAGCGGCGAGTCGTGGCGCAGGTCGCATCGAACCTGTTCGGTACGGAAGTCACCCCGGAGCGGGTGATCGGGGAGACGCTGGACAGAGCCACCAACGGCGAACCATCCGACATCGACGGGCTCCGCCACGAGGTGCGTCGAGGGGGAGCCGCCGGCACCTACCAGGCATTGGCGAACTCGCCGCTGGCGACGTGGATCGAGTCTAAGTTCGGCCTAGCCGCAGAGAAGGAGACGGGCCGGATCATCCGCGAAGAGCCGGTGAAGGTCCGCGACGCCGCGGCCCGTCTGGCGTCAGATACCGGAACCACCGTCGATGAGTGCGAGCAGGCGATCCGGGCGACACTGCTAGCCGGATCGTCGGCGCGGCGCCCCGATACCGGCAGGCCGCTGTTCGCATTCCGGTTGCACCAGTTCTTGTCCAAGGGCGACACCGTGTATGTCTCGATCGAGGACGAAGCACGGCGACACATCACATCGCGGTACCAGGTGACGGTGCCCGACAGGCCCGGCGACCTGCTGATGCCATTGGCCTTCTGCCGCGAGTGCGGACAGGAGTATCTGGTCGTCGCCAGATCAACCGAAGGGTCGGCCGTTTCATACCGACCGAGGCGCGACCGAGACGCCAGCGGCGGTGATCAAGCCAATGGTTACCTATACATCTCCAGTCCGCAGCCGTGGCCCGTCGACCCTGTTCCCGAGGGACGACTGCCGGACTCCTGGCTCTCAGACGGTGATGTCCTCGAGCGCCGCCGCCCTTACCTTCCGCGCCGCGTCCATGTCGACACCACCGGCGCAGAGGTCACGGCGGGCGGCGTCGAAGCGGCTTTCGTACCAGCGCCTTTCCGCTTCTGCCTGCGGTGCAAGGTCTCTTATGAACAAGCGCGCGGCAATGACTTCGCCAAGCTGGCAACGCTGGATGCTGAAGGTCGGAGCTCGGCTGTCTCAGTTGTCAGTACGTCAATTGTGCGTGCCCTCAACGCGATTCCCGATGACGAATTGAGCGCGTCGAGTCGTAAGTTGCTCACCTTCGTCGACAATCGCCAGGACGCCAGTTTGCAGGCCGGCCATTTCAATGATTTCGTGCAGATGACGCAGTTGCGCGGCGCATTGAGCAAGGCCGTGCAGGCCGACTCCCTGCTTCACGACAGTGTCGCCGAACGGGTGGTCGAGAGCTTGGGTATACCGTTCGCCGACTACGCTGCCAACCCCGAGGCCGTCTACGGTGCACGGAGTTCGGCCGAACGCGCCTTCAAGGAGTTCATCGAATACCGCCTCTACGCCGACCTGCAACGCGGCTGGCGGGTGACGATGCCTAACCTGGAGCAGACGGGGCTACTGCGCATCGGCTACGAGTCACTGTCCGAGATCGCCGCTGACGACAACCTCTGGTCGTCCACATACCGACCGTTGCGCGACGCGGCAGCGGGCCGACGAGAAGAACTGTGCCGCATCGTCCTTGACGAGTTTCGTCGAGAACTCGCGGTCGACGTCGAGTGTCTCACCGACGACGGATTCGACCGGCTGAAACGACAGTCGGACCAACATCTCCGGGGCCTGTGGTCGATCCCGCCGCGCGAGCCGCGGCCGCAACCCGGCGTGGTGTCGACGCAGTCAGGCGCGCCTGGGCGTCCCCGTTCGGAAGTTCGACTGACCGGCCGTTCGGCCCTCGGACGGTTCATTCGCGAGGCCAGCGGCCTGACATTGTCGGGTGATCCACTCGACATCGCCGACGCGCAGAAGGTCATCGAAGACATTCTGGCCACCCTCGCCCGCGCTGGTCTGCTCACCCACGTGGACATTCCCCGGACGGCCGGGCCGAATTATCGGTTGAAGGCCTCGGCGGTCATCTGGACGGCGGGCGACGGGTCCTCGGGTGCACCCGATCCGCTGCGCAAGGGTTTCGATCCGGACCAGGGGACGAGGGTGAACCCGTTTTTCTTGAGCCTCTACCGCAACATCGCACCGCAGCTAGGCGGCATGTACGCCCGTGAGCACACCGCGCAGGTGTCGGCCACCGACCGTGAAGACCGCGAAAAGGATTTCCGCCAAGGGATTCTCAAACTGTTGTACTGCTCACCGACGATGGAACTCGGCGTCGATATCGCCAGTCTCAACGCGGTGGCGATGCGCAATGTTCCGCCCACGCCGGCCAATTACGCGCAGCGCAGCGGACGCGCGGGACGCTCCGGTCAGCCGGCGTTGGTGACCACGTACTGCGCGACCGGCAACGCACATGACCAGTACTACTTCCGCCGCTCGGCCGACATGGTCGCCGGAGCCGTCGCCCCACCCCGGCTGGACCTCACCAACGAGGCGTTGCTGGCCTCGCACCTGCATGCGTTGTGGCTGTCGGAGACCGGAGCGAACCTGCGCTCACGCATGCCGGAGTTGCTCGACATCACTCAAGCCGACATGCCGGTGACATCCGACCTTCTCAAGGCGTTGGCGAACCCGGACGCGGCCCGTCGCGCAACTGAACGCGCCCGCCAGCTCATCGGTCCGCTGCAGGATGAATTGCATGCCACAGCGTGGTGGCACGACGAGTGGTCCGATTCGGTCATTGCGGGAGCCGCCGAGGGGTTCGACCGCGCTTGTGACCGATGGCGTCAGCTCTACCAGTCGGCGCTCGACGATCAACAGGAGCAGAACCGGATCGTGTTGGACAGCGCGGTGAATCGGCGAGCGCGCGACGCCGCCGAGGCCCGACGTCGCGAAGCCGAGGGCCAATTGCGACTACTGCGCAATGAAGACACCGACCGCATGCACTCCGACTTCTACACCTATCGGTACTTCGCTTCTGAGGGCTTCCTGCCGGGCTATAGCTTCCCGCGACTGCCGCTGGCCGCCTACATCCCCGGTGTGCGGGCGTCGGCGGGGCGCGGTGACGGTGGCGACTACCTGCAGCGACCACGGTTTCTGGCCATCAGCGAGTTCGGACCCGGCGCCATCATCTACCACGAAGGCGCACGGTACGTCGTCAAGCGCGTTCAGGTGCCAATGACCGCAGGCGGGATCGGCACCGTGGAGACCCAGGATGCCTTCCGGTGCGAGTCGTGTGGCTATCACCACGTGCGCCGACCCGGCCTGGACATGTGCGAACACTGCGGTGCCGCGCTGACCTCGCTGCAATACGGGCTGATGCGTATGCAGACGGTATTCACCCGCCGCCGCGAACGAATCTCCAGCGACGAGGAAGAGCGCCGCCGCGCAGGCTTCGAACTGCACACGTCCTATCGGTTCAGCCAGCACGGCCCGCGGACAGGCAGACTCGACGCGAAATTCGAATCCGCAAACGGATCAGACACTTTGGCTGAACTCAGCTACGGCGACACTGCGACGGTCCGAGTCACCAACGTCGGTCGGCGCCGGCGCAAGCGTCCCAACGAGCTGGGCTACTGGCTGGACACCGTGAAGGGAGAATGGCTGTCCGAAAAGGACGCCGCCGACACCACGCCGCAGGACGACGCGCTTGAAGATGCCGCCGACGCGCCGACGAAGTCTAAGGTCATCCCCTACGTCGAGGACACCCGCAATATTCTTGTTCTGCGGCTCGCGCGGCCAGTCAGTGAGGAGACCGCCGTCAGCCTGCGCTATGCGTTGGAAAGGGGAATCGAAGCGCAGTTCCAGCTGGAGGACTCCGAACTGTCCAGTGAGGCGCTGCCCGATCCCGAGAGCCGGGCACGCATGCTGTTCACCGAATCCGCAGAAGGCGGCGCAGGGGTACTGCGTCGGCTGCACTCCGAACACGACGCACTGGCGGCCGCGGCCCGCAAAGCCCTCGATATCGCCCATTTCAAAGCGGACGGCACCGATAGCGGATCCGCCGAGGGTTCACGCGAACGATGCGAGAAAGCTTGCTACGACTGCCTGCTGTCCTACAGCAATCAGACTGATCACCTGCTGATCGACCGGCACGCCGTGAGGGATCTGCTCATGGCACTCGCCGACGGCGCGGCCTCGCCGAAGGTGGAGACAGCCGGCTCCGACCGCATCGAACAGCTCCGTGGGTTGATCGAGTCGCCGCTGGAACGAGAATTCCTCGATCTGCTAGTCGAGCACGACTTCGCACTGCCCGACGGGATTCGAGAAGTCATCGGCGCCAACGGAATTCGCGCAGACTTCGTGTACCACGCCGAGGGTGCGGGCCTCGCGGTGTTCCTGGAGGAGCAGACGCCCGCCGACGTCGCGGACGTCGAGGAGCAGTTGATGGACATCGGATGGTCGGCTCTGCGCCTGCGCGCGGGTGACGACTGGGTCAGTTCCATGCGCAAGCACACCTACGCATTCGGTGAAGGAAGGTAGCGAACACGATGGCTTTCGCCCCGGGAAATCTGGTAACCGCCCGCGGTCGCGAGTGGGTCGTGCTGCCCGAGAGCACCGACGACTTCTTGGTCCTTCGCCCGCTCGGCGGGGTCGACGACGACGTCGCTGGAGTGCTCATCAGTGAAGGAGTCACCGCGGCGACCTTCCCACCACCAGTGGTTGACGATCTCGGCGATCACCTGAGCGCATCGATGCTTCGCAGCGCGCTGCGAATCGGATTCCGTTCCACTGCGGGGCCGTTCCGGTGCCTGGCTTCCATCGCGGTGGAACCGCGCGCGTACCAGATGGTGCCGCTGATGATGGCGTTGCGCCAGAACGTCGTCCGACTGCTGATCGCCGACGACGTCGGTATCGGCAAGACCATCGAAGCCGGTCTCATTGCCGCTGAACTGCTGACGGTTGGCGATGCTCGCGGCCTGGGTGTCCTGTGCAGCGCGGCCCTGGCGGAACAGTGGCAGGGCGAACTGCGCGAAAAATTCGGTCTCGAAGCCGAACTCGTGCTTCCCAGCACGGTGCGGCGTCTCGAACGCGGCCTCGTGGGTGCCGAGTCCATCTTCGAGCGGTATCCGGTCACGGTGATCTCGACCGATTTCATCAAGAGTGCTCGGCGACGACACGAGTTCTTGCGTACCTGCCCAGACTTGGTGATCGTCGACGAAGTCCACACATGTATCGCCGACTCCACATCGTCGGGCTCGGGGCGCACCCAACGATATGAACTCATCCGGGATCTCGCCGCGGACCAAGACCGCCACCTGATCCTGGCGAGCGCAACCCCGCACAGCGGTAAGGAAGAAGCATTCCGCAACTTGCTCGGTCTGCTGGACCAGGAACTAGCAACCGTGGACCTGGAAGACCGGCGCGGCAGAGAACACCTGGCCCGCCATTTCGTTCAGCGTCGCCGCGCCGACATTCGCCGCTACCTCGACGAGGACACGCCGTTCCCCAAGGACCGGCTCACCAGCGAGATTCCCTACACCTTGAGCCCCGAATACCGGGCTCTGTTCGACAAGGTGCTCGACTTCGCGCGAGAGACCGTACGCAGCGGTGACGGCGGAGTAGCGCGGCGCGTCAATTGGTGGTCGGCACTGGCCTTGCTTCGAGCCCTGGCATCCTCACCGCGGGCAGCGACGCAGACACTGCGCACCCGAGCAGCATCCGCGGCCGCCGGGTCTGAGGAGGAGGCCGACGCGATCGGCCGAGCCGTGGTCCTCGACCGCGCTGACGATGAAGCACTTGATGCGGCCGACGTCACCCCAGGCGCCGACCCCGGCGAGAGTTCCCAGAATCCCAAGGTGCGACGACTCCGCGGCTTTCTATCCGAGGCCCAAAAGCTCGAAGGCAAGCCCGATAAAAAGATCGCCGCACTCATCAAGGCGGTCAAGGAGGTCCAAGCGCAGGACTGCGATCCAATCGTCTTCTGCCGCTTCATCGATACCGCCGAATACGTCGCGGAACAACTCTCGGCAGCGCTCGGCAAGAACGTGACTGTGCGTGCCGTAACCGGAACACTCCCACCCGACGAACGAGTCGCCCGAATCACCGAACTCGCCGAAACCGCGGGACGGCACGTCCTAATCGCCACCGACTGCCTGTCGGAAGGCGTCAACCTGCAGGAAAACTTCCAGGCCGTCATTCACTATGACTTGGCTTGGAATCCCACCCGCCACGAACAACGGGAAGGCAGAGTTGACCGGTTTGGCCAGCGCGCCAAGACAGTCCGCGCCGCGACGCTATATGGTCGCGACAACCAGATCGACGGCATTGTGCTCGACGTGCTGCTGCGCAAACACGAAGCCATCCGCAAAGCAACCGGCGTGTCTGTCCCCGTACCCGACAACACCGACGCCGTGGTGGAAGCCCTCATGGAAGGCCTGCTGCTGCGCGGGCGCGATCCCGAACAACTCGGTCTCGAACTGGACATTCAACAAAAGCAGGACGCCCTCTACACGCACTGGGACTCGGCTGCCGAACGCGAGAAGGTCGCCTTGACCAAGTACGCCCAGCACGGCATCAAACCCGAGGAGGTCGCCGAAGAACTACGGGAATCCCGCGAGGCGCTGGGGACCAACCCCGAGGTCCACGAGTTCGTAAAACACGCATTGAAATCACTCCGGTCGACCTGCACCACCACCGACTCTGGCTTCACCGCCACACTGACGCCGCTGCCGCTCGGCCTGCGCGACGCGATCCCTCCCAGCCGCAAAGAACCCTTACCGTTCAACACCGACCTGCCAGTGGCTCGTGGCGAAGCTGTGCTCAATCGCACCGACACAACCGTCGAAGCGATCGCGAACTACGTGCTGGAATCTGCGCTCGACAGCCAATTGCCGCCCGACCAACGACCGGCTCGGCGCTGCGCGGTGGTCCGAACCACGGCAATCTCCACGCGCACCACGTTGCTCTTGGTGCGATATCGATTCCATCTCACCCTGCCCTCCCGCACCGGGACTCGCGAACTGGTCGCCGAGGACCTCGCCACCCTGGCATTCGAAGGCGCTCCCGCACAAGCGACTTGGCTCGAACCCGCCGAAGCGGTGGCGCTTCTGAACGCGACCCCCTCAGGCAATGTACCCGAGGCCCAGGCGCAGACCTTCCTCACCAGGAGCCTCGACAACCTGGACGAGATCAGCGACCACCTCGAACGCCATGGCGAATCGTTGGCGCAACGACTACTCGAATCGCATCACCGCGTACGCCAAGCATCCGCCGACATTGTCCGTGGCCTGAAGGTCACCGTTGAGCCGGCAGCTGACATCCTGGGTGTCTTCGTGTTCGTGCCGCCCGCGGGAGGCACCCAATGAGCCATGGCCCGACGTCCCTCGTCGGCGTCCGCATTCAGGGCGGACTCCTGCCCGCGGACCTGGTGTCCAGGATTGCCACCGGCGCTGACGTCGCGGGACTCAGGTCCGACGACTTCCACCTGCCCGCAGGCGAATCCGTGCGCGATGCCGCAAACCGGGTCTGGGCCTACCTGCGCGGAGCGTGGACGACATACCGGCAGGCGCTAGGGAAATTGCCTGACAACGATCCGGCCACGTCGTTGACCCGTGAACGATTCACACTCGTGCTGCTCGAACAACTCGGATACGGCCGAGTACCCACCACCGGAAAAGGCGGCATCACCGTCGCCGACCAGAACTTCCCCGTCTCCCACGAATGGGGCTGTGTCCCCATCCATCTGCTCGGTCGAATTCCGTTGGATACCCGCACCAAGGGCGCCGCTGGGGCCGCCGGCGCTTCTCCGCAGTCCATGGTTCAGGAGCTTCTCAACCGCTCCGACGAGCACCTCTGGGCGATCCTGGTCAACAGCACGACGCTGCGTCTGCTACGGGATTCGACCTCGCTGGTCGGGTCGGCGTACGTCGAATTCGACGTCGATGCCATCTTCGACGGCGACTTGTTCGCTGACTTCCTTCTGCTCTACACGCTGTGCCATGTCTCGCGTGTCGAACCGCGGGACACTGAAATCGGTGCGGCATCTTGCTGGCTCGAACAATGGCGCCAGGACGCCGTCGAGTCAGGCTCACGAGCTCTGAATCTGTTGCGCGACGGTGTCATCGAGGCACTCCAAACACTCGGCGTCGGGTTCCTCACTCACCCTTCCAACACCGCGCTAAGGGACGACCTGGCTGAACGACGGTTGGCGGTGGACGATGTCCACCATGCGCTGCTCCGAGTGGTCTACCGGCTGCTGTTCACGTTCGTCGCCGAAGACCGTGGTGCTCTGCTCAACCCGAAATCAACCCCACAGGCGCGCGAGCGGTACCTCACGTACTTCTCGACCGACCGCCTCCGGCGGACCTCGCGGCGACGCCACGGCGGACGTTACGGAGACAAATGGGAAGCGCTGACGTTGGTATGGCGCGCGCTCGGCAGCGTCGACGGCCTTCCCGAACTCGGCATACCTGGTATCGGCGGAGTGTTCGAGAGCGGCGAACTCGACTTCCTCACCTACTGCTCGCTGAGCAACCAGGCCCTGCAATCGGCAGTCCGATCGCTGTCGGTTGTCCGTGAGCCCAGATCGGGCGTGCTTCGTGTAGTCGACTATCGCAACCTCGGCGCCGAAGAGCTCGGCAGCATCTACGAAGCCCTGCTGGAGTTCGTGCCACGCTGGGACCCCGCGACCAAGGTGTACGAACTGTCCATCGTATCGGGAAATCAGCGCAAGGACACCGGCTCGTACTACACGCCGACCTCGCTGGTCGAGTCCCTTCTGGATACCGCGCTCGAACCGGTTCTCGATGAGGCAGAGAAAAGCACTGAGCCGCTCGAGGCGCTGCTCCGGGTCACTGTGTGCGACCCAGCTTGTGGCAGTGGCCATTTCCTGGTCGGCGCAGCACGTCGGATCGCCAAGCGAGTGGCGGCACTGCGCACAGGAGACCCCGAACCCGCACCGGAGGTCGTCCGCTCCGCGATGCGGGAGGTCACGGGAAGATGCATCTACGGGGTCGACGTTAACCCTTTGGCCGCCGAGCTCGCCAAAGTCTCACTCTGGATGGAAGCCCTTGAGCCGGGACGGCCATTGACGTTCCTAGACGCGCAGATCAAAGTGGGCAACGCGCTCGTCGGTACGACGCCGTCTCTAATAGCTGGCGGATTGCCCGACGACGCCTTCAGGCCCATCGAGGGTGACGACAGAAGCATCGCTAGAGCGTTGGCCAGACAGAACAGAGCCGAGCGCAGCGCCCAGGACAGCCTGTTCGATATCGACGTCGTGGCTGCCAACACCGAATTGGGCGAGAGCATTCACAACGTCGTAGCCCTACCCGCTCTATCGCTGGCCGACATTCACGTCCAGCAGCAGCGTCTGCGTGCCTACGCCGACTCCGAGGATTATCGGCGGCAACGGCTGGCAGCCGACGCCTGGTGCGCAGCATTCGTGTGGCCCAAGGCCTCCGGCGCACCGACAGCCATCACCCACGGGACCATCGTTGAATTGGCCGAGGGGCGCGACGGCCTCAGTGAGCGTAGCCGCGCCGAAGTCACGCGGTTGGCCGCCCAGTACCGGTTCTTTCACTGGCACTTGGAGTTTCCACACATCTTTCCGACGACCGCGACAGGCGACGACACCGTCAATCCCTCCACCGGCTGGGCAGGCGGGTTTTCCGCGGTGATCGGAAACCCTCCGTGGGAGCGGGTCAAGCTCCAAGCGCAGGAGTTCTTCGCCGCACGGGACCCCGAGATCGCACAGGCTCCCAACGCAGCTGCCCGGAAGCGACTCATCGCGAAGCTTCCTGAAACGAATCCCGCGTTGGACGAGCTTTTTGCCGCGGAAAAACGGCGTGCGGAGGGCATCTCGCACCTGTTGCGGACGTCAGGTCGTTACCCGCTGGCCGGCCGTGGCGATATCAACACCTACGCGGTGTTCGCAGAATCGAACCGAAACCTTCTCGGCGGTCACGGAAGACTCGGCGCGATCTTGCCCTTGGGCATCGCGACGGATGCCACCACCCAGTACTACTTCAAAGATCTCGTGGAGAAAGCGGCGTTGGTGAGCCTGTTTGCCTTCTTTGAGATCAGAAAGTTCTTCATCGGTACCGATGACCGCAATCCGTTCTGCCTAATAACAATTGGCGGAAGGAACACGCACCAGGGTGCCGCATCGTTTGCCTTCCACCTTCAGTCAACGTTAGAGCTCCTACGCGCGGAACGAGTTTACGAACTCACGCCGGAAGAGATCACGCTGCTGAACCCGAACACAGGAACCTGTCCGGTTTTCCGGACCCGGCGCGATGCGGAGATCACCCTCGGCATCTACAAGCGGGTGCCTGTGCTGATTCGCAATGGTGACCCCGACGGAAACCCCTGGGGCATCTCGTTCATGACGATGTTTCACATGTCGAACGACTCACACCTCTTCCATACCCGCGATGAGCTGGAAGCTGACGGATGGGTGCTGAACGGCAACGTATTCAAGCGCGGCGAAGGGCGGATGCTGCCGCTGTACGAAGCCAAGATGATCCATCTCTACGACACGCGCTGGGCCACTTACGAACGCGATGGCACCACGCGCCGAATGAGTGACACGGAGAAGGCTGAGGGGATACCGCCAATCCCGCGTTACTGGGTCGCAGAAAGGGAAGTCAATGCGAAACTTGCCGGAAGCTGGAACAAGTCGGGGTTCCTGGGATGGCGTTGGGTTGCTCGATCAACCGATGAACGAACGTTCATCGCTAGCCTGATTCCCAGAGTTGGTGCGGGTAATAGTCTTCCACTGGCCATATCCGACGGTGCGCGCTCCGGGCTAGCGGGTGCATGGTCATCTTTCGCACTTGACTTCATCGCACGGCAGAAGCTAGGTGGAACAAACATGACTTTTGGGACGGTCCAACAGCTAGCGGTGCCACCGCCCGGTGCCGGTCTCGCCAGCGTCCACTCTGAGTGGGTCGATTCGAGATTTGACCGCCTTAACGCCTGGATTACTGATCCCGATGAACGCATGCGGATTCGCGCAGAGCTTGACGCTTACTACTTTCGCTTGTATGGCCTGAATCACGACGAGGTTGCGTATGTCATGGAAACCTTTCCGATCGTCAAACGCAAAGACATAGCTGCACATGGTGAATACCGCACTAAACGCATGATTCTGGAGATATACGACGGGATGGCCGAAGCGGAGGAACTCGGGGTGCCGTATGTATCACCGTTCGATGAAGTGAGTGCATCATGACGTGTAGGGGAGCAGCGCGATGACCGAGCTAGAGGTCGGGACTTTCGCTCGCGAGGCCGCAATTGGGGTCGAGAGAATCGGTCGGCGGCAGATTGATTCGGGCCTCGGCAAGGACGATTCGCTCCTTACGCCGGGGCACGCGGTCTGGACCATGGCGAATCTCGATGAACTCACCAGGGAGTACGTCGATCGACCTGACGCCGGTCCCGGTGGCTTCTTCGAGAAGCTGGAGCACCAGCTGGCTGGCACGTCGCCGGCCGCTGTGCAGCTTTTCGCCGAGCTCCTCATTTTGAACACTCTTCCCATCACGAATCTCGGCGGCACGCTGAAGGTGAAACAGGTGGAGAACGTCCTCAACATGAGCCGCGCCCCGGTCACGCTGCCGGATGACGTTGAGGCCGCACTGCTGGGCGGTGGAGTGTTCAACGGCGGTCAGGCGTTCACCACCTACCGGTGGGCGCAGATCGTGTACCTCATTCAGTTCGCCCGCCACTTCAAATCGCTGCCTGAACAGCGCCAAGTCGACGCATTAGCCGAACCGCTGATCTTCCGTGAAGAAGTCAACGCTGTTCCGACCGGCCAAGCAGCCCAACGGCAATCGTTGCTGTACTTGGCATTCCCGCACTTTTATCTGCCTATCGTGAATATCGACCACCGGACGGCACTTCGCGACGGACTCGCCGGAAAGTACCTCGCCGCTCCGTCCGGCGACCTCGACACCGACATTGCCCAGATCTATGAAGCGATCACCGAGGCCGAGGGTGGCCACGTCGACCTCTACGCGAAGCCGTGGATAGAGCGTTGGTTGAAGACACCCGGGCCTGCCGTGCAGCACGCATGGAAGATTCACGGGTCCAACGTCAAAGGCCAAGACATGGTGCCGATCTGGCGGCGCAAGCAGTCGGTGTCGCTGGCGGCGAGCCTGCTACGGCGGATTGATGTTGATGTCATGCGCGATGAACTCAAAGAGTTCGTCGAAACGGATTATGGCTCCTCGGGCTATGCCGCTCGTCAAGAAAAGTTCGACGAGTTCCTTGCGTTCCTGGAGCGTATGCACCCCGGCGATCTGATCGTCACGGTGAGTCAGGGTGCTGTCCACTTTGGCTCCGTCACCGGTCCCGCTGAGTTCGTCGCGAGTAGCGACGGCCGATCCAACCTGCGCCGGCCGGTGAAGTGGTTCGATCATCCATGCCCGTGGGGCGATCTACCCGACGATATCGCCGGGCGTCTAAGTGCGCAGGGCGAGGTTCTGGACTTGAGCCAACACCTGGAGACGCTTACCGCGTTGGCGGAGCGTCGCCCACAAGGGCCACAGTCCGAAGCAGTTCATCTGCCAGATGCCACGAGCGGATTGGCGGAACGGCTCCACGTCGGCGTCGACTGGCTGCAGGACTGCATCGACCTCCTCCGGGAACGTCGCCAACTCATCTTTTATGGACCACCAGGCACTGGAAAGACCTACATTGCAAGGGAACTCGCCAGCTATCTCACCGACAAATCGAACGTGAAGCTGGTCCAGTTCCACCCGGCTTACTCCTACGAAGACTTCTTCGAGGGTTTCCGGCCACAAGGCGAGGCTACCGGGCAGATCGGGTTCACATTGAAGGCCGGCCCGCTCCGATCACTGGTCGACAAAGCCGCCGACAACCCTGCTGCCGCATACGTTCTGATCATCGACGAGATTAACCGCGGCAACCTGGCGAAAATTTTTGGAGAGCTCTACTTCCTGTTGGAGTATCGAGACCAAACGATCGACCTGATGTATTCGTCGGACAGTTCCGAGCCTTTCTCACTCCCGAAGAACATCTTCGTAATCGGCACCATGAATACTGCGGACCGTTCCATTGCCCTCGTGGATGGCGCACTGCGGCGCCGATTCGCGTTTCTGCCACTACACCCGTCCGAGGAACCCACCCGCGGGATCCTCCGGAGCTGGCTGGCCTCCAAAGGCCACCCGAGCAGACTGGCCGATTTGCATGAGGAACTGAACTCGCGCATTGCCGACGCCGACTTCAAGATTGGTCCGTCGTACTTCATGCGCGACGGGATCGCCCATGACCCCACGGGTAAAGCCCTGGAGCTCATGTGGCGCACCGACATCCTGCCGCTGCTTGAGGAGCACCATTTCGGCGATCGCAACGTCGACGTCCGCGCCCGATACGGGCTGGACGTGCTTAAGAAGAGTATCTCTGCGAAAGCTGCTGCGGCACTTGAGGTCGATGCCGAATCGAGTGACGATGCTGGAACCGCTGGTTCTAACTGAGGGCGGAGCGCCCCAGACGGTCAGGCTGTCAGTCACGGAGTACCGCGCGTTGGCCGATCTGGGCATAGCGGTGGTCACCCCGACGCTGGACGATGGCCTGTTCGACGTGACCCCGGGTCGAAAGATCGGTGCCGTCACCGTTGGCGGGCGCCAGCTCGTGATTCGGCCGAAGATCACCGACTTGAACCGTCTGCTGTTCTTGCTCGGGTACGCACAGAACCCGCAGATATGGCGCGACGACCCAGTGGCGCTCGAAGCCGCCGACGATCTGCTGCCCGCTGTCGCTGAGCCTTTCGCGCGTCTTGCGTCCCGCGCAGTCGAACAAGGACTACTGCAGGGATACCGAACGATCACCGACACGCTGCCGGTGCTGCGCGGCCGCATCCTGGCCGGCGAGCAGATGAACCGGCTGTATGGGCTGCCGGTTCCAATCGCGGTCGAATATGACGACTTCACGGTGGACATCGCCGAGAACCAACTCCTGGCGTTGGCCACGCTGCGATTGTTGACCGTCCCGCGTGTCAGCGAGCCCGCGCGCAAGCAGTTGCAGCGCCTTCGTCGCGCACTGGCTGAAGTCTCGGTACCCGCTCGCGGCACCCAAGTTCCGCGATGGCAGCCGAGTCGGCTCAATGCCCGCTACGAGCCGGCACTGCGTCTGGCGGAGATCGTCTTGGCCGCTGAGTCTTTCGATCACCACCTCGGCGACGTCACCGTGACCGGTTACATGTTCGACATGTGGCGCATCTTCGAGGACTTCGTCACAGTCGCCCTGCGCGAATCTTTCACGGAGCGCGGCTGGCACTGCGAGACGCAGGCCGCACTGTTTCTGGACGATGAGCAGCAGGTGGACATGCGCGCGGACCTCCTGTGCCGCCGGCACGGGTCACCGGCGGCGGTGGTCGATGCCAAGTACAAAGCCGAACGCCCTGAAGGCTTTCCGAACGCCGATCTCTATCAAATGCTGGCGTACTGCACGGTTCTCGGACTCGGGGAGGGGCACCTCGTCTACGCGAAGGGCAACGAGCCGGTGAGCATCCATACCGTCCAGAACGCTGGGGTGACAATCCGCTGCCACGCGCTGGACTTGGCAGTGGAGCCGGTTGATCTGCTCCGGCAGGTTGACAGCCTTGCACGCACGATGACCCCTATCCAGGTACTCGAGCTCAACTGTTGAGGAGGGTTGACCATTGGCAGAAAGAACGGGCGCTCGGCTCGATACCGTCGACATCGCGGATGGCTCCGGATGGCAGGTCGAGTCAACGGACGAAGCTGACGTGTTCACCAAGGGCGCCGTCACGATCGAAGTCCGCTACTCGGCGAACGACGCCGTCGAGAGCGCGATAAGGCGCGCCGCGAACGGTGACGTCGAAAGGATCGGGGAGCACGCGGCCGCGAAGGTCGACCAAGTTCGATCATGGCTGACCGGTCGGAACGACTATCAAGAGCAAGCCGAGGCGGACATCACTACAGGTCCGACCGCTGCACGATCTCAGCTCTACTGGGAATTCTGGCTACAGTTTCGTGACCGAGTGGCCACCGAACACCCCGACTGGAAGGCGCGAGCAGGCACGTCGAGAACCTCGCCGAATGCCACCCTCCCCGCCGGTACGCCCCGGACCATATTTTGTTCGGCTTTTAAACCCGGGCCCCTGCGTCTAGAGCTGGCATTCGTAGATCCCGACCCGGCGGTCAACCTAGCTCGCTTTGAAGCCTTGCAAGCAAAGAAGGACCAGCTAGAACGCGCGTTTGGAGAGAGCGTGGTGTGGGACGAGATGGCGGGCAAAAATGACACTCGCGTGTACGTTGTGTCGCCGTTCGAAAGCATCGATGATCGCGATCAATGGCCAACGATGATGGATTGGCTCATTGAACAGCATGTCCGCTTCAAACGAGCCATTGAAGCAGTAGGGGGTCTAGACGTCGGGCGGACGATTCGTGGGTATTGACAATTCCTCATCCAGGGCCGACCAGACTCAGTCGAGATTTACGGTCTACCTTTGCGGCCCAACTGTGTAGGAGGAGGCACCCATTGGCAGAAGGAACTGGCGCTCGACTGGATACCGTCGACATCGCGGATGGCTCCGGATGGCAGGTCGAGTCAACGGACGAAGCTGACGTCTTCACCAAGGGCGCCGTCACCATCGAAGTCCGATACTCGGCGAACGACGCCGTCGAGAGCGCGGTAAAGCGCGCCGCGAACGGTGACGTCGAAAGGATCACGAACGCAAAGCACGACGTGCTGCGAGCTTGGCTGGCGGGTCGAGTGCCGGTCTCGGCAGAGATTCCAAAGCCGGTCCATTCCGATGAATCCCGAGTGCCAAAGCTTCGCTGGAGCCGCGAGAACTGGCTACACAAGCCGACACAAGAAGTAGCGGACAACAGCGATCCCCGAGTCCCCAGGACCGTCGATGCGGCGAAGAAACAAAGCAAGATTTGGTACTTGATAGGAAGCCAGGCGAATGTCGACGGCGGCTGCTACCGCCGCGAGATGGATATGAATACGGCAGCGGCGGGGGAGCCAACCTACACGGCAACATGGAATCCGATAAATGGCCCTGCCGAATTGCTGACCCGGGGGACCGGCGGTCAGGCCTATTGGGCATGTGTCCGCCACTACCAAGCGAACTACAGCGCGTGAATTGCCGTTGCGCTTGAATGCACGACGCCAAGCCCGTCACGTCACTTCGATGAGCGGCCCGCTTGTGGCTGGACTGGAGCGACATCAGCCTGCCGTTCGCCGATCATCGGTGCGCCCCGACACGCATCTTGTCGGGGACAAAGCCCGCCCAGGTTTTGCCTACACTTTCTCGTGATGAAGGGTGATTGCGGGTCATCTGCTGTGATGGATACGTGCAGCTCAGCCCGTACATGGCGCCCAGAATGCAGGTATGGATAGGGTTCAGATCCCTCCGCCACACTGTCTAGCTGATGCCCTAATAGGGCGAGAACGGCGTCGCTATTCTGCGGCCGGCCGAAACGCCGACGTAGTATTCGCCGCGACGCCTGGTGCGAAGCTTGGCCCCGACGTGCACACCCGCGTATTCGCCGCCGGGGCCGACGCGGCCGACACGAATCGTCTTGCCAAGGCTTCCTCGCACATATCGGGGACGGCGGCGATCTATCTTGCGTCTGATCCGCTTGACTCGGGTGCTACCAGTCGATGCGAAGCGGCCCCGCTTGTCGCGCTTATAGGTACGTCGTTTGGCCATCAGGTGCTCGCAACAAAAATCCAGGCGGGAGGCGGTGGACCCGTCTCCGTTTCTCGGCGATAATGCCAGCCCATTCGCAGCACCTCACATCGTGATCTCGCTTTTATCAAGTCTACCGGCGAGCTGCACCAAAATCATTGAATTACAGGACGTGTCACCCATTAATGCTGCTTGCTAATCCAAGGAACCCATCGTCCATTGGTTCTGAAGCACCATCAAATAAGCTTGAGAACAATTTCAGAGTTTTTTCTTGTCCACGTCGTCACTGTCGTATCGCGGTCTCATCCCTAGCCAGGCCCGAAACTGATTGGGAACGGCACTACCGGCCAGCCGCGGGCGATGCAACCCGGGCTGAGTTCTGCGGACCATTTTTTTGGTTACCCCAGCCGCCATCACGTCGGGATGGGCGGCCCACCGATCGGTGAACGTTTGGTCCGACCATACGGCGTGCCCACGTGCCTTCAGCCATTCCTCGAGCATCTTCTGCACGTCCGTACTCATCATGTGAGCAGCGGGATCGAAGACGATCATCTCCAAACGAAATGAGTGCAACAGATCCGCGCCAGCCCGCCATTCCCGCAGAGCGTTGGCTACCTCGGCCGGCGGTTCGCCCATGACCCGTCCATCCTGGTACCACCTCACGGCACCAGCCACCAACCACGCCAGCACCGCTTCGTGCTGCTTGTCCAGACCGTGTTTGATCCGGTCCCGTAGGCCGGGGTCGCCACGCTTGTCGAGACCGGTCACGAGTTCCTCATGTGACTTGCGGTAGCAGAATGGGAATTCCAGTGCCATCAGTCGACGCCAGGTGCCGTGATCGGACTCGTCCACCCGAGGCCAGTAGTTCGTCGTCACGATCACCGTGTGGGTGGCTTCCCACGACACCGTGTCTTTTCCGCAGTACCGGGCCGACAGAACCGGCGTGCCGCATATCGTCTTAAGCCGCTTGACGTTCAGGTGGCCCAGTTCCGGCAGTTCCTCCATGATCGCCAGCCGCGCCTCGCGAAGCGTCATGATTTCGGTGGGATGGTCGCTGGGCCGCGCCAGCAGTGCTCGGTCGGGCAACATCACCGCGTAATCGGAGCCGATTGCCTTCAGAATCCCGGTTATGAGTGTGGTCTTGCCGTTCTCTCCGGTTCCTTTCAGTAACAACAGCACGTCGTCCGGCGTGGGGTGGCCGGTCAGGCCCTGCCCGAGCCGCAGCGCAAGCCATTCGCGTGCTTGCTCCGGTACGGCTTCCAGTGCCTGCGTCCAGTCCGAATGCTCTGCGCTGCCGTCGTATTCAGTTGGGCACAGCTTGGTGAGCAGCAGATCGGGGTCGTGCCGGGAAACCGAGCCGTCCCGTAGGTCCAATACACCGTTGGCGACGTTGAGCAAATCGGGGTGGGCATCCCACCTATGATCCGGCTTGTTCAGGTAGCCCTTGGACAATTTCACGATGACCGAAATCCGATTGGCGGAAAGCAATCCGAACGTCTTATCCAACTGGTCTTGTGTGATGGCACCGGTGGCATACAGTTGCAGGGCCTCGCCGTGAAACTCAAGCACCGCTTGCCGCACGGCTTCCGTCACGATGGGTTCACCCACGCCCGACCAGCGCCTGCCGTCGTAGTGCATCCATCCCAGGCCACCGGAATGCCGGAACCGGGCTTTGAGGTATCGCTCTGCGATGTACTCGCTGATACGGGCATCATCGAACCTGGGCCAATTCGGCGGTCCGACAAGCGATTGTCTGTCATCGCCCGGTGGTTTGTCTTTCACCAGCGCATGCAGTTCGGCGATGGTGTGCCCGTCTACCAGATAGTCGTCCAGTCCGACCTTGGCGTCATCGTTGTCGGGCAGGTGCAAGTACTCGACACGGGCACCCTTGATTTTCAGCCAGTCCGCGAACTCACGTAGCGCCCTGCGCACTTGCGGTTTGCGTGACGCGTCGCTGTCGAACGCCAGAATCACCCGCCGACCGTTCAGTGCGATGTCATGCCAGTCCGGTAGTGCCGTCTTGCCACCGGAACCGTTGGTTCCCAGCCAGCCGTAGACGCCGTTGATCGACACGATGCACAGTCCACGGATCGCACCGCAGTCGGCCTTCTTTGTGCCTTCGGTGACCCACAACTCAACGCCGGGATCGGGCAGCCAGTCACCCACACCGGGCGGCACGTCAATGACGTTCGACTGACCGGTGGGTATCTCGTATTTCGCCGGTTTGCCTTTGCGTAGTCGCGGGTTGTCGGGGCGGTATTGCCAGCCCGCCTCGGAACCGTCAGCGTGCAGCAGTGGAAACATCAGACCCGGAACGAGGTGGTGCGCGGCTTTGGCAAGGCCCAGCGCTTTCAGCGACGTAGTGTTTTCGATGGTCTCGTAGCCCCGTTGCGCTGCGAATACTGGGTCTAT
Organism: Mycobacterium colombiense; assembly: GCF_001672755.1. GTDB lineage: Bacteria > Actinomycetota > Actinomycetes > Mycobacteriales > Mycobacteriaceae > Mycobacterium > Mycobacterium colombiense_C. The sequence goes on along the minus strand of NZ_LZKI01000033.1, from coordinate 116,681 downwards.
GCCGCTCTTGGCCAGCTGGTCGAGATGGGTGGGGTCGAGTCTTCCGTTCGTCGTCATCGCCTGTTGTCGATGTCGATTGTTGCCGCCTCGAGTTCGTGAATATCGAAGCGGTACAAGCGCCCACCAGGGGAGCGATGCGCTTTGATTTTCCCGGCAGCCAGCCAGTTCCGAATTGTGTTCGGATGAACACCGTAAAATTCGGCAATTTCGTTAGTGGACAAATAACGTCGGGGAGGCGTAGAAGTAGCGGGCATCGCGAAGGGACCTTTTCGAGTGGATGTACGAAATCAACACTTGTGGTCCGCGCTCGCTTGGTGGGCCTGGCGCACTCCGAGTCATATGCCCTTCGCGCTACCGACATTACTCTTGTTGGGCCCTGAATACCACTCTTGTTATTCGCGAATGCGTGCGGTGACCTGCGCGCCGGCTAGCGAAACCTTCGGGACACGCCGGGGGAGGGCATCGAGGGTAAGTTGGGGGTAGGCCATTCCCATGTGGGGTAAGATGCCTGGTAGAAAGGGTGCCCCCGGCAGGATTCGAACCTGCGGCCTTCTGCTCCGGAGGCAGACGCTCTATCCCCTGAGCTACGGGGGCGCACCGACATACCTGTTGCGCCATGGGGCTTTCGAACAAGCACGGACAGACTAACGCATCGCGGTGGCCGCCCCGCCACCGCAATGGATTCGGGGCGCGGGCACCCCAGCCAATAGGATGGACGCTCGTGACCCCCGCTGACCTGGCTGAGCTGCTCAAAACCACCGCCGCCGCGGTGCTGGCCGAGCGCGGGCTGGATGCTGCCGCGCTGCCGCAGACGGTCACCGTGGAGCGCCCCCGCAATCCCGAGCACGGCGATTACGCCAGCAACCTGGCGCTGCAGCTGGGCAAGAAGGTCGGCGCCAACCCCCGCGAGCTGGCCGGATGGCTCGCCGAGGCGCTCGCCCAGGCCGACGGCATTGCGTCGGCGGAGGTGGCCGGACCCGGATTCATCAACCTGCGCCTCGAGGCGTCGGCGCAAGCCGTCGTGGTCAACAACGTCATCGACGCCGGCGACCGCTTCGGTCACTCCGACGCGCTGGCCGGCCGCAACATCAACCTGGAATTCGTTTCGGCCAACCCGACCGGACCGATCCACATCGGTGGCACCCGCTGGGCCGCCGTGGGCGACGCGCTGGGCCGACTGCTGTCCACCCAAGGCGCCGACGTGGTGCGCGAATACTATTTCAACGACCACGGCGCCCAGATCGATCGGTTCGCCAGCTCACTGGTCGCCGCGGCCAAGGGCGAGCCCACCCCGGAAGACGGGTACGCCGGCGCCTACATCAACGACATCGCCACCCAGGTGTTGCAGAAGGCGCCCGACGCGCTGAGCCAGCCCGACGCCGAGATGCGCGAGACCTTCCGCGAAATCGGTGTCGACCTGATGTTCACCCACATCAAGGAGTCGTTGCACGAGTTCGGCACCGACTTCGACGTCTACACCCACGAAGACTCGATGCACACCAAGGGCCTGGTCGAGGAAGCCATCGGCAGGCTGCGCGAGACGGGCAACATCTACGAGAAGGACGGCGCAACGTGGTTGCGCACCAGTGCCTTTGGCGACGACAAGGACCGCGTCGTCATCAAGAGCGACGGCAAGCCCGCCTACATCGCCGGTGACATCGCCTACTACCTGGACAAGCGGCAGCGCGGCTTCGACCTGGCCATCTACATGCTGGGGGCCGACCACCACGGCTACATCGCCCGGCTCAAGGCCGTGGCGGCCGCGTTCGGCGACGACCCGGCCACAGTCGAGGTGCTCATCGGTCAGATGGTCAATCTGGTCCGCGACGGCCAGCCGGTCCGGATGAGCAAGCGGGCCGGAACGGTGATCACGCTGGACGACCTCGTCGAGGCCATCGGCGTCGACGCCGCGCGCTACAGCCTGATCCGTTCCTCGGTGGACACCCCCATCGACATCGACCTCGCCCTGTGGTCGTCGGCGTCCAACGAAAACCCGGTCTATTACGTGCAATACGCGCATGCCCGGCTCTCGGCGCTGGCCCGCAACGCCGCCGAGCTCGCCCTGATCCCCGACACCGGGCACCTCGAGCTGCTCAGCCACGACAAGGAGGGGACGCTGCTGCGCACCCTCGGCGAATTCCCGCGGGTGCTCAGCACTGCGGCGACGCTACGCGAACCCCACCGGGTATGCCGGTACCTGGAAGACCTCGCCGGCGACTACCACCGGTTCTACGACGCGTGCCGGGTCTTGCCGCAGGGCGACGAGCAACCGACCGATCTGCACACCGCGCGCCTGGCGCTGTGCCAGGCGACCCGCCAGGTGATCGCCAACGGCCTGGCGATACTGGGCGTCACCGCTCCGGAGCGAATGTGAACGTTCACCCCGCCGGACCTCGGCACGCCGAAGAGGCCCGTCACGCCGAAAGCCCGCTGCGGCCGCAGTCCCCCGAGGAGTTGCTGCTGCTGGCGCCGAATGTGTGGCCGCGCAACGTCGCTCGCGACGAAGCCGGAGTCGCCAGCATCGCGGGCGTCACGGTGACCGACCTCGCCCAGGAATACGGGACCCCGCTGTTCGTCATCGATGAGGACGACTTCCGGTCCCGCTGCCGTGAGATCGCGTCGGCCTTCGGCGGTGGCAAGAACGTGCATTATGCCGCGAAGGCGTTCCTGTGCAGCGAGATTGCGCGCTGGATCGACGAAGAAGGCCTGTCCCTCGACGTCTGCACCGGTGGCGAGCTGGCCGTCGCGCTGCACGCCAACTTCCCGCCCGAGCGGATCACCTTCCACGGCAACAACAAATCTGTCGCCGAGCTGACGGCCGCGGTCAAAGCCGGTGTCGGCCATGTCGTGTTGGACTCGACGGTCGAGATCGAGCGCCTCGAGGCCATCGCGGGGGAGGCGGGCATCGTCCAAGATGTCTTCGTCCGCCTCACCGTCGGTGTCGAGGCGCACACCCATGAGTTCATCTCCACCGCGCACGAGGACCAGAAGTTCGGGTTGTCGTTGGCCAGCGGCGCGGCCCTGGACGCCGTCGGCAAGGTATTCGAGACCCGGCACCTGCGACTGGTGGGCCTGCATAGTCACATCGGTTCGCAGATCTTCGACGTCGCCGGCTTCGAACTCGCCGCACGCCGGGTCATCGGTCTGCTACACCAGGCCGTCGAGCAATTCGGTGTCGAGAAGACCGCGCAGATCTCCACGGTGGATCTGGGTGGCGGACTGGGCATCTCCTATCTCGCCGCCGACGATCCGCCGCCGATGGGCGAGTTGGCCGCGAAGCTGAGCGAGATCGTGCGCAACGAGTCGGCGGCCGTCGGGCTGCCCACCCCGCGGCTGGTGGTCGAGCCGGGGCGGGCCATCGCCGGGCCAGGCACCATCACGCTCTACGAGGTGGGCACCGTCAAGGATGTCGACGTGAGCGCCACCGCGCACCGGCGCTACGTCAGCGTCGATGGCGGCATGAGCGACAACATCCGCACCGCGCTCTATGACGCGCAGTACGACGCCCGGCTGGTCTCGCGGCTCAGCGATGCACCAGCCGAGCTGGCTCGTGTCGTCGGAAAGCATTGTGAGAGCGGAGATATCGTGGTGCGCGACACCTGGGTGCCGGGAGATCTGCGCCCGGGCGACCTGATCGGGGTCGCCGCCACCGGTGCCTACTGTTATTCATTGTCGAGTCGTTACAACATGATCTGCCGCCCCGCCGTCGTCGCGGTGCGCGACGGGCGCACCCGTCTGGTCCTGCGTCGTGAGACGGTCGACGATCTATTGAGTCTGGAAGTGAGGTGAACTGTGCCCCGTGACGAAAAGCCGGTCGGTGTAGCGGTACTCGGATTGGGCAACGTCGGCAGCGAAGTTGTCCGAATCATCGAGGACAGCGCTGATGACCTCGCCGCTCGTGTCGGCGCACCCGTGGTGTTGCGCGGCGTCGGAGTGCGCCGCGTCGCCGAGGACCGCGGTGTCCCCGTCGAGCTGCTCACCGACGACATCGAAGCGCTCGCCGCGCGCGACGACGTCGACATCGTCGTGGAACTGATGGGGCCGGTGGAGCCGTCCCGCAAGGCCATCCTGTGCGCCCTCGAGCACGGTAAATCGGTCGTCACGGCGAACAAGGCGCTCTTGGCGACCTCCACCGGCGAGCTGGCGCAGGCCGCCGAAAGTGCGCATGTCGACCTGTATTTCGAGGCGGCCGTCGCGGGCGCGATTCCGGTCATCCGTCCGCTGACGCAGTCGCTGGCCGGCGACACGGTGTTGCGGGTCGCCGGGATCGTCAACGGCACCACCAACTACATCTTGTCCGCGATGGACAGCACCGGCGCCGACTACGACACCGCGCTGGCCGAAGCCGGCGCGCTGGGTTACGCCGAGGCCGACCCCACCGCCGATGTCGAGGGCTACGACGCCGCAGCCAAGGCGGCGATCCTGGCGTCCATCGCATTCCACACCCGGGTGACCGCAGACGACGTCTACCGCGAGGGCATCACCAAAGTCACCCCGGCCGACTTCGAATCGGCCCGGGCCTTGGGGTGCACCATCAAGCTGCTGTCCATCTGTGAGCGCATCACAACCGATGGCCAGGAGCGGGTTTCGGCGCGCGTCTATCCCGCACTCGTGCCGTTGTCACACCCGCTGGCGACGGTCAACGGCGCCTTCAACGCGGTGGTGGTCGAGGCCAAGGCCTCCGGCCGGCTGATGTTCTACGGTCAGGGCGCCGGCGGCGCGCCGACCGCGTCCGCGGTGGCCGGTGACATGGTGATGGCCGCGCGCAACCGCGTGCTGGGCAGCCGCGGGCCGAGGGAATCCAAGTATGCCCAACTCGCCATTGCCCCAATGGGTGTCATCTCGACCCGCTATTACGTCAGCATGAACGTCGCCGACAAGCCCGGCGTGCTGTCTTCGGTGGCGGCCGAATTCGCCACGCGCGAGGTCAGCATCGCCGAGGTTCGTCAGGAAGGCGTCTCGGACGAAGACGGGCGACGGGTCGGGGCCCGCATCGTCGTGGTCACGCACAGCGCCACGGATGCCGCGCTGTCCGAAACCGTGGACGCACTGGCCGATTTGGACGTCGTGCAGAGCGTCACCAGCGTGCTGCGACTGGAAGGGACCACCCTATGACCGCCCCGCGCACCGCCGTCCACAAGCCGTGGCCCGGTCTCATCGAGGCGTACCGGGACCGGTTGCCGGTGGGCGACGACTGGACCCCGGTCACCCTGCACGAGGGCGGCACCCCGCTGATCGCGGCGAGCCGCATCTCGGAAAAGACCGGCTGCAGCGTTCATCTCAAGGTCGAGGGCCTCAATCCCACCGGCTCGTTCAAAGACCGGGGCATGACGATGGCCGTCACCGATGCGCTGGCGCGCGGCCAGCAGGCGGTGCTGTGCGCGTCGACCGGAAACACCTCGGCGTCGGCGGCGGCCTACGCGGCGCGCGCCGGCATCACCTGTGCGGTGCTGATACCGCAGGGCAAGATCGCGATGGGCAAGCTGGCGCAGGCGGTCATGCACGGCGCCAAGATCATCCAGATCGACGGCAACTTCGACGACTGCCTGGAGTTGGCCCGCAAGATGGCCGCCGACTTTCCGACCATCGCGCTGGTCAACTCGGTCAACCCGGTGCGCATCGAGGGCCAGAAGACCGCGGCGTTCGAGATCGTCGATGCGCTGGGAACCGCGCCCGACGTGCACGCCCTGCCGGTCGGCAACGCGGGCAACATCACCGCATATTGGAAGGGATACACCGAGTATCACCACGAGGGCCTGATCGAGAAGCTGCCGCGCATGCTGGGCACCCAGGCGGCCGGTGCGGCCCCGCTGGTGCACGGCGCCCCGGTCAGGAACCCGGAGACCATCGCGACCGCGATCCGCATCGGCGCGCCGGCGTCGTGGACGGCGGCCGTTGACGCGCAGCAGCAATCGAACGGCCGCTTCCTGGCCGCGACCGACGAAGAGATCCTGGCCGCCTACCACCTGGTGGCCGAGTCCGAAGGCGTCTTCGTCGAACCCGCCTCCGCGGCCAGCATCGCGGGACTGCTCAAGGCCGTCGACGACGGCTGGGTGGCCCGCGGGTCGACGGTCGTGTGCACCGTGACCGGCAACGGACTCAAGGACCCCGACACCGCGCTGCGGGACATGCCGACCGTGACCCCGCTGCCGGTGGACCCGGTCCTCGTGGTCGAAAAGCTGGGGCTGGCCTAGTGGTGATCGCAAGCGCGGCGATCGCAAGCGCGAAAGGCTGTTGATGACCGCGATGCTGCCCGCCGGGCTGGTGGCCAGCGCCGTGGTTTCGGCGTCCAGCGCCAATCTTGGCCCCGGCTTTGACAGCATCGGTCTGGCGCTGAGCCTGTACGACGAAATCATCGTCGAGACAACCGATTCCGGCCTGGTCGTGCTGGTCGAGGGCGAAGGTGCGGGCCAGCTGCCGGTGGGTCCCGAACATCTGGTGGTGCGCGCGCTGGAGTGCGGCCTGCGGGCAGCGGGGGTTCGCGCCCCGGGCCTGGCGGTGCGCTGCCGTAACGCCATCCCGCATTCGCGCGGCCTCGGCTCGTCGGCAGCGGCGGTGGTCGGCGGCCTGGCGGCCGCAAACGGCCTTGTCGCACAAACGGATTGGACGCCCCTCAGCGCAACCCAACTGATCCAGCTGTCCTCGGAGTTCGAGGGTCATCCCGACAACGCCGCGGCCGCCGTGTTGGGCGGCGCGGTCGTCTCGTGGGTTGATCGCAGCGGCGATCGTCCCCGGTACGCGGCGGTGCCGTTGCGGCTACACCCCGATATCCACCTGTACTCCGCGATTCCTGAGGAACGCTCGCTCACCGCCGAGACGCGCGTGCTGCTGCCCCCGCAGGTCAGCCACGAGGACGCGCGCTTCAACGTCAGTCGCACCGCGCTACTGGTAGTCGCGCTCACCGAACGCCCGGACCTGCTGATGGCGGCCACCGAAGATGTGCTGCACCAACCGCAGCGCGCACCGGCCATGCCGGCCTCGGCGGAATATTTGCGCCTGCTGCGGCGTCATAAGGTGGCAGCGACGCTTTCCGGGGCTGGGCCCTCGCTGATCGCGTTAACCACAGAGGCAGAGCTGCCCCCGGAAGTGGCGGAGTACGGCGAGGCCAACGGGTTTGCCATCGCTGAGATGGCCACTGGCGAACCAGTTCGCTGGAGTCCCGGAGTCACCGTCGTCGGTTGATCCACGGCGTGGCCGGAGGGTTTGCTTGCTTCCGGCAAGGATGGGGGCTATCCTCGGACGCGTCCAGCAATCGCAGCATCTGCATCTGCATCCATACTGCCTTGCCGCTAGGACACACCAATTCTTCTTGTGGACGAGGTTCGCCGTTTACTCCGCCAATCCAGGCGATCACCGTTGCAATGTCGATGATTGGGCGCACTCGGCAATTTGCCTGAATGCAACGAACCCCCCGTATGACCTGATCAGCGGGGGAAAGAAAGGAAATCCGTGACTGATACGGACCTGTTCACGGCTGGCGAAAACACTGACGCCAATCAACTCTCGAATGCCGTGACCACAGACACTCCAGACGCGAAACCCAACGTCTCGGGTGGATCACTGTCCACGATGGTGCTGCCCGAGCTGCGCGCGCTGGCCAATCAAGTTGGCGTCAAAGGGACGTCGGGCATGCGTAAGAACGAACTGATCGCCGCGATCAAGGAAGTCCGGGGGCAGGCCAACGGCGCTCCCGCCAATGGCGCCAAGCCCGCTGAGGACAGCGGCAAGCCGGACAACAAAGACGACAAGAACGACAACAACAGCGCCGACGCGCCGGCGGCCAAGGGCGACCAGAACGGTACGACCGAGGCGCCCCGCCGCGAACGACGCGGCGCTTCCCGCGAAGCGGGATCCTCCACCCGCGGCAACGAAGAGGCCGACCGCGAGAGCTCAGGCAGCCGTGAGGGCGCCTCTCCCGGTGCGGGCGACCGCCGCGAGAAGGCCAAGCAAGACAACCAGAATGACGACCGTGGCCAAGACGGCGGCGGCGACCAGGATCAGAACTCCGGCGGCCAGCAGGGCCGCGGCGGCTCGAACCAGCAGGACGACGACGGCGAGGGCCGTCAGGGCCGACGGGGACGCCGCTTCCGTGACCGCCGCCGCCGGGGTGAGCGCTCCGGCGAGGGCGGCGATACAGAGCTGCGCGAGGACGATGTCGTGCAGCCGGTGGCCGGCATTCTTGACGTTCTCGACAATTATGCCTTTGTGCGCACCTCCGGCTACCTGGCCGGCCCGCATGACGTCTACGTGTCGATGAACATGGTGCGCAAGAACGGCCTTCGTCGTGGTGACGCCGTCACCGGTGCTGTCCGCGTGCCCAAGGAAGGCGAACAGCCCAACCAGCGGCAGAAGTTCAACCCGTTGGTGCGCTTGGACAGCGTCAACGGCGGCTCGGTCGAGGACGCCAAGAAGCGCCCCGATTTCTCCAAGCTGACGCCGCTGTATCCCAACCAGCGCCTTCGTCTGGAAACCACCAGCGACCGGCTGACCACCCGCGTTATCGACCTGATCATGCCGATCGGTAAGGGACAGCGCGCGCTGATCGTGTCGCCGCCCAAGGCCGGTAAGACCACGATCCTGCAGGACATCGCCAACGCGATCACCAGGAACAACCCGGAATGCCACCTCATGGTCGTGCTCGTCGACGAGCGGCCCGAGGAGGTCACCGACATGACCCGCTCGGTCAAGGGCGAGGTCATCGCCTCGACCTTCGACCGCCCGCCGTCAGACCACACCTCGGTCGCCGAACTGGCGATCGAGCGGGCCAAGCGGCTGGTTGAACAGGGCAAGGACGTCGTGGTGCTGCTCGACTCGATCACCCGCCTCGGGCGCGCCTACAACAACGCGTCGCCCGCCTCGGGCCGGATCCTGTCCGGTGGTGTCGACTCCACCGCGCTGTACCCGCCCAAGCGGTTCCTCGGCGCCGCCCGCAACATCGAGGAAGGCGGGTCGCTGACCATCATCGCCACCGCGATGGTCGAGACGGGATCCACCGGTGACACGGTCATCTTCGAAGAGTTCAAGGGCACCGGTAACGCCGAGCTCAAGCTGGACCGCAAGATCTCCGAGCGCCGGGTCTTTCCGGCGGTCGACGTTAACCCGTCGGGTACCCGCAAGGACGAGCTGCTGCTGTCGCCGGACGAGTTCGGCATCGTGCACAAGCTGCGCCGCGTGCTGTCGGGGCTGGACTCGCATCAGGCCATCGACCTGCTGATGTCGCAGCTGCGTAAGACGAAGAACAACTACGAGTTCCTGGTTCAGGTGTCCAAGACGACACCCGGGGCGATGGACAACGACTAGCCCACTGGCGGTGACGCGAGACCGGATCGCGTCACCGGGAATGGACGGGCGCAGCTCGCTGTTTGGGATGATGGTGGTTGACCTGGCATAATCGGGGCTCGATTATCCGACAACCGCCTGAGGTTCGGAGTTCACGCCCGACCGTTCGAGTTTGGACGGGGGCGGGCGGCAAACGATCGAAGAGGACATCATGAAAGCTGACATTCACCCCGCTTACGGGGAGACCACGGTGCTCTGCGGGTGTGGCAACACCTTCCAGACGCGCAGCACCAAGGACGGTGGACACATCGTCGTCGAGGTCTGCTCGCAGTGCCACCCCTTCTACACCGGCAAGCAGAAGATCCTCGACAGCGGCGGCCGCGTGGCCCGCTTCGAAAAGCGGTACGGCAAGCGCAACGCCGGCGCTGCTGCCGACAAATAGCTCGGTTCCCGACGCCCGAACTGTGCGCACCGTCGCACAGGCCGGGCGTCGGTTTGCGTTCGGCGTAGTGACAGGCGAAGCGGGACAGGAGGTGTGGCGGTGACCAAGCCGGTACAGACCATCGATGTGCTGCTGGCCGAGCACGCCGACCTCGAGCGGCGGTTGGCGGATCCGGAATTGCACAGCAATCCCGACGAGGCCCGCAAGGCCGGTCGGCGGTTCGCCCGGCTGGCCCCGATCGTGGGTACCTACCGCAAGCTGGTGGCCGCGCGCGACGATCTGGAAACGGCGAAAGAGCTGGCCGCCGACGACGTGTCGTTCGCCGCCGAGGTGACGGATCTGGAAACCCAGGTGGCTGAGTTGGACACCCAACTCACCGACATGCTGGCGCCGCGTGACCCGCACGACGCCGACGACATCGTGCTCGAAGTGAAATCCGGAGAGGGCGGCGAAGAATCGGCATTGTTCGCCGCCGACCTGGCGCGGATGTACATCCGCTACGCCGAGCGGCACGGCTGGACCGTCACCGTGCTGGACGAAACCACCTCGGACCTCGGCGGCTACAAGGACGCGACCCTGGCCATCGCCAGTAAGGGAGACACTGCCGACGGGGTCTGGTCGCGGATGAAATTCGAGGGCGGAGTGCACCGGGTGCAGCGCGTCCCGGTGACGGAATCCCAAGGCCGCGTTCATACTTCGGCAGCCGGCGTGCTGGTGTATCCCGAACCCGAAGAGGTCGGCGAGGTGCAGATCGACGAGTCGGACCTGCGTATCGATGTCTATCGCTCGTCGGGCAAAGGCGGCCAGGGCGTCAACACCACCGACTCCGCGGTGCGCATCACGCATCTGCCCACCGGTATCGTCGTCACCTGCCAGAACGAACGCTCGCAGTTGCAGAACAAGGCCCGCGCGCTGCAGGTTTTGGCCGCCCGCCTGCAGGCCCTGGCCGAGGAGCAGGCGCTGGCGGATGCGTCGGCGGACCGGGCCAGCCAGATCCGCACCGTGGACCGCAGCGAACGCATCCGCACCTATAACTTCCCGGAGAACCGGATCGCGGACCACCGCATCAACTTCAAGTCGCACAACCTCGACCAGGTCCTCGACGGCGACCTAGACGCCCTGTTCGACGCCCTGGCCGCCGCCGACAAGCAGTCCCGGCTGCAACAGGCATGAACGTCCTGCGGCGCGCGATCGACGATGCTGCGGCCACCCTCGCCGAAGCGGGAATCGATTCCGCGCGTTGGGATGCCGAACAGCTGGCCGCCCACCTGGCGGGAACCGACCGCGGGCGCCTGACCCTGCTTGACCCGCCCGGTGCGGAGTTTTTCGGGCGCTACCGCGACGTGGTGGCCGCGCGCTCGCAACGGGTGCCGCTGCAACATCTGGTGGGGACCGCGGCATTCGGTCCCGTGACACTGCAGGTCGGACCGGGGGTCTTCGTACCCCGCCCGGAGACCGAGGCCCTGCTGGAATGGGCTGTTGCGCAACAACTTGCGCCGCGGCCCGTCATCGTCGATTTGTGCACCGGTTCGGGCGCTCTGGCGGTGGGGCTGGCCCACCATCTGCCTGACGCGCGGATCATCGCGATCGACAACTCCGATGCCGCGCTCGACTACGCGCGCCGCAACGCGCAGGGCACCGCGATCGAGCTGCTGCGCGCCGACGTCACCGAGCTGGCTTCCCCGCCCGCACTGCTCGCCGAACTGGACGGTCGGGTCGACATGGTGGTGGCCAACCCGCCCTATGTTCCCGACGATGCCGTGCTGGATCCCGAAGTCGCGCAACATGATCCGCACCAGGCGGTCTTCGGCGGCCCGGACGGATTGGCGGTGATCGTCCCCCTCGTCACCCTCGCCCGCCGCTGGCTGCGCCCGGGCGGGCTGATCGGCGTCGAGCACGACGACACCACCTCGGCGCAGACGGTGGAATTGTTCGATCGCACAGCAGCATTCGACGACGTCCAGGCCCGGGCGGACCTGACCGGCCGGCCGCGTTTCGTGACGGCTCGCAGGAGGTCGACAGCCGGGGGAGGGGACGTCGCCAATGACTGAGGTCTTCGACTGTGCGGATCCCGGTCAGCGCTCACTTGGAATCGCCGCGGCGGCGGGAGCGCTCAAGGGCGGCCGGCTGGTCGTCATGCCCACCGACACCGTGTACGGCATCGGCGCCGACGCGTTCAACAGCGCCGCGGTCTCGGCGTTGCTGTCGGCGAAGGGCCGGGGGCGCGACATGCCGGTGGGGGTGCTGGTCGGCTCCTGGCACACCATCGAGGGACTCGTCTACACCATGCCGGACGGGGCCCGCGACCTGATCCGTGCCTTCTGGCCGGGCGCGTTGAGCCTCGTGGTCAGCCAGGCGCCGTCGTTGCAGTGGGATCTCGGCGACGCCCGCGGCACGGTGATGTTGCGCATGCCGCTGCATCCCGTTGCCATCGAACTGCTGCGTGAGGTCGGGCCCCTGGCGGTGTCCAGCGCCAACATCTCCGGCCGTCCGGCGGCCGTGGAAGCCAACGAGGCGCGCAGTCAGCTCGGCGATCTGGTGGACGTCTATCTGGACGCGGGACCGGCGGATCAGGGGGCCGCCTCGACGATCGTCGACCTGACCGGTGCGACGCCGCGGATTCTGCGGCCGGGCCCGGTGAGCGTGGATCGGATCGCGGAAGTGCTCGCCGTCGATCCCGAAAGCCTGACCGCCCCGGCCTGACTGGAGCGGTTGTCGGGGTGCCAGGTTTGTCCAGTACGGTCTCGGTGATGTCCAGCGACGTAACCAACCTTGCCGGTGGGTTGCTCGCGCTGGCCGACCGCGGCGCCGGGGTTCCGCTTCGTGAGCTGGCGCTGGTGGGATTGACCGCGGCGATCATCACGTACTTCGCGACCGGGCCGGTTCGGGTATTGGCCACCCGGCTGGGTGCGGTCGCCTATCCGCGCGAGCGCGACGTCCACGTCACGCCGACCCCCCGGATGGGCGGGCTGGCGATGTTCCTCGGCGTCATCACGGCCGTCTTTCTGGCATCCCAACTTCCGGCGCTCACCCGTGGGTTCGTCTACTCGACCGGCATGCCCGCGGTCCTGGTGGCCGGCGCAGTCATCATGGGCATCGGCCTCATCGACGACCGCTGGGGCCTGGACGCCTTGACCAAGTTCGCCGGACAGATCACCGCGGCCAGCGTGCTGGTCACCATGGGCGTGGCGTGGAGCGTCCTCTACATCCCGATCGGCGGCGTCGGCACCATCGTCCTCGACCAGGCGTCGTCGATCCTGCTGACCCTCGCCCTGACCGTGTCCGTCGTCAACGCGATGAACTTCGTCGACGGGCTCGACGGCCTGGCCGCCGGGCTCGGACTGATCACCGCGCTGGCCATCTGCATGTTCTCGGTCGGGCTGCTGCGCGACCACGGCGGTGACGTCCTGTTCTATCCGCCCGCAGTGATCTCGGTGGTGCTTGCCGGGGCCTGTCTGGGCTTTTTGCCGCACAACTTTCACCGCGCCAAGATCTTCATGGGCGACTCCGGCTCGATGCTGATCGGTCTGATGTTGTCGGCCGCGTCTACGACGGCCGCCGGCCCGGTCTCGCAGAACGCCTACGGCGCCCGCGACGTGTTTGTCCTGCTGTCGCCGTTCCTGCTGGTGGCCGCGGTCATTTTCGTGCCGATGCTCGATTTGCTGCTGGCGATCGTGCGCCGCACCCGCGCGGGCCGCAGCGCGTTCAGCCCCGACAAAATGCATCTGCATCACCGGTTGCTGCAGATCGGTCACTCGCACCGGCGGGTGGTGTTGCTGATCTATCTGTGGGTCGGGATCGTCGCGTTCGGCGCCGCGAGCACAATCTTTTTCCGTCCCCGCGATACCGCCGCGGTGATGCTGGGTGCGATCGTGGTGGCCGGCATCGCGACGGCGATCCCTCTCTTACGCCGTGGAGACGACTACTACGACGAGGAGTAGTAGTTGGGGTTCGCAGTGTGGTACGGTGCTGGTAGAACCCCAAAAAGCCGCGCAGGCTACCGGTCCATCGGAGGCTGATCCGATCGGGCTGGTTCAAGACCGGCCTCGGGAGATACCCCTTGGGTGATTCAACTGTGACGTGCGATACGCTCGGCGGGCCACCGATCAGTCGGTCGAGGGGTTCCCGTATCACCAACCTGGGATTGAGGTGCTGCAGTGACGACACCAGCGCAGGACGCGCCGTTGGTGTTTCCCTCTGTTGCTTTCCGTCCGGTTCGGCTCTTCGCGATCAGCATTGCCATCACAGCGGTGGCGGTGCTCGCCGCCGGACTGTCCGGTCACCTGATGGTCGGAGTCTTCTTCGGCGTCGGGCTTCTCCTGGGTTTGCTCAATGCGGTACTGGTGCGTCGCTCGGTTGAATCGATTACCGCCAAGGATCACCCGCTGAAAAGGTCGATGGCGGTCAACTCGGCGTCACGGCTGGCCATCATCACCGTCGTCGGGCTGATCATTGCCTACGTCTTTCGGCCGGCCGGCCTGGGCGTCGTGTTCGGATTGGCGCTTTTCCAGGTCCTGTTAGTCGCCTCGACAGCGCTTCCGGTGTGGAAGAAGCTACGCGCCGGCGACTGGGCGGAGCCTTCGGACGCCGCCGGACGCGATGCGATCGCAGGATCGGAAGGAACGGAAGGAAGGAACACCCCCGATGCCTGAGACGAGGTTCCTGGCCGAGGGCGCGATCGAGGTCGGCGCGCACACGCAAGCCAAATGGCTGGGCATGACCGTCAACACCGACACGATCCTGGCGACCGGGATCGCCGCGGTGATCGTGCTGGCACTTGCCTTCTTCCTGCGCGCGAAGATCACCTCCACCGGCGTGCCCAGCGGCGTTCAGTTGTTCTGGGAAGCCATCACGGTCCAGATGCGCGATCAGATCGAGAGCGCGGTCGGCATGCGGATCGCACCGTTCGTGCTGCCGCTGGCCGTCACCATCTTCGTGTTCATCCTGATCTCCAACTGGCTGTCGGTGCTGCCGCTGCAGTACACCGACAAGTCGGGTCACACCACCGAGCTGCTGAAGTCGGCGGCGGCGGATATCAATTACGTTCTGGCGCTGGCTCTGTTCGTTTTCGTCTGTTACCACGTGGCGGGCATCTGGCGCCGCGGCGTCATCGGACACCCCCTGGCCGTCCTGAAAGGCCACGTGGCGTTCCTGGCACCGATCAACCTGGTCGAAGAGCTCGCCAAGCCGATCTCTTTGTCTCTCCGACTCTTCGGCAACATCTTCGCCGGCGGCATCCTGGTCGCGCTGATCGCGCTGTTCCCGCCGTACATCATGTGGGCGCCCAACGCGATCTGGAAGGCCTTCGACCTGTTCGTCGGGGCGATCCAGGCCTTCATCTTCTCGATTCTGACCATCTTGTACTTCAGTCAAGCCATGGAGATCGAGGATCACCATGACTGAGACCACGATGAATTGTTCTGACCCACGCACCATTACAGAGACCTGGTAGACCCCTACCAGATATCAAGGAGGATAAGAATGGCTCTGGACCCCCAAGTCGCTGCCGCGGCACTCATCGGCGGTGGACTCATCATGGGCGGCGGCGCGATCGGTGCCGGTATCGGTGACGGTATCGCCGGTAACGCGCTGGTTTCCGGCATCGCCCGGCAGCCCGAGGCGCAAGGCCGGTTGTTCACACCGTTCTTCATCACCGTCGGTCTGGTTGAGGCGGCCTACTTCATCAACCTGGCCTTCATGGCGCTGTTCGTCTTCGCCACGCCCGTCGGCACCTAGTCTGCCGTGATGGGTGACGCGAGTGTGAGCGTTCTGGCATCCAGCCAGGTGGTGGCCGAGGGAGGCAGCAACTTCCTCGTTCCCAACGGCACCTTCTTCTTTGTGCTGGCCATCTTCCTGATCGTGCTGGCCGTCATCGGCACATTCGTTGTGCCGCCGGTGATGAAGGTGTTGCGCGAGCGCGACGCCATGGTCGCCAAGACGGCCGCCGACAACAAGAAGGCGGCCGAGCAGTTCGACGCGGCCAAGGCCGACTACGAAGAAGCCCTGACCGAGGCGCGGGTTCAGGCGTCGTCGTTGCGCGACAACGCCCGCGCCGAAGGTCGTAAGGTGGTCGAGGACGCGCGCGCCCGTGCCGAACAGCAGGTGATGTCGACGTTGCAAATGGCATCCGAGCAATTGAAGCGGGAGAGGGACGCCGTGGAACTGGACCTGCGTGCCAATGTGGCGTCGCTGTCGGCGACGTTGGCCAGTCGAATCCTCGGCGTCGACGTCGCCCCCGCCGCCGCGACCACATCCGCAACCAAGACATCCGGACGGTAATTACGTATGTCGACTTTCATCGGCCAGTTGGTGGGCTTTGCGGCCATCGTGTTCTTGGTGGTGCGCTATGTCGTGCCGCCAGTGCGTCGGCTGATGGCCGCGCGGCAGGACGCCGTGCGCCAACAGCTGAAAGATGCTGCGACCGCAAGTGATCGGCTGACCGAGTCGACCACGGCGCACAGCAAGGCCGTGGAAGACGCGAAGACGGAGGGCGAACGCGTCGTCGAGGAGGCCCAGACCGACGCGGGCCGCATCGTCGAGCAGTTGCGGGCCCAGGCGGATGTCGAGTCCGAACGCATCAGCGTGCAGGGCAGCCGCCAGGTCGATCTCTTGCGCACCCAGCTGAGCCGACAGCTCCGGTTGGAACTCGGCCACGAAGCGGTGCGTCAGGCGGGCGAGTTGGTGCGCAACTACGTCGCCGACGCCGAACAGCAGTCGGCCACCGTCGACCGGTTCCTCGAAGAGCTCGACGAGATGGCGCCCGCGTCGACCGAGGTCCAGTACCCGCTGATGACCAAGATGCGCTCGTCGAGCCGCGTCGCACTGGGCAACCTGTCGGACAAGTTCAGCACCATAGCCAAAGACCTTGACAGCAAGGCGCTTTCAAGTCTCTCCAATGAGCTGGTAGAGGTTGCGCAGATGCTGGACCGCGAGATCGTCGTCACGCGGTATCTGACTGTCCCCGCCGAGGACGCGGCCCCCAGGGTCAAGCTGATCGAGCGACTGCTCTCCGGCAAGGTCGGCGACGCCACGCTCGACGTGCTGCGCTCGGCGGTATCGGAGCGATGGTCGGCCAACTCCGACCTCATCGACGCCATCGAACACGTGTCGCGGCAGGCGTTGCTCGAAGTCGCCGAACGTGAGGACAAAGTCGGCGACGTAGAAGAACAGCTGTTCAGGTTCTCCCGCATCCTCGACGAGCAGCCGCGACTTTCCATCCTCTTGGGCGACTACTCCGTTCCGGTGGAAGGGCGAGTTGCGTTGTTGCGCAAGGTGCTTGACAGCGCAAGCGGCAGGGTCAACCCCATTGTGGCTGCGCTGCTGAGCCAGACGGTCGAACTGCTCAGAGGCCAGCCGGCCGAGGAGGCCGTTCAGTTCTTGACACAAGTCGCCGTGGCGCGCCGCGGCGAGATCGTCGCCCAGGTCAGTGCGGCGGCCGAACTCAGCGACGACCAGCGGTCTCGTCTCATCGATGTGCTCGGCCGCATCTACGGTCACCCGGTGGCGGTGCAGCTGCAGATCGATGCCGAATTACTGGGCGGCCTGCTCATCTCCGTGGCCGACGAAGTGATCGACGGGACGCTCGCTTCTCGACTCGCCGCGGCCCAGGCTCAATTGCCCGACTGACAATTCATCACAATCACACGCGAACCAAGATCAAGTAGGAAGACGAAAAGCCATGGCCGAGTTGACAATCTCCGCTGATGACATCCAAAGCGCCATCGAGGAGTACGTAGGCTCTTTTACGTCCGACACCTCCCGGGAAGAGGTCGGTACCGTCGTCGACGCGGGGGACGGCATCGCGCACGTCGAAGGCCTGCCCTCGGTCATGACCCAGGAGCTGCTCGAGTTCCCCGGCGGGGTCCTCGGCGTCGCGCTCAACCTCGACGAGCACAGCGTCGGTGCGGTGATCCTGGGTGACTTCGAGAAGATCGAAGAGGGTCAGCAAGTCAAGCGCACCGGCGAGGTCTTGTCGGTTCCGGTGGGCGATGGGTTCCTGGGGCGCGTCGTCAATCCACTCGGCCAGCCGATCGACGGCCGCGGCGACATCGACACCGACATTCGCCGCGCGCTGGAGATCCAGGCGCCGTCGGTGGTGCAGCGGCAGAGCGTGAGCGAGCCGCTGCAGACCGGCATCAAGGCCATCGACGCCATGACGCCGATCGGTCGCGGCCAGCGCCAGCTGATCATCGGCGACCGCAAGACCGGCAAGACCGCGGTGTGCGTGGACACCATCCTGAACCAGCGGGAGAACTGGGAGAGCGGCGACGAGCGCAAGCAGGTGCGCTGCGTGTACGTGGCGATCGGCCAGAAGGGAACCACGATCGCGTCGGTCCGGCGCGCGCTGGAAGAGGGCGGCGCGATGGACTACACCACCATCGTCGCGGCGCCGGCATCCGACTCCGCCGGCTTCAAATGGCTTGCGCCGTACACGGGTTCGGCGATCGCCCAGCACTGGATGTACGACGGCAAGCACGTGCTGATCGTCTTCGACGACCTGAGCAAGCAGGCCGAGGCGTACCGGGCGATCTCTCTGCTGCTGCGTCGCCCGCCGGGTCGCGAGGCGTACCCGGGTGACGTGTTCTATCTGCACTCGCGGCTGTTGGAGCGCTGCGCGAAGCTGTCCGACGAACTCGGTGGTGGCTCGCTGACCGGGCTGCCGATCATCGAGACCAAGGCCAACGACATCTCCGCCTACATTCCGACCAACGTCATCTCCATCACCGATGGGCAGTGCTTCCTGGAGTCCGACCTGTTCAACCAGGGTGTGCGCCCCGCCATCAACGTCGGTGTGTCGGTGTCCCGCGTGGGTGGTGCGGCGCAGATCAAGGCCATGAAGGAAGTCGCCGGCTCGCTGCGACTGGACCTGTCGCAGTACCGCGAACTGGAGTCGTTCGCCGCCTTCGCCTCGGATTTGGACGCGACGTCCAAGGCGCAGCTGGAGCGCGGTGAGCGTCTGGTCGAACTGCTCAAGCAGCCGCAGTACCAGCCGATGCCGGTCGAGGAGCAGGTGGTTTCGATCTTCCTGGGCACCGGCGGCCACCTGGACTCCGTGCCCGTCGAGGACGTCCGGCGTTTCGAGACCGAGCTGCTGGACCACATGCGGGCCTCGGAAGAGAAGTTCTTAAGCGGTGTGCGCGACAGCGGAAAGCTGTCGGAAGAGGGCGAGAACCAGCTCACCGAGATCATCAACAACTTCAAGAAGGGCTTCGCGGCCACCGGCGGGGGATCGGTCGTGCCCGACGAGCACGTCGAGGCCTTGGACGAAAAGGACTTGGAGAAGGAGTCCGTACAGGTCAAGAAGGACAAGCCGAAGGACAAGAAGGAATCCAAGGATTCCAAGCAGGACTCCGGCAAGGACAAGAAGTAGCGACGGATGGCTGCCACACTTCGCGAACTACGCGGCCGGATTCGTTCGGCAGGGTCGATCAAGAAGATCACCAAGGCCCAGGAGATGATCGCGACCTCGCGCATCGGCAAGGCGCAGGCCCGATTGGAATCCGCACGACCATACGCGTTCCAGATCACCTCGATGCTGACCACGCTCTCCTCGGAAGCCGCGTTGGACCACCCGTTGCTGGTCGAACGAGACGAGCCGAAGCGGGCCGGCGTCCTGGTGGTGTCCTCGGACCGCGGCTTGTGCGGCGCGTACAACTCGAGCATCTTCCGTCGCTCCGAGGAGCTGTTCTCCCTGCTGCGGCAGGAAGGCAAGACGCCGATCGTGTACACCGTGGGCCGAAAGGCGCTGAACTACTTCAAGTTCCGAAACTGGGACATCACGGAGTCGTGGACCGGCTTCTCCGAGCAACCCTCGTACGAGAATGCCGCGGAGATCGCGTCCACCCTGGTCGAGACCTTCATGGCCGGCGCGGGCGACGACGAGTCGGAGGACGGCCAGGGCGTCGACGAACTGCACATCGTCTACTCGGAGTTCAAATCGATGATGTCGCAGGCGGCGGTGGCGCACCGCATCGCTCCGCTGGTCATGGAATACGTCGAGGACACCGACGAACTCCACACCTTGTACTCGTTCGAGCCCGACGCGACAACGCTTTTCGATGCGCTGCTGCCGCGCTACGTGACCACCCGGGTCTACACGGCGCTGCTCGAATCGGCGGCATCGGAGCTCGCGTCACGTCAGCGAGCGATGAAGTCCGCGACAGACAACGCGGATGACCTGATCAAAGAGCTCACGCTGATGGCGAACCGCGAGCGGCAGGCCCAGATCACCCAAGAGATCAGCGAAATCGTCGGCGGCGCAAACGCGCTGGCCGACGCTAAGTAGCACACGAGGAAGAAGAAAATGACTGCTACTGACGAAAAGACCACCAACTCCGAGACCAGTGGCCGCGTGGTGCGAATCACCGGCCCGGTGGTCGACGTCGAGTTCCCGCGCGGGTCCGTGCCGGATCTGTTCAACGCACTCAACGCCGAGATCACGTTCGAGGAACTCAAGAAGACCCTGACGCTGGAGGTCGCCCAGCACCTCGGCGACAACCTCGTGCGCACCATCTCGCTGCAGCCCACCGACGGTCTGGTGCGGGGGGTCGAGGTGACGGACAGTGGCAAGCCGATTTCGGTGCCGGTCGGCCAAGAGGTCAAGGGCCACGTCTTCAACGCGCTGGGTGACTGCCTGGACAAGCCCGGTTACGGAGAAGAGTTCGAGCACTGGTCGATTCACCGCAAGCCGCCGCCGTTCGAGGAGCTCGAGCCCCGCACCGAGATGCTCGAGACGGGTCTGAAGGTCGTCGACCTGCTCACGCCCTACGTGCGTGGTGGCAAGATCGCGCTGTTCGGCGGTGCCGGTGTCGGCAAGACGGTGCTGATCCAGGAGATGATCAACCGTATTGCCCGAAACTTCGGTGGTACTTCGGTTTTCGCCGGCGTCGGTGAGCGCACCCGCGAGGGCAACGACCTGTGGGTCGAGCTCAAGGAAGCCGACGTGCTCAAGGACACCGCGCTGGTCTTCGGTCAGATGGACGAGCCGCCCGGCACCCGTATGCGGGTGGCCCTGTCCGCCCTGACCATGGCCGAGTGGTTCCGTGACGAGGCCGGCCAGGACGTGCTGCTCTTCATCGACAACATCTTCCGGTTCACCCAGGCCGGATCCGAGGTGTCGACCCTGCTCGGTCGTATGCCTTCGGCCGTGGGTTACCAGCCCACCCTGGCCGACGAGATGGGCGAGCTGCAGGAGCGCATCACCTCGACGCGAGGCAAATCGATCACGTCCATGCAGGCCGTGTACGTGCCCGCCGACGACTACACCGACCCTGCGCCGGCGACGACGTTCGCTCACCTCGACGCCACCACCGAGCTGTCGCGTTCGGTGTTCTCCAAGGGCATCTTCCCCGCGGTGGACCCGCTGGCATCGAGCTCGACCATCCTCGACCCGAGCGTCGTCGGTGACGAGCACTACCGGGTGGCGCAGGAGGTCATTCGAATCCTGCAGCGGTACAAGGACCTGCAGGACATCATCGCGATCCTCGGTATCGACGAGTTGTCCGAAGAGGACAAGCAGCTGGTTCAGCGCGCACGACGGATCGAGCGGTTCCTGTCGCAGAACATGATGGCGGCCGAGCAGTTCACCGGTCAGCCGGGTTCGACGGTGCCGCTCAAGGAGACCATCGAGGCGTTCGACCGCCTGACCAAGGGCGATTTCGACCACATCCCGGAGCAGGCGTTCTTCCTGATCGGTGGCCTCGACGACCTGGCGAAAAAGGCCGAAGGCTTTGGCGCCAAACTGGAATCCTGAGGCGTGAGCGAACAGGCTCTGAAAGGCTCTTGGCATGGCTGAATTGAACGTTGAGATAGTCGCCGTCGACCGCAAGATCTGGTCGGGTGAAGCAACGTTTCTCTTCACCCGCACCACCGTCGGTGAGATCGGCATCATGCCGCGCCACATCCCGTTGGTGGGGCAGTTGGTCGACGACGCAATGGTGCGCGTCGAACGAGAGGGCGAAGACGATCTGCGGATCGCGGTCGACGGCGGATTCTTGTCCGTCACCGAGGAATCGGTGACGATCCTCGCCGAATCCGCCGAGTTCGAATCGGAGATCGACGAGAGCGCTGCCAGAGAGGCTGCTGAGTCTGACGATCCGCGTACCGCCGCCCGAGGGCGCGCGAGATTGCGCGCCGTCGGCGCGATCGACTAACCGCCGATGAGCGCGCCCATGATCGGCATGGTCGTGCTCGTCGTCGTGCTGGCGAGCGCCGTCGTCGGGCTGAGCTATCGGCTGTGGAAGCTGCGTCAGGGCGGAACGGCCGGGATCATGCGGGACATTCCCGCGGTCGGAGGCCACGGCTGGCGGCACGGCGTAATCCGTTACCGCGGTGGTGAAGCCGCGTTCTACCGGCTCTCCAGCCTGCGACTGTGGCCGGACCGGCGGCTGAGCCGGCGGGGCGTGGAGATCGTGTCCCGGCGCGCGCCCCGCGGCGATGAGTTCGACATCATGACCAACGAGATCGTCATCATCGAGCTGCGCGACACGACCCAGGACCGCAGGTCCGGCTACGAGATCGCGTTTGACAAGGGCGCGTTGACCGCGTTCCTGTCCTGGCTGGAGTCGCGTCCGTCACCACGTTCCCGTCGCCGCAGCCTGTAGGCGAACAGGGCTGCCGGCTGACTACGTGCCGGCGTGCTCGCCGCCGGGTTTCCACAGCACATCACCGTCGGGGTTGGCCACGCGCGACAGGATGAACAGCAGATCCGACAGGCGGTTCAGGTATTTGGCGGGCAGGACGTTGACCTGTCCCGGCGCGGCGTCGATGGCAGCCCACGCCGACCGCTCGGCTCGACGTACCACGGTGCGGGCGACGTGCAGCAACGCCGACAAAGGCGAACCACCAGGCAGCACAAACGAATTCAGCTTTGGCAGCGGCTCGTTATATGTGTCACACCACTTTTCGAGCCGATCGATGTAGGGCTGGGTGACCCGCAGCGGCGGATACTCGGGGTTTTCGACCACGGGAGTGGACAGATCCGCGCCGGCATCGAACAAATCATTCTGGATCTGCCGCAGCACACCCGTAAGCTTCTCGTCCGGCTGACCCACGGCGACGGCGACGCCGATCGCCGAGTTGGCTTCGTCACAATCGGCGTACGCCACCAGGCGAGGGTCGTTCTTGGAGACACGCGAAAAATCACTCAATCCCGTGGTTCCGTCATCGCCGGTTCGTGTGTAGATGCGAGTCAGGTGTACAGCCATGAGCAAACCGTACTCGGGTGTGGGTTGGCCGACTGACAAGCCGATACCGCTTCACTAGACTGACGCGGGTGGCTGAGCGATTCGTGGTGACCGGCGGGAACCGGTTGTCAGGCGAAGTCGCAGTAGGGGGCGCAAAGAACAGCGTGCTCAAGCTGATGGCCGCGACGCTGTTGGCCGAAGGCACCAGCACGATCACCAACTGCCCCGACATCCTGGACGTGCCGCTGATGGCGGAGGTGCTGCGCGGCCTGGGCGCCACCGTCGAACTGGACGGCGACGTCGCGCGAATCACCTCTCCGGATGAGCCGAAGTACGACGCCGACTTCGCCGCGGTGCGACAGTTCCGCGCGTCGGTGTGCGTGCTGGGACCGCTGGTCGGCCGATGCAAGCGCGCCCGCGTCGCGCTGCCGGGCGGCGACGCGATCGGATCGCGCCCGCTGGACATGCATCAGGCCGGGCTGCGCCAACTCGGTGCGCAGTGCAACATCGAGCACGGATGCGTGGTGGCACAAGCCGATACGTTGCGCGGGGCGGAGATTCAGCTGGAGTTCCCGTCGGTGGGAGCCACCGAGAACATCCTGATGGCCGCGGTCGTCGCCGAGGGCGTGACCACCATCCACAACGCGGCACGCGAGCCCGACGTCGTGGATCTGTGCACGATGTTGAACCAGATGGGCGCGCAGATCGAGGGCGCGGGTTCGCCGACGATGACCATCACCGGCGTCCCCAAGCTGCACCCGACCGAGCACCGCGTCATCGGGGATCGCATCGTCGCCGCCACCTGGGGGATCGCCGCCGCGATAACCCGCGGAGACATCACGGTCACGGGCATCGACCCGGCGCACCTGCAGGTGGTGCTGCACAAGCTGCACGACGCCGGCGCCACGGTCACCCAGACCGACGACAGCTTCCGGGTGGCGCAGTACGAGCGTCCGAAGGCGGTCAACGTCGCGACCCTGCCGTTTCCCGGATTCCCGACGGACCTGCAGCCTATGGCGATCGCGCTGGCCTCGATCGCCGACGGCACGTCGATGATCACCGAGAACGTATTCGAGGCGCGCTTTCGATTCGTTGAAGAAATGATCCGCCTTGGCGCCGACGCCCGGACCGACGGGCATCACGCCGTCGTTCGGGGGTTGCCGCAATTGTCGAGCGCACCGGTGTGGTGTTCGGACATTCGGGCCGGCGCAGGCCTGGTGCTGGCCGGGCTTGTCGCCGACGGAGACACCGAGGTCCACGACGTCTTCCACATCGATCGCGGCTACCCGTTGTTCGTGGAAAACCTGGCGATTTTGGGAGCGGAGATCGAGCGGGTACAGTAACCAAAGTCAGTGCCCCACAAGCGCGGTCACCAACGCGAAGGTGGACGAGAGCGGGGCCTTGACTCCCTCGCTGGATTGGTACTAGCCTGGCACGGCTGCTCCCGAGACGGTCTCTAGAAGATCAAAATTGGGAGTTGACTTACCTGCCGGATCTGTATTAAGCTGGCAGGGTTGCCCCAAAACGGGCGAAACAAGTGTTGTTTGAGAACTCAATAGTGTGTTTGGTCTTTTTATTTTGTTGTTGTTTTTTGGCCATACTTAAACACTCCCCGTGTGTCGGTATGGCCGTATTTTGATGCCAGTTATTTGGTGTCTTTTTGTTAGGTCAGATTTTCTCTGATTTGAATTCACCTCGTCCTGCGAGGAGTTTTTGTTTGGAGAGTTTGATCCTGGCTCAGGACGAACGCTGGCGGCGTGCTTAACACATGCAAGTCGAACGGAAAGGCCTCTTCGGAGGTACTCGAGTGGCGAACGGGTGAGTAACACGTGGGCAATCTGCCCTGCACTTCGGGATAAGCCTGGGAAACTGGGTCTAATACCGGATAGGACCTTTAGACGCATGTCTTTTGGTGGAAAGCTTTTGCGGTGTGGGATGGGCCCGCGGCCTATCAGCTTGTTGGTGGGGTGATGGCCTACCAAGGCGACGACGGGTAGCCGGCCTGAGAGGGTGTCCGGCCACACTGGGACTGAGATACGGCCCAGACTCCTACGGGAGGCAGCAGTGGGGAATATTGCACAATGGGCGCAAGCCTGATGCAGCGACGCCGCGTGGGGGATGACGGCCTTCGGGTTGTAAACCTCTTTCACCATCGACGAAGGTTCGGGTTTTCTCGGATTGACGGTAGGTGGAGAAGAAGCACCGGCCAACTACGTGCCAGCAGCCGCGGTAATACGTAGGGTGCGAGCGTTGTCCGGAATTACTGGGCGTAAAGAGCTCGTAGGTGGTTTGTCGCGTTGTTCGTGAAATCTCACGGCTTAACTGTGAGCGTGCGGGCGATACGGGCAGACTAGAGTACTGCAGGGGAGACTGGAATTCCTGGTGTAGCGGTGGAATGCGCAGATATCAGGAGGAACACCGGTGGCGAAGGCGGGTCTCTGGGCAGTAACTGACGCTGAGGAGCGAAAGCGTGGGGAGCGAACAGGATTAGATACCCTGGTAGTCCACGCCGTAAACGGTGGGTACTAGGTGTGGGTTTCCTTCCTTGGGATCCGTGCCGTAGCTAACGCATTAAGTACCCCGCCTGGGGAGTACGGCCGCAAGGCTAAAACTCAAAGGAATTGACGGGGGCCCGCACAAGCGGCGGAGCATGTGGATTAATTCGATGCAACGCGAAGAACCTTACCTGGGTTTGACATGCACAGGACGCGTCTAGAGATAGGCGTTCCCTTGTGGCCTGTGTGCAGGTGGTGCATGGCTGTCGTCAGCTCGTGTCGTGAGATGTTGGGTTAAGTCCCGCAACGAGCGCAACCCTTGTCTCATGTTGCCAGCGGGTAATGCCGGGGACTCGTGAGAGACTGCCGGGGTCAACTCGGAGGAAGGTGGGGATGACGTCAAGTCATCATGCCCCTTATGTCCAGGGCTTCACACATGCTACAATGGCCGGTACAAAGGGCTGCGATGCCGTAAGGTTAAGCGAATCCTTTTAAAGCCGGTCTCAGTTCGGATTGGGGTCTGCAACTCGACCCCATGAAGTCGGAGTCGCTAGTAATCGCAGATCAGCAACGCTGCGGTGAATACGTTCCCGGGCCTTGTACACACCGCCCGTCACGTCATGAAAGTCGGTAACACCCGAAGCCAGTGGCCTAACCTTTTGGAGGGAGCTGTCGAAGGTGGGATCGGCGATTGGGACGAAGTCGTAACAAGGTAGCCGTACCGGAAGGTGCGGCTGGATCACCTCCTTTCTAAGGAGCACCACGAAAAGCACTTCAATTGGTGAAGTGCGAGCCGTGAGGGGTTCTCGTCTGTAGTGGACGAAAACCGGGTGCACAACAGCAAATAATTGCCAGACACACTATTGGGCCCTGAGACAACACTCGGTCGAACCGTGTGGAGTCCCTCCATCTTGGTGGTGGGGTGTGGTGTTTGAGTATTGGATAGTGGTTGCGAGCATCTAGATGAACGCGTGGTCCTTCGTGGCCGGCGTGTTCATCGAAATGTGTAATTTCTTCTTTGGTTTTTGTGTGTAAGTAAGTGTTTAAGGGCGCATGGTGGATGCCTTGGCATCGAGAGCCGATGAAGGACGTGGGAGGCTGCGATATGCCTCGGGGAGCTGTCAACCGAGCATTGATCCGAGGATTTCCGAATGGGGAAACCCAGCACGAGTGATGTCGTGTTACCCGTATCTGAATATATAGGGTGCGGGAGGTAACGCGGGGAAGTGAAACATCTCAGTACCCGTAGGAGAAGAAAACAATTGTGATTCCGTCAGTAGTGGCGAGCGAACGCGGAACAGGCTAAACCGCACGCATGTATAACCGGGTAGGGGTTGTGTGCGCGGTGTTGTGGGATTGATATGTCTCAGCTCTACCTGGCTGAGGGGTAGTCAGAAAGTGTCGTGGTTAGCAGAAATGGCCTGGGATGGCCTGCCGTAGACGGTGAGAGCCCGGTACGCGAAAACCCGTCACCTACCTTGTATCAACTCCCGAGTAGCAGCGGGCCCGTGGAATCTGCTGTGAATCTGCCGGGACCACCCGGTAAGCCTAAATACTTCTCGATGACCGATAGCGGATTAGTACCGTGAGGGAATGGTGAAAAGTACCCCGGGAGGGGAGTGAAATAGTACCTGAAACCGTGTGCCTACAATCCGTCAAAGCCTCTTCGTGGGGTGATGGCGTGCCTTTTGAAGAATGAGCCTGCGAGTCAGGGACACGTCGCGAGGTTAACCCGTGCGGGGTAGCCGCAGCGAAAGCGAGTCTGAATAGGGCGCATCCCCTTTGGGGTGTAGTGGCGTGTTCTGGACCCGAAGCGGAGTGATCTACCCATGGCCAGGGTGAAGCGCGGGTAAGACCGCGTGGAGGCCCGAACCCACTTAGGTTGAAGACTGAGGGGATGAGCTGTGGGTAGGGGTGAAAGGCCAATCAAACTCCGTGATAGCTGGTTCTCCCCGAAATGCATTTAGGTGCAGCGTTGCGTGGTTCACCACGGAGGTAGAGCTACTGGATGGCCGATGGGCCCTACTAGGTTACTGACGTCAGCCAAACTCCGAATGCCGTGGTGTAAAGCGTGGCAGTGAGACGGCGGGGGATAAGCTCCGTACGTCGAAAGGGAAACAGCCCAGATCGCCGGCTAAGGCCCCTAAGCGTGTGCTAAGTGGAAAAGGATGTGTAGTCGCAGAGACAACCAGGAGGTTGGCTTAGAAGCAGCCACCCTTGAAAGAGTGCGTAATAGCTCACTGGTCAAGTGATTATGCGCCGATAATGTAGCGGGGCTCAAGCACACCGCCGAAGCCGCGGCACATTCACCGTACGGTGGATGTGGGTAGGGGAGCGTCCCTCATTCAGCGAAGCCTCCGGGTAACCGGTGGTGGAGGATGGGGGAGTGAGAATGCAGGCATGAGTAGCGATAAGGCAAGTGAGAACCTTGCCCGCCGTAAGACCAAGGGTTCCTGGGCCAGGCCAGTCCGCCCAGGGTGAGTCGGGACCTAAGGCGAGGCCGACAGGCGTAGTCGATGGACAACGGGTTGATATTCCCGTACCCGTGTATAGGCGTCCCTGATGAATCAGCGGTACTAACCACCCAAAACCGGATCGACCATTCCCCTTCGGGGGCATGGAGTTTCGGGGCTGCGTGGGACCTTCGCTGGTAGTAGTCAAGCGATGGGGTGACGCAGGAAGGTAGCCGTACCAGTCAGTGGTAATACTGGGGCAAGCCTGTAGGGAGAGCGATAGGCAAATCCGTCGCTCATTAATCCCGAGAGGTGATGCATAGCCGATTGAGGCGAATTCGGTGATCCTCTGCTGCCAAGAAAAGCCTCTAGCGAGCACATACACGGCCCGTACCCCAAACCAACACAGGTGGTCAGGTAGAGAATACCAAGGCGTACGAGATAACTATGGTTAAGGAACTCGGCAAAATGCCCCCGTAACTTCGGGAGAAGGGGGGCCGGAATACCGTGAACACCCTTGCGGTGGGAGCGGGATTCGGCCGCAGAAACCAGTGGGTAGCGACTGTTTACTAAAAACACAGGTCCGTGCGAAGTCGCAAGACGATGTATACGGACTGACGCCTGCCCGGTGCTGGAAGGTTAAGAGGACCCGTTAACCGTAAGGTGAAGCGGAGAATTTAAGCCCCAGTAAACGGCGGTGGTAACTATAACCATCCTAAGGTAGCGAAATTCCTTGTCGGGTAAGTTCCGACCTGCACGAATGGCGTAACGACTTCCCAACTGTCTCAACCATAGACTCGGCGAAATTGCACTACGAGTAAAGATGCTCGTTACGCGCGGCAGGACGAAAAGACCCCGGGACCTTCACTACAACTTGGTATTGGTGTTCGGTACGGTTTGTGTAGGATAGGTGGGAGACTGTGAAGTACAGACGCCAGTTTGTATGGAGTCGTTGTTGAAATACCACTCTGATCGTATTGGACACCTAACGTCGAACCCTTATCGGGTTCACGGACAGTGCCTGGCGGGTAGTTTAACTGGGGCGGTTGCCTCCTAAAATGTAACGGAGGCGCCCAAAGGTTCCCTCAACCTGGACGGCAATCAGGTGTTGAGTGTAAGTGCACAAGGGAGCTTGACTGCGAGACTTACAAGTCAAGCAGGGACGAAAGTCGGGACTAGTGATCCGGCACCTCTGAGTGGAAGGGGTGTCGCTCAACGGATAAAAGGTACCCCGGGGATAACAGGCTGATCTTCCCCAAGAGTCCATATCGACGGGATGGTTTGGCACCTCGATGTCGGCTCGTCGCATCCTGGGGCTGGAGCAGGTCCCAAGGGTTGGGCTGTTCGCCCATTAAAGCGGCACGCGAGCTGGGTTTAGAACGTCGTGAGACAGTTCGGTCTCTATCCGCCGCGCGCGTCAGAAACTTGAGGAAACCTGTCCCTAGTACGAGAGGACCGGGACGGACGAACCTCTGGTATACCAGTTGTCCCACCAGGGGCACGGCTGGATAGCCACGTTCGGACAGGATAACCGCTGAAAGCATCTAAGCGGGAAACCTTCTCCAAGATCAGGTTTCTCACCCTTTTAGAGGGATAAGGCCCCCCGCAGACTACGGGTTCGATAGGCCAGACCTGGAAGCCCAGTAATGGGTGCAGGGAACTGGCACTAACCGGCCGAAAACTTACCAACACACAATCGCAACCACAGTCCATTTCACGGCAGTAATGCCGCGGAACGCCACACCCCCCACCAAACAAATTTAAATAGAGTTACGGCGGCCACAGCGACAGGGAAACGCCCGGTCCCATTCCGAACCCGGAAGCTAAGCCTGTCAGCGCCAATGATACTGCCCATACGGGTGGAAAAGTAGGACACCGCCGAACATACACAAAAACACCCCCGGCAACGGGGGTGTTTTTGCATTCGCAATCAATCGAATAGCGTCAAATTCTCGCGTTGCTTTTCCAATTCGAGCAATGTGCGCTTTCGGCCGAGCCCACCGCCGAAGCCGGTGAGACTTCCGTTGGCCCCGATGACGCGGTGGCAGGGAACGACGATGGCGATCGGGTTGTGACCGTTGGCCAACCCGACGGCGCGGGCGGCGCCGGGCGCCGCGATCTGCTCGGCGATTTCGCCGTACGAGCGCGTTTCGCCGTACGGAATGGTCAGCAGCGCCCGCCATACTCGGCGCTGAAACTCGGTGCCTCGCAGGTCGAGCTCGACATCGAAATTCGTCAGGTCGCCGGCGAAATACGCGCTGAGTTGTTCGACGGCCTCGCCGAACGCCCGCGGGTTCGGGGACCACCCGGTGCGGCTCGGTTCGTAGGTCTGATCGACCATTCGCAGATTCGTCAGCACCGAGCCGTGACCGGCCAGGGTCAGCAGCCCGATCGGGCTGTCGATGGTGCGGTACTCGGTCATGCGACCTCCTGTGGCGGCCAATGGTTTACCGGATGCTCGAGGGTGGTCCAAAGGTATTGGGTGGCATAGGAACGCCAGGGGCGCCACTGTGCACTACGCGCCACGAGGGAGCCCTCGTCGGACGGGAAGCCCAGCTGTTCGGCGGCCAGGCGCAGGCCCAGATCGCTGGCGGGGAACGCGTCGGGATCGCCGAGGCCGCGCATTGCGATCACCTCCGCGGTCCAGGGGCCCACGCCGGGCAAGGCGAGTAGTTGCGTTCGGGCACTTTCCCAGTCGCAGCCGGCGCTCAGCACGACACTGCCGTCGGCGAGGCCGGCGACCAGAGCGTTCAAAGTCCGTTGCCGGGACTTGGGCACGGCCAAATGGACGGGGTCGATGACCGCGAGCTGCTCAACGGACGGGAAGGTGTGCGTCAGTGCTCCCTCGGGATCGTTGATCGGCTGTCCGTAGGCGGCGACCAGGCGGCCGGCGTGGGTACTGGCCGCCTTGGTGGAAACCTGCTGGCCCAGCACCGCGCGCACCGCGAGTTCGGCTTCGTCGACAGTGCGTGGAATCCGCTGCCCCGGCGCCTTGGCTACGACGGCGCAGAACTCCGCGTCCCCACCCAGCGCCGCGTCCACCGCTTCCGGATCGGCGTCGAGGTCCAGCAGCCGACGGCAGCGCGCGATGGCCGTTGTCAGATCACGGAAGTCGTCGAGCACGAGCACGCACCGGACGTGATCGACAGCGGGGGTCAGGCTGACGATCGCGTTGCCGAACGGGAGCCGCAGACTGCGCCGGTATGCGCCGTCGCGGATCTCCTCGCAACCGGGCACCGTACCCGCCGCCAGGTGACCGAACACGCCGGCATAGGCGAACGGCGTGCGTACCGGGAGCCGAAGACACACGGTGCCAGGCGAATTCGGCGCCGATGCGGAA
Organism: Mycobacterium colombiense; assembly: GCF_001672755.1. GTDB lineage: Bacteria > Actinomycetota > Actinomycetes > Mycobacteriales > Mycobacteriaceae > Mycobacterium > Mycobacterium colombiense_C. Next base: position 85,488 of record NZ_LZKI01000033.1, on the reverse strand, counting down.
CGTGTCGCGGCGCGCTGGCGCAGCGCGCTGGGTGTGTTCTCGAACACCGATCGAACGGTGTCGTTGAACTGGCGGATGCTGGAGAAGCCGGCGGCGAATGCGACGTCGCCGAATGGCAGTTCCGTGGTCTCGATCAACACCCGGGCGGTCTGTGCCCGTTGCGCGCGGGCCAGTGCGAGCGGGCCGGCGCCGACTTCGGCCTGTAACAGCCGCTCCAGTTGTCGGGTCGTGTAACCGAGGCGGGCGGCCAGGCCACCGACACCTTCACGATCTACGGTCCCGTCGGCGATCAGGCGCATCGTTCGCGCCACGACGTCGCCGCGCACATTCCATTCAGGGGACCCAGGGGACGCGTCGGGGCGGCACCGCTTGCAGGCCCGAAAGCCGGCCCGTTGAGCGGCGGCCGCCGTGGGGTAAAACCGCACGTTACGGGCGAACGGTGGCCGCACCGGACAGCTGGGCCGGCAGTAGATGCGGGTCGTCAGCACCGCGGTGACGAACCAGCCGTCGAACCGCGCGTCCTTGGACTGGACGGCGCGGTAGCAGCGTTCGAAGTCGTCGTGCACGGTTCCAGACTTACACCCGCCCACCGACAAAACTGGCGGAAAACCGACATCGTCGTGGGAGGGGATTGAGCCGGGTAATCGGGCCGTGGCGTGGGGCGCAGTCCGGCGCGGATTTCTCGTCGATTCGAGATTTTTACTGCGCTCGATGGTATTTACTGTGATCCGGTTCACTGACTCTGGTGCTGTGGCTCGACGGGGTGAGCGAGTTCGGGGAAAGGCGAACGTATGGCGTGGCTGGCGACTTGGTGGGGCCAAGACGACCATTTCGACTGGCTGACAGGCTATTTGCAGGCGCACGGGCTCAGCACCCCCACCCGCAGGGTTCTGGCCGTGGTGGCGGCCTCCCTGGTGTTGGTGCCAGTCAACGTTTTGTACGGACCCGCCCCGATGTATCCGCGTGTGGCGCTGACGGTTTCGGTCGTCGCCGCCATCCTGGGCTTGGGCATGGCGACGCTGTGGTTGAGCGGATGGCCCACCCGGCGCCAGTCCGTTTTCTACATCATGACCGGCGCCGTATCCATCGGCGGCGGTTGCCTGTGGCAACCCCAGCCGCTCGTCGGGCTCATGGCATGTTCGGCGATGGCGGTGACGGGTGGCTACATCGCGTTCTTCCATACGGCCAGGCTCATGGCCCTGAACTTCTTCATGGCCTGTGCGATCGCGGCCTGGCAGGCGGTGCGCCTGGCCGCCACCGGGCAGGCGGTGCTGGCCTTCACCGGCTACTTCCTGGTGCTGGAACTCAACGTGGTCGTCCCGCTCGCCATCCAGGTCGTGGTGCGCGCACTGTGGCTCGACCTGCTACGCGCCAACCGCGATCCGCTGACCGGCCTGCTGAATCGGAGGGCCTGCGACCGCGCGATCGTGGGCCGGATGCTCGCCGGCGCCCATCACATGCATCTGGCGGTGGCCATGGTTGATCTGGACCGCTTCAAAGAGCTCAACGACACCCGCGGGCACGCCGCAGGCGACGAGGCGCTCATCGCGGTGGCGGGCACCCTGACCACCGCATGCGGCGAGACCTCCGTCGTCGGTCGCGTCGGCGGGGAGGAATTCCTGGTTGCCGACATCGTGACGACCGAACAGCTGCCGTCGTGGGGCCGACAACTCTGTGACGCCGTGGCCGCGGTGAACGCGGCCGTGACCGCCAGCGTCGGAATCGCCAGCCTGGCGCTGGGCGGCATCGTCTCGGAATATGCCGAGCACGCGTTTCACCAGCTGGTCGCCCACGCCGACACCGCGATGTACGAAGCGAAGCGGTGCGGGGGTAACCAGACCCGCCATCACCAGATCGCCGTCTGAGCCGACACCCGCATCCCCGGCACGGTCACTGCGCTGTGCTCTAGCGCCCGAGGAGAGGGATTGTCTTAGGCGGCATCTCGTGCTGCTCTACGGCCGCGGCGGCCGCGATGAAGTCCCGTGCCGAGCGAGCCAGCGGCCGATCGGAATGCCAAATCATGCCCACATCGCGGTAGGCGTCGGCGTCGGCCAGCCGCAGTACCCGCACGCCCGGCGCGTACTCGCTGCCGTCGATGGGCACCAGGCTGATGCCCAGCCCGGCGGCGACCAGGCCCGCCACCGTCGTGAGATTCGGTGCTTCCAAGCCGATCCGGGGCCGGAATTGCGCTGCGGCGCAAAGCTCGTCGAGCAGTCGACGCATGCCGAATCCGAGGTGCATGGTGACGAACGGTTCGTCGGCCAGATCGGTCATGGATATCGCGGCGAGGCCCGCAAACCGGTGATCGTCCGGCACGGCGACGCCGAGACGCTGACGAAACAGGCTGCGCCAGGCCAGAGTTCGTTTGCGCGGCCGCGGTGACACCACTCCGATGTCGACGACGCCGGACTGTACGCGATCGCCGATCGATTCGGCGGCACCCTCCTCGAGCGTGAAGGTCACCCGCGGCGACGACGCCCCGAATCTCGCGATCAAGCGCGGCACCACGGTTGTCCCGAACGAACTCAGAAAGGCCAGCCGGATCTCGCTGACGGCCGGATTCGTCAGGTCATCGATCGCGCGCCTGGCCGAATCGAGCTCGAGCTGGGCTCGCCGGGCGTGCTCGTAGAAGATCCGGCCGTAGGTGTTGAGGGCCAGCCTCCTGCCGTGGCGATCGAACAGCGACACCCCCACCTGCTGTTCCAGGCGCGCCAGCATCCGGGTCAGCGTCGGCTGTGCGACGTGCAGCTGCTCGGCCGCCGACGTGACGTGCTGCAGCTCCGCCAGTGTGATGAACCACTCATAGTCGCCGTCCGCCATTGCCATCACCTCTGCTTATGTGGTTTATGCATCATAAACCGCTAAATAATTCATTTCCGTTTAGGTGCCGCGGCACGAAGCATCATTGCCATGCCTCAGGCCGTCGTCGCGCATCAAGCGGGAACCAAGGGTTACCGGCGAATGACCGCCGCGCTGTACGGCGCCGGCCTGGCCAGTTTCGCCGCGATGTACTGCACGCAGGCCTTGCTGCCGGCGTTGTCGGCCAGCTATCGAATCACCCCGGCCACCGCGGCGCTGACGGTCTCCTTGACGACGGGGATGTTGGCGCTGTCGATCATCCCGGCGAGCGTGCTCTCCGAGCGGTACGGGCGCATCACCGTGATGCTCGCCTCGGGGATAGCGTCCAGCGTCATCGGGATGCTGCTGCCGTTAAGCCCCACGCTCGGCGTGCTGCTCGCGGGACGCGCGCTGCATGGCGTCGCGCTCGCCGGCATACCCGCGGTGGCCATGGCTCTCCTCGCCGAAGAGGTGCACGCCTCGTCGCTCGGTTCGGCGATGGGCCGCTACGTTGCCGGGACCACGGTGGGCGGGCTGGCCGGGCGGATCGTGCCGTCGCTGGTCGTCGACGTCAGCAACTGGCGGGTCGCGCTGCTGGCGTGCTCCGCGGTGACGCTGGCCGGCACGGCCGTATTCGCGCTTCTGGTGCCCAGGTCGCAATTCTTCACGCCGAAGGCGGCGAGCGTGCGGGCCACCATGCACAACCTTGCCGCCCATATGCGAAACCCCGTGTTGCTGAAGCTGTTTGCGTTGGGCTCGGTGCTGATGGGCGGATTCGTCACGGTCTACAACTACCTCGGCTACCGACTGACCGAGCGGCCCTTCGGATTGGCGCCCTCGGTGGCCGGCCTGTTGTTCGTCCTGTATCTCGTGGGTACCTGGACGTCGGTCGTGGCGGGGCGGCTCGCGGACCGCAGGGGGCGCCGGTTCGTGCTGGGCGCCGCGTTGCCGATCACCGTGACCGGCCTGTTGCTCACCGCCCCGCATGCACTGGCCGTGATCGTCATCGGTGTGGGCGTGTTCACCGGTGGATTCTTCGCTGCGCACACCGTTGCCAGTGGCTGGGTGGGCGCAATCGCGCACCGGGACCGCGCCGAGGCGTCCGCGCTGTACCTGTTCAGTTACTACCTTGGCGGGTCGGTGGCCGGCGCGCTCGGTGGTCTCGTCTACGGCGTCGGCGGCTGGTCGGCGACGACGTGGTTTGTCGGCGGGCTGCTCGTGGTCGGCTCGCTGCTCGTCGCACTGTTGGTGCGGGAGAACGGATCCCGCGCCAATGGCTTCGCCGGATCGATGGCCACCGCTCAGTGACCCACCCGCTGCGCTAGCCCCGGAATCAGCCGGGAGGCGTCCCGACGCACACGCCGCCGGCGCACGCACCCGCGCCGCCCGGTCCGGCGGAAGCCCCGGCGCCCGGCACGCCCGCGCTGGCCCCACCGGGTCCGGCGCCGGCGCCCGATCCGCCCGGGCCGGCGGTGGTGGCGCCGCCCGGCCCGACGTCGGGACCGCTACCCGGGCCGCCGGGTGCCGGTGCCCCCGGGGCTGTGGTCGTGACGCTCGCCGGCGTCGTGACGGTGGTGGTGACGGTCGAGGTGCTGGGGCTCTTGTTGTTGTTGCTCGAGCATCCCGCGGACAACGAGCTCAGGGCAATCGCCGCGGCGATTCCCGCGGCGACCGAAACACGGCGGGCAGTTCCACTACCGGTCATGTCAAAGCCAATCTCTGAGGGGTCAAGTTCTTTGTCGCTGTACCCAATTCGACTCGAGACCAATCATCGGGTCAGCGGGTCAACCGGCGACGCGAGCCGGGTGGGACGCTCGTGCCCACGCAGGGTCACCGTGTCGCCCAAAGACCAACGCGCCCGCTCGTTTTCACTCGCACGCTCGACGGCGTCGGCCGTCGCGAGCATCCGGCTCGAGTGCGACTTGGCCAGCTCACACAGTCGTGCCGCCTCGTTGACCGGTTCACCGATCACCGTGTACTCGAAACGTTCCCTGGCGCCGACATTTCCGGCGACGGCTTGACCCGCGGCCACACCGATGCCGGCCGAGAGCTCGGACATTTCATTGGCCAGTCGGTTGGTAATGCAGCGGGCGGCGGCCAGCGCCTCGTCCTCCGGAGAATCGAGACGGTTCGGCGCGCCGAAGATGGCCAGGGACGCATCGCCTTCGAACTTGTTGACCAGTCCGCGGTGGCGGTCCACTTCCTCGACGACGATGGCGAAGAACTGGTTGAGCACACTGACGACTTCGGCCGGGGGTCTGTTGGTCACCAACTGCGTGGACCCGACGATGTCGATGAAGACGACGGCCACATGGCGTTCCTCGCCGCCCAGCTTCGGCATCTCGCGTTCGGCCGCCAGCGCCACCTCGCGGCCGACATGGCGGCCGAAAAGATCGCGCACCCGTTCGCGCTCCCGCAGGCCGTCGACCATGGCGTTGAAGCCGCGCTGCAACTCTCCGAGTTCGGTGCCGTCGAATACCACTAAGTCGCCGCGCAGGTCGCCCCTCTCGACTCGCTGCAGCGCCGCCTGCACGACTCGAACCGGCGTCGCGGTGAGCCAGGCCAGGATCCACATCAGGATGCAGCCGAAAATCAGCGCGGCCGACGACACGATCAGCACACCGACCGCGAACTGGGTCTGGGTGAGATTGTTCAGCCACACCTCGAACAGCGCCAGGAGCGCGATGCCGATGACGGGAACGCCCGAACCGAGAAACCACACCGTCATGGTTCGGCCCATGATCCCCGACGCCAGGCGCCGCGGCGGCGGACCCGCCTCGAGCGCCTGAGCCGCCACCGGACGCAGTGCGAACTCGGCGAGCAGATAACTGCCGGTCGCCACGAGGACGCCGCAGAAGCTCACCCCGACCAGGAAACGGGGGATGAACATCGTGTTGACCAGCCCGTAGAGGACCGAATACAGCACCGCCCCGGTTCCCCACAAGACAAGGTCGACCAAGGCGATGCGCCACGGGGCGATGAACGTATTGCGTTCATCCTCGCGAGTCGGAGTGCGCTCCTCGATCGCCCAGCGCAACGCGAGGACGGTTCTGCGGGTGATCCACACGGTGCCCACCGTCAGCGCCAGGACGATGTAGGCGGGGGAAATCCCGAAGGTGAGCCACGCCGGCGCGTCGTCGAAGATGCTCGGCGCGGGGATGGCGATGGTTACCAGGATCAGTCCGGCGCCGATCCCGAGCAGGTTCGCTCCCAGAACGAGGACGGTCATGATGATCTGGATGCGTATCCGGCGCCGGCCCTGGCTTTCCGACACCCGTCCGAGCAGCAGGGAGCCGTACGCCGGCGTCGCCGGTAGGCGGCCGCTCTGACGGGTGATCCGCTCGAGCACCCGGCCTATTCGCTGTGCCACGGACTGGTGGGCCGACATGGTGGCGTCAGCCTAATTTGTCGGCCACGCTCTAAGGTGACTTGGGTGCGTCTAGTGATCGCTCAATGCACCGTTGACTATGTCGGCAGGCTCACCGCGCATCTGCCCTCCGCCCGCAGGTTGCTGCTGTTCAAGGCCGACGGATCGGTCAGTGTGCACGCCGACGACCGCGCCTACAAGCCGCTGAACTGGATGAGCCCGCCGTGCTGGCTGACCGCGGAGCCCGGTGACGCGTCCCCGGTGTGGGTGGTCGAGAACAAGGCCGGCGAACAGCTGCGCATCACCGTCGAGGAGATCGAACACGACTCCAGCCACGAGCTCGGCGTCGATCCCGGGCTGGTCAAGGACGGCGTCGAGGCGCACCTGCAGGCGCTGCTCGCCGAGCACGTGCAGCTGCTGGGTGAGGGATACACGCTGGTTCGCCGCGAGTACATGACCGCCATCGGGCCCGTCGACCTGCTCTGCCGTGACGAACGGGGTGGCTCGGTGGCGGTGGAGATCAAGCGACGCGGCGAGATCGACGGCGTCGAACAGCTCACCCGGTATCTGGAGCTGCTCAACCGCGACACCGTGCTCGCGCCGGTAAAAGGTGTGTTCGCCGCACAACAGATCAAACCGCAGGCCCGCACGTTGGCCACCGATCGCGGGATCCGTTGTTTGACATTGGATTACGACAAAATGCGCGGGATGGACAGCGACGAATACCGGCTGTTCTGACTGTCCGCCACTAAGCTGATCGCATGGCTCGGCGCCGTATCCCGCCACGCCGGCAGCGGCCCCCGGCGCCGCCGCCGGCACTGCGTCGGGTGGAGCGCGGGCCCGATGGTCACGAGTACGAAGTCCGTCCCGTCCCGGCGGCCCGCGCGGTCAAGACCTATCGGTGCCCCGGCTGTGATCACGAAATACGTTCCGGCTCAGCACATCTGGTGGTGTGGCCGACCGATTCGACACCCGCGGGAGGCCCCGGTCAGATCGAGGACCGTCGGCATTGGCACACGCCGTGCTGGACGCACCGCGCTACCCGCGGTCCAACCAGGAAATGGTCGTGAAATACCGGTCTCAGGCGGCCGGTTCGACGAGTTCGATCAGAACTCCGCCGCCGTCCTTGGGGTGGATGAAGTTGATCCGGGAGTTTGCCGTGCCGCGACGGGGTGCTTCGTAGATCAGGCGCACACCCTGCTCGCGGAGTTGCTCGACCAAGGTGTCGAGGTCACTCACCCGAACGGCCATCTGCTGGATGCCCGGGCCGCGCTTGTCGAGGAACTTCGCGATCGTCGAGGACTCGTCGATCGGGGCCATCAACTGGATCTGTGCGGTGCCCGCCGGGGCGCCGCGCACGGCCAGCATGGCTTCGCGGATTCCCTGCTCCTCGTTGACTTCCTCGTGCACCAGGATCATGCCGAGGGTGTCGTGGTACCAGGCGATGGCGGCGTCCAGGTCGGCGACTGCGATGCCGACGTGATCGATCGCCGTCACCAGTGAGGTGGCCAGGATCTGACGGGCGTCAACTTGATCGGTCGTCATCACATAACGGTAACCTGACGGCAAAGATTGCGCTTCCCCGGGAGGCCGAACCGGCCATCGGCGCAGGGTTAGGAGATAGTCATGACGACGTCGGTGATCGTTGCTGGAGCACGGACCCCGATCGGCAAGCTGATGGGTTCGCTGAAGGACTTTTCCGCCAGCGATCTGGGGGCCATCGCGATCGCGGGCGCGCTGGAAAAGGCCAACGTGCCGGCCGCCGCGGTCGACTACGTGATCATGGGCCAGGTGCTGACCGCCGGGGCCGGGCAGATGCCGGCGCGTCAGGCGGCCGTCGCGGCCGGCATCGGCTGGGACGTTCCGGCGCTGACCATCAACAAGATGTGTCTGTCCGGCATTGACTCCATCGCGCTGGCTGACCAGCTCATTCGCGCCGGGGAGTTCGACGTGGTGGTGGCCGGCGGCCAGGAGTCCATGACCAAGGCGCCGCACCTGCTGATGGACAGCCGCTCGGGCTACAAGTACGGCGACGTGACGGTGCTGGACCACATGGCCTACGACGGCCTCCACGACGTGTTCACCGACCAGCCGATGGGCGCGCTCACCGAGCAGCGCAACGACGTCGACAAATTCACACGGCAAGAGCAGGACGAGTTCGCTGCGCGGTCCCACCAGAAGGCGGCCGCGGCCTGGAAGGACGGCGTCTTCACCGACGAGGTGGTGCCGGTCAACATCCCGCAGCGCAAAGGTGATCCGCTGCAGTTCACCGAGGACGAGGGCATCCGGGCCAACACCACCGCCGAGTCGCTGGCCGGCCTCAAGCCGGCGTTCCGCCGCGACGGCACCATCACCGCCGGTTCGGCCTCCCAGATCTCCGATGGCGCGGCCGCCGTTGTGGTGATGAGCAAGGCCAAGGCCCAGGAGATGGGGCTGACCTGGCTGGCCGAGATCGGCGCGCACGGCGTGGTCGCCGGGCCGGACTCCACCCTGCAGTCGCAGCCGGCGAACGCGATCAAGAAGGCGCTCGGCCGTGAGGGCATCTCCGTCGACCAGCTCGACGTCATCGAGATCAACGAGGCGTTTTCCGCGGTGGCGCTGGCGTCGACCCGCGAACTGGGCGTGAACCCCGACCTCGTCAACGTCAACGGCGGCGCGATCGCCGTCGGGCACCCCATCGGGATGTCCGGGGCGCGGATCACGCTGCATGCCGCCCTGGAGTTGTCACGACGCGGCTCCGGGTACGCCGTAGCGGCGCTCTGCGGGGCCGGTGGGCAGGGCGACGCCCTGATTCTGCGCGCGGGTTAGCCAGAGTTCGGGGCTGTCGTCGAGGTTGCTGGGGCGACGCGCCGATGACGAATTGTGATCTTCGTCATATTTGCCGATCACGACCTTTTTCGGTGTGCTTTTTCGCCGGATGGAATCGCCGTCTGAGTGCCGCCGCGACCGGGTGGATGGGTAGCCCATCCACATGACAAACTTGACGGCGTGACACGTCCGCGACCTTCTATCGGCCCCGCCCTGGCTGGTGCGGTCGACCTCTCCGCTCTCAAGCAGCGGCCCCAGCCTGCGGGCCCTCCCGGAGGGCCCGCGCCGTCGGCGGCCGAGGGTGACGCCGGAATCATCGCGGTCACCGAGGCCAACTTCGAGGCCGAGGTGCTGCTGCGGTCCGAGGAAGTGCCCGTCGTCGTGTTGCTGTGGTCACCGCGCAGCGACGCGTGCGTCCAGTTGCTCGACACGTTCGCCGGCCTAGCCGCTCAGGACAACGGCAAGTGGTCGCTGACGACGGTCAACGTCGATGTCGCGCCCAGGGTCGCGCAGATCTTCGGTGTCGACGCGGTCCCGACCGTGGTTGCGCTGGCCGCCGGTCAGCCGATATCGAGTTTCCAGGGAATGCAGCCGACCGAACAGCTGCGCGGCTGGTTGGATCAGATCCTCTCGGCGACCGCCGGAAAGCTCAGGGGCGCAACGGGTTCCGGTGAGCCCGAGGAGGTCGACCCCGAGGTTGCCGCGGCCCGTCAACAGCTGGAAGACGGCGACTTCGAGGCGGCCAAGGTGTCGTACCAGTCGATCCTGGATGCCAACCCGGCCAACGCCGAAGCCAAGGGCGCGATTCGCCAGATCGAATTCCTCACGCGCGCAACCGCGCAACGCCCGGACGCCGTCGCCGTGGCCGATGCCGCGCCCGGTGACATCCAAGCCGCCCTGGCGGCGGCCGACGTGCAGATCCTCAATCAGGATGTCGGCGCCGCCTTCGACCGCCTGATTGCCTTGGTGCGCAGCACATCCGGGGACGATCGCACTTTGGTGCGCACCCGGCTGGTCGAGCTCTTCGAGCTGTTCGACCCAGCAGATCCCGAGGTTGTCGCCGGACGGCGAAACCTCGCCAACGCGCTGTACTGAGACCCGGCGTTACTCTGGCTCGAGCCACAGCGCCGACGTGGGAGGCAGCACCAGCAGCACCGAGGCCGGCCGGCCGTGCCACGGGTCCTCGGTGGCATCCACGCCGCCCATGTTGCCGATCCCCGAACCGTTGTAGGCGGTCGCGTCGGTGTTGAGCACCTCGCGCCAGCGGCCGGCCAACGGCAGGCCCAGTCGGTATCCGTCGTGCTCGGCGCCGGCGAAGTTGAACACGCACGCCATCACCGAGCCGTCCTTGCCGTAGCGCAGGAAGCTCAACACGTTGTTGCCCGAGTCGTTGGCGTCGATCCAGGAGTAGCCGTCGGGCACGGTGTCCTGGCTCCACAGCGCCGGATGACTGCGATAGATGTCGTTGATGTCGCGCACCAGGCGCAGGACCCCGTTGGAGAATCCCTGCTCGTCGAGCTGCCACCAATCCAGGCCGCGTTCTTCCGACCACTCGGCGCGCTGCCCGAATTCCTGTCCCATGAACAGCAACTGCTTGCCCGGGTGCGCCCACTGGTAGGCGAGCAGGCTGCGCAACCCGGCCGCCTTGACGTGATTGTTGCCCGGCATCCGGCCCCACAGCGTGCCCTTGCCGTGCACCACCTCGTCATGGCTGATCGGCAGCACGTAGTTCTCGCTGAACGCGTAGAGCATCGAGAAGGTCATCTCGTGGTGGTGGTAGCTGCGGTGGATCGGATCGCGGCTGATGTAATCGAGCGTGTCGTGCATCCAGCCCATATTCCACTTCATCGAAAAGCCCAGGCCGCCAAGGTTTGTCGGCCGTGTCACGCCGGGCCAGGAGGTCGACTCCTCGGCGATGGTGACGATGCCCGGGGCGGTCTTGTGCACCGTCGCGTTCATCTCCTGCAGGAACTGCACGGCCTCCAGGTTCTCCCGGCCGCCGTAGATGTTGGGGGTCCAGCCGCCTTCGGGGCGCGAGTAATCCAGGTAGAGCATCGAGGCGACCGCGTCCACCCGCAGGCCGTCGATGTGGAACTCTTCGAGCCAGAACAGCGCGTTGGCCACCAGGAAGTTACGGACCTCCCGGCGGCCGAAGTCGAATACGTAAGTGCCCCAATCGAGTTGCTCCCCGCGCTTCGGGTCGGAGTGCTCGTAGAGCGGCGTGCCGTCGAACCGGCCCAGGGCCCACGCGTCCTTGGGGAAGTGCGCCGGCACCCAGTCCACCAGCACGCCGATGCCGGCCTGGTGCAAGGCGTCGACCAGCGCGCGGAACTCGTCCGGCGTGCCGAACCGGGATGTCGGCGCGTAGTACGACGTCACCTGATAGCCCCATGATCCGGCAAAGGGGTGCTCGGCGACCGGCAGCAGCTCGACGTGGGTGAAGCCGTGTTCCACGACGTAATCCGTCAGCTCGCGGGCCAACTGCCGGTAGTTGAGCCCGGGGCGCCAGGAACCCAGGTGCACCTCATAGGTGCTCATCGGCTCGAAAACCGGGTTGCGCTGCGCGCGTTCGGTCATCCAGTCGGCGTCTTCCCAGGTGTAGTTGCTACGCGTGACCCGCGAGGCGGTGTGCGGCGGCACCTCGGTGGCGAACGCCATCGGGTCGGCCCGCTCGGTCACGACGCCGTCGGCGCCGTGCACGCGGAACTTGTACAGGCCGTCGAGCGGAAACCCGGGCCAGAACAGCTCCCAGACACCCGATGAGCCCAGGGCCCGCATCGGCGCTTCGCCGCCCGTCCAGCCGTTGAACTCACCGATCAGGTTGATGCCCTTGGCGTTCGGCGCCCACACCGCGAACGACACACCGGTGACCACACCGTCGGCCGTGGTGAACGAGCGGGGATGTGCGCCAAGGACTTCCCACAGCCGTTCGTGGCGTCCCTCCCCGAACAGGTGCAGGTCGACCTCGCCCAACGTCGGCAGGAAGCGGTATGCGTCGGCGACGACGTACGGCTCGGCACCCTCGTAGGTGATCTGCAGCCGGTAGTCGATCAGGTTGACGAACGGCAACACGACGGCGAAGAGGCCGGAATCGATGTGCTGCATCGGGAATCGGTCGTCACCGACCAGCGCGACGACTTCGGCCGCGTGCGGCCGGTACGCCCGAATGACGGTGTGATCGCCGTATTCGTGGGCGCCCAGAATGCTGTGCGGGTTGTGGTGGGTGCCAGCGACCAGGCGCGACAGGTCGGCCGGATCGGGCGCCAAGTGTGTCCGAGCGAGTTGGTCGGCTTGGCTCATGTCCCTTTCACCTCCGGTCCGTTTCATCGCCTGCGTAGCAGTGTCATTCGTGATTCATGCGGTATGAGTGGCATATTGATGATGTGCGCGACCGCCTGGCCGGGGTCGAGCCGGACGTAATTGGCCTGACCCCATTGGAATTCCTGTCCGGTGATCTCGTCGCGCACCCAAAAGCGCTCGTATGGCTCCATACCCAAAGCGGCCATATCTAAAAACAGTGTCGCCTCCTCGGCGCCGTACGCGTTGAGCGTGACCACCACCAAGACGCAGTCGCCGGTCACCGGGTCGAACTTGGAGTAGGCGATCAACGCGTCGTTGTCCACGCTGTGGAAATGGATGGTGCGCAACTGCTGCAGCGCGGGATGCAGCCGGCGAATTGCGTTGAGCTGCGTGATGAATGGCTCGAGCGACCGGCCTTCGGCGAGCGCACCCGCGAAATCGCGGGGCCGCAGCTCGTACTTCTCCGAGTCCAGGTACTCTTCGCTGCCCTCCCGCACCGCGCGGTGCTCGAACAGTTCGTAACCCGAATACACGCCCCACGCCGGCCCCATGGTCGCCGCCAGCACCGCGCGGATGGCGAACATTCCGGGCCCGTTGTGCTGCAGGATCGCGTGCAGAATGTCGGGGGTGTTGACGAACAGGTTGGGCCGGCGGAAGTCGGCCAGGTTGGCGATGTCGTTGCCGAACTCGGTCAGCTCCCACTTCGCGGTGCGCCAGGTGAAGTAGCTGTAGGACTGGGTGAAGCCCAGTTTGGCCAGGCCGTACTGGCGGGCCGGCGGTGTGAAGGCCTCGGACAAGAACAGCACGTCGGGATCGATGGCCTTGACCGTGGCGATCAGCCAGGCCCAGAAATCCGGTGGCTTGGTGTGCGGGTTGTCGACGCGAAAGAACTTGACGCCGTGGTCCATCCAGTGCCGGACCACTCGAAGCACCTCGTCGTAGAGTCCGGCCGGATCGTTGTCGAAATTGATCGGATAGATGTCCTGGTATTTCTTCGGCGGGTTTTCCGCGTAAGCGATGGTGCCGTCGGGCAATTCGGTGAACCAGTTGCGGTGGTCGCGCGCCCAGGGGTGATCCGGCGCGCACTGCAGCGCCAGGTCCAGCGCCACCTCCATGCCCAGCTCGCGCGTCGCGGCGACGAAGGCGTCGAAATCGTCGATGGTGCCCAGATCCGGGTGCACGGCGTCATGGCCGCCCTCGTCGCTGCCGATCGCCCAGGGCGATCCCACATCTCCGGGGGCGGCGGTGGGAGAGTTGTTGCGGCCCTTGCGATGTACCTTGCCGATCGGGTGAATCGGCGGCAGGTAGACGACGTCGAATCCCATTGCCGCGATGCGCGGAAGCTGGGCGGCGGCCGTGGCGAAGGTGCCGTGCACGGGGTTGCCCTCGGCGTCCCACCCGCCGGTCGAGCGGGGAAACATCTCGTACCAGGAGCCGAACCGGGCCAGTGGCCGGTCCACCCAGACTCCGTACTGCTCGCCGCGGGTGACCAGGTCGCGCAACGGGAAGTCGGCCAGGATTTCCTCGATCTCCGGTCCCAGCGCCAGCGCGGTCCGGGTCACCGGGTCGCCGGGCTTGCGCAACGCGGTGGCCGCGGCCAGCAGCGGTTCGCGCAGCGCGCGCGGCACGCCCGTCGCCGCGCGCTCGAACAGCCCCGCGCCGACCAGAAGATCGTTGGACAGTTCGGTCTCGCCCTGACCTGCGTCCAGTTTCGCGACCACCCCGTGGCGCCACGAGTGAATCGGGTCGCCCCACCCGTCGACCCGGAATGTCCACAGCCCGACCTGGTCGGGGGTGAACTGACCGTGGAAAACGTAGGGCTCCAGGCCCATCGTCATCGGCAGCAGCAGCGGTTTGATCCGTTGCTGGTCCACCTTGCCGTCGCGTTGGGTCACCGGCTTTTCCGGGGCCTGGACCGCCTTGACGCGGCGGGTCTCGGTTACCTGCGGATAGCCGGGCCCGAGGTAGCGCACGACCAGGGTCGCCGCAACCGCCTCGTGGCCTTCCCGCCACACCGCGGCGCTGACCGGCACGACTTCGCCGACCACGGCTTTCGCGGGATATGCGCCACAGGAAACGACCGGCTGGACGTTATCGATCTCGACACGACCGGGCACCACCACTCCGTTCCGATTGTGGGCGGCCGATCCCGCGGTGTGCTCCATGCGGAATGCCGCTCGTCGGGAAACTTCCTGTCGTGGGGAAACTTTCTGTGCGGGGCGGCATCGTTGCGACCCCGATAACTACCCGATACCCACCCTAGTCTCCGGTCACACACCGGCGCGGAAAAGCGCCCCTTCCCGCCGCAGTGCGCGGGCCGGGAACCTCAGTAAGGTAGGAACGCGTGAAAGCCCTCCGCCGGTTTACCGTCCGTGCTCACCTTCCGGAGCGCCTGACCGCGCTGGACCAGCTGTCGACCAACCTGCGTTGGTCGTGGGACAAACCCACCCAGGAGCTTTTCGCGACCATCGACCCCGAGCTCTGGGAGCGGTGCGCGAGCGATCCGGTGGCGTTGCTGGGCGCGGTGAACCCGGCGCGGCTCGACGAGCTGGCGATGGACGAGGCGTTCCTGGGCCGGCTCGACGCGCTGACCGCCGATCTGAACGATTACCTGAGCCGCCCGCTGTGGTACCAGCAGCGGCAGGAGCAGGGCGCCGAAATGCCCGCCGCAATCGCCTACTTCTCGATGGAGTTCGGCATCGCCGAGGTGTTGCCCAACTACTCCGGTGGCTTGGGAATCCTTGCCGGTGACCACCTGAAGTCCGCGTCGGATCTGGGCGTGCCGCTGGTGGCGGTGGGGCTCTACTACCGATCCGGCTACTTCCGTCAGTCGCTGACCGCCGACGGCTGGCAGAACGAGACCTACCCGTCGCTGGACCCGCAGGGTCTGCCGTTGCGCCTGTTGACCGATGCGACCGGCGAGCCCGCCCTGGTCGAGCTGATGCTGCCCGACTCCGCGCAATTGCACGCCCGGATCTGGGTCGCGCAGGTGGGCCGGGTTCCGCTGTTGTTGCTGGATTCCGACGTCCCGGAGAACGAGCACGACCTGCGCAGCGTCACCGACCGCCTGTACGGGGGCGACCAGGAACACCGGATGAGGCAGGAGATCCTGGCCGGCATCGGCGGAGTGCGGGCGATCCGCGCTTTCACCGACATCCACGGCCTGCCCGCACCCGAGGTGTTCCACATGAACGAGGGCCACGCGGGCTTCCTGGGAGCCGAACGTATCCGCGAGCTGATGACCGGTCCGGGATTGGACTTCGACACCGCGCTGACCGTGGTGCGCTCCAGCACGGTGTTCACCACCCACACCCCGGTGCCGGCCGGCATCGACCGGTTCCCCATCGAGATGGTGCGGCTCTACTTCGACGACCACGCCGACGACGAGGCGGAATCGCGCGAGAAGGCCGCGACATCCGATGGCACGCCCGTGCTGCTGCCGGGCGTGCCAACGGCCCGCATCCTGGCCCTCGGCGCCGAGGACGACCCCACCAAGTTCAACATGGCGCACATGGGTCTGCGGCTGGCCCAGCGCGCCAACGGTGTGTCGTCGCTGCACGGCCGGGTGAGCCGGTCGATGTTCAACGAACTGTGGCCCGGCTTCGACGCGAGTGAGGTGCCGATCGGCTCGATCACCAACGGAGTTCACGCGCGCACGTGGGCGGCGCCGCAGTGGCTGCAACTGGGTCGCGAGCTGGCCGGGTCGGATTCGTTCAGCGATCCGGGGGTTTGGCTGCGCCTCAAGCAGGTTGACGCGGGCCACCTGTGGTGGATCCGCTCGCAGCTGAGGTCCCTGCTCGTGGACGACGTCCGGCAGCGCCTCCGTCGCTCTTGGCTGGAACGGGGCGCCTCGGACGCTGAATTAGGTTGGATCGCAACGGCATTCGATCCGGAGGTGCTGACCATCGGGTTCGCTCGGCGAGTGCCGACCTACAAGCGGCTGACGCTGATGCTGCGTGATCCGGATCGGCTGGAACAGCTGCTGCTCGACTCGGAACGGCCGATCCAGTTGATCGTGGCGGGCAAGTCGCACCCGGCCGACGACGGGGGCAAGGCGCTGATCCAGCAGGTGGTGCGCTTTGCCGACCGGCCCGCGGTGCGCCACCGCATCGCGTTTCTGCCCGACTACGACATGTCCATGGCGCGGCTGCTGTATTGGGGCTGCGACGTCTGGCTGAACAATCCGCTGCGGCCGTTGGAGGCTTGCGGCACTTCGGGAATGAAGAGCGCACTCAACGGCGGGCTGAACCTGTCCATCCGCGATGGCTGGTGGGACGAATGGTACGACGGCGAAAACGGTTGGGAGATACCGTCTGCCGACGGTGTGGCCGACGAGGACCGGCGCGACGACCTGGAGTCTAGCGGGCTCTACACGTTGCTGGAAGAGGCTGTGGCGCCGAAGTTCTACGAACGCGACGAACACGGCGTGCCGCCGCGCTGGATCGAAATGGTGCGCCACACGGTGCAGACGCTCGGTCCAAAAGTGTTGGCGTCGCGCATGGTGCGCGACTACGTCGAGCAGTACTACACGCCCGCGGCGCAGTCGCTGCGCAAGACGATCGCACCAGCCGACGACGCGGCGGGCGGCGGCGAGTTCGGCGCGGCCCGTGAGCTGGCCGCCTACCGCCGGCGCGCCCAGCAGGCCTGGCCCAAGATCGTCATCACCGACGTGGACAGCACCGGCCTGCCGGACAGCCCCGTGCTCGGCTCCAAGCTGACCTTGACCGCCACCGTGCAGCTGGCCGGCCTGGCGCCCGACGAGGTCACCGTCCAGGCGGTGGTGGGCCGCGTCGACTCCAGCGATGCGCTGCTGGAGCCGATCACCGTCGAGATGTCCTACACCGGCACCGCCGAGGGCGGTAACCAGGTCTTCTCGACGACGACGCCGCTGCCGCTCGCGGGATCGGTCGGCTACACCGTGCGCGTGCTGCCGCACAACCCGATGCTGGCGGCCAGCAACGAGCTCGGCCTGGTCACGCTGGCCTAGGCGCTCGACAACGAGCCAAAGCGGGTAAAGCGCTGTCGACGTACTGCATTGTCTTCGCGCGCAATGGTTTTCGCGGCCAGCCGCGGCCGGCGCTGTTCGGCGGCTTTGAGGGCAACGTGAGGTATCCAGTGGTGCCGGCCGGATCGTTGCCGTGCTCCGCCGCGGATCGGGCGACGCTCGCTAATTTTCACAACAGTAATTAGTAGATTTTGGAACTCAGCACGGGCGGTTGAGCGACAATTGCCACGCGGTCAGAGTCGCAACAGCCTCACAGTGGAGGTGCGCCATGACGCACAGAATTGCTGTCACAGCCCGGACGACCCCGAGGCGCGCAGCCGAGCGCGCGACGACGAACGGGCACGGCCGGGCCGGCAGAGTCGTCGACGGGGACACCGGCTTGAGCGGCAGACGTCTCCGGACGGGCCGGCCCCCCGTCCCGCTCACCCGACGCCGACAGCCCTCTCCGACGGCGGTGCTGCTGGTCGCGGCTTTCGGCGCGTTTCTCGCATTCCTCGACTCCACGATCGTCAACATCGCCTTCCCGGCCATCCAGCGGTATTTCCACAGCAGCGACATCAGCAGCCTGTCGTGGGTGCTCAACGCCTACAACATCGCCTTCGCTGCATTCCTGGTTGCCGGCGGCAGGATCGCTGACCTGCTTGGCCGCAAGCGGATGTTCATCTGCGGCGTGGTGTTGTTCACCGTCGCGTCAGCCTTATGCGCGGTCGCCGACACCGTCGGCCAGCTCGTCGCCTTCCGGGTACTGCAGGGCATCGGAGCGGCGGTCCTGGTTCCGGCGTCCCTGGCGCTCGTAGTCGAAAGCTTCGACGAGGCGCGCCGCGCACATGGCGTCGGCCTCTGGGGCGCGGCGGCGGCCATCGCATCGGGCCTCGGGCCGCCAATCGGTGGTGCTCTCGTGGAGGCGTCGAGTTGGCGTTGGGTTTTCCTGGTCAATCTGCCGCTCGGCGTCGTGGCCGTCGCGGTGGCTCGACGGGGACTGGTCGAGAGCCGTGCCTCGGGACGACGGCGCGTGCCCGACTTACGCGGCGCGGCGTTGCTGGCTAGCGGGCTCGGGTGCTTGACTCTCGGCTTGGTCAAGGGGCCGGATTGGGGCTGGGTCAGCCCGGCGACCATCGGGTCGTTCCTGGCCGCGGTGGTGGCGATGCTCGGATTCGCGATGAGTTCGCGCAGGCACCCAACCCCGCTGATAGAGCCTGCGTTTCTGCGCATCCGGTCGTTCACGGCGGGCAATACGTTGACGCTGATCGCCAGCGCCGGCTTCTACGCCTACCTACTGACCCACGTCCTGTTCCTCAACTACGTGTGGGGCTACAACTTACTGCGCGCGGGCCTGGCGGTGGCACCCGCCGCATTCGTCGCGGCTATCGTCGCCGCGGTACTAGGCCGCGTCGCCGACCGGCATGGTTATCGCCTCATCATCATCGCCGGCGCGCTCACCTGGACAGGCAGCCTGGTGTGGTACATCGCGCGTGTCGGGTCCAAACCCGATTTCCTCGGGCAGTGGCTGCCCGGGCAGATCCTGCAGGGCATCGGGGTCGGCGCGACGCTGCCCATGCTCGGCAGCGCCGCCCTGGCCGGGCTGGCCGCGGGCGGCAGTTATGCCACCGCATCGGCGGTGGTCAGCAGCACCCGCCAGCTCGGCGCCGTTATCGGCATCGCGTTGCTGGTGATTGTGGTCGGAACGCCGGCGCATGGCGCCACCGAAGGGTCGCTGCGGCGGGGTTGGGTCCTGGCAGCGGTCTGCTTTGCGTTGGTGGCTATCGCCGGCGTGTTGCTCGGCCGCACTCGCCACACTGCTGCGACGGCAGGGGAGCCTGAACTCCCGCCGCAACCGGACTCGCCGGAATCGCGGTCGGCGCCGGGGCTCGTGTCCCTCCCCGCCGAGCCCCGGGCGGCCTTGGACGGCGAGATCGATCCACTCGGTGGTCTGCCGTTGTTTGCCGGGCTGGATCCTGTCACCCGGGCAGAGCTGCGGGACCATGCCGAGCAGGTTGACCTGGAGGCGGGGTCGTATCTCTTTCACGCGGGCGATGCGCCCGATTCGTTGTACGTCGTGCGAAACGGCCGCCTGCAGGTGCTCCAGAATGACGTTGTAATAACGGAATTGGGTCGCGGCGAGGTCGTCGGCGAGCTCGGATTGCTGATCGATGCGCCCCGTTCCGCATCGATTCGCGCGGTGCGCGACTCGACGCTGGTGCGGCTCACCAAAACCCAATTCCAAAGCATTGCCGATTCAGGCGTCCTGGCAGCGATGGTCCGGGTGCTGGCCACGCGGCTACACCAGGCTCCGCCGCCCGCGGTGCCGCGAGCGGCGACACCGGAGGCGGTGATCGCGATCGTCGGCGTCGACGCCGGTGCGCCCGTATCGCTGGTGGCCGCCGAATTGGTCACCGCGCTATCGGGCCGGCTACAGGTGGCGGACCCGGGCCGTGTGGACCGCGACGGATTGGACCGCGCCGAGCGGGCGGCGGACAAGGTGGTGCTGCACGCGGCAGCCAACGATGCGGACTGGCGTGACTTCTGCTTGCGGTCGGCAGATCGCGTTGTGCTGGTGGTGGCGCATCCGGCACCGCCGGTGGCACCGCTGCCGGCGCGTGCGGTGGGAGCCGACCTAGTCCTCGCAGGAGCACCCGCGGCTCGTGAACACCGGCACCTGTGGGAGGAATTGATAACGCCGCGCTCGGTGCACACAGTCCGCGCCGGGCACGCGACCGCCGATCTGCGAACGCTCGCCGCGCGCATCGCGGGACGCTCGGTCGGGCTGGTCCTCAGCGGTGGGGCCGCGCGAGCTTTTGCGCACCTTGGGGTGCTGGACGAGCTGGAAGCGGCCGGGGTGGCCGTCGACCGTTATGCGGGAACCAGCATGGGGGCGATCATCGCCGCGCTCGCGGCAACCGGCAAGGATGCGGCTGCCGTCGACGCGAACATCTACGAGTACTTCATCCGCAGCAACCCGACCAGCGACTACACCCTGCCGAGCAAAGGACTGATCCGGGGGCGGCGCACCTTGGGCGCTCTGGACAGTGTCTTCGGGGGACAGCTAGTCGAGGAACTGCCGAAGGAATTCCGCTGTGTCAGCGTCGACCTGCTGGCGCGGCGGGCCGTCGTGCATCGATGCGGTCCGCTCGCCGACGTCGTCGGCTGTTCCCTGCGGGTCCCGGGTTTGTATGCACCGGTCGTCTACGACGGTGCGTTACACGTCGATGGCGGTGTGCTGGACAACCTGCCGGTGACGACGCTGGCGCGCCACGAGGGCCCACTGATCGCAGTCAGCATCGGCACCGGTCAGCAGGCGACCTCCGCCTCCGCTACGAAGCTGCCGCACCCGCCGCGGGTGCCTAACGTCGTCGACACGCTCTTGCGCACGATGACGATCGGTAGCGCAATGGCATCAACCGCGGTCCTGGAGCGGGCTGATCTGGCGATCCACCCCGACACCAGCAGTATCGGTTTCCTCGAATGGCACCAGATTGACCGTGCCCGCGAGGCGGGGCGAATTGCAACGCGTGAAGCCTTGCCGCGGATCATGGAGGTGGTCGGTGGCTGACGTCGCGGTGGTTACCGACAGCACCTGCGCGCTGCCTGCTGCGCTCGTCGAGAGTCTGGACATCACGGTGGTGCCGCTCTATTACGAAGTCGGCGGCGGCCGGCTGCGTGAGTCGGAATTCGACGGTGACTTCCGGCGGTTCTATGCGGAGCTTGACGCGTCGAAGAGCGTTGCGAAGACGTCGCCGCCCACCGTCGAGGACTTCGTCGCGGTCTATGACCGGCTGTTGCAGCAGCACGCCGCCGTCGTCGCGGTCCTGATTTCGTCGGGCCTTTCCGAGACCTGCTCGATGGCTCGGCAGGCGGCCGCACGGCTGGAATCCGCGGGACGCGACGGCGAGCGGGTAGTGGTGATCGACTCGGCCGGTGCGGCCGGCCAACTGGGTCTTCAGGCGCTCGCGGGCGCGCGGGCGGCCGCCGCGGGGGAAGACGCCACGGCGGTGACAGCGGCGACGCGGCGGGCACGCCAGGAAGTCAGGCAGTGGGTCGTTCTCGACACGCTCGAGTATCTGCGCCGCGGTGGCCGTATTGGTGGCGCGGCCGCATGGCTCGGATCGGCGCTCGACCTCAAACCGATCTTGATGATCGAATCACAGTTCAGGGCCGTCGAGCGCGTGCGCTCGCGCAGGCGCGCCGTCGAGCGGCTGGTCGAGTTGATGCGACAGCGGCGGGGGGTGGGCGTCGACCGATGGTTCGTCCAGCACGCGGATGCGCGCGAGGACGCGAACGGGCTCGCCGAGCGCCTCGCTGAAATCTTCAGCAGTGAGCCGGAATTCATCTCCGAGCTCAGTCCGGTGCTCGCAACGCACACCGGCCCGGGGACGTTGGTGGCCGGAGGTCTTCCCGGCGCGGCGCTGGAGGGCACTCATGGCTGAGGTCGCAGTGGTGACTGACAGCAGCGGCTGCCTGCCCGGTGCGCTCGTCGATAGTCTCGCCATCACGGTGGTGTCGCGGTATTACGACGTTGGTGGCGGCCCGCTGCGCGAGTCGGAGTTCGACGGCGATTTCGAACGATTCTATGCGGCACTGGACGCGTCGACGAGCGTCGCGAAGACGTTGGCGCCTCCCGTCGAGGATTTCGTCGTGGTCTTTGAACGGCTGCTGCAACAGCACAGCACCATCGTTTCGGTCCTGGGCTCCTCTCACTTTTCCGAGACATGCGCGGTGGCTCAGCAAGCGGCCGCACAGCTTGAAGCCGAGGGCCGCGGTGGCGAGCGGGTGGTGGTGATCGACTCTGCCGGTGCGGCCGGCCACTTGGGCATTCAGGCAATGGCGGCCGCGCGGGCGGCCGAAGCGGGCGAAGACGGCTCGGGGGTGATCGCGGCAACGCGCCGGGCGCGCCAGGAGGTCAGGCAGTGGGTCCTCCTTGACACCCTTGAGTACCTGCGGCGCGGTGGCCGGATTGGCAATGCGGCCGCATGGCTCGGGTCAGCGCTCGACCTCAAGCCGATCTTGATGATCGAATCGGAGGTGAAGGCCGTCGAGCGCGTGCGCACACGCAGGCGAGGGGTCGAGCGGTTGGTCGAGCTGATGCGCCAGCGCCGCGCGGTGGGCGCCGATCGATGGTTCGTCCAACACGCGTATGCGCACGATGAAGCGAAGGGGCTGGCAGAGCGGCTCGCCGAGCTGTTCGGCACGAGCCCGGAGTTCGTCTCCGAGATCGGCCCGGTGCTCGCAACCCACGTCGGTCCGGGGGCGCTATCGGCCGGAGGTCTTCCCGGCACTGCACTGGAGGGCACGCATGGCTGAGGTCGCAGTGGTGACCGACAGCACCTGCGCGCTGCCGCGGGCGCTCGTCGAGAGCCTGGACATCACGGTGGTGTCGTTGTACTACGACATCACTGGTGCCGAGTCGCCCACCGGCGGTCACGAGCTGCCGGGCCGGGGGGAGCGCGAGTCGGACTTCGACGGCGATTGGGCACGGTT
The DNA here is from genome assembly GCF_001672755.1 of Mycobacterium colombiense. Classification (GTDB taxonomy): domain Bacteria; phylum Actinomycetota; class Actinomycetes; order Mycobacteriales; family Mycobacteriaceae; genus Mycobacterium; species Mycobacterium colombiense_C. The sequence continues at coordinate 62,695 of NZ_LZKI01000033.1, read as the reverse complement.
CTTCGCCGAACTGGACGCGTCGAAGACCGTCGCGACGACCGGGCCGCCCAAGATCGAGGATTTCGTCGAAGCCTACGAACGCCTGCTGCAGCGACACAGCGCCGTGGTCGCCGTCATGCTCGGCTCGAACCTTTCCCCGACGTGCGAGTTCGCACGGGAGGCGGCGGCGCGGCTGGGCGGCGACCGGATAGTGGTCTTCGATTCGGCCGGAGTGGCCGGCCACCTGGGTTGTCAGGCCCTGGCGGCGGCGCGTGCCGCGGCGGCAGGAGCCGACCTACAGGGCGTGACCGAGCAGGCGCGCCGGGCGCGCCAAGAGGTCAGGCAGTGGGTCCTTGTCGACACGCTCGAGTATCTGAGGCGCGGCGGCCGAGTCGGCACCGCGGCCGCATGGATCGGCTCGGCGCTCGATCTCAAGCCGATCTTGATGATCGAATCAGAGATGAAGGCCGTCGAACGCGTGCGCACGTTCAACCGCGGCGTCGAGCGGTTGGTTGAGTTGATGCGACAGCGCCGCGCGGTGGGCGCCGACCGATGGTTCGTCCAACACGCCCATGCGCACGAGGACGCGCGGCGACTGGCCGCGCGTCTCGCCGGGCTGTTCGGCACCGAACCGGAGTTCATCTCCGAGGTCGGGCCGGTACTTGCAACTCATACCGGTCCGGGGATGGTGACGGTCGGGGGTCTTCCCGGCGCGGCGTTGGAGGGTGCGTATGGCTGATGTCGCGGTGGTTACCGACAGCACCGGCTACCTGCCGCGTGCACTCGTCGACAAGTTTGAAATCACGGTTGTCTCACAGTATTACGACGTCGGTGGCGGCCCGCTGCGCGAGTTGGACTTCGATGGTGATTTCGCACGGTTCTACGCCGCACTGGACCCGTCCAAGACCGTCGCGACGACGTCGCCGCCCTCCGTCCAGGATTTCGCGGTGGTATTCGAACGGCTGCTGCAGCAGCGCAGTGCAGTCGTTGCGGTCCTGATCTCGTCGGGCGTTTCCGACACCTGCTCGGTGGCACGGCAGGCGGCCGCGCAGTTGGAGTCTGGAGACCACCGTGGCGCGCGGGTCACGGTGATCGACTCGGCCGGCTTCGGCGGCCACCTTGGGCTCCAGGCCCTGGTGGCAGCGCGTGCCGCCGCCGGGGGAGCCGACCCGGAGGGCGTTATCGAGCGGGTGCGCCAGGCCCGTAACGAAATCAAGGGTTGGGCGCTGGTGGATTCGCTCGAGTACCTCCGCCGAAGCAACCGGGTGGGCGCTGTGGCCGCATGGGTCGGATCGGCGCTCGACCTCAAACCGATCCTGACGATCGAATCGGAACTCAAGGCCGTCGAGCGGGTGCGCACGCGTAGGCGCGGGATCGATCGGCTGGTCGAACTGATGCGCCAGCACCGCGCGGCGGGTGCCGACCGGTGGTTCCTGCAACAGGCGTACGCGCACGATGACGCCAAACAGCTGGCCGAGCGTCTCGCCGAACTGCTCGGCACCGAGCCGGAATTCATCTCCGAGGTCGGACCGGTAGTCGCAACGCACGTCGGACCGGGCACGCTGGTGGTCGGCGGACTTCCAGGGGCGGCGTTGAGGTAACCGAGATGAGCACCGCCGCGACTGTCGAATGCAGCAAATGCGGGGCCGGGAACCGGCCTCGGGCCAAGTTTTGCAACAGCTGTGGTGCCCCGATCGTGGCCGAAATCGCGTGCCCCGGCTGCGGTGCGCGCCAACCGAACTCGCAGCGGTTCTGCGACGAGTGCGGCACCATGCTGGGTGCCCAGCCCATGCCGGCGCAGCCGGCGGCACCGCCCGTCCCCAAGGCGCTTGCGGACGGGCGTTACACGCTCGGCCGCCTGCTCGGCGAAGGTGCCGGCAAGCGGGTGTACCTGGCAACCGATACCCGCCTGCAGCGCGAGGTGGCCGCAGCGGTGTTCAAGGCAGGCGGCACGGACGAGGCCGCCATGCGCCGCGCGCGGCGGGAAGCGGAGGCGATGGCGAAGCTCGGCGAGCACCCGAACATCGTCAACGTGTACGACTTCGGCGAGGAGGCGGGGCAGCTATACCTGATCAGCCAGTACATGGCCGGCGGGGACCTTTACGGCCTGTTGTCGGACGCGGTCGATCACCGGCTCGCCGTCGAAGAGGTGGTCCGGATCGGGCAGGACATCGCCAGTGGGCTGGCCCACGCGCACGGGCAGGGCGTGGTGCATCGCGACGTCAAACCCCAGAATGTGTGGCTGGCGCCCGACGGCACCGCCAAGATCGGAGATTTCGGACTCGCGGTCGCGGAAGGCTCAACGCGCGTGACAGCCGTGGGGACGGTGATCGGAACGGTCGCTTATATGCCGCCCGAACAGGCTCTCGGTCGCGGCTCCGACGCTCGTTCGGACATCTACTCCCTTGGCGCTTTGCTGTACGAATTACTCTGCGGGATAACACCTTTCGCGGGAGAATCGCCGGCTGCCATTGTCTCCCAACATGTTTCGACCGCCCCGGTCGCGCCAAGCGGGCACCGCTCCGGCATTCCGGCGCCGCTCGACCAGTTGCTGCTGAGGATGCTGGCGAAGTCGCCGGAGGCGCGTCCCCAGCGAGCAGTCGAAGTTCGCGATGCGCTTGGGACGATCGCGGCCGCGGTCGCGAGTGGTGATGGCGCGACTCGGGACATGGCGGCGCTCGACCGGATCACCGACAGCACGTTCCTCGGGCGAGAACGAGAAACGCACGAGCTCCGCGCCGCGATCGATGACGCCATGGGCCGCCGCGGCCGCACCGTGCTGATAAGTGGAGAGTCGGGAATCGGCAAGACACGCCTTGCGTCGGAGGCCGCGGCATACGCCGCCCTTCGGGGCGCGCAGGTTGTGTGGGGCCGCTGCTATGCGGGCGCGGGTGCTCCCGCCTACTGGCCGTGGGTGCAGGTGATCCGCGACTATGCACGCAGTCACGATGCCGAGACGGTGGCTTCTGACCTGGGTTCAGGCGCGTTTGAGATCGCTCAGATCGTCTCCGAGGTACGCGAGCGCATGCCGGAGATCCCCGAATCGCCGCCGCTGGACGCCGAGCAGGCGCGCTTTCGGTTGTTCGACTCGGTGTCGCGGTTTCTGATCGGCGCCTCCGACCGCCAGCCGATCGCGATCTTCCTCGAAGACCTCCAACAGGCCGACCATCCCTCGTTGATGCTGTTGGCGTTCGTCGTGCGCGAACTGGCCCACTCGCGCGTATTCGTACTGGGCACATATCGAGACGACGAGCTTCCCGACGACCATTACTTGAACGAGGTACTCACCGGGCTCAGCAAGGAACGCGGATACGCACGCATCAAGCTGCGGGGGCTCTCCGACCACCATGTCAAGGCGATGCTCGAAGCGGTACTGCAGCAGCCGCTGGAGCGACGTAGTGAACTCGCACTGGCCGACGCCGTTTGCCGCGAGTCGGAGGGCAACCCGTACTTCACCGAAGAGATCATCCGCCATCTGATCGACTCTGAAGTGCTCGACTGGCGCGACGATCGGTGGGTTACCAACATCCGGGACGGCGAGGAGCTCGGCATCCCTCGGGGTGTCCACGAAGTGGTCTCCCATCGGTTGGAGAAGCTGCCGGCCGAAACACTCGAGCTGCTGTCGACCGCGGCGGTGATCGGCCGCGAATTCGATCTGCCGATCCTGACGCACGTCAGCGGGCTGGAGGCAGATGTCGCGTTTGCGCGGATGCAGCCGGCCCTGGACGGGGCGATCGTGCGACAGGCCACCGGCGAGCCGGGCCGGTACGGCTTCGCGCACGGCGCGACTCGCGACGCGCTCTACGACGACCTGCCCGCGCTACGGCGCTCCCAGCTGCACATTGCCGCCGGCGAGGCGATCGAGGAGCTCTACGAGGACCGGATCGAGTCTCATCTGTCCGCGATCGCATTCCACTTCGCGAAGGCGGCTCCCTACGGCGACGCCGCGAAGGCAGCCGACTATGCCTGGTGGGCGGGGGAGCGCGCGGCGGCGACGTATGCCTACGAAGACGCGGTCAGCCTCTACGCGACGGCGCTTCGGCTCTTCGACACGATCTCGGAGGTGATACCGCAGCGCCGATGCGATCTGCTGCTGGCGCTGGGGGATGCGCGGTGGCGGGCCGGCGAAGCCGAGGGCGCTCGTAACACATTCGGCGAGGCCGCGACCATCGCGCGCGAGCTGGCGCTCAACGACCACTTTGCCCGTGCCGCGCTCGGATACGGCGGCGGCCCGGGCGGCTTCTCGATCACCGATCGTGCGGACGAACAGCTGGTGGCGTTGTTGGATGAGGCGCTCGAGGTGCTGCCGGCACGTGACAGCGCGCTGAGGGTGACGGTGCTTGCCCGGCTGGCTCTCGAGCTTCGCCGCAAAGGCGCGCTGGCGGAAGCCGACCGGACCAGCGCCCAGGCCATCGAGATGGCCGAACGCGTCGGCGACACGAAGATCTTGCTGCTGGCCATGCACAGCCGGCAGTGGTCAACCTTGGGCCCCGACCGCACCGACGAGGCCATCGCGTCCGGCGAGGAGATGGCGCGGCTCGCCCGGATCGTCGGTGACCGGGACATGGAGTTCGAGGGCCACCAGCTGCGTCTGATAGCGCTTGCCCAGCTCGGCGACTTCCGGGCGGTAGATCAAGAGATCGCGGCGTGCGACCGGCTGGCCGGCGAGCTACACCAGCCGCGCTACCTGTGGCAGACGGCGGTGTTCCGCACGATGCGGGCACTGATGCAGGGTCGCTATAAGGAGTCGGAGCGCCTCGCGCAGACGGCGCTGTCCATCGGGCAGCGTGCCGAGCCGGAGGTAGCAGCAGTGGTCTTCGGCGCGCACTCGTTTCTGACCCGGCTCGCGGATGGCACCCTGGAACAGCTGCGCGACGTCGGCCGAGAAGCCGCCGCGCGCTACGGACAGGCGTGGCCGGCATCGTATGTGTGGCTGCTGACCGAGATCGGCCAGCTCGATGAGGCCCGCGCCAGGTTCGCGGAGCTCACGGCCGACGGCTTCGAGGCGCTCCGGCGCGGCAGTGACTGGTTGACTTCGGTCTGCGTGCTCTCGATGGCGTCGATCCCGATCGGTGATCGAGAAGCCGCAAGCGCACTCTACGAGCTGCTGGTGCCCTACGAAGACCGCTGCACTCTGTTTCTGGCCGGTGCCGGGTGCCTCGGCTCCAACCACACGTTCCTCGCCTTCGCCGCCGCGGCGGCGGACCGCCATGCGGACGCCGTGCACCACTTCGACCTGGCCCTCGCGCGCAATGCGGAGATCGGCAGCGATTACGTGACGCCCCGGGTCTGCTACGAGTACGCGCGCATGCTGCTCAGCAATTCGGGGCCGGCGGATCGGGACAAGGCGATGGGCCTGATCGACCGGGGACTTGACTTCGCGCAGCGCAACAGCATGCGCGTCGAGGTCGAGCGACTTGTGCAGCTGCGCCGAGGGAGCGAGCAGAGCCGGGAACAGCAGCTCGGGTGGTCGGTGATGGACGACGTCGCGGAGTCCGTCGAGGCGGACCGGCCGGACCTCAGCAAAGTGGCCGCTCCCGACGGAACGGTGACGATCATGTTTTCCGACATCGAAGGCTCGACGGTGCTCGCCGAGCAGCTCGGCGACGAGCGCTGGCTGAAGCTTCTGCATCGCCACAACGCGGTCATCCGTCGCCAGCTGGCCGCGCACAGCGGCTTCGAGGTCAAATCACAGGGCGACGGATTCATGGTCGCGTTCGCCAGTGCCCGCAGCGCGCTGCGCTGCGCGATCGCCATCCAGCGTGACTTGGCGGCGTATCGCGACCAGTCGGGCAGCCAGGTGCTGCGCGTCCGGATCGGACTGCATACCGGAGAGGTGATCCGTGAGCAGGAGGACTTTTTCGGGCACACGGTCATCCTCGCGGCGCGGATCGGCGCCAAAGCGGACGGGAACGGGATCCTCGTCTCGGCGGTACTGCGCGGGCTGGTTGCCGGCAGCCACGAGTTCCGGTTCGGCGGAACGCGCGAGGAACAACTCAAGGGGCTGCAGGATCCTCAGCGCGTCTATGAGGTCTGCTGGGAATAGGGCTCAGGCCGACAGGCCCTCCTGCGAATCCGATGCGGTGCGCAATCGCTGCAGCGCCTGGCGCACCTGCTCCCCGTTGGTGGTCTGCCAGAACGGCGGCAGCGACGCCCGCAGGTAGCCGCCGTAGCCGGCGGTGACCATGCGCGAGTCGAGCACCGCGACCACTCCGCGATCGGTGACGCGGCGCAACAGCCGCCCCGACCCCTGCGCCAGCAGCAGCGCCGCGTGGTTGGCCGCGACGGCCATGAAGCCGTTGCCGCCGCGCGCGGCGACCGCCCGCTGCCGCGCGCCCAGCAGGGGGTCGTCGGGCCGGGGGAACGGGATGCGGTCGATCAGCACCAGCGACAGCGACGGCCCGGGCACGTCGACGCCCTGCCACAGCGACAGCGTGCCGAACAGCGACGTCTGCGGGTCGGCGCTGAACTGCTCGACGAGCGCCGACGTGCTGTCGTCGCCCTGGCAGAGCACCGGCGTCGAGAGGCGTTCGCGCATGGCCTCGGCGGCCGCCCGGGCCGCCCGCATCGACGAGAACAGGCCCAGGGTGCGCCCGTCGGCGGCGGCGATGAGGTCGGCGATCTCGCTCAGCTGCTCGGCCGACCCGGTGCCGTCGCGTCCGGGTGGGGGCAGGTGCGCGGCCACGTACAGGATTCCGGCTTTGGCGTGCTGGAACGGCGAACCGACGTCCAGGCCGCGCCACGGCGCGTCGTCGTCCTCGGCCGTCAGCCCCCACGCCATGGCCATCGCGTCGAACGAGCCCCCGATGGTCAGCGTCGCCGACGTCAGCACCACCGTCGAACGCGAGAACACCCGCGACCGCAGCAGCCCCGCGACCGACAGCGGGGCCACCCGCAACACCGGCCGCGACGAACCCCTGATCTCCTCGTGCTCCAGCCACACCACGTCGGTGCGATCGGGGATGGCCGGGCCGAACGATTCCAGCACCCGCGACGCGGTGTCCGAGATCTCGCTCAGTGCCGCAACGGCTTCGGCGCGCGCCGACGCCGCCTTGGGGTCGTTGGTGGTGTCGATCGCCGAGCGCGCCGCGGTCGACACGTCGCGCAGCGCGGTCAGGTAGGTCGCCAGCTCGTCGTCGAGGCGGTCGATGCGGCCCGGCGTGCCGTCGTGGATGACCGAGGCGAAGTTCGCCGTCGTCGCCTCCAGCCGCTGGACCAGTTCCGGGTCCACGAGTCGGGCGATCCGCCGCGAAGCCACCCCGAGGGAGGCCGACGTCAGCTCCGCGGTGGCCACCGACGTCACCCGGTCCACCAGCTCGTGTGCTTCGTCGACGACCAGCAGCGCATGCTCGGGCAGCACCGCCGATTCGGCGACCGCGTCGATGGCAAGCAGCGCATGGTTGGTGACCACGACGTCGGCGCGGCCGGCCTGCGCCCTCGCGCGTTCGGAGAAGCACTCGGTGCCGAATGGGCAGCGCGCCACGCCGAGGCATTCCCGCGCGGAAACGCTGACCTGCGACCAGGATCGGTCCGGGACGCCGGGCTTCAGGTCGTCGCGGTCGCCCGATTCGGTGCTCGACGCCCATTCGGTGAGCCGTTGCACGTCGCGGCCCAGGGCGCTGACCGCCATCGGGTTGAAGAGTTCCTCTTGCGGCCGGTCGTCGCCGTCGTCACCGTCGGCCGGCCCACCGTTGTGAATCTTGTTCAGGCACAGATAGTTTCGCCGACCCTTGAGCAACGCGAACTGCGGGCGGCGCGGCAGGGCATCGGCCAGCGCATCGACCAGGCGGGGCAGATCGCGATCGACGAGCTGGCGCTGCAGGGCGATCGTGGCCGTGGACACGACGACGGGGGAGTCGTCGTCAAGGGCGTGGACGATCGCGGGCACCAGGTACGCGAGCGACTTGCCGGTGCCGGTGCCGGCCTGCACCACCAGGTGCTCCTCGGTGGCGAAGGCCTGCGCCACCGCGGCGGCCATCTCCTGCTGGCCGTCGCGTTCACTGCCGCCGAGTGCGGCCACCGCGGTGGCCAGCAGCTCGGACACGGAAACGTCGGACGTGGCTACCCTCTTCGCTGTTCGGGGCGGCGCTCGCGCCGCGGCATCTTTCGGGCGTCGCTAGCGCCGGCCGGCGGGAATCTGCGTGGTCGTGACCGCGGGATCGCCGTGCGACAAGTTCAATCCCTCCCACGGCAGACTGCGCAGCCCGGAAGTTACCAGCTCGCGCGCCGCGGCGAGGTTCGGTTTGGACACCAGTTCTCCACCGCGCACCAGCGGGACGGTCAACACCCGGGACGGATCGGAGACGGCGGGCTGTCGGCCGGCGGGATACACGACCTCCTCGGTGATGATGCCCGAGCCGCGCGACAGGCGCAGCGCCTCCTTGCGCCCACCGTGAGATTCCTTGTGGCTGCTGCGCTTCTGGACCGGCAGGCCGTCCACCTCGACGAGTTTGTACACCATGTTCGCCGTCGGGGCGCCCGAGCCCGTCACCAGCGACGTGCCCACGCCGTAACTGTCCACCGGCTCGGCGGCCAGGGCCGCGATGGAGAACTCGTCGAGGTCGCCGGAGACCACGATGCGCGTCCCGGTGGCTCCCAGCCTGTCGAGCTGTTCGCGTACCTGGCGGGCGAGCACGCCCAGCTCGCCGGAGTCGATGCGCACCGCACCGAGCCCGGTGCCGGCGGCGGTGACCGCATTGGCCACACCGGTCGTCACGTCGTAGGTGTCCACCAGCAGGGTGGTGTCCACGCCGAGCGCGTCGACCTGCGCCCGGAAAGCCGCCAATTCGGTCGACTCCGTAGGGGAGTCGGCGCGGGCAAACAGCATGGTGAACGCGTGCGCGGAGGTGCCTTCGGTGGGTATTCCGTAGCAACGCTGCGCCTCCAGATTGGAGGTGGCCGCGAAGCCGGCGAGGTAGGCGGCGCGGGCCGCGGCGACGGCCGCCTGCTCGTGCGTGCGCCGCGACCCCATCTCGATCAACGGGCGCCCCCGGGCCGCGCTGACCATGCGCGCCGCGGCGGACGCGACCGCGGTGTCGTGATTGAAAATCGACAGCGCCAGCGTCTCGAGCACCACGCATTCGGCGAACGTCCCGCTCACCGACAGCACCGGGGAACCGGGGAAGTACAGCTCGCCTTCGGCGTAGCCGTCGATGTCGCCGCCGAACCGGAATTCGCGCAAGTAGCGCAGCGTGTCCGGGTCGAGGAATTGCCCCAGCGATTGGCACGCCTGGTCATCGAAGGTGAACTGTGGCAGCGCTTCGAGCAGCCGGCCGGTCCCGGCGACCACGCCGTAGCGGCGGCCTTCGGGAAGACGTCGGGCGAACAGCTCGAAAGTTGTCCGCCGATCAGCGCTGCCGTCTCGCAGCGCCGCCGCCAACATCGTCAGTTCGTACTTGTCGGTAAGCAGCCCAGTAACGACCGGGTCGTTCATCCCATAACGGTATCGGCTGTGATCGGGGCTCGGAAACGACGTCCAACCCTCGGTATCGTGTAGGCCATGGTTGTTATGTCAGCGCCCACTAAGCCGGGCACTACAGGACAACGAGAGTCCGCTCCGGTAGAGGCCACGTCGAGTCCGTGGGTCACGATCGTCTGGGACGACCCGGTCAATCTGATGACTTACGTGACGTATGTGTTCCAGAAGTTGTTCGGCTACAGCGAGCCGCACGCCACCAAGCTGATGCTGCAGGTGCACAACGAAGGGAAGGCCGTGGTGTCCGCCGGCAGCCGCGAGTCCATGGAAGTCGATGTGTCCAAGCTGCACGCCGCCGGTTTGTGGGCGACCATGCAGCAGGACCGCTGAAACTCGAGGCGCTGGCGATTCCCTGTGCGCAAATGGAAGCGGGTCGAGACCGCGAGCGGTCCCCGTTTTCGGTCGTCCCTGGCTCCGCATGAGGCCACCCTGCTGAAGAACCTGGCCACCGCGATGATCGGCCTGCTCGACGAGCGTGAATCTTCCTCGCCCGCAGACGAACTCGAGGAGATCACCGGGATCAAGACGGGCAACGCCGACCCCCCGAAAGATCCGACGTTGCGTCGGCTGCTTCCCGACTTCTACCGGCACGAAGACGAGGACACCGTGCCGCCCGACGACGCGGACAGCCTCAACGCCGCGCTGCGCAGCCTGCACGAGCCGGACATCGTCAACGCCAAACGCGTTGCCGCACAGCGGGTACTGAGCACGATCCCCGAAGACGGCGGCCGCTTCGAGCTGACCGAGGACGACGCGAATTCCTGGATCGCGGCGGTCAACGACATCCGGCTGACCCTGGGAGTCATGCTCGAGGTCGGCCCCGAAGGCCCGGAGCGCCTGCCGGCCGACCATCCGCTGGCCGTGCACTTCGACGTGTACCAGTGGCTGACGGTGTTGCAGGAGTATCTGGTCCTGGTGCTGATGGGGCCCCGATGATCGGCGACAGATGAACGCCATCACCGACGTCGGCGGCATCCGCGTCGGCCACTACCAACGACTGGATCCGGACGTGTCCCTGGGCGCCGGCTGGGCGTGCGGCGTCACCGTCGTGCTCACCCCGCCGGGCACCGTCGGCGCCGTCGATTGCCGCGGCGGTGCGCCCGGTACCCGGGAGACCGACCTGCTGGATCCGGCCAACACCGTGCGGTTCGTGGACGCGGTGTTGCTCGCCGGGGGCAGCGCCTACGGACTGGCCGCCGCGGACGGTGTCATGCGCTGGCTGGAGGAACGCGAACGTGGCGTGGCGATGGACGGCGGGGTTGTGCCCATCGTGCCGGGAGCGGTGATCTTCGATCTGCCGGTCGGCGGCTGGGAATGCCGTCCGACGGCAGAGTTCGGTTACGCCGCCTGCGCCGCCGCCGAGGACGGGGCGGCGATGGGTGTCGGGAACGTCGGCGCCGGGGTGGGGGCGCGCGCCGGCGCGCTCAAGGGCGGCGTCGGCACCGCGTCGAGGGTACTGCCGTCCGGGGTGACCGTCGGGGCGGTGGCCGTGGTGAACTCCGCGGGCGAGGTCGTCGACCGGGGCACCGGCTTGCCGTGGATGGCGGACCTGACCCGGGAGTTCGGTCTGCGGCCGCCGCCGGCCGAGCAGATCGACGCCTTCGCCCGGTTGCCGTCCCCGTCGAATCCGGTGGACAACCCGCTCAACACCGTCATCGCGGTGGTGGCCACCGACGCCGCCCTGAGCTCGGCGGCGTGCCGGCGGGTAGCCATCGCCGCCCACGACGGCCTGGCCCGCAGCATCCGGCCGGCGCACACGCCGGTCGACGGTGACACGGTGTTCGTGCTGGCCACCGGTGCGGTCGAGGTGGCCGCGGCGGCCAGTTCCAAACCACCGCCCGCCGCCTTCTCCCCGGAGACCCCGTTGGCCACCGAGGTGGGCATCGCCGCCGCCGATTGCCTGGCGGCCGCGGTGCTGGGTGGTGTGCTGGCCGCGGAGTCGATAGCCGGCATACCGAGCTACCGCGACGTGTTGCCCGGGGCGTTACCCCGATGAAAAGTTCACCGCCGTCCGCGCCGGTAACCTGCAGCTATGGCTAAAACCACCGGGCGCCCCGGCACACCGGCGACCCGGGCGAAGCGGCCCGCGTGGGCGGTGGGTGCCGCCACGATCCTCACCTTCGTGGCGCTGCTCTACCTCGTCGAGCTGATCGACCAGCTCACCCGGCATTCGCTGGACGAGAACGGCATCAGGCCACTGGAAGTCGACGGTTTGTGGGGCATCCTGGTCGCGCCGCTGCTGCACGCGAACTGGGACCACCTGATCGCCAACAGTGTTCCGGCGCTCGTGCTCGGCTTCCTGATGACGCTCGCCGGCCTGTCGCGGTTCGTATTCGCCACGGCCATCGTCTGGATTCTGGGCGGCTTCGGCACGTGGCTGATCGGCAATGTCGGCGCGCACTGCCCGTACGTCGGGGTGCGCTGCGAGACCAACCACATCGGCGCGTCGGGCCTGATCTTCGGCTGGCTGGCGTTCCTGATCGTGTTCGGCTTCTTCACCCGCAAGGTGTGGCAGATCGTCGTCGGCATCATCGTGTTGTTCGCCTACGGCGGCGTCCTGCTCGGCGTGCTGCCCGGCACGCCCGGGGTGTCTTGGCAAGCTCACCTCTGCGGGGCCATCGCGGGTGTGGTGGCCGCGTACCTGCTGTCCGGCCCGGAACGCAACACCCGCGCCCGGAAGAAGGCCGGCACCGCTGTGCCGCGGCCCAAGACATGAGTTCGGCGTTGGCGCCCATCGGGGTCTTCGACTCCGGTGTCGGGGGACTCACCGTCGCGCGGGCGATCATCGACCAGTTGCCCGACGAGGACATCATCTATGTCGGCGACACCGGCCACGGTCCCTACGGCCCGCTGACCATCCCCGAGGTCCGCGCGCACGCGCTGGCCATCGGTGACGACCTCGTCGGCCGCGGCGTCAAGGCGTTGGTGATCGCCTGCAACACGGCGTCCGCCGCATGCCTGCGGGACGCCCGGGAACGCTATGACGTGCCCGTCGTTGAGGTGATCCTGCCGGCGGTGCGCCGCGCGGTCGCCACCACCCGCAACGGCCGCATCGGCGTCATCGGCACCCAGGCGACCGTCAACTCGCACGCCTATCAGGACGCGTTCGCCGCCGCCCGCGACACCGAGGTCACCGCGGTGGCCTGTCCGCGTTTCGTCGACTTCGTGGAGCGCGGCGTGACGAGTGGCCGTCAGGTGCTCGGGCTCGCCGAGGGTTATCTGGAGCCGTTGCAGCGCGCGCAGGTGGACACGCTGGTGCTCGGCTGCACCCACTATCCGTTGCTGTCCGGGCTCATCCAGTTGGCGATGGGTGAGAACGTGACGTTGGTCTCCAGCGCCGAGGAAACCGCCAAGGAAGTGCTTCGGGTGCTGACCGAACGGGACCTGCTCCGGCCCCACGATGCGCCCCCCGCGACACGGGTTTTCGAAGCCACCGGTGACCCCGAGGCATTCACCGCGTTGGCGGTGCGCTTCCTGGGTCCGGCGGTCACCGGCGTCCAGCCCGTGCATCAGGTGCACATTGATTGACCTGCGGACGAGATTCTCGTCACACCAATGCGGCGATGTTTTCGTCACGGTCCTATCGGGCATGGCACAGTAGTGTCCGTGCGAATAACCGTGCTCGGCTGCTCGGGCAGCGTGGTCGGTCCGGATTCGCCCGCGTCGGGTTATCTGCTCCGGGCACCGGACACTCCGCCGTTGGTCATCGACTTCGGCGGGGGCGTTCTGGGCGCGCTGCAGCGCTACGCCGATCCCGGTTCCGTGCACGTGCTGTTGTCCCATTTGCACGCCGACCACTGTCTGGATCTGCCCGGACTTTTCGTGTGGCGGCGTTACCACCCGACGCGTCCGCTCGGTAAGGCGTTGCTCTACGGACCGGGGGACACCTGGTCGCGGTTGGGTGCGGCGTCGTCCCCCTATGGCGGTGAGATCGACGACTGTTCGGACATTTTCGACGTTCGGCATTGGGTCGAAGGTGAGCCGGTGACGATCGGCGCGCTGACGGTGACGCCGCGAGTGGTGGCTCATCCGACCGAGTCCTACGGCCTGAAGGTCACCGACCCCTCCGGCGCGTCGTTCGTCTACAGCGGCGACACCGGCTTCTGCGATCAGCTCGTGGAGCTGGCTCGCGGCGCCGACGTCTTCCTGTGCGAGGCGTCGTGGACGCACTCGCCGGAGCGCCCGCCCGCGCTGCACCTGTCGGGCACCGAGGCCGGCCGGGCCGCGGCCGCGGCCGGCGTGCACGAACTCTTGCTCACCCACATCCCGCCGTGGACCTCGCGCGAGGACGTCATCAGCGAGGCCAAGGCCGAGTTCGATGGTCCCGTACATGCGGTGGTCTGCGGCGAGACGTTCGATATCCGCCGCTCCGAGCGGGTCTGAGCCACCCGCGGCGCCGGCGGGTTGCCCGCTAGTGTTGGCGGCGTGACGAGACGAGAAGACGGCCGCCTTGACGACGAGCTCCGGCCCGTGGTCATCACCCGCGGTTTCACCGATCACCCCGCCGGTTCGGTATTGATCGAATTCGGCCACACCAAGGTCATGTGCACCGCCAGCGTGACCGAGGGGGTGCCGCGCTGGCGCAAGGGATCGGGCCTGGGGTGGCTGACCGCCGAGTACGCGATGTTGCCGTCGGCGACCCACACCCGCTCGGACCGCGAATCGGTGAAGGGCCGCCTGTCCGGGCGCACCCAGGAGATCAGCCGGCTGATCGGGCGGTCGCTGAGGGCGTGCATCGACCTGGCGGCGCTGGGCGAGAACACCATCGCCGTGGACTGCGACGTCTTGCAGGCCGACGGCGGCACCCGCACCGCGGCAATCACGGGCGCCTTCGTGGCGTTGTCCGACGCGGTGACCTATCTCGCGGCGGCGGGCAAGCTGTCGGATCCGCGGCCGTTGTCGTGCGCGATCGCGGCGGTCAGCGTCGGCGTGGTCGACGGGCGGATCCGGGTCGACCTGCCCTACGAGGAGGACTCCCGCGCCGAGGTCGACATGAACGTCGTCGCCACCGACACCGGGACACTCGTCGAGGTGCAGGGGACCGGTGAGGGGGCGACGTTCCCGCGCTCGACGCTGGACAAGCTGCTAGATGTGGCGCTGGCCGCCTGCGACAAGCTGTTCACCGCGCAGCGCGAGGCGCTGCAGCAGCCCTACCCCGGTGTGCTCCCCGAGGGGGCCCCGGCGCCGAAGGCGTTCGGCAGCTGACCCGCATGCTGGTCACCAGCCTGCCCTTCGCCTAACTGCCCCGCGGTTCACCATCGCCGCCGCCACGGCCAAGACGAGGCCGCTTCCGGTCGGTCATGACTCGTCGCTCCTCAGCTCGAATATGGGGATGGCGCGTGTGGTTTTTGACTGGTAGTTCGCGAACGCGAACGCGGGTACCGTCGCGTTGATCTTGGGGATGATCGCCTGACGTTCGGACGAGTCGAGCTCGTGCGCCACGACGTCGAACGAGTCGGTCGCGACTTCAACGCGCGCCCGCGGGTTGGCCCGCAGGTTGTGCACCCACCCCGGGTTGACGTCGGCGCCGCCATAACCCGCGACGATCAGCAGCTTGCCATCGACGCGAAAAGCCACCAGCGGCGCGGCGCGCGGCTCGCCGGACTTTGCGCCCTGCGTAGTGAGTAGTAACAGCTCGTTGCCCTCGAATCGCCCGCCGACCTTGCCGGCGTTGGCGCGAAACTCGTCGGTGATGTTCTCATTGAGCGCCTTGAGCGTCTCGTTATCGGGTTTTTCGTTCACTATGGCCGAAGCTGCTTCGTCGCTCTGTCTATTCCTTGCGGAGCGTGTCGCGGTGTAACGGCGCCGTTTGGTGGCATTCCCGTCGCCAACTCAGATCTCGCACTCCGTAGGGTGGCGGGGTGCATCGGCAACGGCCCAGACGTGCGCTGAGGAATGAATGCTGACCCGCCTGCTGGTCGCCAGCCGCAACCCGAAGAAGCTGGCGGAGTTGCGCCGGGTGCTCGACGCGGCCGGCCTGACGGGATTGGCATTGGTGTCGCTCGACGACGTGGCGCCCTTCGAGGAAGCGCCGGAGACCGGCGCGATTTTCGAAGACAACGCGTTGGCCAAGGCGCGGGATGCCTTCGCCGCGAGCGGGTTGGCAAGTGTGGCCGACGATTCCGGGCTGGAGGTCGCCGCGCTCAACGGCATGCCCGGTGTGCTGTCGGCGCGCTGGTCGGGTCGGCACGGCGATGACGCGGGGAACACCGCGCTGCTGCTGGCTCAACTGCGCGACGTGCCCGACGCGCGGCGCGGTGCGGCGTTCGTGTCCGCCTGCGCGCTCGTCTCGGCCGCCGGCGAGGTCGTCGTCCGCGGCGAGTGGCCCGGCAGCATTGCCCGCGAACCGCGCGGCGACGGCGGCTTCGGCTACGACCCCGTGTTCGTTCCGCAGGGGCATGACCGCACGGCGGCGGAGCTGAGCCCGTCGGAGAAGGACGCCGTTTCGCATCGCGGTCGCGCGCTGCGGCTGCTGTTGCCTGCGCTGGAAACGCTGGCCCGATCCCGGTGACGGGCCGCCCGGACCCTCGGGAGCTGCGCGGGCTTACAACCCGAAACGCGCCTTGACGTCCCTGCTTTGGAAGTGCTCGACGATGATGCCGAGCAAGGGGATGGTCCCGGACAGCAGCACGCCGACCGTCTTGCCGAGCGGCCAGCGCACCTTGACCGCCAAGTTGAAGGCGGTCAGCACGTAGATGAAATACACCCAGCCGTGCACCACTTCGATCCACCGGATCTCGTGGCCGAAGGCGAGGTGGGAGACGATCTCGTAGCACAGGGCGATGAGCCACAGACCCGTCGTCCACGCCATGATCCGGTAGCCGAGCAGTGCGGTGCGGATCTTGTCGACGGGCACTGCGGGCACAGATGTTCCGGGCGTCTCCGGTGTGGTCATGCCGTTGTCCTCTTCTGCTTTTCGGCGTCTTGCGCGGCGAGCTCGGCCAGGTAGGTGTTGTACTCGCGCAGCGCGGGGTCGTCGGGTGCCTGCGACGCGGGCTTGGGGCGCTCGGGCAGCAGCCCGGCGGGTATCTCCGTCATCGCGTCCGTGCTCCGCGGCTGTGGTGGTTCCTCTTCATAGCGAACGAACTTGCGGTAGGCGTACACGCAGAATCCGGCGAACAGCGGCCACTGCAGCGCATAGCCGAGGTTCTGAAAGGAGCCGGAGACGGAGTTGAACCGGGTCCACTGCCACCAGCCCAGGGCCAGGCAGCCGCACGCCGCGACGATCACCAGCGCGATGAGCGCGGGCCTGCGACGATGCGTAGTGGACACCCCTTGACCGTACCGCTCACGATCTGGGCCCGGCGAATTCGTCGGGCCGCTCACCGACCATCTCTGCAGCCTCCAAGGCTGTACGATCGGCACGCCGCGGGCGTGATGGAATTGGCAGACATGCCGGCTTTAGGTGCCGGTGCTCGAGAGAGCGTGAGGGTTCGAGTCCCTCCGCCCGCACTGTTCGACACCCGAGACGAAATCTTGAACACCTAGGCGTCAAACCTTTCCTGGCGGGTATCTGGAACGCACGGGACACAAGGGAGACGCCATGCCCACTGGACACGAGCCCTCTGCACGGGGCGAAAAGGCCTTCACCGCAGAAGATGTCGAACTCGCCGAACATAACGCCGCCGCGGCCCGCAAACGCGCCGCCCGCGCGGGACTGTCCGCGGCCGACAGCTTCGAGGAATCCGCGATGCAGCACGAGCGGGTCGCCGAAATTCAAGACCAGACCGTCCAGCAAGGCGTCTCGGACACGGAGGTGCACCGCAGGTCGGCGCTCAAGCACCGCGAGGCGGCAGAAGAAGACCGCAAGCTGGCCGAGCTGAAGCGGAAGGAATCCGAAGCCGACCTCGCCTCGGCGCCGGGCACCGACTGACGCCGGTCAGTCCGCCACGAAGCGGGCACGGACCTCCGGGAGCGGCAGCGGGCAACTGTCGTACTTGCCGCCGACCCGATAGCGGATCGCAGCGAACCTGTCGTAGAGCCAATCGCGCAGCGTAGCCGGAATTACCCGCGCGACCAGGAGCATTCGCCATGGGCCGCCGAGATAGGCCGCCACGCGCAGCACGGCCTCGGATCGGACGGCCACCCGTTCCGAGGGCCCGCCCGGGTCATCCACAAACACCACCGAGTCGACGCTGCCGATCTCCGGATGCCGCTCGATGATCGCTTTGGCGAAGACACTCTCCAACGCCGCGAAGCGCAGCGGACCGGTCGGATCGAACCGAAGGATCGTGCGCACCGACCGGTTGCACAGCCCGCACACCCCGTCGTACAGCAGCACTGGCGCCGCCGACTCACCTTTCATATCTCCCAGGTTATCGAGCGGGGCCCAGGTTGACCTATGGTAAGGCAACCCTTAGTTTGTGGGGGTAACGTACCAAGTCGTGACCGGCTGGCCGGTGATCGCGGCGCCGGCGTGGGGTCGTGGCAGGTGTCGATTCAGGGTGTGCGCGGCCCATGCGGGCCGCATCGATCCGTGGCCTCGTGGCGGTGAACCCGCCGGGTCGTCAGATCGGCGAGGCCATCGCGGCGCGGAGCGCCGCGAGAAAGGACCGCTAATGGCACGCGGACTCTCCGGTGTGATGCTGCGCAGCTTCGGCGCGCGCGATCACACCGCGACGGTGATCGAAACCGTCCGGATCGCACCGCATTTCGTGCGGGTGCGCATGACGTCGCCGACGCTGTTCGAAGACGTCGATGCCGAACCGGCTGCGTGGCTGCGGTTCTGGTTCCCGGACCCGGACGGATCGAAAACGGAATTCCAGCGCGCCTACACGATCTCGGAGTCGGACGTCCCCGCCGGACGTTTCGCGGTCGACATCGTGCTGCACGATCCAGCCGGCCCGGCGTCGTCATGGGCGCGCACCGTCCAGCCCGGGGCGACCATCGCGGTCATGGCCCTGATGGGCTCGTCGCGATTCGACGTGCCCGACGAGCAGCCGGCCGGTTATCTGCTGATCGGCGACTCGGCGTCCATCCCGGGGATGAACGGGATCATCGGGGTCGTCCCCGACGACGTCCCGATCGAGATGTACCTCGAACAGCACGACGACAACGACACGTTGATCCCGGTCGCAAAGCATCCCCGGTTGCGGCTGCACTGGGTCGTCCGCCACGACGAGAAGTCGCTCGCCGCGGCGATCGAGAGCCGGGATTGGTCGAACTGGTACGCGTGGGCGACGCCCGAGGCCACGACGCTCAAGCAGGTGCGGGCACGGCTGCGCGACGAGTTCGGCTTTCCCAAATCCGAGGTACACGCCCAGGCCTACTGGAGCGCCGGGCGCGCGATGGGAACCCGCCGCGGCGACGAGCCTGAGGCACCGGGCAGCGCCACGCCCAGCGTTTCCGCGGAAGACGTTGCGGTGCAACTGGAGTCGGCTCAGCAGGTATCGGACGCGGCCCCCGCCCCGGTAGCACGCGGGAACTGGCGTGCGCAGGGCGCCGGCCGGCTGCTTTCGCCGCTGCGGTCGGCGCTGATCGTCTCGGGTGTGCTGCAGGCGGTGATCACGCTGGTGCAACTGGCGCCGTTTGTGTTGCTGGTCGAGCTGGCGCGGCTGCTGGTTTCCGGGGCGCCCGCGTCCCGGCTGTGGGATATCGGCATCGCCGCGGTGTCGCTACTGGGCCTGGGTGCGTTGCTCGGTGCCGCGCTCACTCTCTGGCTCCACGTCGTCGACGCCCGATTCGCGCGCGATCTGCGATCGCGACTGTTGCACAAGCTGTCTCGGCTACCCCTGGGCTGGTTCACCGCACGCGGGTCGGGGTCGATCAAGCAACTGCTGCAGGACGACACGCTGTCGTTGCACTACCTGGTCACCCACGCCATTCCGGACGCGGTGGCCGCGGCCGTCGCACCGGTCGCGGTGCTGGTCTACCTGTTCGCCGTCGACTGGCGGGTGGCGCTGGTGTTGTTCGTGCCCGTCCTGGTTTACCTGGTCCTGACGTCGTCGCTGACCATTCAGTCGGGCCCGCGCATTCCGCAGTCGCAGCGCTGGGCGGAGACGATGAGCGGCGAGGCCGGCGCATACCTGGAAGGCCAGCCGGTGATCCGCGTCTTCGGTGGTGCGGCCGCGTCCAGCTTCCGGCGCCGCCTGGACGAATACGTCGGCTTCCTGGTGGCCTGGCAGCGCCCGCTGGCCGGCAAGAAGACCTTCATGGACCTCGTCACCCGCCCCGCCACCTTCCTCTGGCTCATCGCGGTCACCGGCACTCTGCTGGTGGTCACCGGCCGGATGAGTCCGGTGGATCTGCTGCCGTTCTTGTTGCTGGGCACCACCTTTGGGGCACGGCTGCTCGGCATCGCCTACGGCCTCGGCGGCATCCGCGCCGGCATGTTGGCCGCGCGGCGCCTGCAGAACACGCTCGACGAGGCCGATCTCGCGGTGCGAGACCACGACGAAGCCCACCACGAGGTGGCGGCGACGGTGGTGTTCGACAACGTCGGCTTCGGCTACCGCCCCGACGTTCCCGTCATTCATGACGTGTCGCTGACCCTGCGGCCCGGCACGGTCACCGCGCTGGTCGGCCCCTCCGGATCCGGCAAGTCGACGCTGGCCGCCTTGCTGGCCCGGTTCCACGACGTCGGCCAGGGCGCGATACGCGTTGGGGGGCAGGATATTCGATCGATGACCGCCGACCAGCTCTACGCCGAGGTCGGATTCGTGCTGCAGGAAACGCAATTGGTGCACGGCACCGTGGCGGAAAACATCGCGCTGGCCGTCCCGGATGCCACCGCGGCGCAGATCGAACAAGCGGCGCGCGACGCGCAGATCCACGACCGGATCATGCGACTGCCGGACGGCTACGACACGATGCTGGGCGCGGGAAGCGGGCTCTCCGGCGGTGAGCGCCAACGACTCACCATCGCCCGCGCGATCCTGGCCGACACCCCGGTACTCATCCTCGATGAGGCCACCGCCTTCGCCGACCCCGAATCGGAATACCTTGTGCAGCAAGCGCTCAACCGCCTGACTCAGGACCGCACCGTGCTGGTGATCGCGCACCGATTGCACACGATCACCCGGGCCCACCAGATCGTCGTGCTCGACCACGGCCGCATCGTCGAACGCGGCACCCACGATGAGTTGCTGACCGCAGCCGGCCGGTACCGGCGGCTGTGGGAGGGCGGCCGCCGTGACGAGGTGGCCGCCGGCACGACGGGCGAGGGGGCACGATGATCCGCACGTGGTTGAGTTTGGTTCCGGGCGATCGCCGCAACCGGGTCATCACCTACACGGTGCTGGCGTTGATCTCCGTCGTGGTGCGCGCCGTGGCCACCGTGCTGTTGGTCCCCCTGGTCGGGGCGTTGTTCAGCGACGAGCCGCGGCGCGCCCTGGTCTGGCTGGGCTGGCTGACCGCGGCGACCGTAACCGGCTGGGTGATCGACACCGCAACCGCGCGCATCGGTTTCAACCTGGGCTTCGCGGTGCTGGATCACAGCCAGCACGATGTGGCGGATCGGCTGCCCGGCGTGCGGCTGGATTGGTTCACGGCCGAGCACACCGCGACCGCGCGGCAGGCGATCGCGGCCACCGGACCGGAACTCGTCGGCCTGGTCGTCAACCTGCTCACGCCGCTGATCTCCGCCATCCTGCTGCCCGCCGCCATCGCGGTGGTCCTGCTGCCGGTCTCCTGGCAGCTGGGGGTCGCCGCGCTGGGTGGCCTGCCGCTGCTGTTGGGCGCGCTGTGGGCGTCGGCCCGCTTGGCCCGGCGCGCCGATGCCGCGGCGGCCGACGCCAATAGCGCGCTCACCGAGCGGATCATCGAGTTCGCCCGCACCCAGCAGGCGCTGCGGGCCGCGCGTCGCGTCGAGCCGGCGCGAAGCCTGGTCGGCGACGCGCTGGCCGCGCAGCACGGCGCCACCATGCGCTTGCTTTCCATGCAGGTCCCCGGGCAGCTGCTGTTCAGCCTCGCCAGCCAGCTTGCACTGATCCTGCTGGCGGGGGCGACCACAGCGCTGACGGTGAACGGAACGCTCACGGTGGCCGAGGCCATCGCGTTGATCGTCGTCATCGTGCGCTACCTGGAACCGTTCACCACCATCAGCGAGCTGGCGCCGGCGCTGGAGAGCACCCGCGCCACGCTCGACAACATCCGTTCGGTGCTCACCGCGCCGCTGATGAATGCCGGCGCCGGCACGCTGACGGGCGCCGCGGCGCCCCGTATCGAGTTCGACGATGTCGTGTTCCGGTACGACGGCGCGGGTCCGCCGGTGCTTGACGGGGTGAGTTTCGCGTTGGAGCCGGGCAGCACGACGGCGATCGTCGGACCATCCGGTTCGGGTAAGAGCACCGTTTTGGCGCTGATCGCCGGGCTGCATGAGCCCACCGGCGGCCGGGTGCTGATCGACGGGGTGGATGCGGCGACGCTGGACGGCGACGCCCGGCGCGCGGCGAGCAGCGTGGTGTTCCAGCATCCCTACCTGTTCCACGGGTCGATCCGCGACAACGTGTTCGCCGGGGATCCCGGCGCCGGCGACGAGCGGTTCACGCGAGCGGTGGCCCTCGCGCGTGTCGACGAGCTCGTCGCGCGCCTGCCCGACGGCGCCGACACCGTGGTCGGCGAGGCCGGCTCGGCACTGTCCGGTGGTGAGCGGCAACGGGTCAGCATCGCGCGCGCGTTGCTCAAGCCCGCACCGATACTGCTGGTAGACGAGGCGACCAGCGCGCTGGACACCGAGAACGAGGCCGCGGTGGTCGACGCCCTCACCGCCGACCCGCAAGCGCGCACCCAGGTGATCGTCGCGCATCGGCTGGCCAGCATCAGTCACGCCGACCGCGTCCTGTTCCTCGACAACGGCCGCGTTGTCGAGGATGGAACGGTTGACGAATTGCTCGCTGCGGGCGGCCGTTTCGACGAATTCTGGCGGCAGCAGCACGAAGCCGCCGAATGGCGAATTCTGGCCGACTAGCGCACCGCGATGGACCGCAACTCTTGCGGTATGCCTTACAGTTTGTCAGTCGGACCGAGCTGTCCGCGTACAGGAGGCGTGCTACTTATGAGTGCTGTGCTGTCGATACCGCGTTACCCCGGCGACGTGACCCCGCAGTGGTTGTCAGGCGCGCTCAGTGGCAGCGGCACACCCGTCGAGGTCGCCGATGTGGACGTGGTCGCGATCGGCACCGGGCAGACGGGGGCGACCTACCGGGTGACCGCCCGCTACGCGACGGATCCCGGTGACCTGCCGCAGACGTTTGTGATCAAACTGCCCGCGCAGGACGACACGGTCCGCGACCGGGTGGTCATCGGCTACCGCAGCGAATGCGCGTTCTACTCTTCGGTGGTGGATCGGGTCCAGGTGCCCACACCGCGGTGCTTCTACTCCGAGATCACGGATGATGCAATGGATTTCGCCCTGCTGCTGGCCGATCAGGCGCCGGCGGTGCAGGGCGATCAGCTCGTTGGTTGCGGTGAAACCGAAGCGCGCCTTGCGGTTACCGCGCTGGCCGGCCTGCACGCGCCCAGTTGGTGCGATCCCGTCTGGCTCGATTTCCCGGGCATCGCGTTCGGCCGTCCGGACGAGGCCGGTGCCAACGGCATGGGCGAGGTGGCGAAGATGAGCGCCGACATCACGTTGGAGAAGCTGGGTAATCGGATGAGCGCGGAAGATCGCGACACCTTCGCCGCTGCAATGGGTTCGATCGCGCCATGGCTGCTGTCCGAATATGACCGGTTCGCCTTGCTGCACGGCGACTACCGGCTGGACAATCTGCTGTTCGATCCCGAACGAACCAGGGTCAGCGTGGTCGACTGGCAGACGCTCGGCGTGGGCCTGCCGGCCCGGGATCTCGCCTACTTCACCGCGACCAGCCTCAATTCGCAACTGCGCGCTGGTATCGAGAAAGAGCTCGTCACCGACTACCACCGCGCGCTGACGGCCGGCGGGGTGAGCGACTACGACCGCGAAACATGTTGGCGCGATTACCGGCTCGGCGTGTTGCAGGCACCACTGATCTCGGCGCTGGGTTTCGCGTTCGCCGCGGCCACCGAGCGCGGCGACGACATGGTGCTGACCATGCTCAGCCGCGGCTGCCAGGCGATCCGCGACCTGGGAACGCTGGACCTGATCGGCTGAGACCTCAGAGGTCGCCGGTGAAGTCGGCGCTCAGCCAGCGGTCGGGCCGGATGGTGAAGAGCACCTCCTCGACGCCTTCCATGCTGCGCACGAACGCGCGTCCGCCCTCCTCGCCGAGGTAGCGGATGGCGATCGACTCCTGCAGGTCCGCCGGAGCCGGATTGGTGGTCTCGACGACGGTGCCTTCCACCACCACGTACTGATATGGCGGCTCCTCGCGCTGAACCACGAGCGTCACGGCGCCCGCTTGCTTGATCAGCCGGGCCTTGCGGCTGGACGCCCCGGTCATGATCCGGACATCTCCCCCGGGGGTGTAGTCGTACCAGATCGGGACGCTGGCCGGCGGGCGGCCCTCGGTGGCGGCGACGGACAGCACCGCCACATGCTTGTCGGCGAGGAACTCCTGGCGCTCGGTTTCGCTGAAGGCTTTCATGTCGAGTGCCAACGCCGCGATGGTGGAGCTATTCCCGGGCGACCGATGATCAGTACTGCGTCGAGCCCTGGTCGACCGGGATCTGTGCGGCGGTGACCTTGCGCGACTCGTCGCTGGCCAGCCAGCACACGGTGTCGGCGATCTCCTCCGGCTCGGCGACCCAGTCGGGCAGGAACGGGGTGAGGACGTGCGACAGCTGCGGGTTGGTCTCCATCGTCTTGCCCACCGCGTTGACCATGTCGCCGGAGCCCATCGCGGTGTTCACCGGACCCGGGTGAACGCTGTTGACCCGGATCGAATGCTTGCCCAGTTCCGCGGCGAAGGCCCGCGCCATCCCGGTGACGGCGTGCTTGCTAGCGGTGTAGTGGATCATGAACGGCTGCATCTTCATACCGGCGGCGGAGCTGATCAGGATGATGGAGCCGCCGCGGCCACCCTCGATGATCTTGTCCGCGCCGGCCATCACGGTGTTCCAGGTGCCGGTCACGTTGATGTCCATGACGTCGCGGAAGTTCTCCGGCGTGATGTCGTCCCAGGCCTGCGGAGCCGCCACCCCGGCATTGGCCACGATGATGTCCAGCCGGCCGAGCTCGGCGACGCCGTCCGCGACGACCTTTCGCAGACCGTCGAAGTCGCGGGTGTCCACGACCGACGAGATGATCCGGCGGTTCGTCGCTTCGACCAGGCGCACGGTCTCGCTCAGATCATTGGGCGTCGCCGGGTCGTAGGGCACGCAGGACGGCAGCTTGCCGGCGATGTCGACGGCGATGATGTCGGCGCCTTCCTGGGCCATGCGCACCGCGTGCGCCCTGCCCTGGCCGCGGGCCGCGCCGGTGATGAATGCCACTCTTCCGGCAAGCTTGCCGCTCATAGTTGCTCCTCCATTGGGTTCGGCCGCTGTTAGCGCTGCGCGGCTTTGACGAGATTCGCCCCGATGATCAACCGCTGAATTTCACTGGTGCCCTCGTAGAGCCGCAGCAGCCGCACATCACGGTAGATGCGTTCGACGGCGACGCCGCGCATGTAGCCGGTGCCGCCGTGAATCTGCACCGCGAGATCCGCGACATTGCCGGCCATTTCGGTGCAGAAGACCTTGGCGGCCGACGGCGCGATCCTGCGGTCCTCGTCGGCGACCCACAGCCGGGCGGCTTCGCGCACCAGCGCACGGCCGGCCATCACCCCGGTCTGCTGGTCGGCGAGCATGCCCTGCACCAACTGGAAGCTTCCGATCGGCGTCCCGCCCTGCGTCGCGGTGGCGGCGTACGACACCGATTCGTCGAGCGCGCGTTGAGCGGCGCCCACCGCCAGGGCGGCGATGTGGACGCGGCCGCGGGCCAACGAGGTCATGGCCGCCCGGTATCCGTGGTCCTCACTGCCGCCGACGAGGGCATCGGAGCCGACACGGACGTCGGTCAAATTCACGTCGGCCGTCCAGGCGCCCTCCTGGCCCATCTTGGCGTCCTTGGCGCCCACCTCGACGCCGGCGGCGTCGGCCGGGACCAGGAAGACGGCGATACCCGGACCCTGGTCGTCCGCGGGCCGGGTACGCGCGAACACCACGAAGAGATCGGCGACGGGCGCGTTGGTGATGAAGCGCTTCTGCCCGGAGATGACCCAATTATCGCCGTCGCGAACGGCTTTGGTGCGCAAGCCGGCCGGGTTCGATCCGGCGCCGGGTTCGGTCAGCGCGAAGGAGGCGACGACGTCGCCGGACGCGATCGACTCCAGCCAGCGGGATTTCTGTTCGTCGGTGCCGAACCCCACCAGCACCTGTCCGGCGATGCCGTTGTTGGTGCCGAACATCGACCGCAGCGCCAGCGACGTGTAGCCCAACTCCAGCGCCATCTCGACGTCCTGCATCAGGTTGAGGCCAAGGCCGCCCCACTCCTGGGGAATCGCGTAGCCGAACAGGCCCATCTTCTTGGCCTCGTCGCGCAGATCGTCGGGGACGCAGTCGGTGTCCAGGATCTCCTGCTCCCGGGGAACAACAGTGCTGCGAACGAATTGCCTTGTCTGAGCGAGGATCTCGCGGAAGTCCTCATCGGAGACTTCGGCGACTTCGGCGGTGGCCATGGGCTCCACACTCCTCTCTCGATCCGGGGCACCCCGGTTCAGAGCAGGATCCTATATCAAATATGATATTCGCCTTACGGGTGCCCGGTGGAGGCGATAACAGTGAAGGGTGTGTGATCGACAGTGGCGTTGTTGACAGGTCAGACCGCGGTAATCACGGGCGGAGCGCAAGGGCTGGGCCTGGCCATCGCGGAGCGCTTCGTCGCCGAGGGTGCGCGAGTCGTGCTCGGCGACGTCAACCTCGAGGAAACCCAGGTCGTGGCCAAACAGTTGGGCGGCGATGACGTCGCGGTCGCGGTTCGGTGCGACGTCACGCAGGCGTCCGACGTCGAAACCCTGATCCAGACCGCGGTCGAGCGTTTCGGCGGCCTGGACATCATGGTCAACAACGCCGGAATCACCCGGGACGCGACGATGCGCAAGATGACCGAGGAGCAATTCGATCAGGTGATCAACGTGCACCTGAAGGGGACCTGGAACGGCACCCGGTTGGCCGCCGCTGTCATGCGCGAAAACAAGCGCGGCGCCATCATCAACATGTCCTCGGTGTCCGGCAAGGTCGGCATGATCGGCCAGACCAACTACTCGGCGGCCAAGGCCGGCATCGTCGGCATGACCAAGGCGGCCGCCAAGGAGCTGGCCTACCTGGGCGTCCGGGTGAACGCGATCGCTCCCGGCCTGATCCGCTCGGCTATGACAGAGGCTATGCCGCAACGCATTTGGGATTCCAAGGTCGCCGAGGTGCCGATGGGTCGGGCCGGTGAGCCCAGCGAGGTCGCCAGCGTGGCGCTGTTCCTGGCTTCCGATCTGTCGTCGTACATGACGGGCACCGTTATGGAAATCACCGGCGGCCGCCACCTATGAGTGCCGAGGCCGTCATCTGCGAACCCGTTCGGACCCCGATCGGCCGCTACGGCGGAATGTTCAAGGCGTGCAGCGCCGTCGACCTCGGTGTCACCGCGCTGAAGGGGCTGCTCGAGCGGACGGGGCTGGCGCCCGACGCCGTGCAGGACGTGATCCTCGGCCATTGCTATCCCAACAGCGACGCCCCGGCGATCGGGCGCGTGGTGGCGTTGGATTCCGGTCTGCCGGTGACGGTTCCGGGCATGCAGGTCGACCGGCGTTGCGGCTCGGGCCTGCAGGCGGTCATCCAGGCGTGCCTGCAGGTGGGCGCCGGGGACAACGACCTCGTCGTCGCCGGCGGCTGCGAGAGCATGAGCAACGTCGCCTTCTACTCCACCGACATGCGTTGGGGCGGCGCACGCAACGGTGTACAGGTGCACGACGGGCTGGCGCGGGGGCGCAGCACCGCCGGCGGGCGGAACTACCCGGTGCCGGGCGGAATGCTGGAGACGGCCGAGAATCTGCGCCGCCAGTACGGCATTTCACGTCAGGAGCAGGACGAGCTGGCGGTCCGATCGCACCAGCGCGCCGTGGCCGCGCAGAAGGACGGCGTCCTGGCCGAGGAGATCATTCCGGTCGCGGTCCGCACCCGCAGCGGCGAGGAGCTCATCGACACCGACGAACACCCGCGCGCCGACACATCGGTCGAGTCGTTGGGCAAGCTCAAACCCGTGCTGTTGAAGGATGATCCGGAGGCGACGGTCACCGCCGGCAACGCCAGCGGGCAGAACGACGCGGCATCGATGTGCGTGGTCACCACACCGGAGAAGGCCGACGAATACGGCCTGAACCCGTTGGTGCGCCTGGTGTCGTGGGGCGTGGCGGGGGTCGCACCCAACGTCATGGGCATCGGTCCGGTGCCCGCGACCGAGGTCGCGCTGGCCAAGGCGGGCCTGCGACTGTCCGACATCGACCTCATCGAGCTCAACGAAGCCTTTGCCGCGCAAGCGCTTGCGGTGATGCGGGAATGGAACTTCGGCGCCGCCGACCACCAGCGGACCAACGTACACGGTTCAGGGATCTCGCTGGGCCATCCGGTGGGCGCGACGGGCGGCCGGATGCTGGCCACCCTGGCACGTGAACTCCATCGTCGCGAGGCGCGCTACGGCCTGGAGACCATGTGCATCGGCGGCGGCCAGGGCCTGGCGGCCGTCTTCGAACGGGTCGCCTCGCGATGACCGATTCGGCGTTGCCACTGGACGGTCTCACCGTCGTGGAGGTGTCGAGTTTCGTCGCGGCTCCGCTGTGCGGCATGACGCTGAGTCAGCTTGGCGCGGAAGTCATCCGAGTCGACCCGATCGGCGGCGCATCCGATGTACAACGGTGGCCACTGACGGCGGATGGCACCTCGATCTACTGGACCGGCCTGAACAAGGGAAAGCGTTCGGCCACCATCGATCTGCGGTCCCCGGAGGGCCACGAACTGGTCCAGCGGCTGATCGTCGAGGGCGACGGCATCGTGGTGACCAACGCCGCGGGATTGTCCTGGCTCAGCCACGAAGCGCTGGCCGCCACGCGCCCGGACGTGATTCACGTTCAATTGCTCGGGCGCGGCGACGGTTCCACGGGAGTGGACTACACGGTCAACGCGGGTCTGGGCTATCCGCTCGTCACCGGTCCGGCCGATCATGGCGGAGCGATCAATCACGTCCTCCCGGCCTGGGACGTGTGCTGCGGACTGTACGCCGCGCTGGCGGTCGTCACCGCCGTGCGCCACCGCGAGCAATCCGGGACGGGAGCGCGGATCAGCCTGGCGTTGGAGGACGTCGCCCTGGCCACCGCGGCCAACCTGGGGCTGCTGACCGAACCGCAAGTCAACGGGACGCAACGCGAACGTTTGGGTAACGCCATCTACGGTCAGTACGGGCAGGACTTCGTCAGCAGCGACGGCGCCAGGTTCATGGTGGTTACCTTGACCGGCAGGCACTTTCGCGACCTGCTCGCGGTGACGGGCACCGGCGCCGCGGTGTCGGCGCTCGCCGAGGCGCTGGGCGCCGATTTTGGGTCCGAGGGCGACCGCTACCGGTACCGTGACGTGCTGTCGAGTCTGTTCGCCACCTGGTTCAGCGATCACACCGCCGACGAGATCACCACCGCGCTGTCCGCCACCACGGTGCTATTCGAGCGGTACCGCACCTTCGCCGAGGTCGCGGCGGGGCCGAAAGTCACCGACAATCCAATGTTCTCGCGGCTGCACCAACCCGGTCTCGGCGAGTATCTCGCACCGGGCCTGCCGGCCGCATTCGACGGCGCACATCCGGCCAGCGCGCCCGCGCCGGCCCTGGGGCAGGACACCGCCGACATCCTGGCGCGGCTGGGGTTGAGCGCCGCCGACATCGAGCGCCTGACCAACGCCAAGACCATCGCCTGCTGAGCCGCTGGAAGGGAAACACAGCACATGACCAAACTCGCCCAGACCCTCGGACTGACCGAGGTGCAGAACGAAATCATCGCCACCGTAAGGAAATTCGTCGAAAAGGAAGTCATTCCCCACGCGGCCGAACTGGAACGCGGTGACACCTACCCACAGGCGATCGTCGACCAGATGCGCGAAATGGGCCTGTTCGGCCTGATGATTCCGCCGGAGTACGGCGGGCTGGGTGAGTCGCTGCTGACCTACGCCCTGTGCGTCGAGGAGCTGGCACGCGGCTGGATGAGCGTGTCCGGCGTGCTCAACACGCATTTCATCGTGGCGTACATGCTGCGCCAGCACGGCACCGACGAGCAGAAGCAGCGGTTCCTGCCGCGGATGGCAGCCGGTGAGACCCGCGGTGCCTTC
Organism: Mycobacterium colombiense; assembly: GCF_001672755.1. GTDB lineage: Bacteria > Actinomycetota > Actinomycetes > Mycobacteriales > Mycobacteriaceae > Mycobacterium > Mycobacterium colombiense_C. The sequence continues at coordinate 32,982 of NZ_LZKI01000033.1, read as the reverse complement.
TCGATGTCGGAGCCGGAGCTCGGTTCCGACGTGGCCGCGATCCGCACCCGGGCCCGGCGGAACCCCGACGGCACCTACACCATCGACGGTCAGAAGATGTGGCTGACCAACGGCGCTACCTCCACGCTGGTGGCGGTGCTGGTGCGCACCGACGAAGGGTCGGACAAACCGCATCGCAACCTCACCGCGTTCCTCGTCGAGAAGCCGGTCGGTTTCGGCGAAGTCGTTCCCGGCCTGCGCATTCCGGGCAAGATCGAGAAGCTGGGCTACAAGGGCATCGAAACGACGGAGATGATCTTCGACGGCTACCAGGCCGGCGCCGACGACGTGCTCGGCGGCACTACCGGCCAGGGGTTCTTCCAGATGATGGACGGCATCGAGGTCGGCCGCGTCAACGTGTCGGCGCGTGCCTGTGGTCTCGGGATTCGTGCCTTCGAGCTCGCGGTGCGCTACGCGCAACAACGCCAGACCTTCGGCAAGCCGATCGCCGAGCATCAGGCCATCGCGTTTCAGCTCGCCGAGATGGCGACCAAAGTCGAAGCGGCACACCTGATGATGGTCAACGCGGCGCGGCTGAAGGACTCGGGGGAGCGCAATGACGTCGCCGCCGGGATGGCCAAATACCTGTGCAGCGAGTACTGCACCGAGGTCACCCAGCAGAGCTTCCGGATCCATGGCGGCTACGGCTATTCCAAGGAATACGAAATCGAGCGGCTGATGCGCGACGCCCCGTTCCTGCTGATCGGTGAGGGCACCAGCGAGATCCAGAAGAACATCATCAGCAAGCGACTGCTCGCCGAGTATCAGGTGTAAGCGATGAGCGTTCCGGAATTCGCAGCGCGCCCTCAACTTTCCGAGGACGTCGCACGGATCATCCGCGGGCGGATATTCGATGGGGCGTACGCCGCCGGATCGTACGTCCGGTTGGACCAATTGGCCGCGGAGTTGGGTATCAGTGTCACACCGGTGCGCGAGGCGCTGTTCGCGCTGTGCGCCGAAGGCCTGATCAACCAGCAGCCGCGCCGAGGTTTCGTGGTGCTGCCGGTCACCGGACGCGACGTCACCGACGTGGCGAACGTGCAGGCGCACGTGGGCGGTGAGTTGGCGGCGCGGGCTGCGCTCAACATCACCGACGACCAACTGCACGAGCTCAAGGAGATCCAGGCGCAGCTGGAGGACGCCTATGCCGGCGATGAACACGAACGGACCGTCCGGCTGAATCACGAATTTCACCGCGCCATCAATGTCGCGGCGGACTCGCCCAAGCTCGCCCAGCTGATGTCGCAGATCACCCGTTACGCCCCCGAATCGGTGTTTCCCGCCATCGAGGGCTGGCCCGAGCAATCGATGCAGGACCACCGGCGGATCCTGTCCGCGCTGAAAAAGCACGACGACAGGCTCGCCCGCGCGGCGATGTCGGAACACCTTGCCGCAGGCGCGGTGCCGCTGATCGATCACCTCGTCGCGCGCGGTGTGGTGGCCGACGGGGGCGGCCAAATGTCCTCGTAACACCGCCCCGGCGGCAACGCTTGTTGCTTGCGCTCAGCTAGGCATACGCTGCAACGCAGGGGGGCAACCGAAGAGCGAGGAAGAATGTCCCCACCGCTTGGCGCATCGGCAGTATTCGTAGCCTGCGCCTCGGCAATCGCGTTCGCGCCACCGGCTCACGCCGACCTGCTCGACCCCATCCCCGGCAACGGCGTCTTCGTCGTCGGGCCCGACATCGCGCCGGGCCTCTACCACACGAGCGGGTCGGGGTCGGCGTTCGGAGTGTGGATCAACAACGTGCCGACCCAGGACTCGATGTGCTCGTGGTTCACCTACAGCACGCCGGACGCGAACAAGGACCACGTCCTGCAGACGAATACCTCGATCGGCCCGATGTTCGCGAACATCAACTCATCGGTGAAGGCCTTCGAGTCGCAGAACTGTCAGCCCTGGACGCGGGTCCCCTGAGCCTGGTCTGACAACATCTCGCGCAGTCGACGGAGGTCGACCTTTCCGGTGCCGCCGCGCGGAACGTCGTCGTCGGAAGCCAACAGCAGCCACATCGTGGGGACCTTGAAGGCGCTCAGCAGAGTTCGCGCGGAGCCGCGCAGCTGTTCTGCGCTCAGCGCATGGCACACGACCGCCGCGCCCACCCGATTGCCCGCCGCGCCGGGAACATTGGTGACGAAGGCGTTGTCGACGCCGTCGATCGCGCGCAGGGCAGTCTCGACCTCACTGGGGTAGACGGTCGCGCCGCTGACTTTGAACATGTCGTCGGATCGCCCGTGGTAGAACAGGAATCCCTCGCCGTCGAGGTGGCCGAGGTCACCGGTGGGGTAGAAGCCGTCGGCGGTGAACAGGTCCTCGCGGGTGCGCCCGCAGATGCCGCGCAGCGTGTGCGGTCCGCGGATCTGGATCATGCCGGTGACGCCCGCCGCCACGGGCGCGCCGCTGTCGGTGTCGACGATGCGGACCTCCATGCCGGGGAACGGTTTTCCGCAGCTGCCCCACGCCGACGCGGGCATGTCGGTGTCGGCGGGGTAGCCGCAGTACGGGCCGAAGGCCTCGGTCATGCCGAACAACGTGGCGCGCGCGCCGGGCTGGGCGCGCTGCTCGGGCGGTAGCAGGGCCTGCAGGCTCCCCGCCTGTAGAGCCGACAGGTCGGCGCCGGCCTCGCCGGCGTGCCGGGCCAATGTCTCGGCCTGGTCCGGCCAGCCCCGAAACAGCGTGACCCCTTCGTCTTCCAACAGTTTCAGGGTCGTTTCCGGCCGGGGAATCTCTTCGGTCACCAGCGTGGCGCCGGCCAGCAAGGCGGACAGTATTCCACTGCCGAAGCCGCCCACCCAGAAAAACGGCATCGGCAGATACAGGCGGGTCTCGGCGGTGATGCACCGCGCCGCGAGGCCCGACCGCACCGCGGCAAGCGCGTTGCCGTGCGAGTGGATGACTCCCTTGGGCGATCCGCTGCTGCCCGAGGTGAACATGATCACCAACGGGTCGGCGGATGTGACGGTCGCCGTCATGGGGTCGACGATGTTGCGGACCTGTTCGCTCGCGACGGCGTTATCGAGCCGGTCGGCCGGCCAAACCTGCTGTAACGCAGGAAGTTCGGCTCTATGGATCGCCGCGAGGTCATCGAGGTAGCGGTGGCCGCGGAACTCCTCGACACTGACCACGAACTGCACCGCGGCTGCCCGCAGCTGCGCGGCCAGCTCTGCGGCCGTCAACAGGGTGCTCAGTGGTACCAGCACCGCGCCGATCCGGGTCAGGGCGATGGCGACCCGCACCCAGCGGGTGCTGTTGGGCATGATGAGTCCCACCCGGGTGCCCTTGCCCACGCCCGCCTCGATGAAGTTCGCAGCCAGATCCTTTGTGGTGGAGTCGAGTTCGCGGTAACTGATCCGGGAGGTGGGATCGATTATCATCGGTGTGTCACCGTCGTGGTCGGCCCGCAGTCGCACCAGCCGGTCGATGGTGTTAGACATCGAAAAGACCTCTGAGTCGCCGCACGTCGACCTTGCCACTGGACAGCAGTGGAACCTCGGCACCGCGCAGAGCGATGAACCGTTTGGGAATCTTGTATGCGGACAGTTCCGACTTGAGCCGCGCGACCAGTGCGGCTTCGTCGAAATGCGCGGCACCGTCGGGCTGGACAACCACCGCGGCGACGACCTGCCCGCGCCGGGCGTCGGGAATGCCGATCACATAAGTCGGCGCCCCGTCGGTGACCCTGCTGATGGTCTTTTCCACCTCGGCCGCCGAGACATTCGCGCCCGCCGTCTTGATCATCGCGCTGCGCCGGCCGACGAAATAGACGAACCCGTCGGCATCGATGCGCACCAAATCGCCGCTGTGGAACCAGCCGTCGGCATCGAAACACTTTTCCCGGCTGCGTTTGTAGTAGCGCTGCATCAGGTACGGCCCGCGAAGGCACAGCTCGCCGACCTCGCCGACCGGCACGGCGGTCGCGGTGTCCGGATCGATGACCTTGGCCTCGAATCCCGGCGCCGGCTTGCCGAACGAGCCGCGCCGGTGCTCGGGTTGGTCGGATTCGTCATCACCGAGCAGCACGACGCTGCCGGCCTCGGTCATGCCCAGCATGTTGTGCCGCAGTTCCGGGTCGGCCGGGCGAGCGTCAGGGGCCATGATCGGGTACAGGTTGCCGCGCCGCATCGATGACAGGTCACGTCGGGGGAAGCTCGGGTGGTCGGCCAGGTGGGCGATTCCGGCCGCGAATCCGTTGGTGGCGGTGGGCTTTTCGGATTCCAGCAGGTCGAGTGTCGCCCCCGCATCGGTGGCATTGGAACACACCAAAGTCGATCCGGCCATCAGAGTCGCGAGTAGGCCGAACGCGAGCCCGCCGATCCAGAAGAACGGCGAATTGCAGAACAGCCTGTCGTCGGCCGTCAATCCCCGGATCCGATTGAGGTTGCGTTGATGTGCGAGCAGACTGCCGTGTGTGTGCACCACGCCCTTCGGCGCACTGGTCGAGCCCGATGTGTACACGATCGCCAGCGGATCACCTTCCGTGACGTCACCTTCCAGCGCCGTCAGCAGTGCCGGATCGACGGTGTCGGCCAGACGGTACACCGGCTCGTGGGTGATCGCCACGTGGCGCAGCTGGGGGGCTGCGGCACACAGCAATCGGGAGCCGAGATCGGCGCCGGTGCAGATTTCGGACAGTCGTTGCACGTAATCGTGAGAGCGAAACGATGCTGCAGTCAACAGGATTTCCGCGTCGCTGTCGACCAGTTGCTCGCGCAGCTCGCGACCGGTGACGAAGGTGGAGAACGGGATCACCACGGCGCCGATTCGCGCCGCGGCCAGCATCCCGACGACGAACTCAGATCCGTTCGGATAGAGCAGTCCCAGATGGGTTCCCTTGCCGGCACCGAGCGCGATCAGACCGCGCGCGAGCCCCGCCGACCGGACATCGGCCTCCGCGTAGCTGATCCGGTCGGCATCGCAGACCAGAAGCGGGTGATCGCCGCGCAAACGGGCTCGCTGGCGCAGAATCCCGGCGACCGTCAATCGATCAACGGGCATGGTCGCGCTGCGTCACGGGCTCGCGGAAGTAGCCCCGGATCGCACCGAGATCGGCTTTCCCCGAGGGTGTTCGGGGGATGGTGTCGACGATCGCGATCTCGGTGGGTATCTCGTAGCGGGCCAGCCGCTCGCGCAGGTACTCCACCAGCGCGTCGACGTCGGCGTCGGCTCGTTCGCGTAGCTCAACCATGGCGACCGGCGTCTCGCCCAGCCGCTCGTCGGGTCGGGCTATCACGGCCGCGCCGGCCACCGCGGGGTGGCTCTCCAGTGCCGTGCGAACGTCGTCGGGCATCACCTTGAAACCACCGCGGATGATCGCCTGGTCGGCGCGGCCGACGATCCAGAGAAACCCGTCGGCGTCGATCCGAGCCATATCCGTGGTCCGCATCCATTGTGCGGCGGGCCCCAGCTGGCCCGGCTTGACCTCCAGCAGGCCGACTTCGCCTGGGCCCGAGGGGGTTCCGTCCTCGGTAACCACCCTGAGCTGGGCGCCCGGATTGGCCCGACCGACGCTGCCTCGTTTGGTCTGCCAGTACCGCTGGTAATCGGCAAGGGTCCAGCCCGCCACCCCACCGCCGAACTCGGTTGCCGCATAGGAGGTCAACACCGGAACTCCGTACTTCTCGGTGAAGGCGTCGGCATCCTCGGCCGACAGCGGCGCCGTCCCGCAGGTGACGGCCCGCAGGCTTTCCAGGTCGGCGCGCGGAACATCGGAGTGCAAGACGGTGCGCAGTGCGGCCGGTACCAGCGACGCCGCGCGGGGCCGATGCTTGCGGACCGCTCCGGCCCAGGCGTTGAGCTCGAATCGTTCCAGCAGCACGAACGGTCGGGCCTCGGCGATGCATTGCAGCACCCGGAACACGCCGCCGATATGTACCAGCGGCGAGTTCACGATCGCGACTCCGCGGCGCAACTCTTGAGGCGGCGCCGCCTGATCGGGATCCGGCCCCATCACGCTGCGCGCCAGCATGTCGTAGCCCAGATCGATTCGCTTGGGCGGCCCCGTCGTGCCGCTGGTCAGCATGCGCACCGCGACGCCGGACCGCGAAGCGGAGTCGCCGTCGAGGGGCGCGGACACATCGACGTCGTCCAGCACGCTCGAAATCGCGACCGTCGGCGTGTCCGCGGCGACCAGTGTCGCCAGATCGTCGCGCTCGCCGACGATCATGGGAAGCCGCAGTCCCTTGATATCGGCCTTGGTGCGCTCGTCGCCGCGAGAGGGGTTGATGACCACGACCGTTCCGCCGCCCAGCAGCACGCCCAGAAACGCGGCCACGTGTCCCGGCCGGTTGCGCAACAGCATCCCGACCTCGGCCCCGGAGGTTACGGTGGCGATGCGTCGTGCCGATGCGGCGAGCTGAGCCCAGGAGATCCATTGGCCGCCAAACTCGATGGCGTGCGCGTCGGGCTCCAGGTCGAGCACGTCGGCGATGCGTTGCACCAGCGGGTGACGCGGCATCAGCGAATCTTCGGTTTGCGCGCGGAGCCCCGGGCTTGGGAATCGCTCTGAGTGGCCAGCTCGGCGGTGCCCAGCGGATTGCCCAGCCGGGTGTAGATCAGGTTCTGCTCCATCGCGGCGCGGTACGGCTTGTCCAGCGACTCCCAAATCGCTTTGACGGTACCCGCGGTCGCGGTCGGCGGCTTGGCGGCGATGGTCGCCGCGATCTGGTGGGCGCGGTCCCACAGCTGGTCGGCGGCGACGACCTCGGAGACCAGTCCGATCCGCAGCGCCGTGTCGGCGCTCACCCGTTCGTCGTTGCCCATCAGGGCGATGCGCAGAGTCTCGCCCAGCCCGATCCGTCGCATCAGGCCGACCGGCTCCAATGCGCAGACCAGGCCCGCCGACACGTGAGAGTCGAAGAACGTGGCGTCTTCTGCGCAGATGACCACGTCGGATTCGTTGACGAAGTAGAACGCGCCGGCGGTGCACATCCCCTGGACCGCGCACACCACGGGCTTCCACATCTTCTGCCACTTGGGGCTCAGCAGCTCCCCGGGATCCTCGTGGTTCCAGATGTTTTCGGGTTGGCCATACGGTGTTTTGATGTCAAGCCCGGCGCTGAACGCCCGGTCGCCGGCCGCGCGCAGCACCACCGCATGCACCGACTCGTCGAGTTTGACCGCGCGCCAGGCGCGGGCCATCTCCTCGCACATGGTGCGGTTGAACGCGTTCAGCTGATCGGGGCGATTCAGCGTGATGGTGGCGACGTGGCTGTCCGCGTCGACGTGGAGCAGGATGGTGTCGAAGGTCATCGGCATTGCCAATTCGGTTTGCGTTTCTCGACGAACGCCCTGGGGCCTTCGGCCGCGTCCTCGGTGCGCAGCACGCGTTCGCGGAAGGTTTCGGCGAGTATCTCCGCCTCGTGCAGTGGCACGTTCAGGCCCTTGAGGATCGCCAGCCGGGTGCCGCGAACGGCCAGCGGCGCATTGGAATTGACGATGTCGGCGATCTCGTGCGCCCGCTGCAGCAGGTTGTCGTGCTCGACGATCTCGCTGATCAGCCCGAGCTCGTAGGCGCGTTGTGCGCTCATTCGCTCGTGCTTGCCCATCAAGGCCATTCGCAGCGCGATCGAGCGGGGCAACACCCGAGACACCCGCACCAGTTCCCGGCCGGCAACCAGGCCGATGCTGACGTGTGGATCGAAGAAGGTCGCCTGCTCGGAAGCGATGACGATGTCGGTCGTGGTGACCCAGTCCATCCCGGCGCCACAGCAGATTCCGTTCACGGCGGTCAGTACGGGCTTGGCCATGGTGCGGAAAGGCGGCGTGCCCTCCTGTGGCGCCTCCCATTGGTCGTACGTCGACAGGTACGGGCGCTCGTAGATCACCTTGCCGTCTTCGGGAATCTCTTTGACGTCGGCGCCGGTGCAGAACGCGCGGCCGGTGCCGGTCACGATGGTCAACCATACGTTGTCGTCGTTTTCGGCCTCGTCGTAGGCGGCTCGCAGCTCGGTGATCATATGCGGGCTGAGCGCATTGAGGGCATCCGGGCGGTTCAGGGTGATGGTCGCGGTGTGGCGAGCGACTTCGTATTTGATCGTGTCGAACGAATCAGTGGGCATTGATCATCCCTTCGATCATCGGCCATTGAACTTCGGTGGGCGTCGCTGCCGAAAGGCCTCCAAGCCCTCCTTGAAATCGCTTGTTCGGCAGGACAATTCCAGGTTGAACAGCTCCTGGGTCAGCGATTGGCTCAGCGTCGCATGCTGGCCGAAGTTCACGGCCTGTTTGGCCAGGCCGATCGCGGCCGTCGGTCCGGAGGCCAGTCGACGCACCAACTGCTCGGCGGCGTGGTCGAGCTCCGGGCCGCCTACCGCCTGGTGGATCAATCCCCAATCGGCCGCGTCCGGCGCGCTCACCTTCTCGCCGAGCAGCAGCATGCGCCTGGCCCGCGCCAGGCCGACGAGCCGGGCCAGCAGCCAGGTGGATCCGGAGTCCGGGCTGAACCCGCGATCGATGAAGGGCTCCCAGAACACCGCATCGTCGGCGGCCACGGTGAAGTCGGCCGCCAGCGCGAGGTTGCAGCCGAATCCCACGGCCCAGCCCCGCACGCTGCACACCACCGGCAGCTGGATGGTTGCCACCAGCTCGATCACCCGGTGCGCGGCGTGGGGGATCCGCCGCACCAGATCACCGGCGCGGGGACGCTGCCCGCCCGGATTGTTGGCGGCCACCCAGTCGGCACCGGCACAGAAGTCGTCACCCGCGCCGCGGATGTGGACGACTCGCAGTGAATCGTCGGCGGCCGCATCTGTCAGTGTTTCGACCAGAGTCCCGATCATCAACTGCGTCAACGAATTACGCCGGGATGGACGGTCGATCGTCACCAGCAACACCGCACCGTCGCGGTGCGCTGTTACCGAACCCTCGGCACCGGCCGTGTCGGCCCCCTGACTCACCGTCGAATCCGGCCTTTCTTCGCCGATACGGTTACCCATACAGTAGGCAATACGATTGATACGCTGTATAAGTTAGCAAGGATACGCTGCCTGCGAAACAACCCGGGTGAAAGAGAGAACCATGGCCGCGCCGGCGACGATGCAGAGCGCGGCGATGAGGAGGAGGGGCGCCGATGACACTGTCGGAGGGGCGCGCCGCGCCCGCGTCGACGAGCAATGGCGCCGCCAGGTTCGGCGAGGCGCCGCTCGCCCAGACGGTCGCCGCCGCTGCCGCGATGCGGCGCCTGAGCTCGCTGCTGGTCTCCCTCGAGCACCCGCACCGCGCGGTCGATGCGATGTTGCAGAAGTTCGCCGAATGGGAGGGCGAACTGTCGGCCGCGGCGCCGACGGACAATGCTCCGCGTATCGGCGAACGGCCCGACGATCCCCGCCGCGTCTACCTCAACCACGCAACCGATATCGGTGCGTACAACCCGTGCTTTCCCGAATACCGGTTCGACCGGCTTGATGCCGAGAACGCAACGGGCGGTGTCGAATTCCCGCTTGTGTACGAGGGACCGCCGGGGCTGGTGCACGGCGGATTCCTGGGCGTCTTCTTCGACTGCGTCATTCAGCACCACAACTGTGTCACCGGCCTGTCCGGCAAAACCCGGTCCCTGGTGGTGACCTTCCGCCGGCCGACGCCGGTGCTGACCGACCTGCGATTCGACATCACCCGCTCCGAGGGTGAACGCGGCATCACGTCGACCGGGCGGCTGTTGCTCGACGACGAGGTCCTGTGTACCGGCGAGGTCAACACGTTGGCGTCACGGCCGGAGAAGCTTGCCGGATCGCGATTCGGCAGGCGCCGAAAGGAGTCCGATACATGACCGCCTCGAGCAGCTCAGACGATCGGGTGCTCTTCGACGTCGATCCCGATCGGCGCATCGCGACCATCACGCTGAACAATCCCAAGCAACGGAACTCGTATGACGCGTCGATGCGTGAGGCCGTCGCCCGTTGTCTGGACCGGGTGGCCGAGGACGACGACCTGACGGTGGTGTTACTGCGCGGTGCCGAGGGGGTCTTTTCCACCGGAGCCGACATGAACAATGCCTACGGCTGGTACGGCGCCGCCGCGCCACAGAACCAGGCGGCCGGCGACGACCGGGCGGCCAAGCGTCGTCCGAGTCAGCGTCGGCGACTTACCGTGGACCGCAAGTCTTTTGGCTTCTATCACAATTTCATGGGCTTCCCGAAGGTGACGGTAGGAGAGATCGCCGGCTACGCCCTCGGCGGCGGCTTCGAGATGGCGTTGATGACCGACATCTCGGTGATCGCGCGCGACACCAAGATCGGCATGCCGGCAACCCGGTTCCTCGGGCCCGCACTCGGCAGCCTGCACATGTTCTTCCACCGGCTCGGGCCGGTACTGGCTCGGCGCCTGCTGCTGACCGGCGACATCATCGAGGCGGCCGAGGTCGAGCACCTCGGAATCTTCACCGACACCTGCGCGCCCGGCGCTGTGACGGCCCGGGCCCGATATTGGGCCGAAAAGGCGGCGAAGATGCCCGCCGACGGCGTCGTGATCGCCAAGGAGGCATTCCGGCTGGTCGAACAGAGCCAGGCGTACCAGGGCGAAGAAGTCGCCAGCTATCTGTTCCATGCCTTCGGCACCAATCTGCAATTCGGGCCAGACGAATTCAACTTCGTTAAAACCCGTGCGCGGCATGGCGCCAGGGAGGCATTTCGGTTACGCGACGAGCACTTCCACGTACCTGAACCCGAAGACTGACAGGCTATTTCGGCTCAGGTTAGCGGGCCGCTGCCGCCTTGGTCCGGTTCCGGGTGGTAGCCGACTTGGCCGGCTTGGGCTGGCGTGACGGCGCCGCCTTGCCGGCCTTGGACCCGCTGCTCTCGTCGATCAGCCGGCTGGCATGGTCGAGAATGCAGGTCAGACCATATTCGAAATTGGTTTCATCGGGCGCGCCGATGCGGTGACCTATCCGGGTCACCTGAGCCAGCAGCGGGGTCTTTTCCGGATCGATCGACACGGCGTCTTCGATGGCCCGGGGGCCGACGTCCGACGACTGGTTCTTTTCGTAGAGCCGTTGCAGCACCACCGACCCGCGCACGTGAACCGAAATCGCCGAGTAGGTGTCGAACGCATCCTCCGGGGACAGGCCGGCCTGCACCAGATTGGCAACCGCCTTCTCCATCTCCTGAGCGCCCATCCGCGCCGCCTTCGGGGAAAGGGCCGCGCGAATCAGAATCAGGTCGCACAGAATTGGGTTGCCCATGAACGTCTTACGCATCAACCGCGCGTGGTTGGCCAACGTCTCACGCCAGTCGCTGGCCTCGACATAGGGGGTGGCGAACACATACTTGCTCAGCGCGCGGTCGGTCATCGCGTTGAGCAGGTCGTCCTTCTTGCGAAAGTACCAGTAGATGCTCGTCACACCGACACCGAGATGTTTGCCGAGCAGCGGCATGCTCAGGTTGTCGATCGACACCTGTTCCGCGAGTTCGAATGCGCCGCTGATGATGTCATCGGGATTGATGGACCCGCGTTCGCGTCGCTGACGCTTATCGGCGGTTGCCTGTTTTGCCACTACGGGCACCTCCATCAAAATCTGTTTCGTGCGTGTGGTCCGGCGGCCGTGCTGCCGGTAAAGTCGAATTTACCGGCACTTCCGTTTCTGACCTGCGTATACGCCTACGTGTCGTATTCTTCCTCTGCTACTGTAATACCTATCGTAGGCTTTTTGGTAAACCGGCTGGACGGGCGAAAATGACCAGACTAGAGCTACGGATTAAGCAATGGATCTAGGGCTGGGGAATGCCACTGCGGTGGTAGTCGGCGGTAGCCGCGGTATGGGATTGGCGACCGCACGGTGTTTCGCCGACGAAGGCGCCCGGGTGGCGGTGGTCGGGCGTAGCCGAGACGCCCTCGACGCGGCGGTGACCGATCTCACCCGACGCGGTAGCCCGGACGCGGTCGGCCTGACCGCCGACATCGGGGACGACGATGCGGTCGGCGCGGTGTTCGGCGAGCTAGCGCAGCGATGGGACGGCGAACTCAACGCTCTGGTCGTCACGGTGGGGCCGGGCGCCGCGGGCACGTTCGAAGATCTGACCGACGACCAGTGGCGTGAGTCCGTCGAAGACGGCGTGCTGGGGATGGTGCGCTGCGTGCGCGCCGCGCTGCCACTGTTGCGCAAGGCGCAATGGGCCCGGATCGTCACCTTCTCGGCGCACTCGACTCAGCGGCAAAGTGTCATGCTGCCGGCCTACACGGCGGCCAAGTCGATGCTGACCAGCGTTTCGAAGAACCTGTCCCTGCTGCTCGCCAAGGACGAGATCCTGGTCAACGTGGTGTCGCCCGGCAGCATCGCGTCGGAAGCCCTGGTCGGCTGGGCGAAGTCGGTGGGGGTCGACGGCAACGATCTCTACGCCCTGATGGAGGCCATCGCCAAGCATTTCGGCCATCCCGCGCACATGCCGCGTGCGGGCCTGCCGGACGAAATCGGCCCGGTCGCGGCGTTCCTCGCCTCGCGACGCAACTCCTACATGACCGGAGCCAACATCAACGTCGATGGCGGCTCAGACTTCACCTGAACCGCGGGTCCAAGAAATCGATTGGCAGACAAAAGGAGTCGGTTATGGCTACGGCAGCAGAGGCGCGTGCGTGGGCGCCCGGCGCATTGCGGGGGATCGGTGACTCCCTCTACACCCCGTTCTGCGGGCCCGACGGCGATGACATCGACTGGGACGCCTACCGGACGCTGGTGCGCTACTGCGTGGGTGATCTCGGGCATCCGATGTTGTGGTGCACCAGTGGAATAGCCGAGTTCTGGTCGCTGACCCTCGACGAGCGCAAACGCCTGCTGGAGGTGGCTGTCGAGGAGGCGCGCAGCATCAATCCCGACGTGGTGGTGCAGGCCTGCACGGCGGCCATGTCGGCCAAGGACTGTGTGGACTTGACGCTGCACGCCCAGCAGGCGGGTGCCGACATCGCGTACATCCAGACGCCGATGATGGAGGCGCACGGCGGCGACGGCGTGCTGCGCTTCTTTGAATACGTGGCGGCGCGCACGAATATCGCGTTGGGCATGTTCAATTCGCCTTCGTCGGGTTATGTGCTGACGCCGGCCGAAAGTGCCCGGATCTACCACGAGGTTCCCGCGGTGTGCGCCACCAAGGAGGGCGCCTTCCGGCCGGCGAGCAGCCGGATGTTGCATGAACTGGCGCCCGGTCTGGCGGTGTGGGAATGTGACAAGACGGTGTACCGGGCCGGCTGGCTGCGCGACGGGATCGTCTGCCCGGCGCAATTGGGTACCGCGGGCTATCTTTTCGAAACACCAACGCGGCGTTTGTTTTCCGAGTACTGGGAGTTGGTGCGCAGCGACAAGCTGGTGGAGGCCATGGACTACGGCCGCGAGTCCGGCATGGACCAATTCGATCTCGACGTCGGATCGTGGTGGACGTGCTACCCGGGGCGGGCGGACTACTTCACTCACTGGGGCGGCGCGTTCAAATACGCCGCGTCGTTGCTCGGCCTGCCGATCGGGGCCTATCCGCACTCCCGTCCTCCGCAGGCCGAGCTGCCCGCCGAGGCGAAGGCCCAGATCGAGAACGCCTATCAGCGTCTGGGCCTACTCGAAACTGTGTTGCAGTAGACGGGATTACGCAGCGAAGCGGGCCCGGTCGGTGACCGGGCCCGCTCCATAAACTGGCCGTCTAGTTCTGCTCGGCCCGCTCACGCTGCTCGTAGGCCTTGGCCTTGCCGCGGGCCTTCTCGGCAGCGGCTTCCTTCTTGCCGGCGTTGCGCTGTGCTTCCGCCTTGTCCTGCTGAGCCTTGCCCTCATCGATCAAGCCGTCGTTGCCGATGACGATCCCGATGACCTGCTTGGTCTTGCCGAGGGCATCTTCGACGATGCCTCGCACGAATTCGACCGGACCGCTCTTGACGTCAACCATTGCATGTACCTCCCAAATTGTCGGCTGGCTTGTGTTGGGTTTCCCGATCGCGCGACCGATGCAAACGTGGCTTCGACGTGTCCCACACCACAGGAATTAAGTCTTGCCACGTCGACGGCCGTTTGTGCGCCGAAAAAGAATTGCCGGCGTTCGGTTACGGCGCCGTCAAATTCGTCGCCCGCCGGACCGCCGATTCGTGGGTGGCTGGAGCGACGGTTCGGCACCCGAAAATCGCAGTTTAGTCGGGGTTTCAGGACCGGATGGCGCCGGTTGTGGAATGCAGTACCGATAGGTATACAGTATGGGTACAAACTCGCCTGTTGGTCAGCTATGAGGGGACGGTCCGATGAGCGCCGCCGACCATGTGGTCACCGGTGAGGCAGTGCTATATGAGACCACTGAAACCGGTGTTGCAATTCTGACGTTCAATCGCCCGGATCGCCTCAACGCCTGGGGCCCCGACATCGCCGCCGGGTTCTACGCGGCGATCGACCGCGCCGAGCAGGACCCGGCCGTCCGGGCCATCGTGTTGACCGGCAGCGGCCGGGGGTTTTGTGCGGGCGCGTATTTGGGCGCGCCGAGTGCGGCACCCAGCTACGGCGAGACGATGGCGAAGGCGAGTCGGACGAACCTGGCCGACCTGGTCGGGGAGCGCCCGCCCCACTTCGTCACGACGCTGCGCAAGCCCGTCATCGCCGCCATCAACGGTGCATGCGTCGGCATCGGGCTGACCCAGGCGCTGATGTGCGATGTCCGGTTCGCGGCCGCCGGCGCGAAGTTCGGCGCCGTGTTCGCGCGCCGCGGTCTGATCGCGGAGTTCGGGATTTCCTGGATACTGCCGCGGCTGACCAACTGGGGCGTGGCCCTCGATCTGTTGCTGAGCGGGCGGACCTTCCTCGCCGAGGAGGCGGCCGAGCTGGGCCTCGTGAAAGAGGTTGTCGCGCCGGACAGTCTGATGAAGCGTGCCTTGGACTACGCCGAGGACATCGCCGCCAATTGCTCCCCGGCGTCGATGGCGGTGATCAAGAGGCAGGTCTACGGCGACGCGACCCGCGACGTCGAACAGGCCAATTCGCTCGCCGAAGTTTTGTTGCACGAGGCCATGCCGCGCCCGGACGTGATCGAGGGCATCACGAGTTTTCTCGAGAAGCGGCCGCCGCAATTCCCATCGCTCGATTCGACCGACGCTTAGTGTTCGCCGGTATGGCGGAAAGGATGATCATGGCTGACTTGGGTTACCAGGCGATCGACGTTGACAATCACTACTACGAGCCGCTGGACTCGTTCACCCGCCACCTGGACAAGAAGTTCAAACGGCGCGGCGTCCAGATGGTCAATGAGGGCAAGCGGACGTGGGCCGTGATCGGGGACCGCGTCAACCACTTCATTCCCAACCCCACCTTCGATCCGATCATCGTGCCGGGCTGCCTCGATCTGTTGTTCCGCGGCGAGATCCCCGAAGGCGTCGACCCGGCCTCGCTGATGAAGGTCGAACGGCTGGCGGACCATCCCGAGTATCAGAACCGCGACGCCCGGATCACGGTGATGGACACTCAGGACATCGAGACGGTGTTCATGCTGCCGACGTTCGGATGCGGGGTCGAGGAGGCGCTCAAACACGACATCGAGGCGACGATGGCGTCGGTGCATGCGTTCAATCTGTGGCTCGACGAAGACTGGGGTTTCGACCGGCCCGATCGCCGAATCATTGCCGCGCCGATCATTTCGCTGGCCGACCCGGCCAAGGCCGTCGAAGAGGTCGAATTCGTGCTGGCGCGCGGCGCCAAGCTGGTGCTGGTGCGGCCCGCGCCGGTGCCCGGCCTGGTCAAGCCGCGGTCGCTGGGCGATCCCAGCCACGACCCGGTCTGGGCCCGGCTGGCCGAGGCGGGGGTGCCGGTGGGATTCCACCTGTCCGACAGCGGATATCTGCACATCGCGGCGGCGTGGGGCGGCAAGGCGACGTTCGAGGGCTTCGGGGCCAAGGATCCGCTGGATCAGGTTCTCCTCGACGATCGGGCCATCCACGACACGATGGCCTCGATGATCGTGCACGGGGTGTTCACCCGTCATCCGAAACTCAAGGCGGTCAGCATCGAGAACGGCTCCTACTTCGTGCACCGGCTGATCAAACGCCTGAAGAAGGCGGCGAACACCCAACCCCAGTTCTTCCCAGAAGACCCGGTGCAGCAATTGCGCAACAACGTGTGGATCGCCCCTTACTACGAGGACGACCTGCCGGAGCTGGCCGAGGCCATCGGCGTCGACAAGATTCTGTTCGGTTCCGACTGGCCGCACGGAGAGGGCCTCGAATCGCCGGTATCGTTCGCCGAGGAGCTGAAAGGCTTCAGCGAGTCCGACGTTCGAAAGATCATGCGCGACAACGCGCGAGACCTCCTCGGCATCCAAGTCGGCTCGGCTGCCTGATCGACTTGATTACTCAAGGCCGGCTGCGCCCGTGAGCGAATGGACCATCGGGGCGGTTCTCGACGAAATCGCCGACGTCATCGGAGACCGGACGATGACGGTTTGCGGCAGCCGCCGCACCACTTTCCGCGAGTCGGCGGAGCGCACTCGCCGGCTGGCGAACTTCCTGGCGGGCAAAGGGTTAGGGGCGCATCGCGAACGTGCGTCCCTGCAGAACTGGGAATGCGGGCAGGACCGGGTCGCGCTGGTCATGCACAATGATCTGTATCCGGACATGGTCATCGGCTGCCTCAAGGCCCGCACCGTCCCGGTGAACATCAACTACTACTACACCCCGCGCGAGGTCGGCGAACTGCTCGACTATGTGAAACCCCGGGCGGTCATCTATCACCGCGCCCTGGGCGCTAATTTCGCCGACGTGCTGACGGGCGCAGGCGTCGACGTGCTGGTGTCGGTCGACGACGGAAGCGGCGTCCCGGAGTTACCGGGCGCGGTGTCGTTGGAAGATGCTCTGGCACAGGGGGATACCGACCATCACGTAGCGGCGTCCCCGGACGATCTGCTGATGATCTGCACCGGAGGCACAACCGGCCGCCCCAAGGGCGTGCTATGGCGACAGTCCGACATCTACGTGTCCTCGATGGTGGGGGCCGACCACGCCTGTGCCCAGGAGATCCACGACAAGGTGCGGGGCGACGCCGGTGCCCCGTGGTTCGCGGTCTCGCCGCTGATGCACGCGGCCGGCATGTGGACGGCGTTCGCGGCGATCATGGCAGGCACCCCCGT
This sequence comes from Mycobacterium colombiense, assembly GCF_001672755.1. GTDB lineage: Bacteria > Actinomycetota > Actinomycetes > Mycobacteriales > Mycobacteriaceae > Mycobacterium > Mycobacterium colombiense_C. Next base: position 15,880 of record NZ_LZKI01000033.1, on the reverse strand, counting down.
GGTGCTCTACGACACCTCGAAAAGACTTGATCCGCATATAGTCTGGGAGACGGCCGAGCGCGAGAAGGTCGGCATGATGACCATGGTCGGCGACGCCTACGCCGCACCGCTGGTGGCGCAGTTGCGGGGTGGTTCCTACGAGCTGTCGTCGCTGTACGCCATCGGCACCGGCGGTGCCGCGACGAATCCTAAATATCAGCAGGCCCTACTGGAGCTGCTGCCCCAGATCACCCTTATCAACGGTTACGGCTCTTCGGAGACCGGGAACATGGGCTTCGGTCACAGTCGGCGCGGCACCCAGGCCGACACCTTCACGCTGCGCGAGGGCGGATTGGTGCTGTCCGAGGATTACAGCCACTTTCTTTCACCCGGCGAGTCGGAGGTGGGCTGGGTCGCCAGGGAAGGGCGAATACCTCTGGGATACTTCAACGATCCCGAAGCGACCCGCAAGACCTTCCCCGAGATCGACGGCAAGCGGGTGGTGATATCCGGTGACAGGGCCGCGCTGGAGCCCGACGGCGCGCTGCGGTTGTACGGCCGGGACTCACTGGTGGTCAACACCGGCGGCGAAAAGGTTTTCGTCGAGGAGGTCGAAGAGGTGCTGCGCGCCCACCCGGCGATCGCCGACGCGCTGGTGGTCGGCCGGCCCAGCGAACGCTGGGGCGAAGAACTCGTCGCCCTCGTCGAACTCCGTGATGGAGCCGCGCCGGCCGCCGAGGAGCTGCACACACTCTGCACAACGCGACTGGCACGGTTCAAGGCGCCCAAGGAGTTCCTCGTCGTCGAGCAGGTCCAGCGGTTGGGCAACGGCAAGGCCGATTACCGTTGGGCGAAACGTCACGCAACAGCAAAGGCGCCGATGTCGACATGAAAGCTATCGATTGCCTGGTCAACGTGCACTTCGGCGAGACCGAGCAGCAGCCGAGCTGGATGCTCAAGGTGCGCGACGACTACTTCAAGGGCCCGGAGTCCATGTTCGCCCCGGTCGAGTTGTCGAAGTTGCTCGAGGAGATGGACGCCCAGGGCGTGCGCAAGGCGATCCTGATGGACAATCTGGCCAAGCCGTCGGTGACCGCGCGCAAATTCGTCGAGGAGAAGCCGGATCGTTTCGCCCTGGCGATGGGCGGGGTGAATCTGCTGCGCCCGATGCCGTCCCTGCGCGAACTCTCGGCCATCGTCAAAGACCTGCCCGTCGCCTATGCCGCTGTGGGACCAAGCTTTTGGGGCGACGGACAGTACCCGCCCAGCGACGCCGTCTATTATCCGCTGTACACCAAGTGCGCCGAGCTCGAACTGCCGCTGTGTATCAACACCGGCATTCCCGGGCCCCCCATCCCCGGCGAGGTGCAGAACCCCATCCACCTGGACCGGGTCTGTGTGCGATTCCCGGAATTGAAGCTGTGCATGATTCACGGCGCGGACCCGTGGTGGGACGTCGCGATCAGGCTGTTGATCAAATACGCCAACCTGCGGTTTATGACGTCGGCGTGGTCGCCGAAGCGGTTGCCGGACAGCCTGTTGCACTACATGCGGACCCGCGGGCCGAACAAGATCATCTTCGCTTCCGACTGGCCGGTGCTGAAAATGCACCGCGTCGTTCCCGAAGCTGCAGCGCTGGACCTGCCCGCCGACGTGCTCGACAACTATCTCTACAACAATGCCCGAGAATTCTTCTTCGGTGGCCAGGAGGAAGGCTGAGGATGGACCGCTATGAACTACGTAGGCTCGACTACAGCCTGACGTCGGATCACGAGGCGCTGCAGGCCGCCTACCGCGATTTCTTCAAGGCGCATTGTTCGATCGAAACCGTGCGAGCCGCCGAGGAAACCGGCTTCGACAAGAACCTGTGGGAGCGGTTGTGCGCCATGGGCGCAACGACCATGGCCGTCCCGGAATCCGCGGGCGGAGACGGTGCGACGATCGTCGACCTGACCCTGGTGGCCGAGGAGATCGGCCGGTCGCTGGCACCGGTTCCGTGGATCGACCAGGTGTGCACCGCACGGCTGCTCGCGCGGCTCGGCGCGGCCGAGCCCGACGTCGTCCACGGCAAGCGACTCGCCGCATTCGATCCGCAGCACGACAGCGCCTCCGGTGCCCGGCTCCTGCCCACCGGGTCGATCGCCGACCAGATCGTCGTTCGCGACGGCGACGACGTCGTCGCGTTGACCTTCGGAACGCGCCCGACCAAGGTGGACAACATCGGCCGGTTGCCGATGGCCTGGGTGGACCCGGCGACCGCCGACACCCGCACCGTGCTGGCCAGCGGATCCGGCGCATTGACGGAATATCAACGGGCGCTGGATGAGTGGCGCGTGCTCAGCGCCGCGGCGCTGGTGGGCCTGGTGGAGGAGACCATGACCATCGCGGCCGAGTTCGCGAAGACTCGTTACACGCTGGGTGTGCCGATCTCCACGCTGCAGGGCATCTCGCACCCGCTGGCCAACATCGCGATCACCGTGCAGGGCGGTCGCAACCTGGCGCGGCGCGCAGCCTGGTTCCTGGACAACGAGCCGCAGGAGCGACCGGAGCTGGCGCCCTCGGCGTTCGTGTTCATGGCGGAGGAGGCGGCGAAGGCCGCGACCATGGCCGTGCACATCCAAGGTGGACTTGGTGTTTCGGCGGAGGCCGCAGCGACCGCGTATCTGGTGCGTGCCCGCGGGTGGGCTCTGGCCGGCGGCGATCCCGGCGCCAGCGCCAAGTACATCGGCGAGCTGGTCGCCGCACGCGAAAGTGGAAAGGGCGCCTAAGTGGATTTCTCACGGGTCACGCTGTCCGACGACGATCAACGCTTCCTCTCCGAAGCGCGTGACTTCCTGCGCACTCATGTGACGGAAGACGTCAAGCGCCGGGACCGGGAAACGGGTGACAATTTCGACGAAGGGGTGCACCTGGCGTTGGGCGCCGCCGGTTACCTTGAGCGCGAATGGAAGCCGGAGGCCGACGGCGGCTTCAGCCGGCTGCGTCGCCGCATCTGGGAGCTGGAGAAGCGGCGCGCGCATGTGCCCTGGGTGACCTGGGGTACCACCGCCATGGTGGCCCGTTCGGTCGCGAGGTTCGGCTCTGCCGAGTTGCGGGACGAAGTGCTACCGGGCGTCTTCAGCGGGCGTGTCCGGCTGTGCCTGGGCTACACCGAACCCGAGGGCGGATCCGACATCGCCACCTGCAAGACCCGCGCGGTGCGGGAAGGGGATGGATCGAGCTGGATTATCAACGGCTCCAAGATGTTCACCACCGGAGCGCACAACTGCCAGTACGTCTTCCTCATCACCAACACCGATCCGGACGCCCAGAAGCACAAGAGCCTGACCATGTTCCTGGTTCCGCTGAACTCCGCGGGCATCGAGATTCAGGGCATCCGCACCGTCGACGGTGACCGCACCAACATCGTCTACTACAGCGACGTGCGCGTCGACGACAAGTACCGCCTGGGCGACGTGAACGCGGGATGGACGGTGCTGCGTGAGCCCCTCAACACCGAGCACGGCGCGGTGGCGGCTGCCCCGGACGGGTTGCAGGACGTGTCGATCATGATGCACCAGGCCGGTTTCATGGCCGACGCCCTGGATAAGGCCGCGGCCAAAGTAGCGGAACGAGATCCGAACGGACGCAGGCTGATTGACGATTCCGCGGTGGCATATCGGTTGGGGCGCAGCGCCGCGCGGATGGAAGCGTCGCTGAGCGCGCCCAGCATCTTCGGGCGCGTCGCCCTGGCGCAGACGATGCGTGACATCTCTCCGGACCTGATGGACATCCTCGGCACCGCGGCCACGCTGCCCCTGGGCACCGATGGCGCCGCCGACAATGGGGCCGCGGAATACGTGTACCGGTTCGCCCCGCTGGTCGGAATCTACGGCGGCACGCTCGAGGTGTTCCGCAACATGATCGCGCAATACATGTTGGGCCTGGGCAAGCCGGCGTACGCGCCGGTCGCGAAGAAAGCGTCCTAGCGCCCAGCGTGAACTGATGGCGGGCGCCTTCGGCGTGTCGCCGCCGCCGGTGCACGCTCGGCGTGCGTCAGGTCGTGAGGATGGTCGCCGCGGCGGTGCCCGGCGCGCCGTACAGCTGGGTGAACCCCACCTTCGGGTTACCGGGCACCTGTCGTTCGCCCGCCTCACCGCGGAGTTGGCACACGATCTCGTGAATCTGCCGCAGGCCGGAGGCGCCGATGGGCTCGCCGTTGGCGATCAGCCCGCCGTCGGTGTTGACCGGCATCGCTCCGTTGATCTCGGTGGCGCCGTCGGCCAGGAGCTTCTCTTGATCGCCGTGCCCGCAGAACCCGCACTCGGCCATGTGGATGATCTCGGCGCCGGCGTCGGTGTCCTGCAACTGGATCACGTCGACATCGTCGGGCGCGATGCCGGCCTTCTCGAACGCGGTCCGGGCGGCGTAAACCGTTGGGGCCAGGTCTTCTTGCACCGGCGCGCAGGTGGTGTTCACCTCGTAGGCCCCGTAACGGCGGGTGCGCACCTCCACCGCCCGCAGATAGACGGGCTTGGAGGTATAGCGGTGCGCGATGTCCGCTCGGCACATGACCACGGCGGCGGCGCCTTCGTCGGGCGCGCAGAACATGTATTGGGTCAGCGGATAATTCAGCATCGCCGAGTTCAGGATGTCTTCTTCGGAGATCGGTTTGCGGCGAAACGCGTTGGGGTTGATGGCACCGTTGCGGAAATTCTTGGCGGCGACCTTGGCCAGGGTCTGCTGGGAGACGCCGTGATCGTGCAGGTAGCGGTTGGCTTTCATGCCGAAGAACTGGGTCGTCAGATACTGTCCGTTCTCCGCATACCAGCGCGGCATTCCCACCAGGGCGGGGTCCTCGGTGAACGCGCCGCGCGGATGCTTGTCCAGGCCGATGGCGATCCCGATGTCGTAGTCGCCCAAGCGGATGCCGTCGGCGCACGCCTTGGCGGCGCTGGCGGCGGTCGCGCACGCGTTGAACACGTTGGTGAACGGGATGCCGGTCAGGCCGACCATGCCGACGATCGCGTCCGGGTTGGCCACCGTCCAGCTTCCGCCGGTGGCGAACTGGACGTCCCGCCACGCGATACCGGCGTCGGCGACCGCGGCGAGAATGGCGTCGACGCCCATCTGCATCGCCGACTTGCCCTCGAAGCGCCCGAACGGGTGCAAACCCACGCCGATGATGGCGACATCATTCATGGGCGCCGCTCCTCCCCATCGCTTCGCTCTGCATCGTCGCTGCGCGGTTGCTGTAAGAGCTCACGCAATGGCTCCTGCATTCTTGAGCTCCTCGATGCGGTCCCAGTCCATGCCGAGCTCCATCAGGACCAGCTCGGTGTGCTCGCTGGCCTGCGGTGCCCGTGTCGTCGTCAACGGCTCGTGGTTGAACTGAACGGGGCCGCGGACCACGCGGAACGGCTTGCCGCCGCCGGCGAGCTCGACCTCGGCGATCATGTCGTTGGCGATCGCCTGCTCGTCGTCGACCAGATCGATGAGGCTCTGGAACGGCGCCCACTGTCCCTTCATGGTCTTGAGGTGCTGGCGCCAATAGTCAAAAGGCTTGCCGGCAAAGGCCTTTGAAATCAGTTCGGCGGCCGCGTCGGCGTTCTGGATCAACGGGAGCACCTCGGAAAAGCGGGGATCGTCGGCGGCCTCGGGAATGCCCAGGTGTTCGAAGGTGTCGCGGATCAGCCCGGTCGGGCTGATGATGCACAGGTTGATGGTGCCTCCGTCGGAGCTTTCGTAGTTGCCCATGAAAGGATTCACCGAGGCCGCGCCCGAACCCGGCATGGGCGTGCGCATGACTTCGCCGGTCTCCATGCCCTGCGTCACGCTGGCGCCCGCCGCCCACCACGCCGTGCTCAGCAGCGACACGTCCAGTTCGACGGCTTCGCCGGTGCGCTCGCGATGCAGCAGCGCGGCCGAGATGCCGCCGGCGATGAACATGCCGCCGATCGAGTCGCCGAATGCCGGAATGCCTTGTCCCAGTGCGCCGCCCAGTTCCTCGGGGGTCAGGGCGTACCCGATACCACTGCGCGTCCAGAACGCCGTGCCGTCGTAGCCGCCCGTATCGCGCTCGGCCCCTTTGTCGCCGTAGGCCGAGCCGCGGGCGTACACGATGTTCGGGTTCACCGCGCGAATGTGCTCCACGTCGAACTTGTGCTTCTGGCGCTGCGCGGGCATGTAGTTGGTGAGGAACACGTCCGCGGTCTTGGCCAGCTCGTAAATCACTTCCTGACCGCCCGGGGTGGAGACGTCGATCCCGACGCTGCGTTTGCCGCGGTTGGGATGTTCCATCAGCGGGTGCCGCTCCGGATCGACTTGAATGCCACCCATATTCAAAAAGCCGCGCTGGGTGTCGCCGCGCGCCGGGTGTTCGACTTTGATGACGTCGGCTCCCCAGTCGGCCAGGATGGCTCCCGCCGCCGGAACGAAGGTGAACTGCGCAAGCTCCAGGACCCGAAAGCCCGTCATGACTTTGACCATTTCGCCGACCCTACTTCGCGTCGAACGTCACCGGAAGCGCATTCGGTGACCGGAATGGCTGACCGTGGATGTGCGGGTCGTCGTCGGTCAGCAAGGTGACGTTGGTCAGCCGGTCCAGCAGGCATTCCATCGCGACGCGCGTTTCCAGCCGCGCCAGATGCAGACCCAGGCAGGTGTGCTCACCGGCGGCGAACGAGATGTGTGGCACGTGCTTGCGGAAGATGTCGAACTCTTCGGAGCGTTCCCAGCGCCGTTCGTCGCGGTTGGCCGAACCGATGCACACTCCGATCACCGACCGAGCCGGAATCTTCACACCTTCCACCTCGGTGTCCTCGGTCGTGAAGCGTTGCACGACGGTCAGCGGCGTCTCGTAGCGCAACCCTTCCTCGATGGCCGGCGCAAGCAAGTCGCGGTTCGCTTGCAGCGCGGCGAACTGCTCGGGATGGGTGAGCAACAGATACAGCAGGTTCCCCGACGAGCGATAGGTGGTCTCCAGGCCGGCGGGCAGCAGCAGCCGCAGGAACGAGTAAATTGCTTCGTCGGTGAGCTTTTCGCCGTCGATCTCCGCAGTGACCAGGTCGCCGATGATGTCCTCGGTGGGCTTGGACTTGCGCCGTTCAATCTGTTCGACGAAGTAGTCCTTGAGCGCGGCCGACGCCTCGAAGGCACCCTCGTAATTGACGTGGTAGCTGATCAATTGGACGGCGCGCTTGCGGAACATCGGCAGGTCGTCGGCCGGCAATCCCAGCAGCTCGGCGATGACGCGGGTGGGGAATTCGAAGGTGAAGTTCCGGATCAGGTCGGCGCGACCGGTCTCGATGAACTCGTCGATCAGGCCATTGCAGATCGGCCGCACGATGGTGGGCTCCCAGCGGGCCAGCGCCTTGGACTTGAACGCGGCGGAAACCAGGTTGCGGTGTTCGCGGTGCTTCTTGCCCGCCATCGCCAGAATCGTCGGACCCATGAACAGGCCGATGGTCTTGTCGTACGGCTTGGAACTGAACACCCGGCCGTCCCGGAACACCGTGTTGACCGCGTCGAACGACATCGCCGAGTACTCCTGCTTGGGCATCAGGGACTCTGGCGTCTTGGAGTAGTCCATCACCGTGCCGGCGAACACGCCGGCCTCGCGCCGCTTGCGGGCGAAGAACGGGTAGGGGTCACGCAGGCTGACGGTTTCGTCGCCGGCACCGGCGGCGGTGTGAACGTTGGTCGTCACCTGATCTCCCAGATCTCAGCACGATCGAACACTTGCTTCGTAAGATCGTACTGTAATTATTACAGTAGGCAATATGGGCATGACCACGCGAGGTCGCTCGCCGGTCCGGACACCGAAGGTGATTCATGAGCACACTCGACGAACGCGCTCACGGCACTGCCGAACAGCGGACCGCTGAGCTGGATGCGATCCTGCAGCGGCAACGGCGTGCCTTCCTGAATGAGGGGCCGCCCAGCCTGGCGGCGCGGCGCAACCGCATCGACCGGTTGATGGCGCTGGTTCTGGACAACACCGACGCGTTCGTGGACGCCATGGCGGCCGACTTCGGCACGCGTTCCAGGGCGGCCACCCTGTTCACCGAGGTCATCGGGATGCTCTCGGTCATCGAGCACACCAGATCGCATGCCGCTCAATGGATGCGGCCAAGCAAGCTGATGCGCACGGCGCGGCTGTGCGGCCTGCGGGCCGAGGTCCAGCCGTCACCACTCGGGGTGATCGGGATCATCGGGCCGTGGAACTTCCCGCTCAATCTCGTTGTCCTGCCCGCCGCCACCGCGTTCGCGGCCGGCAACCGGGCAATGGTCAAGATGTCGGAGGTCACCTCGCACACCGCCGACCTGATGGCGTCGCTGGCACCCCGGTACTTCGAATCGGACGAGCTGCACGTAGTCACCGGCGGTCCCGACGTGGCGGCCGCCTTTGCCGCCTTGCCGTTCGACCACCTCTTCTTCACCGGCTCACCGTCGGTCGGGGCCCTGGTGCAAAGGTCGGCGGCGCAGCATCTCGTCCCGGTGACGCTGGAGCTCGGCGGGAAGAATCCCGTCGTCGTCGCACCGGACGCCGACATCCGCCGGGCGGCGAGACGGATCGCGCAGGCCCGCATGGTCAACGGGGGGCAGGTCTGCGTATGCCCCGACTATGTGTTCGTGCCCGAGGGGCGGCTGGACGCCTTCGTCGACGTCGCCCGGAATACCCTGCGCGACATGTTCGGAAGCATCGTGTCGAACGAGGACTACTGCTCGAGTGTCAATCAGGCGAATTTCGACCGCGTCGTCGGGCTGATCGAGGATGCCCGAGACAAGGGAGCCGGCGTGGAAACCATTGCGCCGGCGGGGGAGTCGCTACCGGACCGGGCCTCGCGCAAGATCGCACCCACGATCGTCCGAGATGTCGACGAGCGCATGAAGATCGCGAGCGAGGAGATCTTCGGTCCGGTCCTCGTGGTCAAGGCGTACTCGGGGCTGACGGAGGCCATCGACTACATCAACGACCGGCCGGCGCCGTTGGTGGCGTACTGGTATGGACCCGACGATGCGGACTTCCGCACCTTTGTTCGCAGCACCCGCAGCGGCGGTGTCGCCCGCAATGACTTTGCGGCACAGATGATCCCGTCTGCGGCACCGTTCGGGGGTGTGGGCCGCAGCGGGATGGGCGCCTACCATGGCAAGGCCGGTTTCGACACCTTCAGCCATCACCGCACCGTGGTGGGCAACGATCTGCCGTTCAGCATCACCGGAAACGCGGCGCCGCCGTTCGGCCGGTCGTTGCGGCTGGGCGCCGACGTGATGATGCGAATAACGAAGGCCCGCAACCGCCGCCGGCTCAGCGCGAGTCGGTGAGTTTCCCGGCCCTGGCCAACAGGCCCTCGTATCCCGCGCCGAGTAGGCGTGGCATCGCCGCCATCACGCGGCCGTCGGCTCCGATAAGGATGCGGGCGCGGTTCTTCTCGGCCCCGCGCAGAATCAACTGGGCGGCCTTGGTGGCGGACGTCAGGGCCGCGCGATCGAACATCTTGGTCGCCATCTCGGGATCCTCGGTGTCCGCTGTGCGCATGTTGGCCCCGAAGTTGGTACGCACGACACCGGGATGCACGCAGTGCACGGTCACCGGACGCCTTTCCATGATCATCTCCTGCCGCAGCGCCTCGGTGAGGCCGCGCACCGCGAACTTGGACATGCTGTAGGCGCCTTGGTAGGGAACCGCGATCAGCCCGAAGGCGCTGGACAGGTTGATCAACCTGGCGGGCCGTTGCGTCGTACCCGCTTCGATGAGCTGTGGCAGAAAGGCTTTGGTCCCGTTGACGACGCCGCCGACGTTGATGCCCATCAGCCAGTCGAAGTCCTTCCAGGACATGTCCGCCACGCCGGCGAACAGGTCGACTCCGGCGTTGTTGAACACCAGCGACGCGGGCCCGTGCTGCTCGCGCACGTGGTCGGCGAAACCCAGCACCGCATCGCGGTCGGCGACGTCGACGCGGTACGTGGTGACCTGCCCGGGCGGACACGCGGCCTGGGTTTCGGCCAGGCCGTTCGGGTCGATGTCGGATGCCGCGACGTGCGCCCCATCCCGGGTAAGCGCCTGGGTCAGGGCGCGGCCGATGCCGGAGCCGGCACCCGTGACCACTGCGACACGACCTTGGTACTTCATGAGTTCCTCACGCATTCACTCCTTCTCGACAATCCTGCGGATCCAGTCCACCGAGACGTCGAGGTCGTTCTGCAGATCCCGGCGACGATCCCGGACGAACAAGGACAGATGCTCGAAGGCCACGGCGCCAACGGCAGCGGCACGCACATCCGGAACGTTTCGGTGAGACGCGTTGTGACGTCGGGGATGGCGGCATCGACCTGATCCGCGGCGGCGCGCACGTCAGTGGATGCCGTCGTACTTTTGCAGCAACGACATCAGCTACGCCTTCCCGCGGCGGGCGGCCGGGATCACCGGTCAGCCGCTCACCGCCTGCTCGCGCGCCCACCGGTAGTCGGCCTTACCCGACGGACTGCGCTCGATGACCGAACGGAACACGATCGCTTTGGGCAGTTTGTAGCGCGCCAGCGTCTGCGCGGCGTGCGCCACCAGTTCGTCGGATTCGGCGCTGGCTCCCGGTGCGAGCGCCACCACGGCGACGACCTCCTGGCCCCACCGCTCGCTCGGCCGACCGGCGACCACCACGTCGGCCACCGCGGGATGCGACGCGATGGCCGTCTCGACCTCCTCGACGAAGATCTTCTCGCCCCCGGAGTTGATGGTCACCGAATCCCGGCCCAGCAGTTCGATGGAGCCGTCGGTGCCGTGCCGCGCGCGGTCACCGGGGACGGCGTACCGGACGCCGTCGATCACCGGAAATGTCTTGGCCGTTTTGGCCGCATCGCCCTTGTAACCGAGCGGAACGTAGCCCCGCTGCGCCAGCCAGCCCATCCCGTCGTGGCCCGGCTCCAGGATTGCCGTCAGGTCCTCGGCCGCCACGAAAGTGTCCGGTCCGGCGTTGAACGTGCCGGTGGCCACCGCTCCCGACGTCGACATGTGGTGCATCTGCGCCCCGGTCTCGGACGAGCCGACGCCATCGACCACAACGGCGTTCGGCAGCGTTTCGATCAAGCGCTGCTTGACGTACGGGGTCAGCAGCGCACCACCGTTGGCGACGACCGCCAGCGACGACACGTCGGCGGTCCCCTTCTCGATCGCGGCGACCAAGGGGCGCGCCATCGCATCGCCCACCACGGTGACCACCATGACTTTTTCCCGCTCGATGGTGCGCACCACGTCGTCGGCGTCCAGGTGATCGACCACCGTCGGAAAGACGACGGACTGCCCCGTCGTGATCGCGGTCATCACACTCCACTGGGCGGCGCCGTGGATCAGCGGGGGCAGGATCATCAGCTTGGTGCCCGGGCCCGACGCGGCGCGTTCGACGATCTCCTCGAGGGAGCTGGACGGCTCACCCGTCATCAGATTCCGGCCGCCGAAGGACGTCATGAAAATGTCGTGCTGGCGCCACAACACGCCCTTCGGCATGCCCGTCGTGCCACCGGTGTACAGAACGTACAGGTCGTCGGCGGAGTGCTGGACCGGCGGCGGTTCCGGGGACACCGACGCCAGGGCGGCCTCATAATCGACTGCGCCCTCGACTAAGTCGTTGCCCGAGTCGTCGGCGATCTGGATGAGCACGCGCAGCTGTGGCAGATCCGGCAGGATCTCGGCCACCCGCGGCGCGAACGCGGCGTGATAGAGCAGCGCGGTCGCCCCGGAATCCGCCAGCAGGTACTGCAGCTCGCTCTTCACGTAGCGGAAGTTGACGTTGAACGGGGCGACTCGTGCTTCGAAGCTGCCCAGCAACGCCTCGACGAATTCGTTCCCGTTGTAGGCGTAAAGGCCCAGCAGGTCTTGGCCCACCTCGTGGCCACCCAGCGCCGAGCGCTCGGTGTGGCAACCCAATCCCTGCGCGTGCAGATACGCGGCCAGCCGGTTGGAGCGCTCGATCACCTGCCGGTAGGTGTAGCGCTGGTCCCCCTGGATGATCAGCTCCCGATCGGGGATCGCGGCGGCGACGGCCTTCGCGACGGCCGGAACCGTGAATGTTGTTGTGGTGTCGGACATCGTGCCTCTCACGGCTGGTGGGGTAACAAACGAACCATCAGGCCGTTGGCTTCGCTGAGCAAGGTTCCATCGGCGGCTATCATAGTAGCGTCAATGAAAACCTTCCTGCCGTCGACGTTTGTGATGCGGCCGCGGGCGGTCAGTGGCTGGTCAATGGGTGTGATGCTGCGGAATTCGACGTGCAGGTAGGCGGTGCGCGTCGGCCGGATGTCTGCGGCCGTCACGACCATGCCGAACAGCCAGTCGTAGAACAGCGGGATCATGCCGCCGTGCACGGCCCGGTTCCCACCGATGTGAGCGGTGCTGAAATGGCCGGCCATCCGCACGCCGTCGGGACCGGACTCCGTCACCATCCAGGGCGGTATCAGCGGATGGGCCAACCCCGGCAGGCTCAGCACGCGGCCGGCCACCGCCTCGGTCTCGGGGACCTGGTGGCCGTCCAGCAGCGCGCAGGCGTTCTCCAGGTGCACGGTCGCGGCGGCCCACAGCGCGGGGTCGGGCCTGGTGGACACGGTCAGGTCCTGCAGCCGGCGCAGCGCGGCGACGAACGGGCCCAGTTCCGCGGGTGCGTCCTCGACGGGTCTGACGTCGGGGAATCCGCCTCGAACTTCCGGCGCAGTTTCGGTCATCGCGTTCCTTCGTCCCAGGCCCGGAGCAGATCGTCGGTGCTGGTGATCGAGGCCAGCAGCGACAGGGTGTTCGCGATCATCGCTGCACCATAGTCGGCGGGTACGCCGGCCACCGCGTCGCGGGGGACGACCACCCGGTAGGCGGCGTTGACGGCATCCATGACGAGGTTGGGAATCGCGATGTTCAGCGAAACACCCACCACGACAATGGTCGACACCCCGAGATTGCGCAGCACCGCATCCAGGTCCGTGCCGCCCATCGGGCCCACGCCGTGCCACCGGCACAACACCAAATCCGAAGGCTCCGGCCCCAATTCGGGAAGCAGCTTCGCACCCGGCGTGCCGGGCGCGATGTCCACCTTGTCGCCGCCGCCCAACGCGAAGATCTTCGCGTTGTGGTTGGAGCCGAGCCCGTCGGGCCGCCGCTGCACCAGGCAGTGCACGACCCGCACCCCGGCCGCCCTGGCCACCGGCAGCAGACGCGCGATGTTGGGCAGCGCCTCGCGGCGGGCCTCCTCGGCGAGCATCGCCAGTCCGGCGTCGGGGCCCATCACCGCGCCCTGGCACTCCTGGGTGACGATCGCGGTGTGCTCGGGTGCGGCCAGTCCGGCCAGCCGGTCCGTCATGCGGGGGAGTCCACCGGGGCGACGTCATAGAACTGCGTCGCCCACTTCCGCAGCGCCATATAGCCTTTCGCATCGACTTTCGACAACGCGGGGTGTTCCACGTACTTCTGGTAGCGCCAGATCTGCAGATCGTCGAACACGGTGGACAGGAATTGCTTTTCGATGACGTCGCGCAGTGTGCCTTCGGGAACATCCGCGGTATCGCCGCGGAGCCGCGGCCACCAGATCGAGTAGAACAGGTCCGAGCATTCGTCGTCGACCGGTGTGCAGGTGAAGATCAGCCGATGATTCTGCGCGCCCTCGAAGACGCTGATCGCTCCGCCGAGGCCGAACAGGTGGCTGTGGAACCGCAACGCGAGGTCCTCGGGGTCGTCACTGCGCGCGTCCGGCCAGCCCGCGATGAACTGCCATTCCTGGTCGACGATCTTCCAGTCCAGCACCCGCGGCGTCACGGTGGCGTGGTGCACGTATTCGAAATGCGCGCTGTCGGGGGCATTCTCGGCGACGATCTGCGGATGCACCGGTTCGCGCTCCGCGCGCCGGGAGAACTCCGGGTACGCCCGGTAATACGCCGCCGGGTCCGTCTCGAACTGCGGGAACTTGTGAAAGATGTCCGGCATCTGCCACTGCGGCTCCTTGCCGTCCGGGTGGTGCCAGACGAACACGCAGTCGTACTGCTCCTGCACGGGAAACACCTTGAGCCGTAGCCCGCGGTTGGGCCGGTCCGGCTGATAGGGGATGTATCGGTTGGTGCCGTCCGGACCCCAGCGCCAGCCGTGGAAGGGGCACTCGACGCAGTCGCCGACTACCTTGCCGCCGTGACCGATGTGCGCGCCCAGGTGCTTGCAATGTGCTTCCAAGACGTGCAACTCACCCTGCTCATCCCGGTAGGCGACCAGATCCTCGCCGAAATAGTGCAGCGGCCGGACCTCGCCGACGGGAAACTCTGGAGACCAGCCGACCATGAACCAGCCGGTGACTTTCCAGGTGAACGGGACTTTCACGCGAAGCCTCTCGATTCCTGATAGATACTAAGTCCATTACAGTATAGATTTCAGCAGTCAAGTCCGTAAGCGGCAAGGGAGTGCGATGACTGAGGCGGCTGACGAGCTGGAAGCCCTCCGGCAACAGAAGGCGCGCTACTGCCGTTTCCTGGACACCAAAGACGTCGGGGCGTGGCGTGACGTATTCGCCGCCGATGTCGTGGTCACCCTGGACATGGCGGTGTCCACCGCCGGCGCCGATCCCATGACCGCTGCACCGATCGAGGGCGTCGACAACTTCGTCCCGATGGTGATGGGCGGCCTCGAGAACGTGGTGACCAAGCATCACTGTCACTCGCCGGAGCTCACGCTCACCTCGGCCACCACCGCGGCCGGTATCTGGGCGATGGAGGACCTGCTGATCTTCGGTGACGGCCGCGAGTTGTACGGCGCCGGCCACTATCACGAGACCTACGAGAAGCGGGACGGGTCATGGCGGATCAAGAGCCTGCACCTCACCCGAACCATCCTCAAAATCACCGGTGGTGACGATGGCTGAATCCGATACCCCCTTCGATGTGCTCGTCATCGGTGCGGGATTCTCCGGGTTGTACATGCTGCACCGGCTGCGGCAACTCGGAATGCGCACCCGAGTGCTGGAGATGGCAGAAAACGTCGGTGGCACCTGGCTTTTCAACCGCTACCCGGGTGCGCGGTGTGACATCGAAAGCATCGAATACTCCTACAGCTTCTCCGAGGAGATTCAGCAGGAGTGGGTTTGGACCGAGTCGATGCCGGCCCAGCCCGAGATCGAGGCCTACCTCAACTTCGTGGCCGACCGGCTCGACCTCCGTCGCGACATCCAATTCGGCACCAAGGTCGTCGCGATGACCTTCGACGAAGAAGCCGGCGTGTGGCTGGTGCGCACCGAAGCAGGCGACGCGTTCCGGGTGCCGTTCGTCGTCGCCGCCTCCGGCATCCTGTCGGTACCGCTGGAACCCGACATCCCCGGAATGGACACCTTTGCCGGGACCTCACTGTTCACCAGCCGCTGGCCCGAGGGCGGCGTCGACCTCACCGGCAAGCGCGTCGGCGTCATCGGCACCGGCTCGACCGGCGTTCAGCTCATCCCGGTGGTTGCCCGAGAGGCCCTGCACCTCTCGGTGTTTCAGCGCTCGCCGGCATACACCCTGCCTTGGCGGGTGCACCGCTTCGAACCGGGCGAACTCGACGACATGAAGGCGCGCTACGGCGACATCCGGGCGGCCCAGCGCGCCCACCCGATCGGGGCCGCCCGGTTGAGCGCCTTCTCCGTGCTGCTCGAGATGCTCGGCAGGCCGCCGCTGAAGTCGGCGACTCGCGAAGAACAGCTGCGTGCCATCGAAGAGGACGGCGTGATGGGCGCGTTGAACTGGGGCGACATCTTCTTCGACATCGAGGCCAACCGGATGGCCGCCGCACTGTACGGCGAGGCGGTGGCCCGGATCGTCAAGGACCCGGACACCGCGGCGTCGTTGGTGCCGGTGCATCCCTTCGCGTGCAAGCGACCGATCATCGACCAGGGTGACGTTGTCCCGGTTGAATGTCTCGTAGTAACCC
>NZ_LZKI01000032.1 GCF_001672755.1 Mycobacterium colombiense | reverse complement strand
GTGGTGCTGGCGCTGCTCACCCTGCTGTTCGCGTCCACCCCGAGTACCCGCAGCCTGGGCGCGCTGGCGGCGTGCGGCCTTGTGGTTGCCGCGATTTCGGTGCTGGTGATCCTGCCCCCGCTGCTGGCCGTCTGCGGCCGGAGATTGTTCTGGCCGTTCATCCCGCACGCCGCCAGCGCGCCCAGGCTGCGGGTACTCGGGGTGGACGCGAACAGCAGGGTGAGCAGCGCCAGCACCACGGTGGCGTTGCTGGCGACGATCGCCGGCCCCGCCCTGCGCACGGCATGGTGCAGCGCGGCGCGGTGCGCGGACTGGCGCCGCAGCTCCTGGCGATACCGGGAGATCAGCAACAGCGCGTAGTTGGTGCCGGCGCCGAAGACCAGCACGCTGGTGATCCCGGAGGTGGCACCGTCAAAGCTCAGCCCGGTCAGCGATGCCACCGACGTGCCCACCGCGGCGGCCACCCGATCGGCGAACCCGACCACGAGCAGCGGGACCAGCCACAGCACCGGGGAGCGGTAGGTGGCGATCAGCAGCAGCGCCACCACCGCCGTCGTCACCGCGAGCAGGGTGATGTTCGCGCCCGTGAAGGCGCTGGCGATGTCGGCGCCGAATGCCGGGCCGCCCGTCACGTGCACCTGCAGGTCTGAGGGCAGACCGCTGGCCGCGGCCGTGCGCAGGGTGGCGACGGCGTCGCCCAGGGCGAGGCCGGAGAGGCTGGCGCTGATCGGCACGACGCCGAGGACGGCCTTGGAATCCTTCGAGGGCAGCAGAGGGGCCGCCGCGATGGACCCGGGCTGTGCTGCCGCCTGCACCCGATCGCGTGCCGACTGGGCGGCGCCGACATCGGACGGGTTGAGGACCCGGCCGTCGCTGCGGCTGACCACCACGATCAGCGGGGATTTATCACCGCCGGGAAATTGCTTTGCCAGCGCGTCGACCTGCGCGGATTGCGCTGCAACCGGTACCGACTGCGGTGATTGGCCCGCCGCAGCGTTGCCTCCGACGAGAACCATGAATGCGACACCCAGCAGAGCCGCGACCAGCGCGAGCAGCCACGAACGCCGGCCCGTCACAGCGGCGGCCAGGGAATCCCACACCACGGTTACAACCCTTTCAGTTTGTTAAACATTAATCAACTGAAATGACGCATCGCCACGCGGCAGCGCCGGCGGTACGAAAGAGGGGGCACTATGGACATTATGAACGCCGGGCGGGGGCAGTGTCGGACGCGAGGGGGTAGCTGCGATGGCCGCTGACCGGGGGGAGATGACCGCCCGCAAGCGGCGCCACATCGACGTCTGCCTGAACGAGCCGGTCGGCTACGACGGCGTCACCACCGGGCTTGACCGCTACGCATTGCCGTACAACGCGCTGACTCAGACCAACCTGGGCGACATCGACCTGTCCACCGGCTTTTTCGGCGCCAACCTGCGGTCGCCGATACTCATCGGCGCGATGACCGGGGGCGCCGAGCTGTCCAGGACGATCAATCGCAATCTGGCGGCGGCCGCCCAGCAGCTGGGTCTGGGCATGATGCTCGGCTCGCAGCGCATCATGCTCGACAGTGCGCTGGGGGAGCGCGCCGCGGACAGCTTCACCGTGCGCGACGTCGCCCCGGATGTGTTGCTGTTCGGCAACATCGGCCTGGCGCAACTGACGAAGACCGCCGTGCCGGATCTGACCAAGGCCCTCGACCGGGTGGGCGCCGACGCGCTTGCCGTGCATACCAACCCACTTCAGGAAGCCATGCAGCACAACGGTGACACCGATTTCTCCGGGTCGCTGAGCAGGTTGCGCGAGGCGGCCGACAGCATCGGCTATCCGGTGTTGCTCAAGGAGGTGGGGCACGGGATCGGTGGCGCGGCGGCCGCGGAACTCGTTGGGGGACAGGGCGAATTGCCGGTTGCCGGCATCGACGTCGCGGGCGCCGGTGGCACATCATGGTCGCGGGTCGAGCAGTTCGTGCGGTACGGCGAACTGCGCTATCCGCACCTGGCCGATTGGGGCGTCCCCACCGCCCGCGCCATCGTGGAAGTGCGTGAGGTGCTGCCGGCGATCCCGTTGGTGGCATCCGGCGGAATCCGCACCGGCATGGATGCGGCCAAGGCGATCGCACTGGGCGCCGATGTGGTGGCGGTGGCGCGCCCGCTGCTGCCCGCCGCGATCGAATCGACTGCGGCCGTGGTTGATTGGTTGCAGCCGTTCATCGACGAGCTCAGGGTCTGCCTGCACGGCTGTGGCGCCGCCAAGCTGGCGGACCTGCGTGATGTCGACCTCATCGGCGTGACCTAGGCCCGCGCGACGTGGCTGTCATCTTGGCGTACGGTTCGCCGGCCCTGGGGCATCTGCTGCCGACCGGAGCCCTGCTTGCCGAGCTGGTCCAGCGCGGCCATGACGTTCACCTGCGCACCATGTCGGCCGGCGTCTCGGCGATGCGATCGGTGGGCGTGCACGCCGAGCCGGTCGACCCGGACATCGAGGCGATCGCCGGCAACGACTGGCAGGCGCGAAACGCTTTGGGAGTGCTCAGGTTATCGATCGACGTGCTGTGCCGCCGGGCGGTGCTGGAGGTCGGCGATTTTCGGCGGTCGGTGGACGCGATCCGACCGGATGCGGTCATCGTGGACGCGAATTGCTGGGGCGCATTGTCGGCCGCGGACGCCGGCGACATTCCGTGGCTGCTCTTCTCGCCGTTCACCCCGTACCTGCGCTCCCGCGGCGTGCCGCCGTTCGGTCCCGGGATGCGTCCGCTGCCGGGCATCGCCGGCGACATCCGGGACGCCGGGGTGCGGCCCGTCGTCAGACACGTGTTCGACCGACCAATGTTGCCCCGCATCAACGTGATTCGTGCCGAGCTGGGCGCTCCTCCGGTGACATCGGTGGACGGCTTCATGCGGCGCGCGCCCCTGGTGCTGGCCGTGGGTGGCGAGCCGTTCGAGTACCCGCATCCCGGATGGGCCGGTCTGGTGCACCACATCGGCGCGTGCGTGTTCGAGCCCACACCGACTCCCACACCGGAGTGGATCGACGCCATCGATCGCCCAATGGTGCTGGTGAACACGTCCTCGCTGCGGCAGGCCGACGAGGCCCTGGGGCGAATCGCCTTGCACGCGCTGGCCGACGAGGATGTCCATGTGGTGGCGACGTTCCCGGCCGGTGTGCCCGCCGATCTGCCGCGGCCGGCGAACGCGACCGTATGCCGGTTCGTGCCGCACGCGGCCATCCTCGCCAAGGCCAGCTGCGCCATCACGCACGGCGGCATGGGCACGACGCTGAAGGCCCTCGATCGCGGCGTGCCGGTCTGCGTCGTGCCGTTCGCCCGCGACCAGGCCGAGGTGGCGCGGCGGGTCGAGGTTGCGCGCTGCGGCACCCGCCTGGCCGCGAAGAAGCTCACCGCGGCGCGGCTGCGGACCAAGGTGCGCGAGGCGATGACGATGGCCGCCGGTGCGCACCGGGTGGCGGCGGGATTCGCGGCGACGGGGGGTGTGGCACGCGGTGCCGACCTGATCGAGCAGCGGCTACTGGGCTGCGCCGCCGAGTGGCCGGTTCACTAGACGCCGCGTTTTGCCGGGCTGCGGCGGCCTTTGGCCGTCGCACGTTTCGGTTCGGGCGCGGGCGCTGTGGGACTTGGTGCGACAAGTCGGGATTCGAAGCTCGCCATCGCCTCGATCATTGACGTGAACACCCGGTGCGCGGCCGCCAGGTCGCGATCGGGTAGGTCGGCCAGCGCGGTATGTAGTTCGGCGCCAAGGGGAGTGAAAAACGACCTGGCCAGGGCCATCCCCGGCTTCTCGTAGCGGAGCAGGGTCTTGCGGCGGTCCTGAGGATCGGGCTCGCGCCGGAGGTGGCCGGCGTCGATCATGCGATCGACGAGATAGGTGATAGCGGCCGGTGACACGTCCATGCGCCGTCGCAGCTGTGCCGCGGTCAACGGTTCTCCGGCGGTTTCGGCGACCATGATGTGCAGCAACGCATGGAAGTCGGTGCCGCTGACGTCGTTCTGGCGGGCGAAGTGACGGCCGATGCGGTCGGACTGCGCAGTGATCGCGCGCATGTCGGCCGACATCAATTTCTCGAGTTCGGCCCGGTCTAGTCGCCGGTCAGCGGCGGCGCGCTTGGTCACTTACCCGCATCCTTCTTGCAAGATACGCCGGCCAGCGTATCGGCGACCGCTGATCGTGGCCGGCGAAACGTTCGGGCGTTTCTCCTTTGTAGCCCATTGCGGGGCCAACATTGAGAGCAAACACGCCCCGCAGCGTTCCCGGTGCGATCGGTGGCCATCAGCCTACGGCACCCGCGGCGGCTGAGCCGCGGCCGGCGGGCGCTATCGGGACTTAGCGGGGTCGTGGCCCCAGTTCATCAACGAGTATCGCCATGGGCTGGCGTCGATCTTGCCGTCCGGACGTTGCGCCAGGTGGCGTTTGGCGTAGCCGACCACCTTTCGCATGTGCGCGTAGTCGGCGTCGGTGAGGTCGGCACGTTTGGCCTTGAGTATCTCGACGATGTGCCGGCCACTGGCGTGGCCGGTGGACTCGTCACCGTCCTGCTTTTGGCCGACGCTCTTGGATTCCTCGGTGTCGAGCCACTTTTCCAGCTCGCGTGCGGTCATGTTGACGGTGTCCTGGAATCGATCCCAAATGGCTTGCTGGTCGTCGGTCATGGTCGGTCCTCGCGCATCGGCGTCACGCACATCACTTTGCGCGACGCAGAGCATCCGGCTTGTGCACGGCGTCCGCGCCAGTCTTGTCGCTGCGCACCTTGTACTGCGGCTCGTCCTTGGACGCCCGCACCGTGCGTCCGGCGGCTTCGGTATCGGAGGTGATTTTGCCTTCGACCGTGCCCCGGACCGTGGTGCCGTGGCTTTGCCACTCTACCTTGTCGCCCTTGTTGAATTCGTTGTCGCTCATCGGGAGTCACCTTTCGAGGATTGATCACTGGGAGACGCGGTGTGGGCGGGGTTGCCGGCGGTGCGGCGGCGCTGTTTCAGTGCCATCTCGTGTACGTGGCGGCGGCCGTTGGTGAGTCGGCTCCGCACCAGCTGCTCAATCTCGTTGAAGCAGCGGTAGTAGCCGTCGTCATACTCCTCGACGACCTGAAAGCTCCACCGGTCCGGCAGGACATTGCGTCCGATCAGCTCGCTACTGATGTGTCGCGCCAGGTCGGCCTGGCCGATGGCGTTCAACCGCGCCACCGCCTCGTCGAGCTGCAGGTCGGCGCGACCGGTGAGCTGATGAAAGGAATACAGATGCCCACGAGCGCGCTCGATGGTTTCCAGCGCCTCGGTCACTCGCCCCACCGCCTGCGCAACGGCGTCGACGTCGCTATCCACCCCATCGCTCATCGCATTCCTCCCCGCGTTGGCCTATGGCATTCCCGCCGCGAGGGTGACCGAATCGTCGGCTTCGGCTATTCATGAACTGAAAGGTTTTGGTGCGAGTCGTGTGCGGCGCTGCCAGGCGGTTTGAACGAGTGCGTCCCGGGTATCAGGATTGACGATGACTGTCATCGAGACTTCCCGGCGTCTGGGACGCGCGGAGCGCAAAGTGCTGCGCCTGCAACGACGTTTGTGGTTCGCGCAGCTGGCCATGTGGCCCACCGTGATCGCCCTGGCGGTGGTGCTCGTGGGTGGTGTCCTGTGGGTGTTGCGGCGGAGGTCAACCGGTGGTCGGCACGCCGCGGCTCCCGGGGCCAATGCCCCGGCGGGCGAACACACCCCATGACATCACGGCGGCGGTGAACGCGAGCGCCTGTGCGGCGCCGACGCGGCCGGGCGGCACGAGATATCCGGTGACGTAACGGTCGATGAAACCGGACGCGGGCAGCGGATCCATCTCCGCGCGACGGCGCGCCCACGATTCCACCGACGTCAGCGGGCAGCGCAGCCTGAGCGCCACGACCGCGACGCCCCAGGCCACCGCCGGCACGTGCAGCACGATGGTCCTGGGCCAGCGCAACGCGAGGAAACCGCCGCTCGGCACGTACAGCAGGTACGCCAGGTGAGCGCCGGCGGTCACCGCGACGACAGCGACGTAGGGCTTGCGCACGGTTGAATTCTTCCACGCGCGGCGCCCGGCGCCGGGCTACCCGAGTCCGGCGCGGACCTGGTAGCGGCGTTCGGCGTAGGCGAGGTCGTCGCGCCAGAGCTTGGCGGCCGCATAGCGCATGAATGGTGTGATCAGCGGCGCCACCCGGGAGGCGTGCGCGAAGCCGGGCCGGTCCGAATGCGCGATGGTGGCTTCCAGGACCGCGGTGCGGGGCCGGCCGTCGGGTCCGGAACCCATTGGTGTTGCGTGTGTTTCGACGATGCTGCCGGTTCCCTCGCCGTCCACGATGCGCATGACGATGGTGCGCGCCTCCGGGCAGCTGAATTCAGCGACGACGGGCACCCCCAGGCGTCCCATCCGGAATGTCACCGCCACCAGGAATCGGTCGACCTGTTCGGTGGGCGTCGTGAGTACGTCGAGCCGGGTGAACGAGTAGGGGTGGAACCACGCGCCGTGCCAGGGATCGAGCCGGTTGGCGATGATGTCGCTCGCCTCGCACACACCCTCCATCCGGGCGACCGCGCTCAGGGTGTCGCCGGTCGGGCGTTGCGGAAGCACGGGCCGGTCCAGCGGTTCCTCCTTGCCCACGACGTCGAGCCGCACCCACGCGAGCACCCCGTCGTCGTGACTGGGCAGCGGGCTCCAGCCGAATTCGCGAGCCTGTCCGTCGAGGGTCAGCCCGTGCCAGCGGCAAATCAGCGTGCCGCGGTGCACGGTGCCGGTCGCGAGGTCGGCGCCCAAGTGGGGACACGTGCGCGGCCCCACGCACAGCCGGCCCCGTTCGTCGCGCCAGGCGACGACCTCGACACCGGCGACGCGCGCGCCGACGGGCCGCCCGACGGGCACCCGGTCGCTGGCCGCGAACGCGTACCAGTTGCCGGTGGGCTTGCGCTGTGAGCGTCGCAGCGCTCCCTCGATGATGGCGGGCTGCGCGTCGCGATACGTCGGGCGCTGATCGGCCCATGACGCGCGCGGGATCACTTGCAGCGGCCAGCCTTTGGTCCGGGCAACGGACAGGCGCTGCTGAAGTTGTGCGCGAATCCTCATGATCGGGAAGCTCTTTCGCGGGCGGCAAGCCATCGCAGTAGTGGTGACCGGCCTTGGGTGGGTACCGTGGCCAACGGGTGTCCGGCTAGTCCCCATCGTTGCAGGAGTTGGTTGGCGGCGCACCAGCCGGTGGTGGCGGCTCGCTCCATGAGCGCCACCGGCAGGTCGATGCGGATGGCGTCGCCGGCCAACAGCAATCCCGGTGTGGGCGTGATGATCGGGGGGCGGTGGGGATAGGAGCCGGGCGAGAACAGCGGGCAGTCGTTGCGATGCAACATCTTCTCGTGGACGATCTGTGCCGCGGCGGTTTCGGGATACACCTTGTGCAGCTGTCGTAGCGCGGCGGCGCGCGACGGCACGGAATTTAATGCGTACGAGTGTAATTCGACGATCGAACCGTGATGCGCGGCGGCCCAGTTGCGCGCCTCGCATTCGTAGCGCTCCAGCACGCTGATGTTGTCGAGCGGTTCGTGGCCGGCGGTGCCCAGGAACGCCGGCCGGTGCGCCGCGACCGGGCGGTCGAGCCACAACCGGTGTACGGCGAACGGCGGCGCGGTGCGCAGCCGCGCTATCTGGGTGCGCCAGTCGTCGGTGCCCAGGTCACCGGACGCCGCAACGATCCGCTGCAAACCCGCGATGTCGGTGGCCAATACGACGGCGTCGACGTCGCAGTGGTCATCGGAATCGGTATGCACCCGGAAGGTCTTCGCCGGCCCCGTGTCGACGCGCAGGACCTTGGTGGCGAGCCGGAATCGCACGCCCCGCCCTTCGAGGTAGCCGCGCAACGGCTGCCACAGCGCGCTGTCGTAGTTCGCCGACGGCACGTCGAAGATCAGGCCTTCGGATGACCCCAGGAAGTAGATGTGAAACATGGTCGCCAACTCGGCCGCGGAAAGGTTGGTGGGGTCGGCGAAGAAGCTGCGGGAGAACACCTCGAAGGCGAGATGCCTTGCCGCCGCCGGGAATCGGATGTCCTCGAGGAACGTCGCGGCGTCGGTGCGGTCGAGCCGCTGGTAGGTGCCGGGCACGGATACGGCGGCCAGCGGTGCGGCCGCGCGGGCGTCGATGCGGGTGAAGTCACGAAGCCGGAACGTGGGACTGCGCGCCGCGAAGACCACGGCGTTCCACGGTGGGGTGCGCGGCAAGCCGCGGAAGCTGTCGCGCCGGCCCGCCCCGTCGATCAGCGGGTAATCCTCGACCGGGGTGAGCATCCGCAATTGCGGGTCGATCCGGCCCAGCAGGGCGCGCAGGTTGTAGTACTGCCGGAAGAAGGCGTGGAAGCCGCGGTTCATCGCGAGCTCGACATCGCCGTCCCGCTCGGTCCACCCGCCCACCCGGCCGCCGAGGTAGTGCTCGCTTTCGATGATCTGCACGGCGACGCCGCGCTCGGCCAGCCCGGTGGCGGCGCTCAGCCCGGCGATCCCGCCGCCGACGACGGCCACTCGCGGGCGGCAATGCAGGGCGGTCGCGTCCGGCAATCCCGTTGGCGCGGCGAAGGTTCGGCGACGTCGGTCGGCGCTCATCGCGGCGCATCCGCCAGGAAGGTGTGCACGATGTTGGCTTCCCAGCCGGGCATCGTCTCGCTGTGTACCGCGGTGAAGCCGGCGTCGGCGAGCCGAGCGCGAAATCGCGCGGCGCCGTCGAACGCCAGCACGCTGCGCCACAGGTAGCGGTACAGCCCGGTGTCGCGGGTGCGCCACCATCCGGCGGGGATGATGATGCCCCAGCAGACGGCGTGCCAGATGCGGGTGGCGGCGGGGGAGTCGCGCACCGAGTATTCGTGCACCGCCAGCGTTCCGCCCGGCCGCAACAGCTCGCGGAACCTGCGCAGCTGTGCGTCGCGGTCGACGACGTTGCGGATCAGATAGGCGGCCAGGATGCCGTCGAACGGTCCGGTGATCCCGTGCTCGGCGAGCTGCTCGACCGGGGTGTGGACGAAGCGCACCGAGGCGGGCCAGTCCTTCGCGCGCGCCGCGTCGAGCATGCCCCGTGACGCGTCGACGGCGATGATGTCGGCCTCGGGCGCGACGGCGAGCAGCGCGGCCGTCGACGCACCCGTGCCGCATCCTGCGTCGAGCAACCGTAACCCCTTGCCGCGGTTTGGAATCCGCATCCGTCGGGCCGACAGACAGAGCTGCGCGTGGTAGCCGGGGCTGGCGCCGACCAGGCGATCGTAGGCCGGCGCACCCGCGTCGAACGCGGCCGCCAACTCGCCGGGACCCGCATCATCGACGCGCACGTTGCCGCTCCCACAGCAGCAGCACCGCGGTGACCAACGCGAAGCCGAACAGAAAATCTTCGACCGGGATGTCGAACGGGAAACGCACGCCACTCAGCTGTTTGTCGTCATAGCTGACGATGGGGGAGCTGAGTTTGGTCAGCCAGCCGTCCACCGGGATCTGGAACCCGAGCACGATCAGCATCGACAGCCAGTACGCCGGCCGCCGGAAGAGCCCGGTCCGCAGCACCCCCAATTCCAGTGTGCAGACCAGCAATACCGCCAGCGCGGCCGGCAGGGTGTAGCCGAGGCCCGTCATCGGCGATGCACCTTCGCCAGGATGGTGGTCACGGCGTTGTAGGTCAGTAACGCGCACACCGGGATGACGAGGAAGAACAGCACTTCTTCGATCGGCACCCGGAACGGGATGCTCAGGCCGCACAGATAGGTGCGGTCGTAGGTCCACACGTGCGCGGCCACCGCGATCTCGTCCCAGACCAAAAAGACCGCGGCCACCGGCGCGACCGCCTTGATGACCCGCCGCCACTGCCGGTAGACGCCGGGGCCGAAGATTTCCAGCGGCGCGGTGATCACCAGGCATGCGGCGAGCACCGCCAGGTATTGCCACCGATCGCTCATGCGGCCCCCGATTGACGAACGCCCCGCGCGCTGTTCCGCGCTCGCCACGACCGTAGCAGGCCCGCGCCGGCGACCCGAAGCCGTCGCGCCGTGCCGACGGTGGCCCGGTGATCGAACACCGCGAAGTCGCTTCTTTCGATGCAGTCCAGGATTTCTGAATACAGTGCCGCCGCGGTCGCCACGCAGGGTCGCGATCGGGCGGCCAGTGTGGCGATCCCTTGGGAGGCGAATCGGTAGGTCTGCCGGGCGATTTCATGCTGGGCAATCAGCGCACGGCGTACCCGCGGATCGGTGCGGTGGTGCGCGTGGCACCAGAGCAACATCTCTCGGTCGACGCCCTCGGCGGCCAGTTCGTCTGCCGGCAGATACACCCGGCCGCGTTGCAGGTCCTCGTCGACATCACGCAGGAAATTGGTCAGCTGAAACGCCCGGCCCAGTGCCGCGGCGTACGGCGCGGCCTCCTGCACCGGCGTCACCGTGCCCAGTATCGGAAGCACTTGCAAACCAATGGCTTCCGCGGAACCCCGCATGTAGTGGTTGAGGGCGTTGCGGTCGGGATAGTCGGTGACGGTGAGGTCCATCCGCATCGAGGTCAGGAAGTCCTCGAACAGATCCGCGCTGATGCGGTAGCGCCGCACGGTGTCGGTGACCGCGGCGACCAGCGGATCGTCCAGGTGGGCTCCGTCGGAGAAGAAGCGCTCCGAGAGCTGCTGCAGCCGCCGGGCGCGGGCGTCGGCGCCGACCCGCGGGTCGAGGTCGTCGAGGATGTCGTCGGCGTAACGGGCGAAGCCGTACAGCGCGTGCACGGGCGGCCGCTGGTCGGGCGCGAGCAGCCGGGTGGCCAGAAAGAACGTGCGGCCATGCGCGGCATTGAGTTCGCGGCATCGCCGGTATCCGTCGCGCAACCGTGGATCGTCGATTCCGGCCGCGGTCAACTCGCCGCGCATCACGGCAGCCCCGCTTTCACGTCGATGTGCGCGGAAGATCGCGTGGCGATGCCGGTGATGCGGTCGGCGGCGAGCCGTCCGGAGATCAGCGTGGTCGGCACGCCGACGCCGGGCACCGTGGAGGATCCGGCGAGCACCGCGTTGTCGATGCCGCGCACCATGTTGCCCGGCCGGAAGGGGCCCGTCTGACCGAACGTGTGGGCGAGCGCGAACGGACTGCCCGCCGCCATGCCCTGCCGCGCCCAGTCGGCCGGTGTGACGACATCCAAAACCGTTGCGTCGTGCGGCAAACCGGGCAGCAATCGGTCGGCGACGTGAGCGATCATGTCCTCCACGTAGGCGTCGCCGGTAGCGGCCCAATCGATGGTGCGCCGCTCCAGGTTCGGCGCCGGCGCGAGCACGTAGAGCAGGTCGCGTCCTTCAGGGGCCAGGGTCGGGTCGCTGGCCGTCGGCCGGGTGACCAACAGGGATGGGTCCCGCATCAGCTGCCCGTTGTCGACGATGTCGGTGAAGGTCTGATCCCATGCCTCGCCGAACAGGATGGTGTGGTGGGCCGTCACGGATGCGACGGCGGGACAACCCAAGTGCGCGACGACGGCCGAGGGTGAGGGCCGCAGCCGCACCGCGCGACGCGGGGTGCGGCCCAGCAGGGCATAGGTCTGCGGCAGCTCGGTGGTCAGCACAACCGCGTCGCAGGCGATGCGCCCGGCCTGCTCGGTCACCACCGCGCTGATCCGGCCGCCGGTTCGTTCGAGCGCGGTAACGGTTGCGCCGTAACAGAATCGGACGCCGGCGCCGACGGCGGCCGCGGCCAGTGCGTCGGGCAGCGCGCGCACGCCCCCGCGCGGAAACACCACACCCGAGATGGTGTCCATGTAGGCGATCACCGCGTACACCGCCAGCGCGTCGCGCGGCGCCACGCCGGCGTACAGCGACTGGAAGGTGAAGATCCGCCGCAGCCGTGGGTCGCTGATGTACCGCTTGACCATCCGGTCCCACTTGCGGAAGCCGCCGATCGCCGTCAGCTGCGCCAACTGCGGGGTGAGCAGCGACAACGGGGAATCGAAGTTCGCGGCGATGAAGCCGTCGAATTCGGTGCGGTACAACCGCGTCAACCACTTCCGGAGCCGCCGGTAGCCCGCTGCCTGCCCGAAGCCAGCGAACTCTGCGACGGCGTCGGCCATCCGGTCCTCGTCACTGTGCACGTCCAGCGCACTGCCGTCGGCGAACACGGCGCGGTAGGCCGGGTCGACCGTCATCAGCTCCATGCGGTCGCGCAGTCGCTCGCCCACGGCCGCGAACGTCTCGTCGATGATGTCCGGCATGGTGAGCACCGTCGGCCCGGTGTCGATCCGGTAGCCGTCGATGTCGAGACGACCGGCCCGCCCGCCCGGCCACGGCTCGCGCTCCACCACCGTCACCGCGCGCCCACGGCCGGCAAGGTGCAGCGCCGCGGAAAGTCCGGCCAGCCCGGCGCCGACCACCACCACGTGATCTCCGCGCCCCTCGATGGTCCGCATGATCAACAGGCTCCCCGGTCGGTGCTACTCATTCGGCGCGATCCGTACAGACGGCCGCCATTTCGGCGAGCGCGGTGCGAACGGGCTCGTCGATCGGCAGGTCGCTGAGGTGGTCGCGCGCTGAAGCGACGCGGTCGCCGATCATCTCCTCGATCAGCTGCACCGCTCCCGTCTCGACGATCAGCGCTTTCCACCGGTCGAGCGCGTTGTCGTCGAGGGTTTCACGATCCGCGAGCTCTCTGAGTTCACGCCGGGTCGGCGCATCGGCCAGCTGGTGGGCGGCCACCACGACGCTGGTCGCCTTGCGCTCCAGCAGATCGCCGGCGCTTGGCTTGCCCGTCACCGCCGGCGAGCCGAAAACCCCGAGCACGTCGTCGCGTAGCTGGAATGCCTCACCGACGGCGGCGCCATAGCGACCCAGTTGGGACAGCGTCCGATCGTCGCACTCGCCCATGGCCGCGCCGATTTCCAGCGGACGGCGCACCGTGTAGTTCCCCGACTTGCGCCGCGCCACGTCGAGCACGGCTTCCAGCCCGGGCATCTGACGCGCATCATTGGTCAGGTCGGCGAATTGCCCGACGGCGAGCTCGGTGCGCATGGCGTCATAGCGTGGCCACGCGCGTTGCAGACGCCGGGGTTCGACGCCGCTGTCGCGCAGCATCTGTTCGGCCCAGATGAGGCAAAGGTCGCCCAGCAGAATGGCGGCGGATTCACCGAACCGTCGCGACGAGCCACACAACCCGTGCTCGCGATGCCATTGGCCGAATTGCCGATGCGCCGACGGGCGGCCGCGCCGCTGGTCGGAACCGTCCATGACGTCGTCCTGCAGCAATGCGAAGGCGTGCACCAACTCGAAACTCGCTGCGGCCCGCAGGGCCGCGTCATCGGGCGGCGCGCCGCACAGCCAGCCCAGGTACACGAACGTCGACCGCAGGCATTTGCCGCCGGAGACGAACTGAACCAAGATGTCGCCGGCGGCGTCGATGCGCGCGTCGTCCAGCTCGCCGATACGTCTCGCGACGATGAAATCGGCGACATCGCCCAGCACCATGCGCCGTACGTTTGATCGCCACGCTTCGAAATCGTCGGCGCTCAGCCAACCGATCGCCAGTCGCGGCGACGTCGTGGCCGGTGAAAACGACAAAGCTCCCATAGTGCCCAAGCGCTCCCTCCCGGACGGCTTGGCATGCTCAGCCTGTCCGGCCCGAACACCCGCGTCATACCCGCCGATGGGGCGGGCAAAACCACAGCGCTGACCGTCAGACGCACCCTTGCCTCGACCGGTACCACATACCACCTTGTTCAATAAATTAAACATTAATTTAATGAACTTCACCGGTCTGCGCCAGCCGAGGAGGACCTGTTGTCGTGGTAGCCGCCGGCGCCGGCGCGGCGCTTGCCACTAGCGCGATGAAACATTAAGTAACTGAAATGCCACCCCGATCGGGGATATGCTCGCAGCGTTATGAACGCCGATGCGCAGCGCTACGGCCGTGATGAGCTGGAGTCGCTGATCTCGGCCGATCTGCGGGAGCTGTCAACCGAGTCCGATCAGATCGGCCGGTTGTTCGCGCTGATACATAGCTTGCGGCCCAACGATTTTCGCGCTCTGCTCTACATCATGGTGGCTGAAATCGGCGGCCGCCCGATGACGTCCAGCGACCTCAGCCAGCGGATGGGCCTGTCGGGTTCGGCGATCACCTACCTGGTGGACCGGTTGATCGACGCCGGCCATATCCGCCGCGACAACCACCCGGCCGACCGCCGAAAAGTCGTGTTGCGCAACGATGAATCCGGGCTGGCCACAGCCCGGTCGTTCTTCAGTCCGCTGAATGCGCATACCCGCGTCGCGCTCGCCGGCCTACCCGACGCGGACCTGACCGCTGCGCACCGCGTTTTCGCCGCACTGATCGACGCGCTGCGGTGCTATCAGGACGAATTGGGGGAAGCGCCGAAATCCTGACCACCGCACCGGGTTAGCCGAATATCACGACGCAGCGCTGTGTGTGGTTGGGGCCTGGGCCGGTCGTGGCCGGGCCAAATTGGAGAGGAACTGACGTCGCGCTCGCAGGATGTCGTCCAGGTTCTGGAACGCCTCGGGCACCGAACCGGCAATCGGCAGGCCGTTGTGATGCACGATCCGCAACAGGGGGCGAACCGCCGCGCCGCCGACCACGCAGCAGCACACCCGCGCCTTGCGTAACTCGTCGTTGAGGGACAGCAGCGCACGGAATCCCTCCACGCTGACGAAGTGCAGATGACTGAGGTCAAGGACCAGGGGAGTCTTGAGGCGGGCGAAGTTTCGGATCGCGTGAGTGAGGTCCTTCGCGTTCGAGGCGTCGATCTCGCCGTCGACGCGCAGGACCGTGCCGAGATTGCGCGCATAGACGAACAGGTGTGCTCTGTCGAAGCGAGCCGTGTACCGGCACCGGGTGGGGTCATGTGGGTCCGCGGAATTTGCGGAGCGAATAGCAGCCATGAGAGCGCCTATCGGATGGTGGTGAGAAGGGAGTGAACGGTGTTCTGCACACCGCTCCCGTCAAAGACGCAGCTGTGAACTCAACCTGTCGGCAGCCTACCGCCGAGGTGAGCACCCAGATACCGAAATGCCGAAACGCCCCAGGTCGTGCCGAGATCACGGCGCGAGCGCGACCAGCGATTTCCGACACAGTTCGGTGGGTGTGGATCCGCGAGGTCTTCGTTTTCCGGCCTTCGGCAACCAATGCCTGTTCGCTTGTCGGCCGGTCCGAAGGTGGTTTGGCCCCAGCGGACACGGGTATACGCGTGTTCAACAACGAAACGCGGTGAACCCCCTGATGGACGTGAGGGGTGATGCGTCCCAATGGAAGAGCTCGGACGCCGGTGGTGCCGGCTGGCGATCGCATCCGCAGTCACGGCGATGGTCGTTACCGCACCGGGCCAGGCCGTCGCCGACCCGGGCGCCAAAGTATTTCCCGGAATGGAGATCCGCCAAGGCAATACCGTCTGCATGGTGGGCCTGGTCGAGCCGCGGCTGCGGGTCGCGCTGACCAGCGGCCAATGCGATGGCGGCCAGTCGGTGGTGACCGACCGTGACCGCCATCCGATCGGCAACGTGGTCCTCGGCCGCCGGCAGGTCGACGCGGACTCCACCGCGGACACCTCGATGCTGCCGGTGGAATACGAGGTCATTGCGATCGCGCCGGAGGTGACGCCCACCGATGTGCTGCCGACGGGGCGCCATCTGGGCTCCGCGCCCGGAACGCACGCCCAGACCGGGATGCCCGTGTGCCAGCTGCGCAGCGAAACCGGCCAACGATGCGGTTCGGTCAGCTCGGTGGGCAACGGCCGCTTCGCCATCACCGACATGGCCCCCGACAGCCGGGACTTCGGCGGTCCGGTGTACACGCTGGCCGACGCCAACAATGCCGTGATCGTCGGACTGGTCGAGGGCACGTGGCGATCCTCGCCCCAGATCGAGTCGTGGCAGGCCGTCATGGCACAGGTCTACATCGACAGCCACACCTACAGCCCGCAGCAGCCCCCTCCCACACTGCGAATGATCGGCTGGCGCACAAGCGGTTCTGCGTCGCCGTAATTTCCACGCAGCGCCGCGGCGCGACGATGTCGCACGCCCTGGTTTCCCCTCGCCCAGAATGGGAATCCGCCGCCGGTGAACGTTTTGGAACTTGTGGCATTGCCCTTTCAGTGGGGCTCCCCGATCCGGGGCAAACGGTTCTTCCATCCGACCGGGGTCCTGGCGGGGGGCTACATCGAACGCGTTGCCCCTGCGGCACGGGGCCTGCCGATCGCATCCTCGGAAATTGTTGCGCGCGTGTCGAAGGCCACCGGTACGCCGGGGGCGCTGCCCGACTTCGTCGGGCTGGCCTTCCGGCTGCCCACCCCCCAGCCGGCGGACAAGCCGTGGGACATCCTGCTTGTCTCGTCCGGGTCCGGGGTGCTGTCCCGCGCACTGGCACTACGGCCGGCCACCTCGTGGAACGGCCAGACCCTGACCACCCTGATGCCGTTGCACTACCAGGGCAACAATTGGTGGCTGCGGGCCCGGACCTCGAGCGAAATCGGCGGCCCGGGGTTGTCCGTGGACATTGTCCGGTCGAAGCTCGAGCGCAGCAACATCGAGGTAAAACTCGACCAAGCCTGCGGCAGCGGTGATTTCACACCCCTGGCCCGCATCACGCTGACCACCGTCCTGGATCCCGAACGGGACCACGACGTGTCGTTCGACCCGGTGCTCAACACGGCGCCCGGCCTGAGCTTGCACCCCCGGTGGCTGGCCGATCTGCGCGCCCGCGCCTATCAGCACAGCCGCGACGGCAGAGATGCCGAAGAGTAGCCCTGACATCCGTCAGCCGGTGCGCCCCAACAGGTGGCGCAGCGCCGCGTCGAGGCCCGGCTGACGGAATCGGTGTCCGGCGGCGGCGAGCGCAGCGGGGGCCACGCGCTGGCTCGCGCACGCGAGTTCGCGGGCGCCCTGTTCGCCCAGCAGTAGCCGCGGGCCCAGCGCCGGCACCGGCAGCACGGCCGGCCGGTGCAACACCCGCGCCAGGACGGCGGTGTATTCGCCGTTGCGAACCGGTTGCGGTGCAACGGCATTCACCGGCCCGGAGAGTGTGGCATCCCACAGCGCACGGTGATAGATGTCCACCAGATCATCGATCCCGATCCAGGACAGCCATTGTCGCCCGTCGCCGAGCCGACCGCCCAGTCCGGCGCTGAACAGTGGGCGCATCAACTTCAGCGTGCCGCCGGCCGGCGATTGCACGATGCCGGTGCGCACCTGCACCACGCGCACCCCGGCCTGCTGGGCGGGCGTAGTCGCCTGCTCCCAGTCGGTCACAACGTCGGCCAGGAATCCGTCGCCGCGGTCGCTGTCCTCGGTCAGGGTGTCGTCGCCGCGGTCGTATCCGTAGTAGCCGATCGCCGACGCCGAGATCAGCACCGCCGGCCGGGCGCCGCCGCGGCCCACCAGTTCGGCCAGCCGCCGAGTGGGTCCAATCCTGCTGTCCCGGACGGCCTGCCGGTGTTCATCGGTGAACCGGCCGGCGATCGATGCTCCCGCCAGATGGATCACCGCGTCGACCCCGTCGAACAGATCCGGGTCGGGATCGGCTGTGTTCCAGTGTCGCTCGTCGTCACCGCGTGGCGCGTGCCGGACCAGCTGGATCACCCGATGGCCACCGGTGCGCAGGAAGGCGGTCAGGGCCGAACCGACCAGACCCGAGGATCCGGTGACGGCGATCGTCAAGGGCCGCAACCCGTTCGCGGCGGCCAGCCGGTGTGCGGCCAGATCATCGGCCAGCTGCCGGTGCCGGTAGTCGAACATCGGCCGTAACAGCGCCCCGGGTACCGGGGTGTCGACCCGGTCGATCACCCTGGTGCGGCTGCCGCCGAGGTCCTCGAATTCGTGGGTATGCTTCCACCGCATGGCAATTCGGGTCGGCAGCGTGGCCAGGCCGTCGCCGCCGATGGCGTCGACGAAACGCCGTGGCGGGTCATAGCCGTCGGGCTGATGGACGGCGACCCAGCGCAGGCCCCCGGGCAGCGCCAGCGTGGCCCGCCCGTCCTTCAGCGAGGCGGCCTCCGTGACCAGCCGCATCGGCTGCCACGGCGGTGAGAGCCGGGTGAACGCGCCCGGCCGGGCATGCCAATCGAAAACGTCGGTGATGGGAGCGTCCACGACGCTCGAATAGTCCAGCCCCATCCCTGAAACGTTAGGGAGAGTGCTACCGATCCGGCAAGGCGTGTTCGACGATGGGCAGCCGGGCCTGCGGCTGCCGCACGCCACGCTTGGCCGACAGGTACACCTGCGCGGTCTTGTCGGCCACCGTGTGCCAATCGAAATCGGAGGTGAGTCGCTCGCGGGCGGCGTGGGCACGCTGCTGCGCGGCCTGCGGGTCGTCGAGCACGGTGCGCACCGCCGCGGCCAGCCGGGTCACGTCGCGCGGCGGGCACGATACCCCGGTCTGGCCGTTGATCACCGCCTCGCCCAGGCCGCCGATGTCCGAGGTCACCAGGGGGGTGCCGGCCGCGGCCGCCTCCAGCGCGACGATCCCGAACGGTTCGTAGTGGCTGGGCAGCACCGCGGCGTCGGCGCGATGCAGGACGGCCAGCAGCTCGGCGTGTTCGAGGTGTCCGACGAACCGGATTGCCTTGAGCACCCGGTGTTTACGGGCCTGCTCGATGAGCCAGCCCTGCTGGGTGCCCTCGCCGGCGATGGTCAGTGTGGTGCCGGGGTGGCTGCGCCTGATCCGCGGCAGCGCGGCGATGACGTCGTGCACACCCTTCTCGTATTCCAGCCGGCCCAGGTAGAGCAGCTCGGCCGGCCCGGTGCGCGGCCGGCGCGCCGCGAACGGCCACCGCGCCGTCTCGATACCGTTGCAGATCACCGTGATCTCGGCCAGGCCGGGACCGAACAGTTCGGTGATCTCGTCGGCCATCGACGCCGAACACGTGATCAGCGAGTCGGATTCGCGCACCAGCCAGGATTCGACCGCGTGCACCTGGCGGCTGATCGCGCCGCTGACCCAGCCGGAGTGCCGACCGGCCTCGGTGGCGTGGATCGTGGAAACCATTGGGGCATCGTAGAATTGGGCGAGGGCGATCGCCGGGTGGGCCACCAGCCAGTCGTGGGCGTGCACGACGTCGGGCCGCCACGCGCGATTGGTGCCCGGCTTGGTCAGGGGCAGCCCGGCGCGAATCATGGAGTGGCCCATGGCGAGCGTCCACGCCATCATGTCCGTGCCGAAGGTGAATTCGTGCGGATCCTGCGCGGCCGCGATCACCCGGACGCCCTCGCTGATGTGGTCGGACGACGGATGGCTGCGGGGATCGGTTCCGGTGGGTCGGCGCGACAGGACGACGACGTCGTGACCGGCGGCGGCCAGCGCGGTCGACAGATAATGCACGTGCCGGCCGAGCCCGCCGATCACCACCGGCGGGTATTCCCACGACACCATCAGGATTTTCACGCCGCGGCCCGCCTCATCGGGGCAACCTGCGGGCATCGAGGGCGCCGAAGAGTCCGTCGGCCCGGTTCCATCCCTCCGCCAGCCGCTGCGCGGTGTCGCGCCGGCCCGACGCCAGCGCGTCGGCGATCTCGCGGGTGGCGTGCGCATGCAGGTGGGCGCGGTAGCGGGCGTAGTCGGCGGCCGAATCCTTGCTCACCATGAACGGCCAGTCGCTGGACACGGTGAGCAGCGTTTCGCGCAGGATCTGATCGGCGACGTGGTCGCGGGGGATGGGCCCGTCCAGCGACGAGGTCTGGGACAGCGCCTTGTCGACGGTGCTCAGCGCCATGTCGACGACTTCGCTGTTCAGCGCGACCAGATCGGCGACCTGGTCGCCCGCCCACACCTGCCAGTCCTTGCCCGAACCCCACGAGCTGGGCGGCAGGGCCACCGGGTTGCCGACGAAGCCGTCGGCAATGGCGTCGTTCAGCGTGCCCGCCCGCACGCCGGCCTCGGGCAGGGCGCGCAGCACCCGCTCCAGCCACGTCGGTCCCTCGTACCACCAGTGACCGAAGAGCTCGGTGTCGAAGGCGGCGACCACGTGGGCGGGTCGCCCGATGCGCTCGGACTCCGCGAGCAGGCGGTTGCGGACCACGTCGACGAAGTCGGCGACGTGGGCGTCGACCGCGTGATCGGCGCGCTCGGGGTCATACGGCGCCTTGTCCTCCGAGGGCACGTTGCGGCCCGTCACCCGGGCCGGCTTGAGCCCGGTGAGGTGGTCATAGGTGTGGAAGTCGCGATACGCGGCATGCCCGGGGTAGCCGGACTTCGGCGACCACACCCGGTAGCTGACCTGCAGATCCCGCCCGAACGCCACCACATCGGTGTCGCCGACCGGCCGGCCCAGCGCGGTGTCGCCGTGCAGGGACGGGCCGTCGACCATGAAATGGGTGACGCCGGCGGCCGAATAGTCGTGTTCCATGCCGGGCGCGTAGGCGCATTCGGGCGCCCAGATCCCGCCTGGCCCTCGCCCCTTGCGCACCCCCAGGCGATGCGCGGCGTCGGCCAGGCCCTCGCGCAGCGCGAACTCGCGCAGCCGCGGCGCCAGCAGCGGTTGAAAGGGGTGGGCCAGCGGGCCGCCGAGCAGCTCCACCGTGCCGGCGTCCAGCAGGCTGCGCAGCAGCGGGCTGCCGCCGTGGCGCCACAGGGTGGCGAAGTCGTCCAGCGCCTGCTGCGCCTCGGCGGACTCACGAATCCCCAAGGCGCGCAATGCTTCCGGCGTGCATGACGGGTAGCCGGCCGACTTCGAGCGGGGCGCGGACCGCACGCTGGTGGCCTCCAGGCCGCGCAACCGCCAGTTGGCCAGCCAGTGATGCATGCCGTCCAGGCAGTAGGGGTCGTCGAGCTGGGCGTTCACCACCGGCGTGACGCCCAGCGTGAGCACGCCGCGGCGGTCCTCGCCGGCCAGCGTGTGCAGCACACGCATCAGCGGCAGGTACGCCGCCGCCCAGGATTGATACAGCCATTCCTCGCCGACCGGCCAGCGGCCGTGGTGGGCCAGCCAGGGCAGGTGGGTGTGCAAAACCAGGGTGAAGAGGCCGGGGACCCGGTTCTGCGGCGTGTTCACGGCGCTACCGCGATCGCGATCAGGTCGAGGCTGTCGTCGATGTGCCGGCCGGTGTCCGCACCCACGCTGGCTTCCACAAGGTCGAAGTCCCCGGTGGTGACCGCGGCCACGTCGGCCGTCAGCTCGGGCGGCCACGGAGCGTCGGCCACCGCCCGCGCGATCTGCGCATCGATGATCGAGCCGCCGTGCCGGGCATCCATTTCGCGAAGCCGCGGGCCGTGGAACAGGCCGCTGACCGAAACATCGGTAAAGCCGCCGTCGATGAGCAGCCGGGTCAGCTCGGCGGCGTTGAGTTCCCGGGTGTGGAAGGGGTTGATCGGGGTGTCGCGGCCCGGCGAGAAGGTGATCCGGTTGGGCGTCGACATCAGCAAAAGACCTGACGGACGCAGCACCCGGGCGCACTCGACCACGAACTGTGTTTGGTCCCACAGGTGTTCGATCACCTGGAAGTTCACCACAATGTCCACCGACGCATCAGGCAGCGGCAGCTGCGCGAGGTTGGCCTGCATGACGTCGACCCGCGGATAGCGGCTGCGGACATGGGCCACCGCGGCCTCGTCGTAATCCACCGCGATGACCCGGCGGGCGACACCGGCGATCAGGTCCGCGCCGTAGCCCTCGCCGCAGCCGGCCTCGAGCACGTCGGCGTCCACGCAGCGCTCGGCGAGCCGCTGGTAGACGACCTCGTGGCGGCGGAACCAGTAGTTCTCGATGTCCAGACCCGGGATGGTGCGCTCGCCCGTCAACGTCATCACCGCGTCACCCGCCGATGCGGTGTCGGCGGGGGTGTGCTGCGGGACGTCAGGGACCAGTGCGCTCATTGCATAGGCAGGCTAACGCGAAGTGTCGGATTCGCGAACCGGGGAAGCGAGGCCCCGCTTCTCAAGCGGCGGACGGGCTGCAAGAACGTGCACTACGACCAGCTATGGTGTGAAGGCATACCGCACAAAGTTACCGGGTAGTAACACGGCTGTGCGTTGCGAAAAACGCGTACCGAGGTCTTGCAGTCGATCGCTGCGGACCCCTTCGAGGAGGACGAACCACACTCATGACGAACATCGTGGTCCTGATAAAGCAGGTCCCAGACACCTGGTCGGAGCGCAAGCTGTCTGACGGCGACTGGACGCTCGACCGCGAGGCTGCCGACGCGGTGCTGGATGAGATCAACGAGCGCGCCGTCGAAGAGGCCTTGCAGATCCGCGAGCGGGAGGGCGGCGAAGGCTCGGTGACGGTACTGACCGCGGGCCCCGAGCGCGCCACCGAGGCCATCCGCAAGGCCCTGTCGATGGGCGCCGACAAGGCCGTCCACCTCAAGGACGACGGCCTGCACGGTTCCGACGTGGTCCAGACCGGCTGGGCGCTGGCGCGTGCGCTGGGCACCATCGAGGGCACCGAGCTGGTCATCGCCGGCAACGAGGCCACCGACGGGACCGGCGGCGCGGTGCCGGCCATCATCGCCGAGTACCTGGGCCTTCCGCAGCTCACCCACCTGCGCAAGCTCTCCATCGAGGGCGGCAAGGTCACCGGCGAGCGCGAGACCGACGACGGTGTCTTCAACCTGGAGGCGAGCCTGCCCGCGGTGGTCAGCGTCACCGAGAAGATCAACGAGCCGCGCTTCCCGTCCTTCAAGGGCATCATGGCCGCCAAGAAGAAAGAGGTCACGGTGCTGACCCTGGCGGAGATCGGCGTGGAGAGCGACGAGGTCGGTCTGGCCAACGCCGGGTCGTCCGTGCTGTCGTCCACGCCGAAGCCGCCGAAGACCGCGGGTGAGAAGGTCACCGACGAGGGCGAGGGCGGTAACGACGTCGCCAAGTACCTGGTTGCCCAGAAGATCATCTGACCCGATTCCCAAGACGAGAAGAGCGAGATAACCCATGGCTGAAGTTTTGGTGCTCGTCGAGCACGCCGAAGGAGCGGTGAAGAAGGTCACCGCCGAATTGATCACCGCCGCCCGCGCTTTGGGCGAGCCGTCCGCCGTCGTCGTCGGTGCCCCGGGCACGGCCGCGCCGCTGGTCGACGGGCTGAAGGAGGCCGGCGCCGCCAAGATCTACGTCGCCGAGTCCGACGATGTCGACCAGTACCTGATCACCCCGGTGGTCGACGTGCTGGCCGCGCTGGCCGAGTCCAACGCCCCGGCGGCGGTGCTGCTGGCCGCCAACGCCGACGGCAAGGAAATCGCCGGCCGGCTCGCGGCCCGGA
Source organism: Mycobacterium colombiense (assembly GCF_001672755.1). Classification (GTDB taxonomy): domain Bacteria; phylum Actinomycetota; class Actinomycetes; order Mycobacteriales; family Mycobacteriaceae; genus Mycobacterium; species Mycobacterium colombiense_C. Next base: position 23,132 of record NZ_LZKI01000032.1, on the reverse strand, counting down.
TCGGATCCGGTCTGCTGGTCGACGTGGTCGAGGTCAAGGAAGGCCCGAAGGCCATCCACTCGATCTTCGGTGGTGCGTTCACCGTCGAGGCGCAGGCCAACGGAGACACCCCGGTGATCACCCTGCGCGCCGGAGCCGTCGACGCGGAGCCGCAGGCCGGCGCCGGTGAAGAGGTCAAGGTCGAGGTCCCGGCCCCCGCCGAGAACGCCACCAAGATCACCGCCCGCGAGCCTGCGGTCGCCGGTGACCGCCCGGAACTGACCGAGGCCACCATCGTCGTCTCCGGTGGTCGCGGCGTCGGCAGCGCGGAGAACTTCAGCGTCGTCGAGGAGCTGGCCGACTCGCTGGGTGCGGCCGTCGGTGCGTCGCGCGCCGCCGTCGACTCCGGCTACTACCCGGGCCAGTTCCAGGTGGGCCAGACCGGTAAGACGGTCTCGCCGCAGCTCTACATCGCGCTGGGCATCTCCGGTGCCATCCAGCACCGCGCGGGCATGCAGACGTCCAAGACGATCATCGCGGTCAACAAGGACGAAGAGGCACCCATCTTCGAGATCGCCGACTACGGCGTGGTGGGCGACCTGTTCAAGGTCGCTCCGCAGCTGACCGAGGCGATCAAGACGCGCAAGGGCTGAGTCTCTCGGCCGCAAGCCCCCGGTGCTTCGGTGCCGGGGGCTTTTGCGTTCGGGGCGGGTCGGCGCCGTCCTCTGCGCCATGCACCGAACTCCGAATCCGCTAGCCCCCCTGCTAGCGGATTGCGAAGTCACACATCAGTTCTCGGGGCCGGTCGTCCGACGTCCCGCTAGGCGCCGGTCAGCATCGTGTCGATGCGGCGCACGGCGACGGCGCACACCGTCAGGTAGGGCGCGGACCACCACGGCACGCAAATGCTCACCCGCGCGCCGCCGCCCACCGGGTCCACCCGGTGCCGGGTCGCGGGCACACCGGCCACCTTCCACGCCCAATGGCGCCCCGGCTCGAACTCGGTGACCTCGAACGGCACCGCGACCAGCAGGGAGGTCTGCACGGTGCCGGTCGCGCGTAAGCCCAGCTCGGTGTGCGGCGCGTCCAGCCGCGCCCCCCGAATCGTCGGACCCCACTTCGGCCACGCGTCCAGGTCGACCAGTAATTCCCACACCGCGGCCGGGGGTGCGGCGATTTTGCGATCGGCGGTCAGCATCATCCCTGCCGCGTACCCGCGGATGCCGTTGCCCGCACCGGGGGCGGGGCTCATTTTCGCGACAGTTCGTCATCTCACGTGCACCGACACGTCACAGCGTCGATGCCGACTAGCACATCGACTACGCCACGTTGGGGTTCATGAGCATTGCTTCAGTCCTCATACCCAGCGATAAGCCGACCGGTGCGGCCACCAGCTCGTCGGCCGCACCCCGCTACTCCCTGTTGCTGTCCACCGACCCCGCCATGATCGAGGCGGCACAGCGACTCCGATACGACGTGTTCACCAGCACGCCCGGCTTCGCGCTGCCGGCCGCCGACCAGGAAGGACGGGACGTCGACAGGTTCGACGAGTTCTGCGACCACCTGTTGGTGCGCGACGACGACACCGGAGAACTGGTCGGCTGCTACCGCATGCTGGCGCCGGCGGGGGCCATCGCGGCCGGCGGGCTCTACACCGCCACCGAATTCGACATCCGCGCGCTCGACCCGCTGCGGTCTTCGCTGGTGGAGATGGGACGCGCCGTGGTGCGCGACGGGCATCGCAACGGCGGCGTCGTCCTGCTGATGTGGGCCGGCATCCTGGCCTACCTGGACCGCTACGGCTACGACTACGTGACCGGGTGCGTGTCGGTGCCCATCGGGGGCGAATCCGACGTTCCGGGCAGCCAACTGCGCGGCGTCCGCGACTTCATCCTGAGCCGGCACGGGGCCCCGCCGGAATACCGCGTCCACCCGCACCGGCCGGTGGTGGTGGACGGGACGGCGATCGACGACATCGCGCCGCCCGCGCGGCCCTCGGTTCCGGCGCTGCTGCGCGGTTACCTGCGGCTGGGCGCCCAGGTGTGCGGCGAGCCCGCGCACGACCCGGACTTCGGCGTCGGTGATTTCTGCGTCCTGTTGGACAAGGCGCACGCCGACACCCGATATCTCAAGCGGCTCCGATCGGTCTCCGCGGCGTCGGAAATGGCGGGCGGCCAGCGATGAACGCCCCCGCGGGCACCGGGCACTCCTGGCTACCGCGCGCCTCCTGCGACGCCGGTTGTGTGGGCGCGGGCGACATGGTGGCGTCGCCGCCGCTGCGCAGGGCGCTGCGGGTGACGCTTCGCCTCATGCTGGCGCTGCTGCTCGCGCCGGGGCTGCCGCTACTGGCGGTGCCGCTGCCCGGCCGCACCCGCGTGCAGCGCATCTACTGCCGCTTGGTGCTGCGCTGTCTCGGTGTCCGAATTACCGTGACGGGCAACCCGATTCGCAACCTGAGCGGGGTGCTGGTGGTGAGCCCGCACATGTCCTGGCTCGACGTCTTCGCCATCGGTTCGGTGCTGCCCGGGTCGTTCGTCGCGCGGGCCGACATGTTCACCGGCCCGGCGACCGGGATCGTGGCCCGCATCCTGAAGATCATCCCGATCGAGCGGTCCAGTCTGCGGCGCCTGCCCGCCGTGGTGGACGCCGTCGCCCGCCGGCTGCGCGCCGGTCAGACGGTCGTCGCCTTTCCGGAGGGCACCACCTGGTGCGGCCGGGACCGCGGCGCCTTCTACCCGGCGATGTTCCAGGCCGCGATCGACGCCGCCCGTCCGGTGCAGCCGCTGCGGCTGACCTACCACCACGTCGACGGCAGCCCCTCGACGGTGCCGGCCTTCGTCGGCGACGAGACCCTGCTGAGCTCGATCCGTCGGCTGCTCGTCGTGCCACGCACGCTGGCCCGGGTGCACGTCGAGTCTCTGCAGCTCCCCGGGACGGACCGGCGCGCCCTGGCCGGCCGCTGCCAGTCCGCGGTGGGTGCCGGAACCGCCCGGCGCGCTGGTCACGGGCACGTGCTGGTGGCCTGAGCAAACGGGCGGGCCGGTATCGTGGGTCGCGTCATGGTCTACCTGGATCACGCCGCCACCACCCCGATGCACCCCGCCGCCGTCGAGGCGATGACGGCTGTGCTGGGCACGGTCGGCAATGCGTCCTCGCTGCACACCAGCGGCCGCGCGGCGCGGCGCCGCATCGAGGAGTCGCGCGAGCTGATCGCCGACCGGCTGGGCGCACGCCCCTCGGAGGTCATCTTCACCGCCGGCGGCACCGAGAGCGACAACCTGGCGGTCAAGGGCATCTACTGGGCCCGCCGCGACGCCGAGCCGCGACACCGGCGCATCGTCACCACTGAGGTCGAACACCATGCCGTGCTGGACTCGGTGAACTGGCTCGTCGAGCACGAGGGCGCCGAGGTCACCTGGCTTCCGACCGCCGCCGACGGGTCGGTGTCGGCGGCGGCGCTGCGCGAGGTGCTCACAAGCCACGACGACGTCGCGCTGGTCTCGGTGATGTGGGCCAACAACGAGGTCGGCACCGTGATGCCGGCCGCCGAACTCGCGGCCGTCGCGGCCGAATTCGGCGTCCCGATGCACAGCGACGCCGTTCAGGCGGTCGGGCAGCTGCCGGTCGATTTCGCCGCCAGCGGTTTGTCGGCGATGAGCGTGACCGCGCACAAGTTCGGCGGGCCGCCCGCGGTGGGCGCGCTGCTGCTGCGCCGCGACGTCGCCTGCGTGCCGCTCGCGCACGGCGGCGGGCAGGAGCGCGACATCCGCTCGGGCACCGCCGATGTCGCCGGGGCGGTCGGAATGGCGGCGGCGGCCCGGATCTCGGTCGACGGGCTCGAGGTCAACAGCGCCCGGCTGCGGGCGTTGCGTGACCGGCTGGTCGACGGGGTGCTGGGCGGCATCGAGGACGTCACACTCAACGGGGCCCGGGATCCGCTGCGCCTGCCTGGTAACGCGCACTTCACATTCCGCGGCTGCGAGGGCGATGCGCTGCTGATGCTGTTGGACGCCAACGGAATCGAGTGCTCGACGGGGTCGGCGTGCACCGCCGGCGTTGCGCAGCCCTCGCATGTGCTGATCGCGATGGGCGCCGACGCGACCAGCGCCCGGGGGTCTTTGCGACTCTCGTTGGGACACACCAGTGTCGACGCCGACGTCGATGCGGTGCTGCGGGTACTGCCCGGGGCGGTGGACCGCGCCCGTCGCGCCGCACTGGCCGCCGCGGGGGCGTCGTAAGTGAGGGTGCTTGCTGCGATGAGCGGTGGCGTCGACTCGTCGGTCGCCGCCGCCCGGATGGTCGACGCCGGGCACGACGTCGTCGGCGTGCACCTGGCGCTGTCCAGCGCGCCCGGCACGCTGCGCACCGGCTCGCGCGGGTGCTGCTCGAAGGAAGACGCCTCCGACGCGCGCCGCGTCGCGGATGTGCTCGGAATCCCGTTCTACGTCTGGGATTTCGCGGAGAGGTTCAAGGCAGACGTCATCGACGAATTCGTGTCGTCATACGCGCGCGGCGAAACCCCCAACCCGTGCGTGGTGTGCAATCAGAAGATCAAGTTCTCGGCGCTGTCCGCGAAAGCCGTCGCGCTCGGGTTCGACACGGTGGCCACCGGCCACTACGCCCGGCTCTCGAATGGCCGGCTGCGCCGCGCCGTCGATCACGACAAGGACCAGTCCTACGTGCTGGCGGTCCTGAGCGCCGAGCAGCTGCGCCACGCGGCCTTCCCGATCGGGGACACCCCCAAGCCGCAGATTCGGGCCGAAGCCGCCCGGCGTGGCCTGACCGTCGCGGAAAAGCCGGACAGCCATGACATCTGCTTCATCCCGTCGGGCAACACCCGTGCCTTCTTGGGCGAGCGCATCGGGGTGCGCCGCGGTGCCGTGGTCAACGCGGACGGCACCGTGCTGGCCGAGCATGACGGCGTGCACGGGTTCACCGTCGGGCAGCGCAAGGGGCTCGGCATCGCCGGGCCGGGACCGGATGGCCGCCCGCGTTACGTGACCGCGATCGACGCCGAGACTTCGACCGTGCACGTCGGCGAGGCGGCCGACCTCGAGATACGCGAAATGATCGGGCGAACACCGATTTTCACCTCGGGTGTCACGCCGTCCGGCCCGATGGAGTGCGCGGTTCAGGTGCGCGCGCACGGCGAAACAGCCGACGCGATAGCCGAACTGGTCAACGACGAGCTCGTGGTGCGGCTGCGCGCGCCGATGCGCGGCGTGGCCCGCGGCCAGACGCTGGTGCTGTACCGGCCCGATCCCGACGGTGACGAGGTGCTCGGCAGCGCCACCATCGCCGGCACCGCCCGCTGAAGCCGGGCTACCGCGGCATGTTCGCGGAGATATTCGTCATCACGATGTCGGACACCGATTGCGCGAAGCCGCAGAAGGTGACCTCCAGCATCGCCACCGACAGGATCCGGTAGTCGCGGCCGCACCCACCCGGCCGCAGGTGCAGCGAGGTGGCGTCGGCATTCCAGTCGCCGACGTAGAGCTGGCCGCTTGAGCCGTTCGCGCAGTCGCCGACGGTGCCGACCAGGGTGCCGAAGGCGCGCCGGGCGGTGTCGGCGTCGCGGTAGGCCGCGGCGCCTTCGGAGATCAGCGCGCCGTCGGGCGGGTCCTGAAACGTCGTCTTGTGAAACGCCTCGAGGTCGAGCCCGAAGGTCGCGGTCTCGGCGTAGATGAACCGGCACTCGCGCGGCGCGGTCTCGGCCAGCGCGTCGATGTCCACCGGGCTGGTGCCGTCCATCGACGGGATGATGGTCAGATGATCGCCGGCGCCGGTGATCGCGCGCATCCGCGACTGGTCCAGCAGGATCGTGTCGACGTCGACGCCGTGCACCACCCTGCGGTTGGCGCCCGATCCCGCCACGGCCGCCCCGTCCACCACCCGGGTGCACGCCGCCACCAGCGCCACCACCGCGCACACCACCGGTAGCCACGCCGATTTCGCCTTCTGCGACACGATTTCGCACCCCTTTGGCGTTGAACCTACCCGCGCCGTCCCGCGGCACACAGACCCCTGCCGACCGGCGGGTGGTGCGACGTCGAATACGGTTGCCCGGTGAGTGTTTTCACCCATCCCTTTGCCAACGCCAGCGGTGTCGGATCGTGGCCCGGCATCGCCGCGCGCCAAGCCGCCGAAGTCGTCGTGGGTGAACTCGCGGGCGCGCTGGCGCACATCGTCGAGCTGCCCGCGCGCGGAGTGGGTGCCGACATGCTCGGGCGGGCCGGCGCGCTACTGATCGACGTGGCCATCGACACGGTGCCGCGCGGCTACCGGCTGGCTGCGCGGCCCGGTGCGGTCACCCGCCGCGCCGTCAGCCTGCTCGACGAGGATATGGACGCGCTGGAGGAGGCCTGGGAGGCCGCCGGCCTGCGCAACCAGGGCCGGGTGGTCAAGGTGCAGGCGCCGGGCCCGATCACGCTGGCCGCCGAGGTCGAGCTGTCCAACGGCCACCGGGCGATCACCGACCCCGGGGCGCTGCGCGACCTGGCGGCGTCGCTGGCCGAGGGCGTCTCCGCGCATCGTGCGGGACTGGCGCGCCGGCTCGAGGCGGAGGTGGTGGTGCAGTTCGACGAGCCGTCGCTGGTAAAGGCCCTGGGCGGCGGCCTGAGCGGGGTGACCGCGCTGAGCCCGGTGGCGCCGATCGACGAGGAGGTGGCCGCGGGCCTGCTCGACGCCTGCGCCCGAACGGTGGACGGTGAGGTGCTGGTGCACTGCTGTGCCCCCGGCCTGCCGTGGGATCTGTTGCAGCGCAGTGCTTTTCGAGCAATCTCGGTGGATGCGGGGTCGCTGAGCGCGGCCGACCTGGATGGTGTCGCCGAGTTCGTGGAGTCCGGCCGCACCGTCGCGCTGGGGGTGGTCGCCGGCAACGCCCCGCCGCGCCGGCCGTCGGCGGAGGAGGTGGCCGCCGCGGTGGTCGCGGTGACCGATCGCCTCGGCTTCGCCCGTTCGGCGCTGCGCGACCGCATCGGCGTCACGCCCGCGTGTGGTCTGGCCGGTGCGACGCCGGCGTGGGCGCGGACCGCGATCGAGCTGGCCCGCAAGGCGGCCGAGATGTTCGCCGAGGATCCCGACGCCATCGGATAGGCAACCGAAAGGTTGCGCTTCCGGGCGCGCTGTGCTGAAGTGATAGGCAACCAGGAGGTTGCATATGAAGATCGAGAAGCACGTGGTGCTGCGCGCGCCGCTGGAGCGGGTGTGGCGGGCCATCAGCGACGCCGAGGAGTTCGGCCGCTGGTTCGGGGTGCGCTTCGACGGGCCGTTCGTCGCCGGGGCGTCGGTGACGGCGGCGATCAGCCCGACCGTCGTCGACGGTGAGGTCGCCAAGCGTCAGGAGGCGCACGCCGGGGTGCGCAGCACCTGGCAGATCGTCGCCCTCGAGCCGCGGCGCCGGTTCGCCTATCGCTGGCATCCGTTCGCGATCGACCCGGACGTCGACTACGACCACGAGCCGACCACGCTCGTCGAGTTCATCCTGTCCGAGCAGCCCGACGGCGTGCTGCTGACCATCACCGAATCCGGTTTCGAGGCCATTCCCGAGGCGCGCCGCGGGGGAGCGTTCGAGGCCAACGGCGAGGGCTGGGCGATCCAGACCACGCTGGTGCGCAAGTACATCGAAGGCGTCCGGGTATGAACGTCGCCGTCGACGCGCCGCTCTTCGACGCGCTGGGCGATCCCAACCGGCTGCGCATCATCGTGCGGCTCTGCGACGAGGGGCCCAGTTCCACATCGCAGGTCACCAGCGTCATCCCGGTCACCCGGCAGGCGGCCAGCAAGCATCTGCAGCTGCTGGAGTCCGTCGGGCTGGTGACCAGCAGCCGGCGGGGTCGCGAGCGGGTCTGGACGGTGCAGACCCAGCCCCTGGCGTCGGCCAGCGACTACCTGAGCCAGCTGTCCCGGCGGTGGGATGCCGCGGTGGATCGGTTGCGCGCCTTCGTGGAGGACGAAGCCGAGGACTGAGCGCGCCCGGTTTCGCGTCGGTGTCCTCGGATAGCCTGCCAAGGTGAGCGCAGCAGAAGCTGATTCGGTATCGCCCGAGGTTCGCCGGCGGTGGCAGGACCTCGCCGAAGAGGTCCGTGAACACCAGTTCCGCTACTACATCAAGGACGCCCCGATCATCTCGGACGCGGACTTCGACGCGATGTTCAACGAGCTTCTCGCGCTGGAGGAACGTCACCCCGAGCTGCGGGTGGCCGATTCCCCGAGCCAGCTGGTCGGCGGGGCGGGTTTTGCCACCGAGTTCGCCGAGGCGCAGCACCTGGAACGGATGCTGAGTCTCGACGATGTCTTCGATCGCGACGAGCTGGTGGCCTGGAGCAACCGCGTCGAGAACGAGGTCGGCAAGGAGCCGTACTACCTGTGCGAACTCAAGATCGACGGGGTCGCACTGGCGCTGGTGTACCGCGACGGCCGGCTGGAGCGCGCCGCGACCCGGGGCGACGGCCGGGTCGGCGAGGACGTGACGCTCAACGCGCGCACCATCGACGACGTCCCCGAGCGGTTGTCCGCCAGCAAGGACTTCCCGATTCCCGCCCTGCTCGAGGTGCGCGGCGAGGCGTTCTTTCTGCTCTCCGATTTCGAGGCTCTCAATGCCAGCCTGGTCGAAGACGGCAAGGCGCCGTTCGCCAACCCGCGCAACAGCGCCGCGGGGTCGCTGCGTCAGAAGAACCCGGCCGTCACCGCCCGGCGCAAGCTGCGGATGATCTGCCACGGCATCGGCCGCACCGAGGGGTTCGCACCCAAGACCCAGCACGAGGCCTACACCGCACTGAACGCCTGGGGGCTGCCCGTGGCCGAACAGACCGCGCGGGTGCGCGGCCTCGACGCCGTGGAGGAACGGATCGGCTACTGGGGTGAGCACCGCTACGATCTCGAGCACGAAATCGATGGCGTGGTAGTCAAAGTCGACGACGTCGCGCTGCAGCGCCGGCTCGGCACCACCTCCCGCGCGCCGCGCTGGGCCGTCGCCTACAAGTACCCGCCGCAGGAGGCGCAGACCAAGCTGCTCGACATCCGCGTCAACGTCGGGCGCACCGGACGCGTCACCCCGTTCGCCTTCATGACGCCGGTGAAGGTGGCCGGGTCGACGGTGGGGCTGGCCACGCTGCACAACGCCGCCGAGGTGAAACGCAAGGGCGTGCTGATCGGCGACACCGTGATGATCCGCAAGGCCGGCGACGTGATCCCGGAGGTGCTCGGTCCCGTCGTCGACCTGCGCGACGGCTCCGAACGCGAATTCGTCATGCCCACCGCGTGTCCCGAGTGCGGCACCACGCTGGCGCCGGCCAAGGAGGGTGACGCCGACATCCGCTGCCCCAATGCCCGGTCGTGTCCGGCGCAGTTGCGGGAGCGGGTGTTTCACGTCGCCGGGCGCGGCGCGTTCGACATCGAGGGTCTCGGTTACGAAGCGGCCATCGCCCTGCTCAAGGCCGAGGTGATCGCCGACGAGGGCGACCTGTTCACGCTCACCGAGGACGACCTGTTGCGCACCGAGCTGTTCCGGACGAAGGCCGGCGCCCTGTCCGCCAACGGCAAACGGTTGCTCGACAACTTGGACAAGGCCAAGAAGGTGGCGCTGTGGCGGGTCCTGGTCGCGTTGTCGATCCGGCACGTCGGGCCGACGGCCGCGCGCGCCCTGGCGACCGAGTTCGGCGATCTGGACTCGATCATGTCGGCATCGACCGAGCGGCTGGCCGCGGTGGAGGGCGTGGGACCGACGATCGCGGCGGCGCTCACCGAATGGTTCACCGTCGACTGGCATTGCGCCATCGTCGAGAAGTGGCGCGCGGCCGGTGTGCGGATGGCTGACGAGCGCGACACCAGTGTGCAGCGGACGCTGGAGGGGCTGACGGTGGTGGTCACCGGGTCGCTCGGCGGTTTTTCTCGCGACGAAGCCAAGGAGGCGATCCTGACGCGCGGGGGCAAGGCCGCCGGCTCGGTGTCGAAGAAGACCGACTACGTCGTGGCCGGCGATTCGCCGGGGTCCAAGTACGACAAGGCGATCGAGCTGGGGGTGCCCGTCCTCGATGAGGACGGCTTCCGGAGGCTGCTGGACGAGGGCCCGCCCGAAACCCCGGCGCAGTGAGCCGATGAGCAGCCGGTGCGGTGACTCCACCCGGAGCCTCAAAGCCATTGATATCAAGGCGATTTCGGGTCAACCGGTGGCGCCGCAAGCGGTGCTTGCCGCCACCTATCACCTGGCCGCCGACGAGACGAGTTCCTTGGACAACTACGGCCGCGGCTCCAATCCGACCTGGCGGCAACTGGAGTCGGCGCTCGCCGAACTGGAGGGAGCCACCGGCGCGCGGGTGTTCGGCTCGGGGATGGCGGCCATCAGCGCAGTGCTGCGCGCGCTGGCGACGCCCGGATCGACGGTGGTGGTGCCGGCCGACGGCTACTACCAGGTGCGCCGCTACGCTCGCGAAGACCTGGTGACCGTTGGCGTGACGGTCGTCGAGGCGTCGAGCGCGCAGATCTACGACGCCGCCGCGCACGCCGACGTGGTGCTGGCCGAAACGCCCACCAACCCGGCGTTGGACGTGATCGACGTGCACCGGCTGGCCGGCATCTGCCGGGACCGCAACGCGCGCTTGGTCGTCGACAACACCGCCGCGACGCCCCTGGGTCAGCAACCGCTGTCGTTGGGCGCCGACGCGGTGGTGGCCAGTGCGACCAAGGCCCTGTCCGGTCACGGTGACCTGCTGGCCGGCTACGTCGCCACCAGCCAGCCCGAGTTGCTGGCCGCGGTGGAGCGACACCGCCTGCTCGCCGGCGCGATCCTGGGCGGGTTCGAGGCGTGGCTTCTGTTGCGCAGCATGGCAACTGCCGGACTGCGCTTCGAACGGCAATGCCAGAACGCTCGGGCGCTGGCGACCATGCTGGCCCGCCACCCGGCGGTGCGGTCGGTGCGCTACCCGGGATTGGTCGATGACCCGGCGCATCCGGTGGCCATGGCCCAGATGCGCCGATTCGGGGCGCTGGTCTCCATCGAACTGGCCGACGCGGCCGCGGTGCACGCGCTGGTGGACCGCAGCGAACTGCTGATCGCATCCACGAGTTTCGGGGGCCTGCACACCTCGGTGGACCGCCGTGCCCGCTGGGGAGACCCGGTCCCCGACGGATTCGCGCGCATCTCGCTGGGCATCGAAGACACCGACGACCTGCTCGCCGATGTCGAACGCGCGCTGATGTCCTCGCACTGACGAATTCACATTCGTGGGGCCCGACTGCACCGAAACTGGTCCGCACCGCCCCACCGGCTCTATCGTGGGCTCTATGACCCAGACGGCCGACCGGTGCGAGCACGCGTCGCCGTGGTCGCCGCGCGAGGCCGAGATATTGGCCGTGACCCTGTCGCTGCTGCAGGAACACGGCTATGACCAGCTGACGGTGGACGCGGTGGCCAACGCCGCGCGCGCCAGCAAGGCCACGGTCTACCGACGCTGGCCGTCCAAAGCCGAACTGGTGCTGGCGGCCTTCATCGAAGGCGTCCGCCAGGTGGCGGTCCCGCCGAACACCGGCACGTTGCGTGGCGACCTGCTGAGTTTGGGGGAGGCGATCTGCCAGGAGGGTGGCAAGCACGCCAGCACCATCCGTGCGGTGATGGTCGAGGTCTCGCGCCACCGTGGGCTCCACGACGCCCTGCAGCATCAGTTCCTCGACCAGCGCAAAGCCCTTATCCAGTACGTTCTGCGGCAGGCGGTCGACCGCGGCGAGATCGCCAAAGACGCTCTCAGCGACGAGCTTTGGGACCTGTTGCCCGGCTACCTCATCTTCCGGTGCATCATCCCCGAACGGCCACCCACCCGCCGCACCGTGCAAGCGCTTGTCGATGGGTTCCTCATCCCGGGTCTGACCAGGTCCGCCGGGTAACGACGCCGCATGTCCGGGCCGGCTTCCGGCCGGAAATATATATCTGCGCGCCTCTTGTAGAGTACGGTCCCGTACCGTACTGTCAATACCTGTCGATCATGCTTATGATGTTGACAGCCGCGCTCGCCCCGAGCGTGAACCTGTCGCCCGAAATTCGAAAGGCTAACGGGTGAAAGGCTTTTCGATAGCGTCCCTGGTCAGGCGGGGATGGATGGTGCTGGTCGCTGTCGTCGTGGTGGCCGTCGCGGGGTTCTGCGTGTACCGACTTCACGGCGTCTTCGGCTCTCATAACAACACGTCGGCGGCCAGTGGCGTCTCCGAACAGACCGAACCGTTCAGTCCCAAGCACATCACCCTCGAGGTCTTCGGCGACCCCGGAGCGGTAGCGACCATCAACTACGTGGACATCAATGTGCAGCCGCGTCAAGTGTTGGACGCGGCCCTGCCGTGGTCGCTGACCATGGTGACGACACAGCCCGGAGCCTTCAGCAACCTTGTGGCGCAGGGCGACAGCAATTCCCTTGGCTGCCGCATCACGGTGGATGGTGACGTCAAGGACGAAAGGATCGTCAACCAAGTGAATGCCTATACCTTTTGCCTGGTGAAGTCCGCATGAGTGACGATCAATCCCCGAAACCCGCTCTGGCGCAAGCTATTCGTCGATTTTCCGTGCCGATCCTGTTGCTGTGGGTCGCGCTGGCAGCCGTCTCGAATATCGCCGTACCGAATCTGGAGGACGTGGCCAAAGCGCACAACGTGTCTCTGAATACCCCAGCCGCGCCGTCGTTTCAGGCGATGCAACACATCGGCAAAGTGTTTCACGAATTCGATTCCGACAGTGCGGCCATGATCGTTTTAGAAGGCGATAAGCCGCTGGGCGATGATGCCCATCGGTTTTACGACGCTCTGGTCCGCAAGCTAGAGCACGACACCAAACACGTGGAGCACGTGCAGGACTTCTGGGGGGATCCGCTGACGGCGGCGGGCTCACAGAGCAAAGACGGCAAGGCCGCATACGTTCAGGTGTACCTTGCCGGCAACCAGGGCGATGCACTGGCCAACGCGTCCGTCGACGCTATCCGCGAGATCGTGGCGCATACGCCCGCACCGCCCGGGGTGAAGGCCTACGTGACCGGCGCGGCCCCGCTGGTCACGGATCAATTCGAAGTGGGCAGCAAAGGTATCTTCAAGGTGACCGTGATCACCGTGCTGGTGATCCTGGCGATGTTGTTTTGGGTTTACCGTTCCGTCACAGCGGTTTTCGTGCTGGTCACAGTCATCGTTGAAATGGCTGCGGCCCGGGGAATTGTCGCGTTTCTGGGAAGCGTCGGATTGATCGGGCTCTCGACCTATGCGACGAATCTGCTCACGCTGCTCGTCATCGCAGCCGGCACCGACTATGCGATCTTTTTCGTCGGCCGCTATCACGAGGCGCGGCATGACGGGCAGGACCGCGAAACAGCTTTTTACACCATGTATCGCGGGACGACACACGTGGTATTGGGTTCGGGTCTGACCGTCGCCGGCGCGGTGCTCTGCCTGCGATTCACGAGGCTGAATTATTTTCAAAGCCTGGGCATTCCGGCCGCAATAGGCATCGGGGTCGCACTGATGGCCGCCCTCAGCCTGGCCCCGGCGGTGATCACCGTGGGCAGTCTTTTCGGGCTGTTCGACCCGAAGCGCCAGATGGCGACTCGGGGCTGGCGGCGCATCGGCACCGCGATCGTCCGCTGGCCCGGCCCCATCCTGGTGGTGGCGACCGGGGTGGCCCTCATCGGTCTGCTCGCTTTGCCCGGGTACAAGACGAATTACGATGCTCGGCCTTACATGCCGGCCAGTGCCCCGGCCAATACCGGGTACGCGGCGGCGGAGCGGCATTTTTCCCAAGCCCGGCTCAATCCCGAACTGTTGATGATCGAAACCGATCACGATATGCGGAACCCGGCCGACATGATCAACCTGGAAAGGGTGGCCAAAGCGATCGCCCACCTCCCGGGTATCTCCCAGGTCCAATCCATGACCAGGCCTTTGGGGACCCCGATTGAACACACCTCGTTGGCTTTTCAGATCAGCGCAGGCAGCATCGGCAACATCGAAAACCTGCATTATCAGAAAGAACGGGCGCAGGATTTGCTCAAGCAGGCCGACAATCTGAGAGATACGATCAACATCTTGCACCAGCAGTACGCGCTGCAGAAACAGCTCGCCGCCTCGACGCACGACGAGACCCAAAGCTTTCACGATACGATCGCCATCATCAACGACCTGCGGGATAAGATCGCGAATTTCGACGACTTCTTGCGGCCGGTTCGCAGTTACTTCTATTGGGAAAAGCACTGTTTCGACATCCCGGCCTGCTTCGCGTTCAGGTCCGTCTTCGACGCGCTCGACGGCATTGATCAGCTCAGCGCGCAGTTCGAAAAGCTCACCGCGAGCCTGGACAAGTTGGATGCGGGCCAGCAGAAGTTGGTGACTCTGTTGCCACCGCAGATCCTCGACCAGGAGAAGAACCTCGGCCTGACGCTGTCCAACTACGCCACGAATTTCGGGATCAACGCTGCCACGCAGGCGAATACCGACACCGCGACCGCCCTGGGGCAGGCTTATGACGCGGCCAAGAACGACGATTCCTTCTACCTGCCCCCTGAGGCTTTCAACAATCCCGAGTTCAAAAGGGGTCTGAAGTTATTCCTCTCGCCGGACGGCAAGGCCGCACGCATGATCATCTCCCACGAGGGTGATCCCGCGACCCCCGAGGGCATCTCGCACATCGACCCGATCAGGAACGCGGCCAAACAGGCCGTGAAGAACACCCCTTTGGGGGACTCCAACATTTATCTCGCCGGCACGGCCGCAACCTACAAGGACATCGCCGACGGCGCCAAATACGATCTCATGATCGCGGGCATAGCCGCGCTGAGCCTGATTCTGCTCATCATGGTGATCATCACCCGGAGTCTGGTCGCCGCGATCGTCATCGTTGGCACGGTGGCGCTTTCGCTGGGCGCCTCTTTCGGGCTTTCCGTACTGCTGTGGCAGGACATCCTGGGTATCAAGTTGTACTGGATTTGCCTGGCGCTGTCCGTCATCATCCTGCTGGCGGTGGGATCCGACTACAACCTGCTGTTGATCTCCCGGTTCAGGGAGGAAATTCACGCCGGCTTGAAGACGGGCATCATTCGCGCCATGGCAGGCAGCGGGGCGGTGGTGACCTCTGCGGGCCTGGTGTTCGCCTTCACCATGGCCTCGTTCGTGTCCGCCTCCTTATTGGTACTCGGTCAGATCGGAACGACGATCGCCTTGGGGCTGCTGTTCGACACCCTGATCGTGCGGTCATTCATGACACCGTCCGTCGCCGTGTTACTGGGGCGCTGGTTCTGGTGGCCCCAACGCGTGCGCCCACGCCCGGCCAGCACGATGCTTCGCCCGTATGGTTCGCGTCAAGCGGTTCGTCAACTGTTGCTCTGGGAGGACGGAGATCCCGCGGTGGCGCCCGAATCGCCTTCGGCTGCAAGCCGATCGCGTGCCTGACAGGGAGCCGACACGCACTCGCATCCGGTCCGTCGGCAACGCAACGGGTCTTGTTCGTAAAGGAGTGAATGGACTTGGGCCTGTTTGGTTATTTGGCGGTGCTCGCCGGTGTGGCCGAATTGGTGTTCGCCGCCTTTGTCTTTGGTTACGTAAGGCGGCTTCTGGGGCGTGCGCCCACGCCGGTCAGCGAAGAAATCGGGGCCGCCAGAAAGGTCCTGGGTAAATTGCGCAGGGGCGAACCGATGTCGAAGGATGAATTGGATTTTGCGGCGCAAACGATCGCTGATCGTCGATCCTTGATGGCCTACTCGATCCCGGCCGCCGTTTTCACCATCGGATGCTTCATTGTTTTCAGTACCATTGAACTGCATGGAATCAGATCCCTGCGGATCTATATCGGGTTGTTCCCCATGTTGGGTGCCACGAACTTGACCATTCAGCTGCTCAGGATTGCTGCCTTGAAAGGGCGTCTGCCCGACGCCACAGCGCGACTCTCTGATCGCCGTTAATCACAGCAAAATTCGTTGTAGCCCAACATAACTCGATGCAGTTACTGCCGCGCTAACGCAGCATGGTGGCGACGATGCCGGCGAGGTAGCCCAACCGGGCGACCTCCGAGGGCCGGAATTCTGGGCCGGGCCGGCCGAGCACCACCGCGGTGTGCGGGTCGCCCAACGGGGCCGCGACCATCGTCACGTCCATATCGCGCCATGCCTTCGGCACCCACTCGGCGGTGCTGTCCAGCGTCGCGGCCCGCTCCAGCGGAAGCCACGGGGCCGAGTCCGCCTTGGTCTCCGGCGCGCCCGGACTGCCGGCCAGGCGCTGTAGCTCGCCGCCCGAGCTGCGCAGCACCGTGCACCAACTGACGCGCAGCACCTTGGGCGCCCCGTTGGCGAGGACCTGCAGTCGCGCCGCCTTGCCCTCGGCCGCGGCGACGTGGTCGAGGAGCTCGAGCTCGCGGTGCGCCTCCAGTAGACCGGTGTGCGGGCGCACGCTGTCCACCCGGACACCGGACAGGGACTCCGCGGCGGTGATCAGCGTGTCCGGCATGGCCCCCGGCGGCAGTTCGATCACCAGGTCGTCGGTCGCGTAACCCGCGCTGCGGTCCACGACGTCGAGCGACAAGATGTCGGCTCCCACCGAACCGAGCGCGACGGCCAGCGACCCCAGGCTGCCCGGCCGGTCGACGAGCTCGATGCGCAACAGATAGGAGGGCACGGCCAACACTGTTGCACAGGGATGCGTCAGCGGCATTTCGGATCGGCCCGGCGGGCGATGGCCAACGGCGTGTAGCGGCCCGCACCTTCGCGGCTAGGCTTTCCAGTCGTGTCCCAGATCTCCCGTGACGAGGTAGCGCACCTGGCCCGGCTGTCCCGGCTGGCGCTGACCGACAGCGAACTCGACAGCTTCGCCGGCCAGCTCGGCGCAATCCTGACCCACGTCAGTCAGGTGCAGGCGGTCGATGTCACCGGCGTCGAAGCGACCGACAACCCGCTCAAGGACGTCAACGTCACCCGGCCGGACGAGTCGACACCGTGCCTGACCCAGGCCGAGGCGCTGGCCGAGGCGCCCGCCGCCGTCGATGGCCGCTTCGCGGTTCCGCAGATCCTCGGGGACAGCGAGTGAACGAGATCATCCGGTCCGACGCCGCCGCGCTGGCCGCCCGGATCGCCGCCAAGGAGGTGTCGTCGGTCGAGGTCACCCAGGCGTGCTTGGACCAGATCCAGGCGACCGACGACCGCTACCACGCCTTCCTGCACGTGGCGGCCGACGAGGCGCTGGGCGCGGCCGCCGTCGTCGACGAGGCGGTGGCGGCCGGGGAGCGGCTGCCGTCGCCGCTGGCCGGGGTGCCGCTGGCGCTCAAGGACGTCTTCACCACGGTCGATATGCCCACCACCTGCGGGTCCAAGATCCTGGAGGGCTGGCGTTCGCCGTACGACGCCACCGTCACCTCGCGGCTGCGCGCCGCCGGAATTCCGATCCTGGGCAAGACCAACATGGACGAGTTCGCGATGGGCAGCTCGACCGAGAACTCCGCCTACGGCCCGACCCGTAATCCGTGGGACGTCGACCGGGTGCCCGGCGGCTCCGGGGGCGGCAGCGCCGCCGCGCTTGCCGCGTTCCAGGCGCCGCTGGCGATCGGGTCCGACACCGGCGGCTCCATCCGCCAGCCCGCGGCACTCACGTCGACCGTCGGCGTCAAGCCCACCTACGGCACGGTGTCGCGCTACGGCCTGGTGGCGTGCGCGTCGTCGCTGGATCAGGGGGGCCCGTGCGCGCGCACGGTGCTGGACACCGCGCTGTTGCATCACGTGATCGCCGGACACGACACCCTGGACTCCACGTCGGTGAAGGCGGCGGTCCCCGACGTCGTCGCCGCCGCGAAGGCCGGCGCGACCGGTGACCTCAAGGGTGTGCGCGTCGGAGTGGTCAAGCAGCTGCGCGGCGAGGGCTACCAGCCCGGGGTGCTGACCGCGTTCGAGGCCGCCGTCGAGCAGCTGACCGCCCTGGGCGCCGAGGTGAGCCAGGTCGACTGCCCGCACTTCGAGTACGCGCTGGCCGCCTACTACCTGATCCTGCCGTCGGAGGTGTCGAGCAACCTGGCCCGCTTCGACGCGATGCGCTACGGGCTGCGGGTCGGTGACGACGGCAGCCACAGCGCCGAGGAAGTGATGGCGATGACGCGCGCCGCCGGTTTCGGGCCGGAGGTCAAGCGACGCATCATGATCGGCACCTACGCGCTGTCGGCCGGTTATTACGACGCGTATTACAACCAGGCCCAGAAGGTGCGCACCCTGATCGCCCGCGACCTGGACGAGGCGTATCGCTCCGTGGATGTGGTGGTGTCGCCCGCGACCCCGACGACGGCGTTCCGGCTGGGCGAGAAGGTCGACGATCCGCTGGCGATGTATCTGTTCGACCTGTGCACGCTGCCGCTGAATCTGGCCGGGCACTGCGGCATGTCGGTGCCGGCCGGTCTGTCGCCGGACGACGGCCTTCCGGTCGGCCTGCAGATCATGGCGCCCGCCCTGGCCGACGACCGGCTGTATCGGGTCGGTGCCGCCTACGAGGCGGCCCGCGGATCCCTGCCGTCGGCGATCTAGGACACCCCACGCCCGGGTTCCCGGGCGATTTTGCGCTTGCTCGCGCCATGAAGCCGCCGCCGCGGGCAAGATGAGGGGATGCGGATCGGAGTGCTCACCGGAGGCGGCGACTGCCCCGGCCTCAACGCGGTCATCCGGGCAGTGGTGCGAACGTGCGACTCCCGGTACGGCTCGTCGGTGGTCGGGTTCCAGGACGGGTGGCGCGGACTGCTGGAGAACCGGCGCGTCCAGCTGCAGAACGACGACCGCAACGATCGCCTGCTGGCCAAGGGCGGAACCATGCTGGGCACCGCCCGCGTACACCCGGAAAAGCTGCGGGCCGGCCTGAACCAGATCAAGCAGACCCTGGACGACAACGGGATCGACGTGCTGATCCCGATCGGAGGGGAAGGCACGTTGACGGCCGCGCACTGGCTCTCGGAGGAGAACGTGCCCGTGGTCGGTGTGCCGAAGACCATCGACAACGACATCGATTGCACCGACGTGACTTTCGGCCACGACACCGCCTTGACCGTCGCCACCGATGCCATCGACCGGCTGCACAGCACCGCCGAATCGCACCAGCGGGTGATGCTGGTCGAGGTGATGGGCCGCCACGCCGGCTGGATCGCGTTGAACGCGGGCCTCGCTTCCGGCGCGCACATGACCCTGATCCCCGAGCAGCCCTTCGACGTCGAAGAGGTCTGCCGGCTGGTCAAAAGGCGCTTCCAGCGCGGAGATTCGCATTTCATCTGCGTAGTCGCCGAGGGCGCCAAGCCCATTCCCGGATCGATTGCGTTGCGGGAAGGCGGGATCGACGAGTTCGGCCACGAGAAGTTCACCGGGGTGGCGGCCCAGCTCGGCGCCGAAGTGGAGAAGCGGATCAACAAGGACGTCCGGGTGACCGTGCTGGGCCACGTCCAGCGAGGTGGCACTCCGACGGCCTACGATCGGGTGCTTGCCACCCGGTTCGGGGTGAATGCGGCCGACGCCGCGCATGCCGGCGAATACGGCCAGATGGTGTCGCTGCGCGGGCAGGACATCGGCCGGGTGCCGTTGGCGGACGCGGTGCGCCAGCTCAAGCTGGTGCCGGAAAGTCGCTACGACGACGCCGCGGCATTCTTCGGTTAGCAAGCGCCGCCGGGCAAACAACCGGTGGATCTGAGTGAACCGCGGCTTGAATTTGCCCGCAAATGATCCAGGTGGTTCGCAATTGCGGCACTTTGGTGGTTTCCGGACCGGTCCTTCGGGGTTATACCGGGAGTATGAGCAACCGCGGCGCGATTCGCGGATTCGTTCAGCAATCCGCAACAGCGGCGAGACCACCGGGCCCGCCGAATCCGATGCCCGGGCCGCGCGGGCGGCGCGCGAACGGCGACCCCGCAGCCACCACCGTCCCGCAGTCCCACGGCCCGAATCAGCCCGTGGCCGGCCCGCCCCAACCTCCGCCGGCCGCGCCGCCGCCACCCCCACGGGTGCCACCCCCGCCTCGGCCCGAGCCGATGCTGGGCGCGACGGCACTGGACCGCTTCGACGCGCACGACACGGACACCGCCGGGTTCAACTGGCGACAGCTGCTCCATCGCGTCACCGGGATCGAGATCGGCCCGGGCAAAAACACGGCCTACGAGAACGAGCTGCGGCAGCGCATCCGCGCGACGGTGGGCGGCGCCTTTCCGATCGCCGTGCTCAACCTCAAGGGTGGGGTCGGCAAGACGACGGTGGTGGAGGCACTGGGCTCGACGTTCGCCGCAGTGCGCCGCGACCGGGTGCTTGCCCTCGATATCGACGCCGGAGACTTGGCGGAGCGCCACGGCCGGCGCAACCCGCATAGCATGGCCGACCTGCTGCGCGGCGAGCCGGCGGCGCAATACGAGGACATCCGCGCGCTGACGTATATGAACGGCTTCGGGCTGGAAGTGCTCGGGTTGCCGGACTCCGACTGGCGTCTGGAGCGCCACGACATGCTGCGGGCCTTCTCGATGCTGCGAAACCAGTACTCGTTGGTTTTGGTCGACTGTGTCAAAACGCTCAATTCCGGTGTGATGGACGCCGTTCTACCGGAATCCCGCGCCCTGGTGGTGGTCACCAGCACCGCCATCGATGCGGTACGCAAGACACGTGCGACGCTGGAGTGGTTGTGCCACAACGGGTACGAATCGTTGATGCAGTGGACAGTGCTCGCCGTCAACCACGTCGAGCCGGCCAAGGTCGACGGCGTCGCCGTCACCGAACTCGACCGGCTGTCCGCCCGCGTCGGCGCCACCGTGGTGCTGCCGTTCGACCGGCACGTGCACGATGGGCGAAAGATCGCGCTGGACCGGCTGAGCAAAAAGAGCAGGCGCAGTTATCTGGAGATGGCGGCCGTGCTGGCCGACATGTTCCCGGGCCGGGGAGGGCAGCGCGACCAATTCCCGGTAGCGCGATCACCGCGCACCGGCTGAGACAGCCGCCGCGGTGGTGACCCGCTTCGCCCGGCTCCGCCGCGCTCGCGATCACCACGGTGTTGATCGGTGGTGACCCGCTTCGCCCGGCTCCGCCGCGCTCGCGATCACCACTAGGATCGAGCGCATGAGTGTTGCCGCCAGCGCCGATCTGATGGACTACGACGACGTCATCGCGCGCTTCGATCCGGTACTCGGCCTCGAGGTGCACGTCGAACTGTCCACCGTCACCAAGATGTTCTGCGGCTGCACGACCGCATTCGGCGCCGAACCCAACACCCAGGTCTGCCCGGTGTGCCTCGGCCTGCCCGGCTCGCTGCCGGTCCTCAACCAGAACGCGGTCGAGTCGGCCATTCGCATTGGTTTGGCACTGAACTGCGAGATCGTGCCCTGGTGCCGCTTCGCCCGGAAGAACTACTTCTACCCGGACCAACCGAAGAACTACCAGATTTCGCAATACGACGAGCCCATCGCCATCAACGGTTACCTCGAGGCACCGCTGGAGGACGGCACCACCTGGCGGGTCGAGATCGAGCGCGCGCACATGGAGGAGGACACCGGCAAGCTCACCCACATCGGCAGCGAGACCGGCCGTATCCACGGCGCGACCACATCGTTGATCGACTACAACCGCGCCGGCGTGCCGCTGATCGAAATCGTCACCAAGCCCATCGAGGGCGCCGGGGCCCGGGCGCCACAGATCGCCCGCGCCTACGTGACGGCGTTACGAGACCTGTTGCGCGCGCTGGACGTATCCGACGTCCGGATGGACCAGGGCTCGATGCGGTGTGATTCCAACGTGTCGCTCAAACCGGCCGGTGCCACGGAGTTCGGCACCCGGACCGAAACCAAGAACGTCAACTCGCTGAAAAGCGTTGAAGTCGCGGTGCGTTACGAAATGCAACGCCAAGCCGCGGTCTTGGCATCCGGCGGTCGAATCATTCAGGAAACCAGGCACTTTCACGAGGCCGGCGGTTACACCAGCCCGGGCCGCACCAAAGAGACGGCCGAGGACTACCGGTATTTCCCCGAGCCTGACCTGGAGCCCGTCGCGCCCAGCCGCGAGCTGGTCGAGCGACTGCGTCAGACCATCCCCGAGCTGCCGTGGTTGAGCCGCAAGCGTATTCAGGACGAGTGGGGCATCTCCGACGAGGTGATGCGTGACCTGGTCAACGCCGGTGCGATCGAACTGGTCACCGCGACCATCGAGCACGGCGCGTCCAGCGAGCAGGCGCGCGCCTGGTGGGGAAACTTCCTGATGCAGAAGGCCAACGAGGCCAACGTGGCGCTGGACGAGCTGACCATCACGCCCGCCCAGGTCGCCGCGGTGGTGGCGCTGGTCGACGAAGGCAAGCTGTCCACCAAGCTGGCCCGTCAGGTCGTCGAGGGTGTGCTGGCCGGCGAGGGAGAGCCCGAGCAGGTGATGACCGCCCGCGGTTTGGCGCTGGTGCGCGACGACTCGGTGACGCAGGCCGCCGTCGACGAGGCGCTGGCCGCCAATCCCGATGTGGCGGAAAAGATTCGCGGCGGCAAGGTGGCCGCAGCCGGCGCGATCGTCGGCGCGGTGATGAAGGCTACCCGCGGCCAGGCCGACGCCGCCCGGGTGCGCGAATTGGTGTTGGCCGCCTGCGGCCAGGGCTAGCCGGGGTTAGTCGACCGTCATCACGACGGCGCGCCCGTCAGCTCTTGTCGTCGCTGTTGCGCGGGAATCCGCCGCCCTGCGGGAAGAGCGGGAACACCACGTCGTCCAGCTTCTCGGCGTCCCCAGCCGTCTTGTTAACCGTTGCGCCCCAGACGTTTCCATCCGGCGACATGCGCAGCGCCCACGCATGCGCGTGGGTGTCCTTGCGGACGACGTCGGGCTCGCCGGTGACCGCGCCGGTGGCCGGCGCCAGCCGGACCGCCACAGTCAGCTTGGTGTTGATCAGGTTGACCAGCACGGTCCCGTCCATCGCCGCGCATCCGGCCACGCCCGGCTTGTCCGGCCACGTCCACACCGTGGACACATCCGACGTTTTGGTGATGCGCTGCAACCGATCTGCCGTCGGGGTGCGGTCGGCGACATACAGTGAGCCGTCCACCGGGTCGGTGCACAGGCCGCCGCCGGCGCCCACCCCGGACAGCGCCGTCGTCGGCGGCGCCTGACCCACGGTGGTCGGCTGCTCGATCCGCAGCACCTTGCCTGCCAGCGATTTGGGGTCGGCGGCCAGCGCCG
>NZ_LZKI01000031.1 GCF_001672755.1 Mycobacterium colombiense | reverse complement strand
GACCGTGCTTGCGCTGGGCGGCGAGGCGGTCGGCAGCGCGGCCTGGGCCCGGATAAGCAACACCTGCAGCACCTCGTCGATGGCCGCATACAACTGCTACGGGCCCACCGAGACCACGGTGGAGGCGGTGGTCGCCGCCATCGCCGAGCACGAGGAACCAGCCATCGGGCGGCCGACCCGGCACACCCGCGGCTACGTGCTGGATTCCGCGCTGCGCCCGGTGCCGTGCGGGGCGACGGGCGAACTGTATCTCGGCGGTGCCCAGCTGGCCCGTGGCTACCTGGGCCGCGCTCCGGAGACCGCGGCCCGCTTCGTCGCCGACCCGTTTGCGGCGGCCGAACGGATGTATCGCACCGGCGATCTGGTGCGCCGGTCGCCCGACGGCTCAGTGCAATACGTGGGACGCGCCGACGCGCAGGTGAAGATCCGCGGCCACCGCGTCGAACCCGGCGAGATCGCGGCCGCCCTCGAATCGCACCCGGCCGTTCAGCACGCGGGAGTGCTGGTGCAGCAGCGCCGGGGTATTGCGCGGCTCACCGCGTACGTCGCCACCGACACGGCAGCCGGCCGGCCCACGACGTCGCAGCTTCGGGGCATGCTCAGCACCCGGCTGCCGCGCTACATGGTTCCGCAGCGCATCATCCTGGTCGACGAAATCCCGTTGACCCCCAACGGAAAGCTGGACGAGACCGCGCTGGCCGCCTTCGACCACGCCGAGTCGGAGGTCAGCACGGCGACACCCGAGACCGCTACGGAATCCGCGCTGGCCGAGGTGCTGGCCGAGCTGCTCGGGCAACCGCGCATCGACGTCACCGCGGACTTCCTGCAGTTGGGCCTGGACAGCATCATGGCGTTGTCGGTGGTACAAGCGGCCCGCGCACGCGGAATTGCGCTGCGCGCCAGGCTCATCCTCGAATGCAGCAACGTCCGCGAGCTGGCCGAGGCGATCGACTCGGAAACCACGACCGCCGCCCAGCAGGCGGACACCGAATCCGGACCAATGCCGTTGCTGCCCAACGGCCGATGGCTCTACGAATTCGGTGACCCACGCCGGCTCGCGCAGACCGAAGCCATCCGGCTGCCCGAAGCGCTGCGCCGCGAGCAGTTGGATGCGGCCTTCGAGCATCATCGAGAGCCACGAGGTGCTGCGCACCCGGGTGGACCGCTCCACCATGACCCTGGTGCCCGCTGCCGACGCCGCCGACGCGGTCAAAGAGGTTGAGGTCGTTGGCGATCTGGCCGCGGTGGTACCCGCCCACGTCGCCGAGGCCGTCGACCGCCTGGATCCCGAACGCGGAACGCTGCTGTCCGCCGTATGGTTGCGACCGCCGGCGGGGGAGAGTGTTCTGCTGCTGGCCGCGCACGTCGTCGCGCTGGATCCGGCGTCGTGGCGAGTGATCCTGGGTGAACTCGGTGCCGCCCTGGCGGCCTCGGCCACCGGCCACTCGCCGGCACCCGTCCGCGAACACACCAGCTATCGGCGCTGGGCGGACGCGCTGACCGTGCGGGCGCGCCGGTTGGACACGGTGCACTTCTGGGCGTCCCAACTGGACGGTGACGACCCCGACCTCGGTGCCCGTCGCCTCGATCCGCGCCGCGATCGCGCTCGCGACCTGATCGTCCGCAACGCCGCCACCGACGCCGACCTCACCCGCCGGCTGCTGGATTCGGAACTGCCGTTGCCCACGCTGTTGGTCGCCGCGACCGCGGCGACGGTGACGCGCTGGCGCGTGATGCGCGGCCAGGCCACCCCGCCCCCGCTGCTCGCACTCGAAACACATGGCCGCGCCGACGGTTTGGTGGACGGGCCGGGCGCACACACCATCGACACCGGCGACACGGTCGGGTTGCTCAGCTCCATCTACCCGGTGCGGCTCGGCTCGACGGATCCGCGCGAGGTGGGGGAGACGTTGGCGGCGATCCCCGGCGATGGACTCGACTACGGGTTGCTGCGCTACCTGCGCGACGACACCGGCGAGCGGCTCGCCGGGTATTCACCACCGCAGCTGCTGCTGAATTATCTCGGCGCCGCGCACAGCGGCGGCGGCACCGGACTGCGGCTCGAGCGCGAGCTACTCGCCGGGTCGTCGCCGGTGCCGGAGCCGGAACTGGCGGTGCGCCACGAACTCACCATCGCCGCGATGGTGCTGAGCTATGACGGGGAGCGGGTACTCGCCGCGCAGTGGCGCGCCCTGCCCGACATTCTCGATGAGATGGATATTGCTGCGCTGCAAAAGCTGTGGGTTGAGTCGCTGCGGGAGATGGTGAAATGAGCACACTTGCGATCGTGGGTGCCGGCGCCAAGGCGGTGGCTGTGGCAGCCAAGGCCTTCGCGCTGCGCGAAATGGGCGTCGAGGTTCCCGACGTGGTCGCGGTGGATCGGATCGGTGTCGCGGCGAACTGGCAGGCCAGCGGCGGCTGGACCGATGGCGCGCATCGGTTGGGCACCAGTCCCGAGAAAGACGTCGGGTTTCCCTACCGCTCGGCGCTGGTGCCGCGCCGCAACGCCGAACTCGACGAACGGATGACCCGCTACAGCTGGCAGTCCTATCTCATCGCGACGGCCTCGTTCGCGGAGTGGATCGACCGCGGCAGGCCGGCGCCGACGCATCGCCGGTGGAGTCAGTACCTGAGCTGGGTCGCGCAGCACGTGGGCATGAACGTGGTGCACGGTGACGTCGAACGCTTGGCGATCACCGGGGACCGCTGGGCGCTGCACACGCACGAGACCACCGTGCACGCCGACTCGCTGATGATCACCGGCCCAGGCCAGGCCGAAAAGTCTTTGCTACCAGGCAATCCGCGTGTCCTGTCGATCGCCCAGTTCTGGGACCGCGCCGCCAATCACGACCGGATCAATGCGGAGCGGGTGGCGGTGATCGGCGGTGGCGAGACGGCCGCGGCGATGCTGTATGAGCTTTTCCGGCACCGGGTTTCGAGCATCACCGTGATTTCGCCGCAAGCCACATTGTTCACCCGCGGCGAGGGGTTCTTCGAGAACTCGCTGTTCTCCGATCCCACCAACTGGCCGGCCCTCACGCTTGCCGAACGTCGCGATGCGTTGGCGCGCACCGACCGTGGGGTGTTTTCGTCCCACGTACAGGAGGCGTTGCTGGCCGACGATCGCATCCACCACCTGCGTGGCCGCGTCGCCCATGCGGTGGGCAAGGAGGGGCAGATCAGGTTGACGCTGTCGACCAATCGCGGCAGCGAAAATCTGGAGACGGTACACGGGTTCGACCTCGTCATCGACGGTTCCGGCGCTGACTCGCTTTGGTTCGCACCGTTATTCAGTCAAGAAGCCCTTGATCTGCTAGAACTCGGTCTCGGTGGGCCCCTGACCGCGGAACGGCTGCAGGAAGCGATAGGTTATGACCTGGCCGTCACAGACGTGACACCCAAGTTGTTCCTGCCGAACCTGTCAGGACTTACCCAGGGGCCCGGGTTTCCCAACCTGAGCTGCCTTGGGCTGCTATCCGACCGGGTATTGGGATCCACCGTCAGCCCGTCCAAGTATCCCGTGAGAAGGAGACACGATGAGCGCGAACCCCTTTGATGACGACAATGCGACCTTTGTGGTGCTGGTCAACGACGAAGACCAGCACAGCCTGTGGCCGACCTTCGCTGACACGCCGGCCGGCTGGCGGGTGGCGTTCGGTGCGGCCAGTCGCGCGGACTGCCTGCAGTACGTGGAACAGAACTGGTCGGACATCCGGCCCAAGAGCCTGATCGAGGCGCTCGCCGGGGAATAGCAGGGGTCTGCGGGGGCGAGATTTCTGCCGCTACATACTTGCGGCACAGAATAATTAGCGTGTTTTCACGCGTCGCGTCCGTAGCGTCGTCGTAACGTGACCGACCTGAGACACAAATTCCGGAGTCACAGGGCACACTTACACCATCTTCAACCATGGAGACGTGTGACCGTGTGCGGCGATCCGGAGGATTTCCGTCACGGTCCATGTGCATCGAAGGGGGACCTGTGAAATCCGTGAAGTCCATTGCCACAGGCGTGGCGGCACTGACCGCCATTGGCGGCGCCGCCGCCGGTGTGGCTTCCATTGCAGCACCGATCGGCCTCGATCAGGTGCAACTGGCTGCGGTCGGCGCGCCACTGCCGCAGGACCCGCCGCCGCCTCCGCCCCCGCCGCCGGGAGCGCCGGGGCAGTTGCCGACGGCTGACCAATTGGCCAACCTCTGCACCCAAGTAACCGACCCCGGCGTCAACTACAGGGACAAGAACAACCTCGTTGAAAACGGCGTCCCGCAAAACGAGGGTATGGTGGCCGACCACGACCTGCGGAAGGCCTACCGGAACGGGAACTTCCCCGAGCAGTTCAACGTGACGAACATCGCGCCGGCGGGTCCGAATATGGCCCAGGCCGATGTGGCCATCACGGGGCCGAAGTTCGCCGGACCGGTCAACAAGCACCTGGTGTTCGTCAACCAGAACGGCAACTGGGTCCTGCAGCACGACGCGGCGCTTGCTCTGCTGCAGGCGGCGACGGCGACCAGCTAAGACAGTTCGGCGATCCGTTTAGAACGCCGACGTTTCAAGCAAACCCCATGCGCCTCCGTCAGGCGGCGCATGGGGTTTTGCCTTTCAATTTCCCCTGGCGGCGGCGTATCACGCCCTCACATAGCCGGCGCACAGTTTGCTCTTGTGTCTCCCACATCGGCTCGCCGTAACGTATCGGTGCCGAGACACGAAATACCAGACGCAACGGGCACGCCTACACCATCTGAGCCGCCACGACAGGCGGCGCGGATTGCAATGCGTCGAAATTCGTGCCCACCGAAGGGGGAACCATGAAGACCGTCAAGACACTCGCCACCGCGGTGGCAGCGCTGGCCATCGTCGGCGGCGCCGCCGCCGGCGTGGCTTCCGTCGCGACGCCGAGTTCGCTGGCCGCCGGGGTGCGGCTCGCCACCGTCGGTGCGCCGCTTCCGCAGGATCCGCCGCCGGCACAGCCGGTCGCCGGTGCCAACGTGCCGACTCCCGATCAGCTGACGGGCGTGCTGAACAGCCTCGCCGACCCGAACGTGTCGTTCAACAGCAAGGGCAATCTGGTGCAGGGCGGCATCAGTGGGATGGAAGCGCACGTCGCGGACAAGAAGCTGCAGAAGGCCGCCAAGAACGGCGACCTGCCGCTGTCGTTCGACGTCACGAACATCCAGCCGGCCGCGGCCGGTTCGGCGACCGCCGACGTTGCGGTTTCCGGCCCCAAGCTGACCTCGCCGGTCACGCAGAGCGTCACCTTCGTCAATCAGGGCGGCTGGGTGCTGTCGCGGGCGTCGGCGATGGAGCTGCTGCAGGCCGCCGGTCAGTGATCGGCCCCCAGCGCGCGCAGGTCTAACCGGGCGATGCGCGCCGGATCCGCGAGCACATCGATCGCACGGATCCGGCGGCCGCGCACCACGAAGCCCATCACGGATGCCGGCCGGCCGGCGACGAAAATCACCGCGCCGGCGGCACCGTTGATGGTCGCGGCACGCGCCTCGCGCTCCGAGCCTGCGTAGCTGTGGGCCAGCTGGGCCACCGAGGCCGCGCCCTGGGCGCGGAAGGGGGTCGCGGCGGCGCCGAAGTCTCCCCGCAACACCACGTCGGGATGCAGCACCGCGACCAGTCGGTCGAAGTCGCCACTGCGCCCCGCCGCGAAGAAGGCGTCGACCACCTCGCGTTGCGCGGCCAATGTGCCGTCGGGAACCGGGTCGGCCTGCTCGATCCGGCGTCGTGCCCGGCTGGCCAGCTTGCGGGCCGACTCCGGCGTCCGGTCGACGATGGCCCCGATCTGGTCGAACGGCACGGTGAAGACGTCGTGCAGGACGAACGCCAACCGTTCGGCCGGCGGCAACGTATCAAGCACCACGAACAGCGCCAGCCCCACCGCGTCGGCCAGCATCGCGCGGTGTTCGGGGTCGAATTCACCCTCTGCTTCCACGATCGGATCCGGCAGGTGACCGACCAGTTCATCGCCGCCGTGAGTTCGGCGGTCGCGCAACATGTTCAGGCAGATGCGCGCCACCACCGTGGTCAGCCAGGCGTCCAGGTTGGCGATGCCCTGCCCGCCGTCCGATTCGGCGGTGCGGCTCAACCGCAGCCACGTCTCCTGCACCGCATCCTGAGCGTCGTCGATCGAGCCCAGCATGCGGTAGGCGATCGCGCCCAGCTGTGGTCGGGCCGCCTCGAAGCGTGCCGCCAGTGACGCCTCCGCCGTCACGGCCGATCGGTCTCGGGTAGGGCGCACACCCGGTCACCGGAAAAGCCCGACGACCCGATGTCGAGCGCGATGTTGAAACGGGCCCGAAGGTTGCCCAGCGTGATCACGTGGGTCAGGCCGACGAGCTGCGCGGCATCGAAATGTGCGCGCAGCGCGTCGAACAGCTCGTCGCTCACCTCGACCGGGGTGCGGCTGATCGCGGTGGCGTACCGCAGGATCAGCTTGTCGACGTCGGAAAAGCACGGCGCGTTCTGATAATCGGCGAGGGCCAACAGCTCTTCGTCGGTCATGCCCCAGCGGCGCGCGATCTGTGAGCCGAGGTCGATGCAGTATTCGCAGCGCACCGTCGTCGCCGCCTTCAGCTCGGCCAACGCCCGCTGGCGGGGACTGAGCACGTCCAGCTTCGACTCGGCCTGCTCCAACTTGCCGTAGGCGTTGAGCAATCGCGGGATGTGCGCATACATCCTCAGCGGTTCCAGCATCCCCGCGGTTTCCAGCCCGGTCATCTGCGCGAGCTTGCGCTTGGTGAAAAAGAAAGCGATCTTGGCGCCGAGGCCGGCGTCGCGGTCGGAGACTCCTTGCAGCCGTGGCATGGCGACCCTCCTGGCAAGTCGTGTTGCTAACCAACGTCCTTACCAGGTCGACACGCGGCGAGGTCCGAACGTGACAACTACCCCGGCGCGCCGAGCGGCATATCCATGTCGTACACGCGGGCGTGCAGCACGGTGCGGTTCCGCAGCGCGGCGCGCACCGCACGATGCAGACCGTCTTCGAGATAGGTGATGCCCTTCCACCGCACCGCGTGCGGGAAGAGATCGCCGTAGAAGGTGGAGTCCTCGGAGAGCAGGCGGTCCAGTGCGAGCACCGTTGTGGTGGTGACCAATTCGTCGAGCCGGATCTGCTGCGGCGGGATCTGGGACCAATCCCGGTAGGACAGGTTGTGTTCGGGATACGGCTTGCCGTCGCGTACGCCCTTGAAAATCATCGGCCGACCTTTCCCGACTCATTGCTGCGGCCCGACCGGTTCATTCTGAAAAGGCTAGCCCGAGCGACTTTCGTCAGCACCGATGCGTGCGCAGAAGTCGTTCGGGCGCACCCGCCTTCTTCGCGGCGACGACGGGCCGTGATCCCCGCGGCCGCCCAATCCGCCGAACCGCCGCTGATAACGGTCGGCACCGCCCGAGCCCGTAAAATGAATCCGGTCAAGGCGGTATCGAAGGAGGTGGCGGCCGGTGGGAAGTGCCGATGACCGTCGGTTTGAGGTGCTGCGCGCCATCGTCGCCGACTTCGTCGCCACCAAGGAACCGATCGGTTCCAAGGCGTTGGTGGAGCGCCACAACCTGGGCGTCTCGTCCGCCACCGTCCGCAACGACATGGCGGTGCTCGAGGCCGAGGGCTACATAACCCAGCCGCACACCAGTTCCGGGCGGGTGCCCACCGAGAAGGGCTATCGCGAATTCGTCGACCGGCTCGACGACGTCAAGCCCCTGTCCTCGGCCGAACGGCGCGCGATCCAGAGCTTCCTCGAATCCGGGGTCGACCTCGACGACGTGCTGCGCCGGGCGGTCCGGCTGCTGTCGCAACTCACCCGGCAGGTGGCCGTGGTGCAGTACCCCACGCTGTCGTCGTCGACGGTGCGCCACCTCGAAGTGATCGCCCTGACCCCGGCACGGCTGCTGATGGTCGTCATCACCGACTCGGGCCGGGTCGACCAGCGGGTCGTCGAACTCGGAGACGTGATCGACGACCACGAACTTTCTCAGCTGCGGGAGATGCTCGGCCAGGCGCTGGTGGGCAAGAAGCTGTCGGCCGCCTCGGTCGCGGTGGCCGACCTCGCCGGACAGCTGCGCAGCCCGGACGGCCTGGGCGACGCCGTCGGCCGGTCGGCGACGGTACTGCTGGAATCCCTCGTCGAACACACCGAAGAGCGTCTGTTGCTCGGCGGTACCGCCAACCTGACCCGCAACGCGGCCGATTTCGGTGGGTCGCTGCGCTCCATCCTGGAAGCGCTGGAGGAGCAGGTGGTGGTGCTGCGGTTGCTGGCCGCCCAGCAGGAAGCCGGTAAGGTGACGGTGCGCATCGGCCACGAGACGGCCGCCGAGCAGATATTGGGCACCTCCGTGGTCACCACCGCCTACGGCACCTCCGACACCGTTTACGGGGGAATGGGTGTGCTGGGGCCCACCCGGATGGACTATCCGGGAACTATCGCCAGCGTTGCTGCGGTTGCCCTTTATATCGGCGAAGTCCTGGGTGCTCGATGAACGCGCACTCGCAGGGTCGGTTGGCGCGGGGTAAAGACCAGGTATAGGAGAGTCAAGCGTGGCACGCGATTACTACGGGCTGCTCGGCGTGAGCAGGAACGCCAGCGACGCGGAGATCAAGCGCGCGTATCGCAAGATGGCGCGCGAACTGCATCCCGACGTCAACCCCGACCAGGCCGCGCAGGCGAAATTCCAGGAGATCAGCGTCGCCTACGAGGTGCTGAGCGACCCCGAGAAGCGGCGGATCGTCGACCTGGGCGGTGACCCGATGGAGGGCGCGGCCGCGGCCGGCGGCGGCTTCGGTGGCGGCTTCGGCGGCCTGGGCGACGTGTTCGAGGCCTTCTTCGGCGGCGGCTTCAGCGGCGGTGCGACCTCCCGCGGCCCCATCGGGCGGGTGCGGCCGGGTTCGGACTCGCTGCTGCGGATGCGGCTCGACCTCGAGGAATGCGCCACCGGTGTCACCAAGCAAGTGACGGTCGATACCGCGGTGCTGTGCGACCGATGCCAGGGCAAGGGCACCAACGGCGATTCGGCGCCGGTGCCGTGCGACACCTGCGGTGGCCGCGGCGAGGTCCAGACGGTGCAACGCTCGCTGCTGGGGCAGGTTATGACCTCACGGCCGTGCCCGACCTGCCGCGGCGTCGGCGTCGTCATCCCCGACCCGTGCCACCAGTGCATGGGCGACGGCCGGGTGCGGGCGCGCCGCGAGATCAGCGTCAAGATCCCCGCCGGTGTCGGCGACGGGATGCGCGTGCGGCTCGCCGCCCAGGGTGAGGTCGGGCCCGGCGGCGGCCCGGCCGGTGACCTGTACGTCGAGGTGCACGAACAGCCCCACGACGTCTTCGTCCGCGAGGGCGACGACCTGCACTGCACGGTCTCGGTGCCGATGGTCGACGCGGCGCTGGGCGCCACCGTCACCGTCGACGCCATCCTGGACGGCGTCAGCGAGATCACCATCCCGCCCGGCACCCAGCCGGCGTCGGTCATCACGCTGCGCGGCCACGGCATGCCGCACCTGCGGTCGGGCACCCGCGGCGATCTGCACGTGCACGTCGAGGTCGTGGTTCCGGCCCGGCTGGATCACCGCGACACCGAATTGCTGCGCGAGCTCAAGACGCGGCGCAGCCGCGACGTGCCCGAGGTCCGCTCGACCCACGCCGGCGGCGGCCTGTTCAGCAGGCTCCGCGAAACCTTCACCGGACGCTAGTCGGGAGCCCCGAAGGCGCCCACATGGTCGCGACCCTGTTCTACCTCGACGCTCTGCCGCAACCCGGCTCGCTCGCCGTGCTGGGCGGCGACGAGGGCTTTCACGCCGCCACCGTGCGACGCATCCGCCCCGGCGAGAGGCTCGTGCTGGGCGACGGCGCCGGAGCTTTGGCCCACTGCGAGGTGGAGCACGCCGGGCGCGACGGCCTGCGCGCGCGGGTGCTCGAATGCTGGAGCGTCCCGCCCGGAGCCCCGGCCGTGACGGTCGTGCAGGCGCTGCCGAAGTCGGAGCGTTCGGAGCTGGCCGTCGAGCTGGCCACCGAAGCCGGCGCCGACGCGTTCCTGGCGTGGCAGGCCGCGCGGTGCGTGGCCAACTGGCAGGGCAACCGGGTCGACAAGGGGTTGCGCCGGTGGCGCGCCGTCGTCCGTTCGGCGGCCCGGCAATCCCGCCGGGCGCACATCCCGCCCGTCGACGGCGTGCTGTCCACCGCCGAGCTGACGCGGCGGATCCGCGACGAGGTGGCCGCCGGCGCGATGGCGCTGGCCTTGCACGAGTCGGCCACCGACCGGCTCGCGGATATCGAGCTGGCACAAGCTGAATCACTCCTGCTCGTCGTCGGCCCCGAAGGTGGTATCGCCGACGACGAGATGGCGGCGCTGTCCGACGCGGGCGCGGCGGCGGTGCGGCTCGGTCCCCAGGTGCTGCGGACGTCGACCGCCGCGGCGGTGGCCCTGGGCGCGCTCGGCGTGCTGACCCCGCGCTGGGACCGGCGCGGCGATATCCCGGCAAACGGCCTCACGCTGCAGGTTCGCGACACCGGTCCGTCGTCGAGTACGTTGCTGAACACTGACCAACCCGGGCCCTCGGCGTAGACTGAGACGGCCCAGCAACCCACCGACAAGCCGAGAAAGCAGGCATCGAGAGCCACGTGACGCCCCGCGAGACCAGCGCTGCTGACGCAGCCGGAGCCGTCCCGGCCTCTGCTCAGGTTCGCAGCAGCATCGACGTTCCGCCCGATGTCGTCATGGGCCTGTTGGGTTCGGCGGACCAGAACCTGAGGGCCCTGGAGCGCAGTTTGAATGCCGACCTGCATGTGCGTGGCAATGCGGTCACCGTCGCCGGTGAGCCCGCCGACGTCGCGCTCGCCGGGCGGGTGATCTCCGAGCTCGTCGCCATCGTCGCCGGGGGGCAGTCGTTGACCCCGGAGGTGGTTCGGCACAGCGTCGCCATGCTGGCCGGCACCGACAACGAGTCGCCGGCTGAAGTGCTCACGCTGGACATCCTGTCGCGGCGCGGAAAGACGATCCGGCCCAAGACGCTCAACCAGAAGCGCTACGTCGACGCCATCGACGACAACACCATCGTCTTCGGGGTCGGCCCGGCCGGCACCGGCAAGACCTATCTGGCGATGGCCAAGGCGGTCAACGCCCTGCAGACCAAACAGGTCAGCCGCATCATCCTGACCCGCCCGGCCGTGGAAGCCGGTGAGCGCCTTGGCTTTTTGCCGGGCACGCTCAGCGAGAAGATCGACCCGTATCTGCGGCCGCTGTATGACGCGCTGTACGACATGATGGATCCCGAGCTGATCCCGAAACTGATGAACGCCGGGGTCATCGAGGTCGCGCCGCTGGCCTACATGCGCGGCCGCACCCTCAATTCCGCGTTCATCGTCCTCGACGAGGCGCAGAACACCACCGCCGAGCAGATGAAGATGTTCCTCACCCGACTCGGCTTCGGGTCGAAGATCGTTGTCACCGGCGACATCACGCAGGTCGACCTGCCGGGCGGCGCCAAGTCGGGCCTGCGCTCGGCGATGGAAATCCTGGACAGCGTGGACGACATCCACGTCGCTGAGCTGACCAGCGTGGACGTGGTCCGCCACCGGCTGGTCTCGGAGATCGTCGACGCCTATGCGAAGTTTGAAGAGCCCGGTCTGACGATGAACCGGGCGTCGCGGCGGGCGACGGGCTCGCGCGGTCGTCGATGATGGTGCGGTGAGCGGGTTTATGAGCATTGAGGTATCCAACGAATCGGGTATCGACGTCTCCGAAGCCGAGCTGATCAGCGTCGCGCGGTTCGTCATCGCCAAGATGGACGTCAACCCGGCGGCCGAGCTGTCGATGGTGCTGCTGGACACCGCCGCGATGGCGGACCTGCACATGCGCTGGATGGACCTGCCCGGCCCGACCGACGTGATGAGCTTTCCGATGGACGAGCTCGAGCCGGGTGGGCGTCCGGACGCCCCCGAACCGGGCCCCTCGATGCTGGGCGACATCGTGCTGTGCCCGGAATTCGCGGCCGGCCAGGCCGCCTCGGCGGGGCACAGCCTGGGGCACGAGCTGGCGCTGCTGACCATCCACGGGGTGCTGCACCTGATCGGCTACGACCACGGCGAGCCGGACGAGGAAAAGGAGATGTTCGCCCTCCAGGATCGGCTGCTCGAAGAGTGGGTCGCGGATCAGGTCGAGGCCTACCGCCAGGACCGCCAGGAGGAGCGGGACCGCCGATTGCTCGACAAGTCAAGGTATTTCGACAATTGAGGGCCCTCAAGATCCTGGCGGCAGCCGCCATCGCGTTCGCGCCGTTGTCGGTGTTGGTCACCACCACCGCCCCGGTGTCGCAGGCGGCCCCGTGTGCCGGCGCGGGATCCAACCCCGTCTCCTGCCAGCACTGCATGTTCTACGTGAACGCCTATCACACGGCGAACGTGTGCAGCGAGGATCGCCGCGGGGTGCAGGGGCCGCCCAGCAACGCGCCCACGCGGGCCCCGGAAGTTCCCATTCCGGTGTACGAGCCGCCGCCGATGCCGCCGCCGGCGCAGAACCCGCTCGTCCTGCCGCCGCCCAACTCGGGTCAGAACGTTCCGGTGCTGGAGATCCCTCCGCCGGGCCCCGACGCGCCGCGCAACGCCCCGGTGGTGGCACCGCCGCGCGGGCTGGATGCGCCGTCGCTGGCGATCGCGGCGGCCAAGGCCGCGCCGGTGACGCGCGTCGACCCCGCCAACCCGCCGAAGCCGCCCACCCAGATCGATTTCGACCGACAGGTGCAGAACGTCGTCAGCTCGCACCGGGAGAACGTCGACATCCTCAAGGTTGACGACCAGAAGTTCGTCCGCCCGCGCCACTGGGACTACCTCGACTACGACGACGCCTACCGCCGCCCGACCATCTACAACCCGCTCAATCAGCCGATCACGTTCCGCTACTTCTACAACGGCGCCTACCAGCAGGCGTACCTGCCGCGCGGAGCGCGGATGGTGCTCGACGCGACGACCGTCGGCGTCGTGCCGTTCACCGCGGTCGGCGACAGCTATGTGGCGGCCGGCAGCTTCTACGGCGGGGGTTCGATACCGCTGAACGGATACAACGGCCCGCCGCCGCCCGATTACAAGCCGCCCGGCCCCCCGAAGCTGTACGAGAACGTCACCGTGTTCGTCCCCGCCAAGGGCGAGACCGTCGAAGTGGGCCACGTGTCGGTGGTGGGTCACGACGGCAGTCAACCCGCGGGCGGCCAGGACACCTTCCTGCTCGACGACTCCACCTTGGCCTGGGGGCAGATCGACAACTCCACCAGCGCCCCCGCCCAGATCCGGGTGATCAAGACCCAGCCGACGCCGGGCGTCGGCCCGACCGACGACGGCAGCTTCCTGGTGCTGCTCGCCGTCCACCACCAGGAGCCCGGTCAACCCAACCAATCCGGCTGGACACTGGCGCTGCGCTACGGTGGATTCGCCGTCGTGGTGTGCCTGGTCGCCTGGCTGCTCGCTCGCCGGAGCCGGACCGAGGAGCAGGACGCTGACACCTAGGTATGTCGACAGTTGACGGGCTGGTCTGAGCTGCTCGGCGCAGTCGCGCTGATCGCGCTGGGCGGACTGTTCGCGGCGATCGATGCGGCCATCAGCACGGTGTCGCTGGCCCGGGTTCAGGAGTTGGTGCGCGACGAGCGCCCCGGCGCGGTGGCGTTGTCCAAGGTGATGTCGGAGCGGCCCCGCTACATCAACCTGGTGGTGCTGCTACGGATCACCTGCGAGATCACCGCGACCGTGCTGCTCGTGGTTTTCCTCTACGACAACTTCGGGCTGCGCTGGGGATTGTTCGGCGCCGCGACCATCATGGTGGTGACCAGCTTCGTCGTGATGGGGGTGGGGCCGCGCACCCTCGGCCGGCAGAACGCCTACTCCATCGCGTTGACGACGGTGCTTCCGCTGCAGGCGATCTCGTGGCTGTTGATGCCGATCAGCCGGTTGCTGGTGGTGCTGGGTAACGCGGTCACCCCCGGGCGCGGCCTGCGGAACGGGCCGTTCGCCTCCGAGATCGAGCTGCGTGAGGTCGTCGACCTGGCCCAGCAGCGCGGCGTGGTCGCCGCGGAAGAGCGCCGGATGATCCAGTCGGTCTTCGAGCTCGGTGACACCCCGGCCCGCGAGGTGATGGTGCCGCGCACCGAGATGATCTGGATCGAAAGCGACAAGTTCGCCAGCCAGGCCATCAACCTGGCGGTGCGCAGCGGGCATTCCCGCATCCCGGTGATCGGCGAGAACGTCGACGACATCGTCGGCGTCGTGTACCTGAAAGACCTTGTCCAGCAGACGTTTTTATCCGGTGACGGGGGCCGGACCCCGCCGGTGTCAAAGGTGATGCGCCCCGCGGTCTTCGTGCCCGATTCCAAACCTCTGGACTCGCTGCTGCGGGAAATGCAGCGCGACCGCAACCACATGGCGCTGCTCGTCGACGAGTACGGCGCGATCGCCGGCCTGGTCAGCATCGAAGACGTGCTAGAAGAGATCGTCGGTGAGATCGCGGACGAGTACGACCAGGCGGAGACGGCGCCGATAGAAGATCTGGGCGACAAGCACTTCCGGGTGTCGGCACGGCTGCCGATCGAGGACCTGGGCGAGCTGTATGACGTGGAATTCGACGACGATCTCGACGTCGACACCGTCGGCGGCTTGCTCGCCCTGGAATTGGGCCGGGTTCCGCTGCCGGGCGCCGAGGTGGTGTCACACGGTCTGCGGCTGCAGGCCGAAGGCGGCACCGATCACCGGGGCAGGGTACGGATCAACACCGTCCTGCTCAGCCCGATCCAATCCGACGGTTGGTCCGATGGCGAGGAATCAGAACAGCATGACTGAATTTCGTTCCGGTTTCGTATGTTTCGTCGGTCGCCCGAACACCGGGAAATCGACACTGACGAACGCGCTCGTCGGGACCAAGGTCGCGATCACCTCGATGCGGCCCCAGACCACCCGGCACACCATCCGCGGCATCGTGCACCGGGACGACTTCCAGATCATCTTGGTCGACACGCCAGGTCTGCACCGGCCGCGCACCCTGCTCGGCAAGCGGCTCAATGACCTTGTGCGCGATACCTATTCCGAAGTCGACGTGATCGGGCTGTGCATCCCGGCGGACGAGGCGATCGGTCCGGGCGACCGGTGGATCGTCGAACAGATCCGCGCGACCGCGCCGAAGACGACCCTGGTGGCCATCGTCACCAAGATCGACAAGACGCCCAAGGACCGGGTGGCCGCGCAATTGGTGGCGGTCAGCGAGTTGGTCGGGGATTCGGCGGAAATCGTGCCGGTGTCGGCCGTGACCGGCGCGCAGGTCGACATCTTGATCGACGTGCTGGCCGCCGCGCTGCCGCCCGGCCCGGCGTACTACCCCGACGGTGAGCTGACCGACGACCCCGAAGAGGTCCTGATGGCCGAGCTGATCCGGGAGGCCGCGCTGGAGGGTGTTCGCGACGAGCTGCCGCACTCGCTGGCGGTGGTCATCGACGAAGTCAATCCGCGGGAGGGTCGCGACGACCTGATCGACGTGCACGCCCTGCTCTACGTCGAACGCGACAGCCAGAAGGGGATCATCATCGGCAAGGGCGGTGCCCGGCTGCGGGAGGTCGGCACCGCCGCGCGCGCCCAGATCGAGAAGCTGCTGGGCACCAAGATTTATCTCGACCTGCGCGTCAAGGTCGCCAAGAACTGGCAGAGCGACCCCAAACAGCTTGGCCGACTGGGCTTTTAGCGGCCACAGCCGTTCTGCGCGGCTGACCCGCGCACACCCGCCGACGCACGCCCGCCGGCGGGCCCGCCGACGCACGCCCACCCCCGCACGCCGACCCGCGGCCCACCGCCGCACGCCCGACCAATAGGTGGGTCCCAAATGCGCTAGCGCCGGTGCTAGCGCATTTGGGAAAGACCACATGCCAGGCAGAGGGTACGCAAGTGGCTCATGTGAATTGCGCAGGATCGCCCCGTCAGGCCAGCACCCTGATGGTCTGCAACGACGGGTCGGCCGCGTCGGGAAGGTTCATGCCGGCGTTGACGCCCGAGCGCAGGTAATCCAGCACAGCACCGTTGAGCCGTTCGCCGGGGACGACGGCGGCAATGCCCGGGGGATAGGGCGTGATCTGCTCGGCGGCGATCCGTCCGCCGGCGCACTCGGTGGGTATCACTTCGACTCGGCCGAAGAACGCGTCCCGCGGCAACTCGACCGTTTCCAATTGCAGGTCCGCCGGTGAGGGCAGCGCGATGCGCGGCGCCGGCTCGAAGTCGTCGGCCGCCGTTCGCCATGCCCGCAGCGCATCGGTGAGGCGTCCCAGGGTTTGCTTGTCGTCGGCCATGGACAAGGTGGCCAGAATGCGACGGTGATCGCTCATGCCCAGGTCGAGGTGCGCGTGCGCGCGCAACCAGTCGGAGGCCTGGTAACCCGATGTGCCCGTGGCCGATACGTCGATCAGCACCTGCATCCTGTCCAGGTCGTGGGAGGCCTGCACGCCGAGCAGCTCCTCGTCGAGCACCTCGACGTCGGGAATGAGTTCGATCTCCTCTCGTGCCTGATTCGTCAAATCCAGTGCAGCACTTAATAATTCGTGACCATGCTGCACCATCTGCCGGCGCCACCCGTCCATGGCCGCATACAGCAGGACGTTGGGGCTGGTCGTCATCAGCAGATCAGCGCAACCGGAAAGGCGTTCCTGATCGATCAGGTCGCCCTGCGCGTGGAACACCGAGCCCTGCTCGAAACCCGCGCCCATCTTGTGCACGCTCACCACACAGACGTCCGCGCCCGCATCCATCGCCCAGGTCGGCAGGTCCTCATGAAACGGTAGGTGTGCGCCCCACGCCTCGTCGATGATCAACGGCTTTCCCCGCCGATGACACACCTCGGCGATGCCCGCGATGTCGGCGCAGGTGCCGTACGGGCTGGGACTGACGACAAGCGCACCCGAGGCGTCAGGGTGCTTGTTCCAGGCTTCCTCGACCTGCTGCGGCGAGGGCGGATGAGAAAAGTGGTGCTCGGCGTCCCATCGGGGCGTGATCCAGCGCGGCTGCACACCGGAGAAGATCAGCCCCGCCACGATCGACTTGTGGCTGTCGCGGCCGACCAGGAGGCTGCCGTCGCCGCCGGCGACGGCCATCATCGCCGCCCTGACCGACAGTGAGCTGCCGCAGGTGGAGAACCAGGCGGTCCCGGCGCCCACGGCGTCGGCCATCAGATCTTCGGCGCGCTTGAGGTATCCGTTGCTGGTCCTGCGGTCATCCAGGCCGCCGCTGGCCAGCACGTCGTCCAGGAAGGGCTCGCGGCCCAGCACCGCCAGGACCCGGTCGTCGACGCCTCGGCCTTGCCGATGGCCCGGCGGGGTGAATCCGTACCGGTTCTGGTTCCGATAGTCGGCCAGCGCATCGAGCAGGGGAGCGGTCGATTGGTCCATTACGGACGGGTACCCGGGTTGTCAGCGGCTAATTGACGCCGGGCGCATCGGTGGTCTGGTCCCACCACGACTGGGGCTGTTCGCTCGCCCATCCGCATACGGCCTCCAGCTCGGCGGCCAGCGAGATCAGCATGCCCTCGCTGTTCTCCGGACCCATCAGCTGCACACCGATCGGCAGGCCTTCGGACGTGAAGCCCGCCGGGACGTTGATCGACGGCCAGCCCAGCACGTTCCACGGGAAGGTCAGGGGGCAGGCCGCGATCATGGCGCGGTCGGTGCCGAAGCCGCTCAACCGGTCGAAGGCGCGCGCCAGCGGCGGTGGCTGCGCCGTGGTCGGCGCCAGCACCACGTCGACGATGTCGAAGATCGACCCGACGCGTCGCTGATCTTCTACTTCGTGGCGGCGGGCGGTGCGCAGGATCGCCTGTCCCAGCACCGCGCCCATGCGCAGGTTGGACAGGGTGCGGGGGTCCAGCACGACGCCGTCGCCCAGCCGCTCCTCCCAATCGCGGAGACCCGAGGTGGAGCGGGCGAGGAAGTCCCAGGACAGACGCATGCCGTAGTCGGGGTTGCCGGGCACCACGGTGTGGCCGAGCAGCTCGAGTTGCTTGCCGACGGCCCGCGTCGCGGCCAGGATCTCCGGGTGCAGCTTCGGCCGGAAGCCGGTGTACGGGAACCGGGTGGACAGCGCGATGTTCAGCGGGCCGGGTGCCTTGCCCACGTAGTCGGACGCGGTCAGCGGGGGCGGCTTGTGCCGGTCGCCCTCGACGTTGCCCGACGCGGCGTCGAGCACCAGCGCGGCATCGGCCACGGTCCGGGCCAGCACGCCGTTGACCGTGATGCCGTTGAACGCCTCCGGCAACGGCCAGGTCGAGATGCGTCCGCGCTGCGGCTTGATGCCTACTAAATGCGTCCACGCCGCCGGAATCCGGATGCTGCCGGCGCCGTCGGAGCCGATGGCGGCGGTGACCAGTCCGGCCGCCACCGCGGCGGCGCTGCCGCCCGACGATCCGCCGGGGGTGTGCCGGCGCGACCAGGGGTTGCGGGTATGCCCGAAGCCGGGCCCGCTGGTGAACGGCCATTGGCCGAGTTCGCAGGTGTTCGTCTTGCCGACGATCACCGCGCCGGCCGCCTTGAGGCGGCGCACCACCTCGGCGTCGTGCGTGGCGGGGGCTACCGACCCCTCGGTCCCGAAGGCGGTGGGCACCCCGGCAATGTCGACGTCGTCTTTGACCGCGATCGGGACCCCCAGCAGCGGGGCGGTGTCACCTGCCGCGCGGCGCCGGTCGGCCTCCGCCGCGTCGGCCAGCGCCGACTCGGTGAGCACCACCCGGAAGGCGTTCAGCGTGGGCTGGCTGGCGTGGATGGCGTGCAGGGAGCGACCCACCAGCGTGGTGGATGTCACTGAGCGGCTGGCCAGCTGATAGAGCAGGTCAGTGAGTGTGGGCAGGCGCCGGTGGCCGGATCCGGAAATGGATCCGGGGCCCGACCCAGAAGCGCCAATCACGGGGTACGAGACTAACGGCGCGGATACCCGTAATGTCGCGGCGGGGTGCAAAACTGTTGTGATGCGGCTATACCGAGACCGAGCTGTTGTGTTGCGCCAGCACAAGCTCGGCGAAGCCGACCGGATCGTCACGCTGCTGACTCGTGATCACGGGCTGGTCCGCGCGGTGGCCAAGGGCGTGCGCCGCACCCGCAGCAAATTCGGTGCGCGGCTGGAGCCGTTCGCGCACATCGACGCGCAGTTACATCCCGGCCGCAACCTCGACATCGTCACCCAGGTTGTCTCCATTGACGCGTTCGCCACCGACATCGTCAGCGACTACGGCCGTTACACCTGCGGCTGCGCCATGCTGGAGACCGCCGAGCGCCTCGCCGGCGAGGAGCGGGCGCCCGCCCCGGCCCTGCACGGGCTCACGGTGAGCGCGTTGCGGGCGGTGGCCGACGGCCGCCGGTCCCGGGACCTGCTGCTGGACGCCTACCTGTTGCGCGCGATGGGCATCGCCGGATGGGCGCCCGCGCTCAATGAGTGCGCCCGGTGCGCCACCCCCGGCCCCCACCGGGCGTTCCACGTCGGTGCCGGCGGCAGCGTCTGCACACATTGCCGCCCGGCCGGTTCGACGACCCCGCCGCCGGGGGTGCTGGATCTGATGTCCGCGCTGCACGACGGCGATTGGGACTTCGCCGAGCAGACGCCGCAATCGCACCGCAACTACGTCAGCGGTCTGGTGGCCGCGCACCTGCAGTGGCATCTGGAGCGACAGCTCAAGACGTTGCCGCTCGTGGAACGGACGTATCACGTCGACCGGACCATCGCCGACCAGCGCGCGGCGCTGATCGGGCAGGATATGGACTGTGGCTAAACTCTGGGCCGGCGGCTCCGGTCGAAAGGCCGAGCGCGCCACGGCGTCAGCCGAATTCCCGCAGCTGCCCCCCGCGCCCGACGACTATCCGGTGTTTCCCGACAAGTCGACCTGGCCGGTCGTCTTTCCGGAGCTGCCGCCGTCCCCCGACGGCGGGCCGTCCCGGCCGCCGCAGCACATCTCCAAGGCGGCCCCGCCCAAAATCGAGGCCGATCGACTGCCCAACCATGTGGCCATCGTGATGGACGGCAACGGCCGCTGGGCCACCCAACAGGGGCTGACCCGCACCGACGGCCATA
The DNA here is from genome assembly GCF_001672755.1 of Mycobacterium colombiense. Classification (GTDB taxonomy): domain Bacteria; phylum Actinomycetota; class Actinomycetes; order Mycobacteriales; family Mycobacteriaceae; genus Mycobacterium; species Mycobacterium colombiense_C. The sequence goes on along the minus strand of NZ_LZKI01000031.1, from coordinate 15,167 downwards.
AGGCTGGCGAGGCGGTGGTCATCGACATCGTCTGCGGCGCAATCGAACTCGGCATCAAATGGCTCAGCCTGTACGCCTTCTCCACGGAAAACTGGAAGCGTTCCCCCGAGGAGGTCCGCTTCCTGATGGGGTTCAACCGGGACGTGGTGCGCATGCGCCGGGTGAACCTGAAGACGATCGGGGTCAAGATTCGGTGGGTGGGTTCGCGGCCGCGCCTGTGGCGCAGCGTGATCAATGAATTGGCCATCGCGGAGGACATGACGAAGGACAACGACGTCATCACCGTCAACTATTGCGTCAACTACGGTGGGCGTGCCGAAATCGCCGAGGCCACAAAGGAAATCGCGCGCCTGGCCGCCGCCGGTCGGCTGAACCCGGAACGCATCACCGAGTCGACCGTGTCGCATCACCTGCAGCGGCCCGACATTCCCGACGTCGATCTGTTCCTGCGGACCTCAGGGGAGCACCGGTCCAGCAATTTCATGTTGTGGCAGGCGGCGTACGCCGAATACGTCTTTCAGGACAAGCTGTGGCCCGACTACGATCGCCGCGATTTATGGGCGGCGTGTGAGGAATACGCTTCCCGCAACCGCAGATTCGGGAGCGCATAATGCCGTCGCTGCAGGAACGCCTGGCGTCGATACTCGGCGACGTCCTCCCGCTCGAGGAGGAGGCCGACGGCGCGGTGACCGTGCGCCATGACGGCACCATCGCCTCGTTGCGGGTGGTCAACATCGCCGAAGGCCTCGATCTGGTGTCGCTCACCCAGATATTGGCGTGGGACCTCCCGCTGACCAAGAAAATCAGCGAGCAGGTGGCCAAGCAGGCCCGCGACAGCAATTTCGGCAGCGTGAGCCTGATCGAGAAGGTCAATGAGAAGGCCGTGCAACGTAATTCGGGCAAGGGCGCGTCGAAAACCGCCGACGTGATGTTGCGCTACAACTTCCCCGGCGGCGGCCTCACCGACGATGCCCTGCGGACGCTGATCCTGTTGGTGCTGGACACCGGCGCCGGGATACGTCGAACGCTGACGGCCTGACCGGTCAGCGGCCCCCGCAGTCCGAACAGGTGCCGAAGATCTCGATGGTGTGGCTGACGTCGGAGAAGCCATGCTTGGCAGCCACTTCCGCCGCCCACTCCTCAACCTCATGATCGCCCACCTCGATGGTGGCGCCACAGCTGCGGCACACCAGGTGGTGGTGATGGTGCTCGGAACACCTGCGGTACACCGATTCACCGGTGTCGGTGCGCAGCGTGTCGATCATGCCGGCCGCGGCCATCGACTGCAGCGTCCGGTAGACGGTCGTCAGGCCGATGTTCTCGCCGCGGCGGCGCAGCTCGTCATGCAGCTCTTGGGCCGAGCGGAACTCGTCGAGCGTCTCCAGCAACGTGGAGATCGCCGCACGCTGCCGGGTGGAGCGGACGCTGGTGCCGGTCATTGGCGCGGCTCCTCACTGGCGTGCGCGACGGCGTCCACCACGATGTGCGCGAGGTGATGATCGGCGAGCCGGTAGAGCACCTCGCGGCCGGACCGCTCCCCGGTAACCACCCCGGCCGCCTTCAGAATCTTCAGGTGCTGGCTGACCAGCGGTTGGGGCACGCCCAGCGCATCCACCAGCTCGTGCACGCAGCGGTGGGACTCGCGCAGCTGCAACACGATCGCGATCCGCACCGGCGCGGCGAGCGCGCGCAACAACTCGCCGGCGGCATCGAGGATGTCCCGCGGCGGCGGGACGGGGTAGGCGGTGACTCCGGAGTGCCCGGCGGCGCCGAGCGCGTCGTGGTCGTGGGCGACCACGCCGGGGTCCGAATCGCCGTCGTCGGCGGCCGGCATCGATGCAGAAGGCGACGGGGACGTCATCATGGGAGCGGCATCACCTCGAAAAGTGCCAGGTAGTGGGAAAGTATCCGCCATTGAATGTCGTTATCGGCTGACACCCACTGTCACATGCATGATGACGCATGTCAAAGAGCGCGGCGCTGATCGCTACCATGACTGATGCTCTGCGCACCGCGGTTGACCGCCGCGCGTGCCCGCCCGAACCCGGAAAGGGAGTGCACCGCCCCGTGGCGTCCGTCATCGACACCGTAGTGAACCTGGCCAAACGGCGCGGCTTCGTCTTTCCCTCGGGGGAGATCTACGGCGGCACCCGGTCGGCGTGGGATTACGGCCCGCTGGGTGTGGAGTTCAAAGAGAACATCAAACGTCAGTGGTGGCGGTCGGTGGTCAGCGGTCGCGACGACGTCGTGGGCCTGGATTCGTCGATCATCCTGCCGCGCCAGGTGTGGGTGGCCTCCGGCCACGTCGAGGTGTTCCACGACCCGCTGGTCGAGTCGTTGATCACCCACAAGCGCTACCGCGCCGACCATCTCATCGAGGCCTACGAAGCCAAGCATGGACATCCGCCGCCCAACGGGCTGGCCGACATCCGCGACCCGGAAACCGGCGAGCCGGGCCAGTGGACCGAGCCGCGCGAGTTCAACATGATGCTCAAGACCTACCTGGGTCCGATCGAGACCGAGGAGGGCCTGCACTATCTACGCCCCGAGACGGCGCAGGGCATCTTCGTCAACTTTGCCAACGTGGTCACGACCGCCCGTAAGAAGCCGCCATTCGGTATCGGCCAGATCGGCAAAAGTTTTCGCAACGAGATCACCCCGGGCAACTTCATTTTCCGGACCCGCGAGTTCGAACAAATGGAAATGGAGTTCTTCGTCGAGCCGTCGACCGCGAAGGAATGGCATCAGTACTGGATCGACGCCCGGCTGCAATGGTATGTCGACCTGGGCATCGATCAGGAGAACTTACGGTTATTCGAGCACCCCGCCGACAAGCTGTCGCACTACTCCGATCGCACTGTCGACATCGAGTACAAGTTCGGTTTCGCCGGTAATCCGTGGGGCGAGCTGGAAGGTGTCGCCAACCGCACCGATTTCGACTTGTCGACGCATGCAAAGCATTCCGGCGTCGACCTGTCGTTCTACGACCAGGTCACCGACACGCGGTACACGCCGTATGTCATCGAACCGGCCGCAGGCCTGACGCGGTCGTTCATGGCGTTCCTGATCGACGCCTACGTGGAGGACGAAGCTCCGAACGCCAAGGGCAAGATGGAAAAACGCACGGTGCTGCGTCTGGACCCGCGCCTTTCTCCGGTCAAGGCTGCGGTGCTTCCGCTGTCCCGTCACGCCGACTTGAGTCCGAAGGCGCGGGACTTGGCCGCCGAGTTGCGCAAGTTTTGGAATATTGATTTCGACGACGCCGGTGCGATCGGGCGACGTTATCGGCGCCAGGACGAGATTGGTACACCGTTCTGCGTCACGGTCGATTTCGACTCCCTCGAGGACAGCGCCGTGACGGTGCGCCGGCGCGATGACATGTCCCAGGAGCGCGTCCCGATGAATGCCGTGTCCGATTATCTGGCGACGCGCCTGAAGGGCTGCTAATCGGCCAGTTGTGGCGCGGTCTTGTCCATTGCCCGTCCCGTTGCGCCGCCGCACGTCTGATGGGCCCGCACGGGTGGCGACGCGCCGGTCACCGATGCCGGATTTCCGGAATAAGGTTTGGTTAAAGTTCGGCCTTTCGCGGTGACGGTGCCTTAGGATCCCCTCTGGGGCAAAAGTAGATAGCTAGCGGCCGCGGGCGGACGTCGGGCCGTCCGGGGTAGGAGCCGTTGACTCGGTCGGTTGGGGTTGCAAATGATTCCCGCGTTTGTGTTCTTCCCTCCTGAGATCAACTCGGCCTTGATAGTTGGCGGCCCGGGCGCCGGACCTCTGTTCGAGGCGGCCTCGGCGTGGGACGGGCTGGCCGTCGAGCTGTCGTCCTCGGCATCGTCGTTTCACACCACGGTCTCCGATCTGGCCGGTGGGGCCTGGACGGGGCCGTCGTCGATGTCGATGACCGCCGCCGCGGCGCCCTATGTGGAATGGCTGATTATCGCCGCGGCCCAAGCAGAGGTGGCGGCCCTGCAGGCCCGGCTGGCCGCGTTGGCTTTCGAGGGCGCTCTGGTGGCCACGGTGCCGCTGCCGCAGGTGCTGGCGAACCGGGCCCGGCTGCTCGTGCTGATCGCGACGAACTTCTTCGGCATCAACACGGCGGCCATCGCGCAGACCGAACTCGAATACGTCGAGATGTGGGCGCAGGATGTGGCGGCGATGTTGGGCTATCACGCCGGGGCCCAATCGATGGTGCAGGCACTGCCGGAGTTCAGCGTGCCGCCCGCGGCCCTGGGGGGTAGCGCACCGTCCGCAGACCTGGCCGGTCTGGCGGGATTGGTAACGGCCCCGCTGAGTTTGGCGTCTCAGTTCTTCCAGGGCCTGTCCTCGCTGGGGACCGCGTTCGCCTCCGAACTGCAGTCGGTGTTCGGCGCGCTCTCGCCGGCCGTTTCGTTGCTGACCACGACACCGGTGGCCACGTTGACGACGGTCGCGCAGGCCGGGATGTATCCGGCCACCGCGTTGATGACGCCCATGGCGACGCTCGCCCATAGTGCCGGACCCGCGGGCCCAACCGCGGCGCCCGCGTCCGCGCCGGCATTGGCACCGGCGTTGGTCGGTGCGACCAGCGCGCCCCTGAACGCGCCACACAGCGCGGGTAGCCCGCTATCCGACCTGCAGCCGTTGGCCGGTGGGGGGTTGGGCGCGTTGGGCGTTGCGACGGCGGGCCTGGGGAGCGCGCGGTTCATCGGGTCGATGTCGGTGCCCGCCGCGTGGGAAGGGTCGATGCCGGCGTACATCGCCGCCCCGGCGATGGCGGGCGTGGGCTCCGGTGCGCCGGCCGCCGCGACGGCTGCCGGGTCGGGCAGTGGCGTGTCGATGGCCGCGATGCCGGTGGGCGACAAGAGCCCCGAGGGCGAGAAGCGCGGGACCCGGGCCCAGGTGGTGAGGTCTCGTCCCAAGGTGGTTCCGCGCAACCGCCCGGGATAGCGGCGACGGAGCTGCTGTTGCAGACGTGAATATTGTGCAGTGGGGCCCGAATTCAATACTTTTGGTTACACGCGCTTGCGCGGCAACGAGCCTTGTATCGTCGACGCGCGAATTTATCTGTTGCGTCTAGTAAAAACTCGCGGCCGTTCCAATCGTTCAGCGGATGAACAGATCGGACCGGTTGCAGCGATGGGCCGCAAACCCACGTCCGCCCGTCGGGGTGCGACCTCGATGATTGCCCTAAATCGTTGCGCAACAACGGATGTGGTTTCGATGATCCGTCGCACGACACCTCGCGTCGAGCGTCGGCAGTCGACGGTGACCTGCGGCTGCAGTCGCGGAGTCGCTCGCCGCTGAGCGCTGCCCCAAATCAAAATTGGCAATTCCCGCATATTTGGTTCAGTTTGTCTTACGATGTCACCGGTTGGTGTAAATAGGTTCGCCACAGCGCCCGAACGTTCTATCGGCTGTGGAAGGGGGCAGGGGTGCTTTTGCCTCTCGGTTCGCCGTTGCCGGATGACACGGTGTCGGCAGTTCGAGGTGAGTCCGGCATGCTCGGTGGCCTGTCGGTTCCGCTCAAGTGGGGCGTGGTCGTCCCACCAGATGACTACGACCACTGGGCGCCGAAGCCGGACGTCGGTGCCGAAGCTCCCGAAGAGATGGCCGACGTTCCGCGCCCGACAGCCGTTGCAGACGGCATGTGGAGCGGGTGGGACGGTGACACCGTCACCCGGAGCCCGGGCGTGATACCGCATTCGCCGGCAGCTGGCTGAGATCGAAGCAGAACCCACAAGCTGATCGTCGGCGTAAGGCGCTGCTCAGAAGCGGCCGCCGCCGCCCATGAAACCGCCGCCGGACGAACTCGGGCTGCCACCGAACGAGGTCGGGCTCCAGCCGCCGAATCCGCCGCGCATTCCTCCGCCGAGGACGTTGCCGATGATGATGCCGCCGAGCATCGCGCCCATGTCGTTGCCACCGCGGCCCATATAGGCACGCTGCGCCAGTTGCACATCGTCGTTGGCCAGGGACTGCGCCGTGGCGGCCAGCGTCGACGCCGCATTGGCGTGGGCGATCGCCTCCGTCGGCAGCGTCGCGCGTTTGTCCTCCGCGGCTTGAAGGTGCCGTCTGGCCTCGGCCAGCCGGGTGCGCGCCTCGGGGCCGATGCTGCCACGACGCGTGTCGACGTAGTCCGACACCGCGCGCACCCTCGACTGCGCGGTGAACAACGCCTGCTCCAATGACCGGTGCAGCTGTTCGGCGGCGGCCTGCTCCCGGGCCAGCGTGGCCAGCAGCGCGTTGAGGCCGGCGTCGGCCTTGGTCAGCTGACTGAACTCGCCCAGCGGATCGTCGGATGCGCCGGCTCGTGCGCTCTCGACGGCCCTGACGGCCGCGTCGCGCGCCGCAACCAGATCACCGCGGTGCGCGGTTTTGGCGTTCGCTGTTTGCTTCAGCAGTTCGTCTGCGCGCTCGATGCCGTTCTGGATGTCGGTCATCGCCGACGGCAACCGGTCGATGGCGTGCGCAATGTCGTTGGCCGCGTTGTCCACCGCGTCGAGCAACGCACGCGCCTGGCCCAGCGCCGACTCTGCGGCGCGGACGGCATCGACCAGACCGGCTTGCTGCCCGCTGACGGCTTGGGCGGCAAGCTCACGGGCGCTGCCGATGTTGCGGTCGGCGAATGCCAGGCGCTCCTTGGCCGCCGTGACATTGCCGGAGACCGACGTCAGCGCGGCAGCACTGAAGTCCTTGTGCAGCGCGGCAAGTCGTTCCTCGGCCGGTGCGATGCGAGTGGTGAGTTCCACGTACTGCTGCGTCAGCGAGTCCAGCCGGGTGGGGGCGTTGATCACCAAATCACGCAGCTTCTCGAACGCCTCGGTCTGTGATTCCAGTTCGCGATCGGCCCGGGCCGCCGAGACGATCACCTGGGTGAGCAACTCGCGGCGCTGTGCCGGTGTCTCCGGCGTCGCGTCGTCGAGCTGCTGGCGGATCGTGAATGCCTGGGACAGAGCCGCTTTCGCGTTGGTCACGGCGCGGGTGAACGGCTGGGTGCGGTCTTCGCCGAATTCGCTGACCGCCAGCCCCAATTCGTTGGCGCTGGTGCGCACGGCATTGTCGACGTCCACCACCAGCGCGCGGGACAGGTCGTCGAGTGCCTGCGGCGGCACCGCGGCCAGCGCATCGGTGTCGGTGGGGTCGACCCGGCGTGCCGCGGCCAACGCCGCGGCGCGGCGGCGCCGGCCCCGATAACGCATGACCAGCAACAGGACTGCCAACGAGACGAGAATGCCCGCCAGCACGGCCAGCAGTGCCACCCGGCCCGACGAACCGGGCGAGGTGTCGAGCCCGTTGGCCGCCGCGACGGCGGCTCCGCTCCAATCCCCGTTGTGCAGGGCGGGCTCGATCTTGTTGCGCCGCAACTTGTCGACCTGGTTTGCGTTGATGCTCTTGATCGTTGTGGGCACCAGGAACGCGTACTCACGGCTGGTGGTGCCGACGGCCAGCAGCGCGTCGTAGTCGCCCAGGTCACTGCTGCTCGCGGTGCGCTGTGCCCATCCGGTCGGGGTCTGGCCGGAGAAGTTGTCGACATAGACCACCCACAGCCGGATGTGGCGGTCGGTGTACAGCTTGTTGAGGGCGGAGCTGATCGCGCTGTGCCCGGAATTCGATAAGGCCCCCGCGGGATCAGTGATGTAGTCGGCCAACCGGAATGGTGGTTGCGCGCCGGCGGACGGTGCCAGGAGCAGGCTGCCGCCGAAGCCGACCGTGAGGATCGTCGCGAGCACGGCGATCAGGCGAGCGGTGCAACGCATAGGGCCAATCTAGCCCCGCGGCGATGCAGGCCAGTAGGCCCGATGGGATAGCGGGGCGGTCAGGCACAGCCCCGCCGCGACACACGCCGGCAGGCCTGAGTCGAGCCAGACTTCGGCGGGCATTCCCTGGCAGACTGTGCGTCGGTGACCAGGAATCAGCACGACCCATACGACGACTTCGACCGTCAGCGACGGGTGGCCGAGGCGCCGAAGACCGCGGGTCTGCCGGGTACCGAGAATCAGCACCGCACCGACTTCGCCCGCGATCGCGCGCGCGTCCTGCACAGCGCCGCGCTGCGCCGGTTGGCCGACAAGACGCAGGTGGTCGGGCCCCGGGAAGGCGACACGCCGCGCACCCGGCTGACGCACTCGCTCGAGGTCGCCCAGATCGGGCGGGGCATGGCGATCGGGCTCGGCTGCGACCTCGACCTGGTCGAGCTGGCGGGGCTGGCCCACGACATCGGACACCCGCCCTACGGCCACAACGGTGAACACGCGCTCGACGAGGTCGCAACGGATTATGGCGGCTTCGAGGGCAACGCCCAGAACTTCCGGATCCTGACCAGTCTCGAGCCCAAAGTGCTTGACGAGCAAGGCAATAGCGCGGGACTGAATCTGACTCGCGCGTCGCTTGACGCGGTCACGAAGTATCCGTGGCCGCGCGGCGAAGGACATCGCAAGTTCGGGTTCTACGACGACGACCGTGAGTCGGCCGCCTGGGTTCGGGCGGGCGCGCCGGAGGGCCGGATGTGCCTGGAGGCGCAGGTTATGGACTGGGCCGACGACGTGGCGTATTCGGTGCACGACGTCGAGGACGGTGTGGTGTCCCAACGCATCGACCTGCGGGTGCTCGCCGACGACGACGAGGCCGCCGCGTTGGCCAAACTGGGCGAGACCGAATTCTCCCGGGTTCGTGCCGACGACTTCATGGCGGCCGCGCGACGGCTTGCCGCCCTGCCGGTGGTCGCCGCCGTCGGCAAATATGACGCCACGCTCGCGGCATCGGTCGCGCTCAAGCGGTTGACCAGTGAGCTGGTTGGCAGGTTCGCCTCGGCCGCCATCGCCACCACCCGTGCGGCGGCCGGCCCCGGACCCCTGGTGCGCTACCGGGCCGAGCTGCAGGTTCCCGACCTGGTGCGTGCCGAGGTCGCCTTGCTGAAAATCCTGGCGCTGCAATTCATCATGTCCGATCCGCGGCATCAGGAAACCCAAGCCGGGCAGCGCGAACGCATCCACCGGGTCGCGCACTGGCTGTATGCCGGGGCACCCCGGACGCTCGATCCGGTCTTTGCTGCGGCCTTCAACACCGCGGCCGACGACGGTGCGAGGTGGCGGGTCATCGTCGATCAGATCGCCTCGTTCACCGAGGGCAGGCTCGAACGGATCGACGTCCGCCAGGCCGCTCCGTAGTCGCTGAGGGCATCAAGTCGTCCGGTCCGGGAATCGGCGGGGCCGCCGCGAGTTAGGCTGCCCGACATGAAGAAATTCAGCGGCTCGCCCTTTGTGGCCTCCTTCTTGATGGGACTGCCCGTCGTCGCCATGACAGCCTGCAGTTCACCGCAGCATGCGAGCACCCAGCCGGGCACCACCCCGCCGGTGAAGAGTGCCGCTCCGACGTCATCCGGTGAGACGACGACCCCGACGCCGGCCGGCGGCTCGCTCAGCGCGGAACTGAAGACGCCCGATGGCCGCTCGGCGGCCACCGCGACCTTCGACTTCACCGGCGGCTACGTGACCGTCACCGTGAAGACGGCGGCGCCCGGCATCCTGACGCCCGGCATTCACGGCCTGCACGTGCACGAGATCGGCAAGTGCGAGCCGAACTCGGTGGCTCCCACCGGCGGTGCGCCCGGGAACTTCCTGTCCGCCGGCGGTCACTACCAGGCGCCCGGTCACACCGGAAAGCCGGAAAGCGGCGACCTGACGTCGCTCGAGGTCCGTCAGGATGGCTCGGCGTACCTGGTCACCACCACGGATTCGTTCAACCGGGACGACCTGCTGGCGGGCAACAAGACCGCGCTGATGCTGCACGGCGCCCAGGACACCGAGAACGCGATGGACCGGGTCGCCTGCGGCGTCATCGGTACCGGCTAGCTTTCGCCGTCGCGCCTTAGACTGAGCCGATGTCAAGCCCGGCAGGTTCACGCGCGGAGGGCGATGGCCGTGCCAGGGGTCGCGGCCGGATTCCGGACCGCGACATCGCGGCCATCCGCGAGCGGGTGCGCATCGACGAAGTCATCGGCGACTACGTCCAATTGCGGCGTGCCGGCGCCGATTCGCTCAAGGGCCTGTGTCCGTTCCACGACGAGAAGTCGCCGTCGTTTCACGTCCGCCCCAACCACGGCCACTTCCACTGCTTCGGCTGCGGTGAGGGCGGCGACGTGTACGCGTTCATTCAGAAGATCGAACACGTCAGCTTCGTCGAGGCGGTCGAACTGCTCGCCGACCGGATCGGGCACACCATCAACTACTCCGGCCCGGCGACCAGCGTGCAGCGCGACCGCGGTAGCCGCAGCCGGCTCGTCGCGGCCAACGCGGCCGCGGCGGAGTTCTATGCGGCGGCGTTGGAATCCGCCGAGGCCGCACCGGCGCGGCAGTACCTGAGCGAGCGGAACTTCGACGCCGAGGCGGCCCGTCGCTTCGGTTGCGGCTTCGCGCCGTCGGGCTGGGATTCGCTGACAAAGCACTTGGTACGCAAGGGCTTCGAGTTCAAAGAACTGGAAACGGCCGGCCTGTCGCGGCAGGGGCGGCGCGGACCGATGGACCGTTTCCACCGCCGTTTGTTGTGGCCCATCCGCAGTTCGGCCGGTGAGGTGATCGGTTTCGGGGCCCGGCGGCTGTTCGACGACGATCCGATGGAAGCCAAGTACATCAACACGCCGGAGACGCTGCTGTACAAGAAGTCGAACGTGATGTTCGGCCTCGACTTGGCCAAGCGCGACATCGCCAAGGGGCATCAGGCCGTCGTCGTCGAGGGCTACACCGACGTGATGGCGATGCATCTGAGCGGGGTCACCACCGCCGTCGCCTCGTGCGGCACCGCGTTCGGCGACGAGCACCTGTCGATGCTGCGCCGACTGATGATGGACGACAGCTTCTTTCGCGGCGAACTGATCTACGTTTTCGACGGTGACGCGGCCGGGCGGGCCGCCGCGCTCAAGGCCTTCGGCGGCGAGCAGAACCTGGCGGGGCAGTCGTTCGTGGCCGTCGCGCCGGACGGCATGGATCCGTGCGATCTGCGGCTGAAGTCCGGCGACGGCGCGCTGCGCGACCTGGTGGCGCGGCGAACCCCGCTGTTCGAATTCGCGATACGTTCGGCGCTCGCCGAGATGGACCTGGACAGCGCCGAGGGCCGCGTCGCCGCGCTGCGCCGCTGCGTGCCGATGGTGGGCCAGATCAAGGACCCCACGCTGCGCGACGAGTACGCCCGCCAGCTCGCCGGCTGGGTCGGCTGGGACGACGTCGCGCAGGTGATCGACCGGGTGCGCAGCCAGGCCAAGAGCTCCACCACCCAGGCCCGTGGCGGATCCGCGCCCAAGGCCTCGCGCCGCGCGGCCGAGCCGGCACCCGCCGCCGCCCAGGCTGCCGCCGGCCGTCCGGACCCGCGCGACCCCACCCTGTGGCCGCAACGGGAGGCGCTCAAGGCGGCCCTGCAGTACCCAGCGTTCGCGGGGCCGGTGTTCGACACGCTGACCGTCGAGAGCTTCACCCATCCCGGGTACGCGGCCATCCGCGCGGCCATCGAGACCGCCGGGGGTACGTCGAGCGGGGTCACCGGCGCGCAGTGGATCGAGGCGGTGCGTGATCAGGCCTCTTCGCCCCTGACGGCCGGCCTGGCCAGCGAGCTGGGGGTGGAGGCCATCCAGGTCGACGAGGAGAAGCTGCCGCGCTACATCGGCGGCGTGCTGGCCCGGCTGCAAGAGGTGTGGATGGGCCGGCAGATCGCCGAGGTGAAGTCGAAGCTGCAGCGCATGTCGCCGATCGAGCAGGGCGACGAGTATCACGCCCTGTTCGGCGACCTGGTGGCGATGGAGTCCTACCGGCGCAGCCTGTTGGAGCAGGCTAGCGGCGACGATTAGACGGCGCGAGCGCGTCGTCGGCCTCGACGTCGCGTTCCATGATCGCCGTTTGGTCGTCGATCTCCTTCAACGTGACGAAACCGGCGTCGGGGGAGATCCGATTGGCGACCTTGCGGCGTCCCCCCTCGATCATCGACTTGGCCACCGGACTGCTGGTCAGCGCGCGGTAAGTGCCGACGAGCTGCTCGTATCGGCGACGCCCGGCCTTCGAGCCCAGCACGTAACCCAGTCCAAGCACCACGACATACCGGATCAAAACGTTCCTCCCGACTATCGATGGCTCCATCCTGCCTCACCGCCCGGCGACCCGCTGCGCCCGGCCATGCTGCGCTGGCGATCGCCACTGGTCCGCAGTTGGGTGCGGTCGTGCCAGTACGCTAGAGTCGTCCCGCGATCGGGTTAGTCCCCTGTAGCTCAATTGGCAGAGCATTCGGCTGTTAACCGAAGGGTTCCTGGTTCGAGTCCAGGCGGGGGAGCAGAATTCACCGTGCCGCTCTGCCGGCTCTCATTGGCCGATCGCGATGCCGGCCGGATTTCCCGCCCACCCCGCCGTGGGTGGCAGGCCCAGATGCTCGCGCAGGGTGTGGCCGCGGTATTCGGTGCGGAAGCTACCGCGCTCCTGCAGCAGCGGCACCACCTTGTCGACGAACTCGTCGAGGCCGTGCGGCGTCAGGTGCGGCACCAGGATGAAGCCGTCGCAGGCATTCGACTGCACGTAGCGGTCGATCTCCTCGGCCACCTGCTGCGGAGTCCCGACGAACTGCTGGCGACTGGTCACTTCGATGATCAGCTCGCGGATGGACAGGCTTTCGGCTTCTGCTCGGGCCCGCCAGGTTGCGGCGACCGTCTTGGGGTCGCCGTGCCGGACCCGTCCGCGCGTGATGTTCGGGTTCTCGACGGGGTCGACGTCGGGCAGCGGCCCGTCGGGGTCGTAGGCCGAGAGGTCCACACCCCACACCTGTTCGAGGAACGCGATCGCGGTCGGGCCACTGACCTGTTGTTCGCGGATGTGGCGGGCGTTGTCCTGCGCCTCGGCGGGGGTGCCGCCCAGCGCGAACGTCGCACCGGGCAGCACCTTGAGCTGGTCGGGATCCCGCCCGTAGGCCGCGGCCCGGCTCTTCACGTCGGCGTAGTAGCGCTGGCCCGCCTCGAGCGACCCGTGCAGCGTGAACAGGGCATCGGCGTGCCGGGCGCCGAAGTCGCGGCCGTCGTCGGAGTCACCGGCCTGCAGCAGCACCGGGTGGCCTTGCGGCCCGGCGGGCAGCGCGGCGACGCCGCGGACGTCGAATTGCGGGCCGTGGTGCTCGACGCTGCCGATGCGGGCCGGATCGGCATAGATTCCGGCATCGACGTCGGCGAGAACGGCATCGGCCGCCCAGCTGTCCCAGAACTTTCGCGCCACGGTGATGAATTCCTCGGCCCGGTGGTAGCGGTCGGCGTGCGCGAGAAACCCGCCGCGGCGGAAGTTCTCCCCGGTGAACGCGTCCGAGGAGGTGACCATGTTCCAGGCCGACCGCCCGTCGGACAGGTGGTCCAGCGTCGCGAATTGCCTTGCCACCTCATAGGGTTCGTTGAAGGTGGTGTTGATTGTGCCGGCCAGGCCGAGCCTGTCGGTGACCGCGGCGAGCGCGGCCAGCACGGTGAAGGTGTCGGGCCTGCCGACGACGTCGAGGTCGTGGATCTTGCCGCGGTGCTCACGCAGCCGCAGGCCTTCGGCCAGGAAGAAGAAGTCGAACAGCCCCCGCTCGGCGGTCTCGGCAAGGTGCACGAACGAGTCGAAGGCGATCTGGCTGCCGGCGCTAGGGTCGGACCACACCGTGGTGTTGTTCACCCCGGGAAAGTGTGCGCCCAGATGTATCTGCTTGCGGCGGACCGCTTTTCGAACGCTCATCCGGTCAGCCCCCATCGCTTGGCGATCAGTTCATGCGAGCGCAACCGGTCGACGTGCCGGTGCGTCACGGAGGTGATCACCAGTTCGTCGGCATCGGTGGCCTGGCGCAGCAGCTCGAGCCGGTCGGCGACCTCGTCCGGATTGCCGACGAATTGCGTTGCGGTGCGGTCGGCCACCAGCGCTTGCTGGTCCTCGGTCAACGGCTCGCAGAAGTCGGGGTCCGGGTAGGGCACCGCACCGTGGCCGCTGCGGATGGAATGCACCCAGCGGCCGTAACCGGACGCGAGGTGGCGTGCGGTCGCGCTGTCCTCGGCCACAACCACGTCGGCCGACACCACCACGTACGGCTCGGAGAGCCGGGCGGACGGTCGGAAGGCGTTGCGGTAGGCGCTGATTGCGTCGAGCGCCGTGCCGGGGGTGATGTGGTAACTGGCGACGAACGGCAGTCCACGGGCACCGGCCACCTCGGCGCTCTGCCCCTTGGTGCTGCCGAAGATCCACGGTGTCAGCTGGGCATGCTCGCCCGGAACGGCGTGCAGCTCATGGCCATTGACGGTGTAGGTGCCGTCCAGCATCGCCTCGATGTCGGCCAGCTGGTCGGCGAAGTCGGGGGGTTGAGCACACGGCTGGGCGAGCACCGACGCCTGCGCCCGGATCCGATCGCTTTTCATCAGCGGCGTCTGGTCGAAGGGGGTGGGAACGACGACGCCGGCCACCTCATGCCACGGCGTGGGTGCGCGTTCGGGTGCGGCCGGAGACGACGCGGCCGCGTCTCGGCGCCGCTGCCCGGACCGGCCCAGCCCCATGTCGATGCGGCCGGGGTAGAGCGCGTCGAGGATGCCGAAGCTTTCCACCACGGCGAGCGCCGTCGTGTGTCCGACCTGAACTGCGGCCGATCCGACGTGGATTCGCTCTGTGGCCGCGGCGATCTGGCCGATCAGCGTCACCGGTGACGAGCTGGCCACCGCCACGAAGTGGTGCTCGGCGAGCCAGTAGCGCCGGTAGCCCCAGTGCTCGGCGTGCTGGGCCAGGTCGATGGTGTTGCGCAATGCCGTCGCGGCGTCACTGCCGGCGCTGATCGGCGCGAGGTCGAGGATCGACAGGGGAGTGACGGTCATGACGGCACCGTCGCGTACCGATTGGGTGCAAAGGCCAGGCCCAGGCGTTCGCGCAGCGTCTCGCCGTTGCGGTACCGGGCGCGGAATCGGCCGGCGCGCTGCAGTCGCGGCACCAGGTCGTCGACGATGGCGGGCAGGTCGATGGCGTTGATCGCGGGCCGCAGCCGCACGCCGTCGACTCCGGCGTCCTGCCAGGCGAGCAGAAGATCCGCCAGATCGCTTGCGTTGCCGGTGAATACGTGGGCATCGGAGGAGATGTCGTCCGCCGGTGCCAGCGGATCGTCGGCCAGGGACACCACCAGGTCGGCGTAGACCTGGATTTCGCGTCCCGCGCGCTGCGCGT
>NZ_LZKI01000030.1 GCF_001672755.1 Mycobacterium colombiense | reverse complement strand
TGTTGGAGGCCTTCACCTTTGGCGCACCCCCGCACGGCGGGATCGCGTTCGGCTGGGACCGGATCAACGCGCTGCTGTCCGGCGTCGACTCCATCCGCGAGGTCATCGCCTTCCCCAAGACCGGCGGCGGCGTCGACCCGCTGACCGAAGCGCCGGCGCCCATCACCGCCCAGCAGCGCAAGGAATCCGGAATAGACGCCAAACCCGACAAGGTTTGACGAGGCATGAGCCAACAGAAGCCTGACGCCGCAGAGCTGAACGCATTCAATCAGAGCATCGTCGATGAGTTCCGGGCCAACGACGGCAAGGTCGGCGGCCAGTTCGCCAACGCCGACCTGCTGCTGCTCCACACCACCGGCGCCAAATCCGGCGAGCCCCGGGTATCGCCGCTGGCCTACTTCCGCATCGACGGCAAGCTCATCATCATCGGCTCCTTCGCCGGCGCCCCGGTCAGCCCGGCCTGGGTGCACAACCTGCGGGCCAACCCCCAGGCGCGCGTGGAGATCGGCGCCGACACGTTCGACGTCGCCGCCCACGAGTTGCCCGGCGACGAGCGCGCCGCGCTCTTCGACAAAGTCACCGCCGCCGCCCCCGGCTTCGCCGAGTACCAGGCCAAGACCACCCGGGTGATTCCGCTGTTCGAGTTAAACCGGACCTAGCCGGTGGGTGCTTCGCGGCGGGCGCTGCCATCGCTGGTTCTCGCAGCCGCACGCGCGGGCAGCAAACGGTTGCGGCAGGTCTGGTTCAACCTGGTGCAGACCGCCGTGGCCGCGGGCCTGTCCTGGTACCTGGCACACGATGTCCTGGACCACCCGCAGCCGTTCTTCGCGCCGATCGCGGCCGCGGTGTCGTTGTCGACCAGCAACGTGCTGCGCGCGCAACGCGCCGTCCAGATGATGATCGGGGTGACCCTGGGGATCGGGGTGGGCTCGCTGGTGCAGGGTCTGCTCGGTCCCGGCGAAGTGCCCATCGCGGTGGCCGCGCTGGTGGCGCTGGGGGCCGCGGTGTTCATCGGGGGCGGCTTCATCGGTCACGGCATGATGTTCGCCAACCAGACCGTGGTGTCGGCGATCCTGGTGCTGGCCCTCTACCGCGGCGGCGTCGGGCTGGAACGCATCTTCGACGCGCTGATCGGCGGTGCGGTGGCCATCGTCTTCGCCGTCCTGCTGTTTCCCGCCGACCCGCTGACGGTGCTGCGCACCGCCCGCGTCGGCGTGCTCGGGGTGCTGGGCGACGTGCTGACCCGCGCCGCGGTCGTCGCCATCAGACGCCAAGCGGCTCCGCCCGAGTGGCCGCTGACGGCCGTCGACCGCGTGCACGGAGAGCTCAGCGGACTGCTCGAGGCACGCACCACCGCCCGCCAGGTCGTCGCCGTGGCACCGCGACGTTGGGGCCTGCGGGACGCGGTGCGGGCCGCCGACCATCAGGCCGTACACGTGGCCCTGCTGGCCGGCTCGGTGCTGCAACTGGCTCGCGCCGTGGCCCCCGAGGTGGACGGCTGGCGCGAGCCGCTCCCGCAGCCCGTGCACACGGTGCTGGTGACACTCGCGGCCGCGACCGCGCTCGCCGACACCGATCCCGCCGGCGCGTGCGCGTACGCGGCCTCGGCGCGCCACCACGCCGCGGAACTGCAGTCCGGCGCGCGCAAGGAGACGCAGGTGATCCTCGCCGACGTCGTCAGCGCCTGCGTCGACGACCTGCAACGGGTCATCGATCTTCGGCACGTCTGAGCGCTTCAGCGCGAGTCGGCCAGGTACTCCTGAACCAACTTTCGCGGCGCCTGGGTCAGCCACGCCTCGGTGATCAGCTCCTCGAGATCGCGCACCGAAATTTCGGCCAGGTTGACCAGCACCGCTGGATAGCCGTCGAAATGCGGTGTGGTGAAGTAAGTCCCGGGCTCGTCGTCGATCAGCGCGAACTTGACGCCCTCGTCGGACACCCGAACGCCGAGGATGTCGCCCTGCGGCGGCTCGGGGCCGTCGCGCTCCAGCGCCTCGCGCTCGGAGGGCCGCAGCGGCCGCTCCCAGGCCAGCAATTTCTTGCCGACCCGCCAGTCATGCGGTGACGGCTCGGAGGTGAGTGCCAGCTCACCAACGATGCGGGCGACCTCGCCCCACGTGGCCACAACACGATTGTGCTCCCGTTTTGGCGCGAATGCCGTCGGATCGGCAAACGGTACGCGACAGGGCGTCCCGCGCACCCCACGCCGCCGTCCGGCGTGTGATGAGATCAGCGGTGAGGAGGAGAAAGCGCTTGCCAGCAGAACCAGGTGAACCGGGGACCGGGGTCGCACGTCGCCACCGGGTGACCCACCGTACCGAGTACCGCTACTCCGACGTCGTGACCAGCTCTTACGGACGCGGATTTCTGACCCCGCGCGACTCGCTGCGGCAGCGCTGTGTCGCCCATCGGCTGATCATCGACCCGGCCCCCGCCGACAGCTCCACCAGCGAGGACAGCTACGGCAACATCAGCTCCTATTTCCACGTGACCGAGCCGCACGGGGTCCTGAAGGTGACCAGCGACTCGATCGTCGACGTCTATCCGCCCGGCCCGGATCTCTACACCGTCGGGCCGGCGGCGCTGCCGTGGGAGGCGGCCCGTCCGGCCGGGCCCGCCGGAGCGCTGGCGACCGAGTTCACCCTGGACCTCAATCCGCCGGAGATCACCGACGACGTCCGCGACTACGCAGCGCCCAGCTTCACCGCCGGGCGCCCGCTGATCGAGGTGCTGGGCGATCTGACGTCGCGCATCTTCACCGATTTCACCTACCGGTCCGGGTCGACGACGATTTCCACCGGGGTCAATGAGGTTCTGGCCGCCCGCGAAGGGGTATGTCAAGACTTTGCCAGGCTGGCGATCGCCTGCCTGCGAGCCAACGGGTTGGCGGCCAGTTACGTATCCGGGTATCTGGCCACCGATCCGCCACCCGGAAAGGATCGGATGATCGGCATCGACGCCACCCATGCCTGGGCTGCGGTGTGGACCCCCGCGGAGCCCGGCCAATTCGAATGGCTGGGGCTCGATCCCACCAACGACCAGATGGTCGACGAGCGCTACATCGTCGTGGGACGGGGCCGTGACTACGCGGACGTCCCGCCGCTGCGCGGCATCATCTACACCGACTCGGAGCACAGCGTGATCGACGTCGCCGTCGACGTGGTGCCCTACGAAGGCGAAGTGCTGCATGCGTGACTTCACCTGCCCCAACTGCGGCCAGCGCCTCACCTTCGAGAACTCCACCTGCCTGAATTGCGGTAGCGCGCTTGGGTTTTCGCTGGACCAGATGGCGCTGCTGGTGATCTCGGAGGACGACGCAGGCGAGCACGCCGGTTTCGTGCACGCCAGCGAGTATCAGCTGTGCGCCAACTTACTTCTCGCCGAATGCAACTGGCTGGTCCCAGTCAATACCCCCCGGTTGCTGTGCCCCTCGTGCGCGCTGACGATCGAACGGCCCAACGACGCCGACACCGTCGGGATGGCCGAGTTCGCCCGGGCCGAGGCGGCCAAGCGCAGGTTGATCGCCGAGCTGAGCGAGCTCAAGCTGCCGATCGTCGGGCGCGACAAGGATCCCGACTACGGCCTGGCGTTCCGGCTGCTGTCCAGCGCGCACGAGAAGGTGATGACCGGACACGAAAACGGGGTCATCACCATCGATTTGGCCGAGGGTGACGACGCGCACCGCGAGCAGCTGCGCGTCGAGATGGACGAGCCCTACCGGACCCTGCTGGGGCACTTCCGCCACGAGATCGGGCACTATTACTACTACCGGCTGATCGCGCCGTTCACCGACTATGTGGAGCGGTTCAACGAGCTGTTCGGTGACCACGAAGCCGACTATCAGGAGGCGCTCGACCGCCACTACAGCGAGGGCGCTCCCGAGGGTTGGCAGGAGGACTTCGTGTCGTCCTACGCGACCATGCATCCCGCCGAGGACTGGGCCGAGACGTTCGCCCACTACCTGCACATTCGCGACACGCTGGACACCTCGGCATGGTGTGGACTGGCGCCGGCGTCGGCAACGTTCGACCGGCCCGCCTTGGGCCCCAGCGCTTTTCAAACGATCATCGACATGTGGTTGCCCCTGTCGTGGTCGCTGAACATGGTGAACCGGTCGATGGGTCACGACGACCTGTACCCGTTCGTGCTGCCGGTCGCGGTGCTGGAGAAGATGAGGTTCATCTACACAGTGGTCGACGAGGTGACCTCGGAGGCCCGCGGTCGCGCCTCGGTGGCCGGCTAGGCCCTACGGTGTGCTTCTCGACCACGGCGGACCTGGTGGTGGGCACCGCCCTGGTGCCCGTCGCGGTGGCGAGCCGAGGACCGGGCGATCTCCAACGCGTGAGACTAGGCCGGCATCACCCGTCGCTGGTCGGGACCCCAAATCGGTTGCATGCCACCGGGCAGCGCCAGCTGGGTGGTGGTGATGACCTCGGCCAGGCTGCGCAGCTCGCCATGCACCGCAGCGAGCAGCTCCGCCAGCTCCGCACGCCGGCCGTCGCCGCCGATGCGTTCGAGCTCGGCGGGATGGGACCGCCGCAGCAGGGTGCCGATCTCGTCCACCAGCCGTTCGGGGCGCGATGACCCCGACGAGCCGGGCAGGTCCCGGAGATTGATCCGCAGCCGCTCCAGCTGGTAGAGCAGCGACCGCGGGTTCTGCGCGTCGAACAGCATCAGCTCGGCCATGGCGGCCACGCTGATCTTGCCCACCGTCCGGCGCCGGTAGATGACCGAGGACTCGCACGCCACCAGGGTGGACTCGATGACGGTCTGCTCGGCCGCGGCGCCGCGGCCGACGGTCAGGGTGGCCTGCAGCAACGCCGTCAGCCACAGCGCGCGTTCGATCCGTTTGCCGATGTCCATCATCGTCCACCCGACGTCGCGCACCATCGACTCGCTGGCCACCCCGGACAGGGTCAGCATGCCGGCCAGCGTCTGGGCCTGGGCCCCGGTGAGCAGGGCGTCGGCCTCGGAAAGCGATTCCGGCGGTTCGCTTTCCAGTGCCAGCGCGCGTTCCACCGCGGCCAGCACCATCCAGGTGTCGTTCGACATCTGGTCGCGCACCGCCCGCGCGGCCAGCGCCAATCCCTCCACCGATTGCACCAGGGAGCCGGGCCGGTGCGGATCGACGGTGAGCGACCACAGCGTGGAGGGGGCGATCGCGATCATCTCGGCGTGGTCGCCGTCGCTGTCGGCCGCGATGTCGGTTCCGGTGATGCGGCCCAGCGCGGTCATCAGCACCGGCACGCATTCGCTTTCCTCGCTGTGCTGGTGGTGGCGGTAGACGTGGAACCGGTCGCGGGTGACGATCAGCAGCCGCGCCATGCTCTCCGCGCGCTCGCCGTAGCGGCCGATCCAGAACAGGTCGGACAGCACACGTGGGGAGCTGACGCCCCAGGTGCCCGCGGCCGTCTTCGCCGGCTCCGGCGTCGGCAGGCTGATCGCCTCGGCGCGGGCCCGCTCCGTGGGCCGCACCCAGACATCCTTTGCCGCAATGGTTTTCAGCGTGTATGCGGCCGATCCGGGCGCCAGCACGTAGCCGATGCCGCCGATCATCGGCGCGTAGCCGCCGCGTTGGGCCACGGTGAACAACCGGATGCCGACACCCGCCGACGACAGCACGCCGGCGTGGTCGGTGGGCGCGGACGAGAATTGCGGCAGTTCCTGGCCGATCCACTGCCACGGCGTCTGCTCGATGCGGGCCGCCACCTGTGTCAGCTGCTGAGACGAAAGCGTGGGCCCGACAAGGGTTTTCTCGCCGACGGTGGACTTCAGCAATAACGACGACAGGTTTGCCAGCAGGTGTGAGCGCTCATTGGCGATGCCACCCCAGTAGACCTGGGCGGTGGGCAGCTGCAGCTTTTCCGACAGCAGGTGCTCGGCCATCGCGGGCAGGAAACGCAGCAGCCCAGGGTTTTCCAGAACTCCGCTGCCCAGCGTGTTGACCACGGTCACCGTCCCGCGGTGCTGGGCCTCCACCAACCCGGCCACCCCGAGCCGGGAGTCGGCGCGCAAGTCCAGCGGGTCGGTGTACTCGGCGTCGACCCGGCGCAGCACAACGTCGACGCGCTTGAGCGTGCCCAGCGAGCGCATCCACAACATGCCGTCGCGCACCACCAGGTCGGCGCTTTCCACCATCGGAAAGCCCAGCAGGGTGGCCAGATACGCCTGGTCGAACGCGGTCTCGGAGTAGATGCCCGGGGACAGCACCACCACCACCGGGTCCTGGGCGTCATCGGGCGCCGCGTCGATCAGCGCCAGCCGCAGCGCCTGGGCGAACGGCGTCGTCGGCCGTGGCGCGATGCGCTCGTAGAGCTCGGGAATCGAGTGCGCGACCACCCGTCGGTCGGCCAGCGCGTACCCGGCCCCGGAGGGCGCCTGGGTGCGGTCGCCGTTGACGACGAATTCGCCGTCCGGCCGACGGCTGACATCGCAGGCGTGCATGAAAAGCTGGTGGTGGCCCGGGATTTCGATGCCGTTGGCCGCACGCACGTACCCGGGGTGGCCGAACAGCAGCTCGGGGGGCAGGACGCCTTCGGTGAGCAGGCTGCGCGGACCGTACAGGTCGGCCAGCACGGCGTCGAGCACCCGCGAGCGTTGCAGCAGGCCGGACTCGAGCGCGTCCCAGTCGGCCGCGGACAGCACGATGGGCAGGGTGTCCAGCTGCCAGGGCCGGGGCTCCTGGCCGCGACCGCCGGGCTCGACATCGGTGTAGGTGATGCCGTCGTTGTCGATGAGGTCGTGCACCACCGAGCGCAGCCGGTCCAGCCCGGCGCGGCCGCGCTCGGCGATGGCGTCGGCGAGCTCCGCCCACGCCGCGCGCACGTTGCCGTCTTGGTCGACGAACTCGTCATAGCCGCTCGCCGGGCCGTGCCGCAGGTCGAAGAGCGCCTCCTGGGCGCGCGCGGCGCGGTAGCCGGCCAGCAGGCGGTCGGCGTCGTAGCGCGCGGTGCCGGCCGTTGACGGTGCACCGTTCCCGAATGTCATGTCCGCAAACGCCATTACTGCGCAACGGTACGCACGCGGCGCAGGTCGAGGATGCCCGGCGCGCCGACGTCGGTGAAGATCCGGGCCTGCTTTTCCCGGATGCCGGACAGGTCGAGTTTGCCGGGGGTGAAGCCGGTCGCCTCGAAGCGGCGGGCGCGGCGTGCCTCGGCCTCTACGGCGTTGACCGGTGGTGTGTCGTAGGCGCGCCCGCCGGGGTGGGCGACGTGGTAGGTGCAGCCCCCGCGCGACGTGCCGGTGGTGAGGTCGATCAGCTCGAACCGCAACGGCCCGTCGGCCGAGATGGTGGAGTGCAGCGCGCTGGGCGGCTGCCAGGCCTTGAACCGGACCCCGCCCACGTGGATGTCGGGATTGTCGGTGGCCAGCAACGGCACCGGATAGCCGTTGACCGTCAACACATAACGGTGGCGGTCGGCCCCGATGATGCGAACCTGGAGGCGCTCGACCGAGGAGTCGACGTAGCGCGCGGTGCCCGTGGCGGTGGACTCCTCGCCCAGCGTGGTCCACGGCTCGATGGCCCCGCGCAGTTCGATCTCCACGCCGTCGAACACCGCCGTCCCGATGCGGGGGAACCGGAACTCGGTGAACGGATCCAGCCAGCTGGTCTCGAACGCGATGCCGTGCGCTCGCAGGTCCGCGGCGACGTCGGCGATGTCATGAATCAGGAAGTGCGGCAACAGGTATCGGCCGTGCAGGTTGGCGCCGTGGCGGATCAGCGGCGCGCGCAGCGGCTCGTCCCAGAACCACGCGACCAAAGAGCGCACCAACAGCGACTGCACCATGGCCATGCGCAGGTGCGGCGGCATCTCGAAGCCGCGCAGCTCCAGCAGGCCGAGCCGGCCGCGGGCGCTGTCGGGGCTGTAGAGCTTGTCGATGCAGAATTCGGCGCGGTGCGTGTTGCCGGTGATGTCGGTGAGCAGGTGACGCAGCGCGCGGTCGATCACCCACGGTTTGGTGGCGCCACCGCCGCCCAGCCGGGCGATCTCGGCGAACGCGATCTCGAGCTCGTAGAGGGCCTCGGCGCGACCCTCGTCCACCCGCGGCGCCTGCGACGTGGTGCCCACGAACCGGCCGGCGAACAGGTAGGACAGCGACGGGTGGCGCTGCCAGTACGTCAGCAGCGACACCAGCAGGTCGGGGCGGCGCAGCAGCGGTGAGTCCGCGGGCGTCACGCCGCCCAGGGTGATGTGGTTGCCGCCGCCGGTGCCGCCGTGCGTGCCGTCGACGTCGAAGGACTCGGTGGACAGGCGGGCCAGCCGGGCCTGCGCGTACAGCGTTTCCAGCTGGTGGTTCTGTTCGTCGAAGCTGGCGGTGGGCGCGACGTTGACCTCGATGACCCCCGGGTCCGGGGTGATGGTGGTCGAGCGCAGCCGCGGGTCCGGCGGGGGGTCGTAACCCTCGATCACCACCGGGCAGTCCGCCTTCGCCGCCGCTGCCTCTACCCGGGCGATGAGATCGACGTAGTGCTCGAGCGCCTCGATGGGCGGCAGGAAGAGGTAGAGCAGGCCGTCCCGAATCTCGGTGACCAGCGCGGTCGGCGGCGCGCCGTCGGCGTCGACGACCTCGGCGCCTGTCGACTCCGTCGGCAGGGCGCCACCGGCGGTTAGGGGATCGGCCTCGAACGACGGGCGCGGCGGTGTCCAGCTGATCGAGTCCAGCGGCAGCCGCAGCCCCGCCGGAGAATCCCCGGGCAGCAATACGATACGGCCGCGGCGCAGCCGCCAGTCGGCGCTGGCCCACCCGAGGTCATCGTCGCGCCGATGCAGCGGAAGCACGAATGCCGTCGGGGTTGTGACGGATTCGTCCAGCCGGGCCAGCAGCGCCGCTCGTCCGGCGGGGGAGTCGGCTTGCAGGTCCTCGGCGGCGTCCACCGGAACCCCGTCGGGCTCACGGACTTTGGCGGCCAGCCGATGCAGCGGGTCCTCGTAGGCCGGCCGCACCTGCGAGACCGGCAGTCCCAGGCCGTCGGCGATGCCGGTGAGCACCCGAGCGGCCGCCTCGTTGTCGACGGGGCGTCGCGCCTTGCCGCTCCAGGGGTCGGCCAGCAGCGTCTGGTCGGCCCACAGCGGACGTCCGTCGGTGCGCCAATGCAGAGCGATCTGCCAGCGGGGCAACGGTTCTCCGGGATACCAGCGGCCCTGCCCGCGCTGAATCACACCGCCCGGCGCCCACGCGGATTTCAGGCGGGCGGCCAGATCGGAGGCGCGCTGCCGCTTGTGCGGACCGTCGGCGGCCGTGGTCCATTCCTTCGCCGACTTCGAGTTGATGTCCACCGCAACGAAGGTCGGCTCACCGCCGACGGTCAGCCG
Source organism: Mycobacterium colombiense (assembly GCF_001672755.1). Taxonomy (GTDB): domain Bacteria; phylum Actinomycetota; class Actinomycetes; order Mycobacteriales; family Mycobacteriaceae; genus Mycobacterium; species Mycobacterium colombiense_C. The sequence continues at coordinate 13,935 of NZ_LZKI01000030.1, read as the reverse complement.
GACGTCGGCCGCGGCCAGCCGCTCGTCGACGCGCCGGCCGAGGTCGCGGATGGCCCGCCAGGCGTCGTCGGTGTACGGCAGTGTGACGCGCGGATCTTCGTGCACCCTGGTGACGGTGTTGGAGAACTCCAGCGTCGAGGCGCAGGGTTCGGTGCCCCCGCTGATCGGTGCCGCCGACGTCGGGTGCGGCGTGGCCGCCAGCGGGATGTGGCCCTCGCCCGCGAACAGCCCGGACGTCGGATCGAGCCCGATCCAGCCGGCGCCCGGGATGTACACCTCGGTCCAGGCGTGCAGATCGGTGAAGTCCGCGGCGGGTCCCGACGGGCCGTCGAGCGCCTCGACGTCGGAGGCCAGCTGCACCAGGTAGCCGGACACGAAGCGGGCGGCCAGCCCCAGCTGGCGCAGGATCGACACCAGCAGCCACGCCGAGTCGCGACACGAGCCGACCCCGGCGCGCAGGGTGTAGTCCGGCGTCTGCACACCGGGTTCCATCCGCAGGCTGTAGGCGACGTCGGCGTTGATCGCACGGTTGAGCTGGACCAGCATGTCGATGGTGCGAGTGCCGTCGCGCACCGAGAAATTGCTCAGCCAGGCCCGCACCAGCTCGCCCGGACCCGAGCCGTCGCCCTCTTCGTCGACCGGCCGCAGGTAGGGCTCCAGGTCCTCGGCCAGCTCCTTGGGGTAGGTCAGCCCGGCCCGTCCCTTGCCGGGGACCCACCGTTCGGCCCAGTCCTCGATGAAGAAGTCGAACGGGTTGATCACCTTGAGGTCGGCGATCAGCCCGACGGTGATGCGCAGTTGTTGCATCGGAGTCGGAAACACCAGCCGGGCAAGGAAATTGCCCACCGCGTCCTGCTGCCAGTTGATGAAGTGTTCGTCGGGCTCGATGCGCAACGAATACGCCTCGATGGGCGTGCGGGTGTGGGGCGCCGGGCGCAGCCGCACGACGTGCGGATGCACCCGGACCAGCCGGTCAAAGGTGTAGCTGGTGCGGTGCTCCAGCGCAACTTTGATGCTCATACTCGGTGATCCCATCACACGCGCGGACACGGCGCAGCGCACCGCAATTGCGGCTTACCGCGCCGTAATGGCTGCGCGCAGCGCTAGGCCGGTGCGTGTCCCGGTGGTGGGCCAGGCGGCGGGCCGGCCTGGTATCCCGCCTGCCGCGGCGCGGCGACCTGTCCGCCGGAAAACTTGCGGTACGCGTAGATCCCGAGCAGAGCGGCGACCGGGACCGCCACCAGCACGCCGACGCCACACGCCAGGAAGCCCACCACGACGGCGGCGACCTCGACCAGCCACACCAGCAGGGCGTTGCCGAAGTTCGACGTGACGGTGGAGAAGCTGGAGGTGAGCGCCTTGATGGGCTGCTCGGACCGGTCGATCGCGTACGGGATGGTGAACTGAGCAAAGATCCCCAGGATCAGGCCGGGCAGGAAGCACAGCGCCGAGGCGATCGAGGTGAGAATCCCGACCAGCAGCGCGGCCAGAAACACCATGCCGAAGTTGCGCGGCTTGAAGAACGACCCGATGGTCACCGGGCGAGCGTCGGCCAGATCCAGGCAGCCGGACAGGAACGCGGACTGGGCGAACGCTCCGACGAGGTAGGCGACGAGGTAGCCGGCGATCAGCAGTGCCATCCCGCCGCCGTTGAGGTTCGCGGTGAAGGTGAAGTAATCGTCGTCGGAGTTGCTCGTGGTGCCCATGTCCTGGCTCAGGCCGATCAGGGTGGAGGCGATGGCAAACAACACCGTATACACCAGGGTCGGAACGATAAGTGCCACAGCATTTTTGGTGAACGTGTTCCAGGCCCAACCGAACGCGTCCCCGATGCTGAACGCGGGCCGGCCACCGTAGCCGGGTGGCGGTCCGTAGCCGGGAGGGGGCGCGCCATATCCCGGGGGCGGTCCGTAACCCGGAGGGGGTCCGCCGTAACCCGGTGGGGGAGCGCCGTAGCCCGGCGGCGGTGCGCCATAGCCCGGAGGCGGGTAGCCGGGAGGGTTGCTGCCGTGGGGGTCTGCCGGGATGCCCGGATACTCGGGAGGTTGGCTCATGTCCGTCCTTGCTGTCGGATTTCCTCGTGACTGAAGTTTCCTAGGAGGGAACGCGCGCGGAACTTGGCAAACGCCGAACTTAGCAAAGATGTGGCCGGGGCGCGCGGATTGCCGCCCGCATGCCTGGGCCGGCGCGGGTGTCCGCCCGCCGTGGTATGCCTGAAACCGTGTCCGACGGTCTGTTTGACCTCCCCGGTGCGCCGCAGCCGACCGATCACGGGCTGGGCGCGTCGGGCGGTGCACCCCTGGCGGTCCGGATGCGTCCGGCATCGCTGGACGAGGTGGTCGGGCAGGACCATCTGCTGGCGCCCGGATCTCCGCTGCGCCGGCTGGTCGAGGGCTCGGGCGTGGCCTCGGCCATCCTGTACGGGCCGCCCGGCAGCGGCAAGACGACGCTGGCCGCGCTGATCTCGCAGGCCACCGGCCGCCGGTTCGAGGCGCTGTCGGCCCTGTCGGCCGGTGTCAAAGACGTTCGGGCGGTGATCGATACCGCGCGCCGGGCGCTGCTGTCGGGCGAGCAGACGGTGCTGTTCATCGACGAGGTGCACCGCTTCTCCAAGACCCAACAGGACGCGCTGTTGTCCGCCGTGGAGAACCGGGTGGTGCTGCTGGTGGCGGCGACCACGGAGAACCCCAGCTTCTCGGTGGTGGCGCCGCTGCTGTCCCGCTCGCTGATCCTGCAGCTGCGGCCGCTGAGTGCCGACGACATCCGCACCGTGGTGCAGCGCGCGATCGACGACCCGCGCGGGCTGGGCGGCCAGATCGCGGTCGCGCCCGAGGCCATCGATCTGCTGGTGCGGCTGGCGGCGGGCGACGCCCGGCGCGCGCTGACGGCGCTGGAGGTCGCCGCCGAGGCGGTCGAGCCCGGCGGCGAGCTGACCGTCGCCGCCGTCGAGCAGTCCCTGGACGAGGCCGCGGTGCGCTACGACCGCGACGGCGACCAGCACTACGACGTCATCAGCGCCTTCATCAAGTCGGTGCGTGGTTCGGACGTCGATGCCGCGCTGCACTACCTGGCCCGCATGCTCGTCGCCGGCGAGGACCCACGATTTGTCGCGCGCCGGCTGATGATTCTGGCCAGCGAGGACATCGGCATGGCCGACCCGAACGCGCTGCAGGTCGCCGTGGCGGCCGCGCAGACGGTGGCGTTGATCGGCATGCCCGAGGCGCAGCTCACCCTGGCGCACTGCACGATTTATCTGGCCACCGCGCCGAAGTCGAACGCGGTCACCACGGCGCTGGCCGCGGCGATGGCCGACATCAGGGCCGGCAAAGCCGGTCTGGTTCCGCCCCATCTGCGCGACGGTCACTACTCGGGTGCGGCGGGGCTGGGCAACGCGCAGGGCTACAGGTATTCCCACGACCACCCGGATGGGGTTGTCGCACAACAATATCCGCCGGACGAGCTGGCAGGGGTCGACTACTACCGGCCCACCGGCCGCGGCGGTGAACGCGAGATGGCCGGTCGGCTGGACCGGCTGCGCGCGATCATCCGCAAGAGGGGTCGGGCATGAAGATCTTCACCGACGAGGAGAGGGGCGCTCTGCTGCCCACCGCCCTGAGCCGGCGCCGGACCGATCGCCGCGGGCGCTAGACCAGCTCGGGCACCCGCAGGCGGGCGATCGCCAGCTCGAACTCGGCCACGTCGATCACCTCGGCGCCCAGCTCGCGCACCCGCCGGCTGCGCAGCTCGGTGGCGCGGTCGCGGTTGCGGGCCATCGCCTCCATCGAGTCGAACGTCGAGCAGGTGACGGCACGGCGACAGGCCGGGTGGTCGACCATCAGGCTGGCGCTGCAGAACCCGTCGAGGTCCTCCATCTCGGGCAGCACCGCCATCCGGTAGAAGTCCAGCGACCGGCTCAGCTGATCCGGCACCACCTTAAGCCAGGTGGCGCGCACGCACGCGCCGGGGCGGGACGGGTGGTCGCGGTGCAGCAACGGGATGTCCCATTCCTCGACCCGCGCGCTGCCGTCGAACATCAGCGCGGCCCGGTCGCGGATGGGTGCGACCTGCTCGGCGCTGCCGCGCATAGCCTCCATGGTTTCCCACGCGCTGGTGGCGATGCAGGTGCCCGATTGCCGGTCAACCAGCAGCGACAGTCCGACACACCCGTCGATCTCGGTGAGCGCGGGCATGACGACATCGCGAACATGCGCAATGCCGATGTCGACCGACAGGGGTTGCGCCTGGATGGTGGTGGAGCGTGCGTACACGGTCGACCCCTCCTATGTCGGGGCGGCGCCCCGGTAGCGCCACCGGTCCCACCCGCTACCTTCCTCCTGCCGGTAACTGGCCGCAATGCTTTCCGGGCGCAGATCGATAACCGGCCGAATGCCTGCTTCGGACGGTCTACCGTCGCATCTCGATCAGACCAGCTCGGGCACGCGGAGGTGCGCTAGCGCCAGCTCGAACTCGCATTCATCGAGTTCCTCCGCGCGCGCCTCTTGCATCGACGAGTCCTTCAACGCGGTTGCCTGCTCCCTGTTCCGCTCCATCGCATCGACGCTGTCGAACGTCGCGGAGGACACGCCACGCCCCGAGGCGCGGTCGATCAGGAGGCTCGCACTGCAGAACCCGTCGAGGGCCTCGAGCTGGGGCAGCACGGACGACTTGTAGTACTCGATGCCCTGGTCCATGCTTTCGGTCGGCACCTTGACCCAAGTCGCACGCACGCCCGCACCGTCGGGCGCGTGGTGTTCGCGATGCAGCACCGCGATCTCCCAATGCTCGACGTCCGCCGTGCCCCCGAACATCTCCGACGCCCGATCACGGATCGGCGTCACGGTTTCACCGCTTGCGCGCATGGACTCGTCGCTCTCCCAGGCGCTGGTGGCGATGCACCGGCCCGAGCGACGGTCGACCAAAAGGGATACTCCGATGCACCCCGGCATACCTTGCAGCGCGGGCATGACCTCATCGCGAACATGCGCAATTCCGGCGTCGATGGACGAGGGTTGCGCCTGAATTGTGGTAGAGCGTGCGTACACGATCCACCCCCTCTTTGTTCGGGGCAGCGCCCCGGTGGCGCCACCGGTCATGAATTACCTTCCTCCTGCCGGTTGGCGCCCGCAATGCCCAACTGTGGCCGTGCTCACAATGGATTGGCTGGTCGTGAGGCCGGCGCCGTAGGCTTGGTCGGGTGCATAGCGATGTGTTGGACGTGGACACCTCGCGCCGCCGCGTCGTCGATCTCACCGAGGCGGTGCGCGGGTTCTGCTGGTCGCGCGGGGACGGTTTGTGCAACGTGTTCGTCCCGCACGCCACCGCGGGGGTGGCCATCATCGAGACGGGCGCCGGTTCCGACGACGACCTTGTCGACACGCTGGAACGGCTGTTGCCGCGCGACGATCGCTACCGGCATTCGCACGGCTCCGCGGGCCACGGCGCCGACCACGTGATGCCGGCGCTGGTCGCGCCGTCCGTGACGGTTCCGGTGTCGGGGGGTGAGCCGATGCTGGGGACGTGGCAGAGCATCGTCCTGGTCGACCTGAACCGGGACAACCCGCAACGCTCGGTCAGGCTGAGCTTTCTGGAGGGTTAGCGGCTCGGTGCCCGGCGCGCCGGGGCAGGTACTGTGAGCGGTCGAAATGCGTCGTGCGACGGGCTTGCGATGCCCCGGCGAAATAGGCTGGGAATGAGACGTCGAAGTAACGGAAAGAAGCGGACTCGAAAGTGCAGACACACGAGATCAGGAAGCGGTTTCTTGATCATTTCGTGAAGGCGGGCCACACCGAGGTGCCGAGCGCATCGGTGATCCTCGACGACCCCAACCTGTTGTTCGTCAATGCGGGCATGGTCCAGTTCGTGCCCTACTTCCTGGGCGCGCGCACCCCGGAATACTCGACCGCCACCAGCATCCAGAAGTGCATCCGCACGCCCGATATCGACGAGGTCGGTATCACCACCCGGCACAACACGTTCTTTCAGATGGCCGGCAACTTCTCCTTCGGCGACTATTTCAAGCGTCGCGCAATCGAGCTGGCCTGGACCCTGCTGACCAACGGTGTCGAGCAGGGCGGTTACGGCCTGGATCCCGAACGCATCTGGACCACGGTCTTTTTCGACGACGACGAGGCCGTGCAGCTGTGGCAGGAGATCGCCGGGCTGCCCGAGGACCGCATCCAGCGCCGCGGCATGGAGGACAACTACTGGTCGATGGGCATCCCCGGCCCGTGCGGCCCGTCCTCGGAGATCTACTACGACCGCGGGCCCGAGTTCGGCGTCGAGGGCGGCCCGATCGCCAACGAGGACCGCTACATCGAGATCTGGAATCTCGTGTTCATGCAGAACGAGCGCGGCGAGGGCACCGGCAAGGCCGACTTCGAGATCCTGGGGCCGTTGCCCCGCAAGAACATTGACACCGGCATGGGTGTGGAGCGGGTCGCCTTCATCCTGCAGGGTGTGCACAACGTCTACGAGACCGACCTGCTGCGGCCCGTCATCGACACCGCGGCCGCGCGGGCGCCGCGCGGGTATGACGTCGGCAACCACGACGACGACGTGCGCTACCGGGTCATCGCCGACCACAGCCGCACCGCGGCCATCCTGATCGGCGACGGCGTCACGCCCGGCAACGACGGCCGCGGCTATGTGCTGCGGCGGCTGCTGCGCCGGGTGATCCGCTCCGCCAGGCTGCTCGACATCGAGGGGCCCATCGTCGGTGACCTGATCGCCACCGTGCGCGACGCGATGGGCCCGTCGTATCCGGAGCTGGTCGAGGATTTCGATCGGATCCGGCGCATCGCGGTCGCCGAGGAAACCGCGTTCAATCGCACGCTGGCGGCCGGCTCAAAGCTGTTCGACGAGGTGGCCGGTACCGCTAAAGCCGCTGGCGCGAAAGCGATCTCGGGATCGGATGCCTTCACGCTGCACGATACCTACGGGTTCCCGATCGAGCTCACGCTGGAAATGGCGTCCGAGGCCGGCCTGCACGTGGACGAGGTCGGCTTCCGGGAACTGATGGCCGAGCAGCGTCGCCGGGCCAAGGCTGACGCCGCCGCGCGCAAGCACGCGCACGCCGACCTGACCGCCTATCGGGAGCTGGTCGACGCCGGACCCACCGAGTTCACCGGCTTCGACGAATTGACTTCCGAGGCAAAGATTCTGGGCATCTTCGTGGACGGCAAGCGGGTGCCGGTGGTCACCCACGGAACCGAGGGGGCCGACCGGGTCGAGCTGGTGCTGGACCGCACGCCGTTGTACGCCGAGGCCGGCGGCCAGATCGCCGACGAGGGCACCATCAGCGGAACGGGCGCCGGGCAGAGCGCCCGCGCCGCCGTCACCGACGTGCAGAAGATCGCCAAAACCCTGTGGGTGCACCGGGTTAACGTCGAGTCCGGTGAATTCGTGGAGGGCGACACCGTCGTCGCGGCCGTCGACCCGCAGTGGCGCCGGGGCGCCACCCAGGGGCACTCGGGCACCCACATGGTGCACGCGGCGCTGCGACAGGTGTTGGGGCCCAATGCTGTTCAGGCCGGGTCGCTGAACCGGCCGGGCTACCTGCGGTTCGACTTCAACTGGCAGGGTCCGCTGTCCGAAGAACAACGCACCCAGGTCGAAGAGGTGACCAACCAGGCCGTGCAGGCCGACTTCGAGGTGCACACGTTCACCGAGCAGCTGGAGAGGGCCAAGGCGATGGGCGCGATGGCCATGTTCGGCGAGGCCTACCCCGACGAGGTCCGGGTGGTGGAGATCGGCGGCCCGTTCTCGCTGGAGCTCTGCGGCGGGACGCATGTGCACAACTCGGCGCAGATCGGACCGGTGACCATCCTGGGCGAATCCTCGGTCGGCTCCGGGGTGCGCCGGGTGGAGGCCTACGTCGGGCTGGAGTCGTTCCGGCACCTGGCCAAGGAACGCGCGCTGATGGCGGGCCTGGCGTCGTCGCTGAAGGTGCCGTCCGACGAGGTGCCCGCCCGGGTGGCCAACCTGGTGGAACGGCTCAAGGCGGCGGAGAAGGAACTGGAACGCGCCCGGCTGGCCGGCGCGCGGGCCGCCGCGACCAACGCCGCGGCGGGCGCGGAGCGTATCGGTAACGTCCGGGTGGTGGCGCAACGGATGTCGGGCGGGATGACGGCGGCCGATCTGCGCTCCCTGGTCGGCGACATCCGCGGCAAGCTGGGCAGCGATCCCGCGGTGGTCGCGCTGATCTCTGTGCTTTCTGGGGATGAGGGCTCCACCGTGCCGTATGCGGTCGCCGCAAACCCGGCCGCCCAGGATCTCGGGCTTCGCGCCAACGACCTGGTCAAGCAGCTCGCCGCGAGCGTCGACGGCCGCGGGGGCGGCAAGGCGGACCTGGCGCAGGGTTCCGGCAAGGATCCGGCGGGCATCGACACAGCGCTCGACGCGGTACGTTCCGAGATCGCCGTGATAGCGCGGGTCGATTGAGTGGTCTCCGCACAGCACCGCTTGCCTGACCGGCCCGGCGATCCCCACCAGGACCCTGGACGGGGACGGCGGCTCGGCATCGACGTGGGCAGCGTCCGTATCGGCGTGGCCTGCAGCGACCCCGACGCCATCCTGGCCACCCCGGTCGAGACCGTGCGGCGCGACCGCAACGGCAAACACCTGCGGCGGCTGGCCGCGCTGGCCGCCGAACTCGAGGCCGTCGAGGTGGTCGTCGGCCTGCCACGCACGCTGGCCGATCGCACCGGCCCTTCGGCGATCGACGCGATCGAGGTGGCCGACGCGCTGGCCCAGCGGATCGCGCCCACCCCGGTGCGGCTGGCCGACGAGCGGCTGACCACGGTGGCGGCGCAGCGTTCGCTGCGCGCGGCCGGGGTTCGGGCCAGGGAGCAGCGTGCGGTGATCGATCAGGCGGCGGCGGTGGCGATCCTGCAGAGTTGGCTGGACCAGCGCCGCGCGGCGGCGGTGGGGGAGCTCAGCGATGGTTGACAGCGCACGGCGGGAACGGGCCGAGCCGGAGGCGGTGGGTGCGCCGTCGGGGCGCAGGCCGAGCCGCGTCTCCCGCAAACAGGCCAAGCGGGGCCGTCGGCGGCGGTTCGTCGGCAAGATCATGCTCGCGCTGTTCGTCGTGGTGGTGCTCGCGGGTGTCTTCGCCGGCGGCAAGCTGTGGCACACGCTGTTCGGGCCCGACAACGACTACAGCGGTAGCGGCAAGCGGGACCTGGTGATTCAGGTACAGGCCGGTGACTCGACCACCAACATCGGCGAGACGCTGCAAAAAGAGCAGGTCATCAAGACGGTCCGGGCGTTCGTCAACGCCGCGCACGGCAACAGCGCCATCAACTCGATCCAGCCCGGCTTCTACCGGATGCGCACCGAGATCCCGGCGGCCAACGCCGTCGCGCGGCTGACCGACCCGAAGAGCCGGGTGGGCCGGCTGGTCATCCCGGAGGGCCGCCAGCTCGACGACACCACCGACATGAAGACCAACGTGGTGACGCCGGGGATCCTGACGCTGATCTCGCGCGCCACCTGCGTGGATCTCGACGGCGACACGCGCTGCGTCCGGGCACAGGACCTGCGCGCGGCCGCGACCAACAGTTCCGCCCTGGCGTTGGCGGTGCCGCCGTGGGCCACCGAACCCGTCGGTGAGCTCGGCAAGGACCACCGCCGGATCGAGGGCCTGATCGCGCCGGGCACCTTCAACATCGACCCGTCCGCGTCGCCGGAGAGCATCCTGGCCACCCTGATCGGCGCCGGCGGCGAGGAGTACGTGAAGTCCGGGCTGGTGGACACAGCCCAGGCCATGGGCCTGTCGCCGTACGACATCCTGGTGGTGGCGTCGCTGGTGCAGCAGGAATCCAACTCCCAGGACTTCGCCAAGGTCGCGCAGGTCATCTACAACCGCCTGCACGCCCACCACACGCTCGAGTTCGACTCGACGGTCAACTACCCGCTGGACCGCCGCGAGGTGGCCACCAGCGACGCCGACCGCGCCCAGAAGACGCCGTGGAACACCTACGTGTCGCAGGGCCTGCCGGCCACCGCGATCTGTTCGCCCGGCACCGACGCGCTGAACGCCGCCGAGCACCCGCAGCCCGGTGACTGGCTGTACTTCGTCACCATCGACGCCCAGGGCACGACGCTGTTCACCCGCGACTATCAACAACATCTGGCCAACATCGAGCTGGCCAAGCGCAATGGTGTCCTCGACAGCACGCCCCGCTAGCGCGGGCCCCCGCAAGGCTGCCGTGCTCGGCAAGCCAATCGCCCACTCGAAGTCCCCGCAATTGCACCTGGCCGGCTATCGCGCGCTGGGCCTGGCCGACTGGACGTACGAGCGCATCGAATGCGACGCCGAGCAACTGCCCGGCGTGGTCGGCGGCCTCGGCCCCGACTGGGTCGGGGTATCGGTGACCATGCCCGGCAAGTTCGCCGCCCTGCGATTCGCCGACGAGCGCACCGACCGGGCGCAGCGGGTGGGATCGGCCAACACCCTGGTGCGCACGCCCACGGGCTGGCGGGCCGACAACACCGATATCGACGGGGTCGCAGGAGCGCTCGGCAGCGCCTCGGGATGGGCGCTCGTCTGTGGATCGGGAGGCACCGCGCCGGCCGCCGTCGCCGGCCTGGCCCAGCTGGGCGTCGCGGGCGTCACCGTGGTGGCACGCAATCCCGACAAGGCGGCCCGGCTGGTGGACCTGGGCAACGAGCTGGGCGTGCCGACCCGGTTCTGCGACCTGGACGGCGACGGGCTGGCCGATGAGGTGGCGGGCGCCGAGGTGCTGGTCAGCACCATCCCGGCGAACGTGGCCGAACGCTACGCCGGCACCTTCGCACCCATCGGTGTGCTGCTGGACGCCGTCTACGACCCGTGGCCCACGCCGCTCGCCGCCGCGGTGAGCGCCGCCGGCGGGCGGGTGGTCAGCGGCCTGCAGATGCTGCTGCACCAGGCCTTCGCGCAGGTGGAACAGTTCACCGGGCGGCCCGCGCCCCGCGAGGCCATGACTTGCGCGGTGGCCGCGCCGGAATAGCCTGCCGCGCATGCGGATTGCGGTCGCGTGCCTGGTGCTGGCCTGGTTGGCGGCGTTGAGTTGCTACGACATTCGCGAGCGCCGCCTGCCCAACGCGCTGACGATGACCGGGGCCGCGGCGATCCTGGCGGTCGCGACGCTGGCCGGGCGCGGGCCGGCGACGCTGGCCGGAGCCCTGGCGCTTACCGCGATCTACCTGACGGTGCACTGCGCGGCGCCGGGCGGGATGGGCGCCGGTGACGTCAAGCTGGCCGTCGGTCTGGGCGCCCTGACCGGTTGCTTCGGCGTCGGCGTGTGGTTTCTGGCGGCGCTGGGCGCGCCGCTGCTGACCGCGGCGCTCGGGGTGGTCGCGACCGCGCGGCGCACCGGTGCCACCGTGCCGCACGGGCCGTCGATGTGTCTGGCCAGCGCGGTGGGGGTGGGGTTGACGCTGCTCTGACGCCTCAGTTCGGGACGGCGGTGGGACGCAGCAGCGGAAGCAGCTGGTCGCCGAGCCTGACCGTCTCCGACTTGTACGGGGTGTCCGACAGCACGAAGTGGCTGACACCGAGATCGGCGTATTTGCGCAGCGCGTCGGCGACTTCGACGGCCGAGCCGACCAGCCAGGTCGTCCCGGCGCCCTCCCCGCCGTACTTGCTCGGCGTCGTATACAGGCAGGAATCGACCACCTCGCCGCGCCCGGCAAGGTCGTTGAGCCGCCGCTGCCCCTCGGAGCCGGCCGGGTCGTGCAGCAGCAACATGGTCGGGGTGCCGGCCAGCGTGGCCACCTTCGCCTCGGCGTCGCGCCAGGCCTGCTCGGACGTGTCGCGCACCAGCGTCGTCACCCGGAGGCCGAATTCCAGCGGCGCGTGCTCGCGGCCGAGCTTGTCGGACAACGACTTCAGCCTGTCGATGCGCTCGGCGATCCCGTCCAGTGGCTCGCCCCAGAACAATTGGACGTCGGCGTCGGTCGCGGCGACCTGCTCGGCGGCCGCCGATGCTCCGCCGAAATAGAGCTTCGGGTGCCGGCCGTCGGCCGCACCGAGCGGGCGCGGCTGCAACGTCGAGTGTTCGACACCGAAAAACTCGCCGCGGAAGGTGACGTCGTCCTCGCTCCACAAGCGGCGAACCAGCCGGATGAATTCGCGGGTGCGGTCGTAGCGGCGGCCCTTGTCGACCTCGGGGTCGCCGTACGCGGCCAGATCATCGGCACCGCTGACGACGTTGATCAGCAGCCGGCCGTCATTGAGCCGATCCAGGGTTGCCGCCGCACTGGCGAAATGTGCCGGATGCCAATAACCGGGGCGGACCGCCACCAGCGGGGCGAAGTTGGTGGTGCGCGCGGCGATGGCGGTCGCGACGGTGAAAGTGTCCGGCCGCCCCCAGCCCGTGCCGATCAGCGCGCCTTCCCAGCCGTGTTGCTCGGCGCTCAGCGCGAGCTCGACCGAATAGTCCAGACTTCCCCAGCCGTCGACGGTGTCGTCGCCGCGATGGCCGGGCTCGACGGTATTCGGTATGTACCAGAGAAATTGACCCACCAGGCAACATGGTGGCACACGACCGCGGTGGCGTGGCCCGGCTTCGCGGCTTATCTCGTGGTCACCGCAGAAATCAGCGCGGATGAAAGTCCGTGTCGAAAAATTCAGGACGCAGCAAACCGTTGCCGTCGCCGTCCGCTCCTGACAGCCTTTCGGGCTGGCTGTCGTGTGCACGACATCGATTCGCCCAGAAAGGCTTTGACTCCATGACCGTTGGATCCCACGAGCACCCGGCAACACATCCGGCGGCGATCGACGGGGTGCTCGCCGACATCGCCGCCGACTATCGCCAGCGGCTGGCCGCCGGCGGCACCGAGCCGCCGCTGCGCGGCCTCAAACTCGTCCGGGACCAGAGGTGGGGCGCGGTGCGATTGGCCCGCGAGCACGGCGGTGCCGGCTACTCGGTGCCGCAGTTCTTCGACCAACTCATCGCGCTCGCCGCGGCCGACCCCGACCTGGCCCACATCCTGCGCATCCACTATGCGCTGGTCGAGGAGCTACAGGTCGCGCCGCGTCGGCCGGGCAGTGACCGGTGGATCGCGGTGGTCGCCGAGGGTGGGCTGATCGGCGGCGCCAACGCCGAGAAAAGCCAGAAGTCGGTGGGCGGCAACGACCGTGACACCCGGCTGGTGTCGACCGCGGACGGGCTGCGGCTGCGCGGTCGCAAGTTCTACAGCACCGGCGCACAGTTCTCCGACTATCTGCGCATCACCGCGCAGGACGACGACAACACCCCGACCGCCGTGGTGATCCCGGTGGACCGGGCCGGCGTCGAGCACCTCGACGACTGGGACGGCATCGGCCAGCGCCAAACGGGCAGCGGCACAACGGTATTCCACGACGTCGCGGTCGCGCCCGACGAAGTCTTCCCGCTGGCCGACACCATTGGGGTGAACCGCGCCCGCGGCGCGCTGATGCAGCTGTTCCTGCACGCGATCGCCGCCGGCATCCTGCGGGCCCTGACCGCCGACGCCGCCGCGCTGGTGAGTAGGCGGGGACGCACCTACACCTTCGCCAGCGTCGGGGAGCCCACCGCGGACCCGCAGCTGCTGCAGATCGTCGGCGAGATCGACGCGGTGGCCTACGCCGCGCAGGCACTGGTGCACAGCGCGGCGGCCGAGCTCGCTCCCGCGCTGGAGGCGGCGCGGGCCACCGGGATCGATCCCGAGCTGGAAACCCGGTCATCGATCGCCGCCGCGCGGGTCAAGGTCGCGATCCAGGAGCCCGCGCTGCGGGCCGCGTCGCGCGTCTTCGACGTCGGCGGCGCGTCGGCCGTCCAGGCGTCGGCGCTGTTGGACCGGCACTGGCGCAACCTGCGGACGCTGTTCTCGCACAACCCGACCGTGTACAAGGCGCGGGTGCTCGGCGATGTCGCCGTCAACGGCGCGGAGCTGCCGGCGAGCAGTTTCTTCTGACGCAGCGCGCGG
>NZ_LZKI01000029.1 GCF_001672755.1 Mycobacterium colombiense | reverse complement strand
CGGCTTGTTCGACGCCGTGCGACGTGAATTCGCGGCGACCCCGAAGGCGCGTCGCCGCGGGTGGACGGCGGGCAGGTTCTCGTTCAACGTGGCCGAAGGTCGCTGCCCCACCTGTCAGGGGGAGGGGTTCGTCTCGGTCGAATTATTGTTCCTGCCAGGCACATACGCCACCTGCCCGCCGTCCACCCGCGGCGACGCGCCTTCGGGGTCGCCGCGAATTCACGTCGCACGGCGTCGAACAAGCCGGTGTAGGTCGCCAGCGTCGAGCGCGGTGTGCGTCCGATCGGGCGCTGGTCGACGGATACCAACCGTTTGATCTCCTCGGCCCCCTCTGCCGTCACACCGACACTCGCGTCGCGATCGAGATCGACAATCCCGCTGTCGGTTTCGTCGTCATCGGATTCGGCCGGCTCGGCTGCCCGCCCGGTGCCGAGATGGCTGTGCACGACATCGCCGAGGACCTTGACGACGAGCGTCGACTTGCCCGAACCCGACACTCCGGTGACCGCGGTGTAGACCCCAAGTGGCAGGTCCACATCGAGGTCTCGCAAATTGTGGAAGCAGATCCCGCGCAACCGCAGCCGCCCGGACTGCGTGCGCGGTTGACGAGGCGGCGGGCTGGCCTCTTCGAAAAGGTATTCGCGAGTGACCGACCCCTCGACGTCGGCGAGACCCGGCACCGGCCCGCTGTAGAGCACGCCCCCGCCGAGCTCTCCGGCCCCGGGCCCGACGTCGACGATCCAGTCGGCGCGACGCACCACGTCCATGTCGTGCTCGACCACGAACAACGAATTGCCCGCGCGCCGCAACCGATCGAGCACCTCGAGTAGCGGTTCGGCGTCGGCGGGGTGCAGTCCGGCCGACGGCTCGTCTAACACATAGAGCACGCCGAACAAGCCGGCGCGCAGTTGAGTGGCCAGCCGCAACCGCTGCAGTTCGCCGGGCGACACCGTCGGAGTGCGGCGACTCAGCGTGAGATAGCCGAGGCCGAGATCGATGAGTACCTGCAGGCGTGCGACGAGATCGGCGGCGATCATGGTCGCCACTTCCGTGAGCTCGCCGGATTTCGTGGACTCGTAGGCGGCCGCGGCATCGGTCCGAGAAGCCGTCGGGCGCAACGCTTCAGCAAGTTCGGCTAACGGCATCGCCGTGTAGTCGGCGATGGTCCGACCGGCGAATGTCACCTGCAGCGCCTCCGGCCGCAACCCGGAACCGTCGCATACCGGGCACTCGACGCTGTCGACGAATTGCAGTACCCGTCGACGCATCATCGCGCTATGGGAGTTGGCCAGCGTGTGGCGGACATGGCGTTCGGCACTGGAGAACGTGCCGTTGTAGTAGTAGTCGGCCTGCACCGGGTGCTGACTCGGATCGATCTCGACTGTTGGCTGCTCATCGGTGAACAGGATCCAATTGCGTTGCCGCTTAGGGAGTTTGTTCCATGGCTTGTCGATGTCGTATCCCATCGTGACGAGGATGTCGCGGAGGTTCTGGCCCTGCCACGCGCCCGGCCATGCGGCAACCGCGCCTTCGCGGATGGTCAGCGAAGGGTCCGGTACCAGAGTCTCCTCGGTCACCCGGTGGATTCGTCCCAGCCCGTGGCATTCGGGGCACGCCCCCACCGCGGTGTTCGGCGAGAACGCATCGGAGTCCAGTCGTTCCGTGGCCCCCCGTGGATAGGTGCCGGCGCGGGAGAACAGCATCCTCAACAGGTTCGACAGGGTGGTCACAGTGCCGACCGTCGACCGCGACGTCGCCGAACCCCGGCGCTGCTGCAGGGCGACCGCAGGCGGTAGCCCGGTGATGTCGTCCACCTTTGGTGCGCCGGTGGGCAAAAGCAGCCGACGGGCGTACGGGGCGACCGACTCGAAGTAGCGGCGCTGGGCCTCGGCATAGATCGTCCCGAAGGCCAACGACGATTTGCCGGATCCGGAGATTCCGGTGAACGCGACCAGCGCGTCGCGCGGCGCTACAACGTCGACACCCCGCAGATTGTGGACCCGCGCGCCGTAAACACGCACACAAGGGTCGATGTCGTCAGTGCTCGGATAGGCCGTTTTCGTCATCTTGCTCAACCGGATACCCCGGTTGCGGCCGGACAAGCGCGGTGCTTGCTGCTCGACACCGGCTCACGGGATTTGGTCTGCAATCCGTTTTAACGCCTGGTCGGCCGGGAATTCCGCCGTGGCCATGACGGAGACATCACCGAGCCGCATCCGCCTGAGCCATCACATCGTGGAACTCGATGACGGGCGCCGGATTGGACTTTCAGTCGGCGGCCGCGGAGTGCCGTTGTTATTCATGCACGGGCTCCTGCTCAGTCGTCGGGCATATCTGCGGATGCTCAGCCGGATCGCCGGTATGGGATTTCTGGTCGTCGCCGTCGATGCCGCCGGTCACGGCGACACCGGGCGACTGCCCAGCGGCGCATGCGCCTTCACCGATCGCGCCGATTCGGTGTTGCGCACGCTGGACGCCCTCGGCATCGGGCAAGCGTTGTTCGTCGGCCATTCGATGGGTGGGCGGATGACCATCCAGCTGGCCGCACGCGCGCCCGAGCGGGTTCTCGCCGCCGTGCTGTTCGATCCGGCGGCCGGAGCCCGGTTCGACACCACCATTCCAAAACTGGTGAAGTCCCCAACCAAGGCGTTGGGCGCGGCCTACACCGCGGTCCGCGACACACTGGGCGACCCGACGCAGCTCTCACCCGGCGAGCAGCTCGGATACTTCCGCGTGCTGGGCGCGGTGGCGATACCCAACCTGCGTTATCCCCTCGGGGCCGTCCGGACGATCAAGGCCATCATCGAATCCGGTGACTACACCCCGATGCTGCACACCATGCGCGACGAGGGGATGCCCACCATGGTGGTACACGCCGAAAATGACTTGATCGTGCCGTTCCAGCACGCGCGCGACATCGCCGACGAATCCGATGCCACGCTGTACAAGGTGCCGGCCGCGTACCACTCGTGGATGATCGCCAACCCGCGGCAGGGCGCCGACGCGTTTCGTCAACTGCTCGACGGCGAGCTGGGCGAGGTGCTTCGCAACGCCGCCGACACGCTGGGCATCGCCGACCTCGACGACCACGAGGCATGGGAACGCGAATTACTGGACCCCGATGCGCTGGTGTTGGAATTCGTCCACGGTCGCGACCGAATCGAGATCGGACCCGAGGACCTCGACCACGTCGACCTCGAGCTGGTACGCCGTACGGAGCACTCGCAGGAACGGATGTCCTGGGCTCGACGAACGTATCGCCGGTGGGCGGCCAAGCACCTGCATCAGGCGCGATCGATGATCCGGCGGAACACCCGGATCGAGCCGGAGCATCGCGAATAGCCACGGGGTAGCTGCGAGCTTACCGGCTCACTCTCACCCCACGCCGTTCCCGCACCGCTGCGATCGCTGTCTTGAGCCCGCGGCGGCGCCCTGTCACCCGGCCCGTCCCGGCGAAACCGGGTTCGAGGTGAGCGAACATCCGCTCGCTGCGGGTTTCCGGTGCGTCGTCGGCGGTGTCGCGCAAGTATTTGTTCGGCAACGACAGTTTGGCGATGGTGCGCCACGTCTTGCCGTACTGCATCGCGAACGAGCCTGTGGTGTAAGGCAAGTCGTACTTGGCGCACAACGCGCGCACCCGCAACGAGACCTCGTGCAGCCGGTTACTCGGCAGGTCGGGAAACAGATGGTGTTCGATCTGGTGGCACAAATTGCCACTCATGAACCGCAGCACGGGCCCGCCCTCAAAGTTGGCGCTGCCCAGCATCTGCCGCAGATACCACTGGCCCTTGGTTTCGCCGATCATGTCGGTCTTGGTGAATTTCTCGGCGCCGTCGGGGAAATGCCCACAGAAGATCACCGCGTTGGCCCACACGTTGCGGATGACGTTGGCCACCGCGTTGGCCTTCAGCGTCGACTTGTAGGTCGCTGCCGGCGACAGCGAGGTGAGCGCTGGGAACGCGACGTAGTCCTTGAACAGCTGACCGCCGACCTTGGCGGAGAATTCGCGCGTCTGCTCGAGGGTGAAGTCGCGTTCTGAGCCAGGCTTCAGGATCTTCTCCAGATCGATGGTCTGCAAACCGATTCCCCACTCGAACCCCAGCGCGAGTAGCGTATTGAACAGCAGATTGCCGAGGTTGTACGGCTTCCATGGCTGGTCACGGGTGACCCGCAGGATGAAGTAGCCCACATCGTCATCCATGTCGAGGATGTTTGTGTACTTGTGGTGCTTGACGTTGTGGCCCGCAACCCAGTGTTTGGAGACCGCATTCATGTCCCACTCCCAATTCGTGGAGTGAATCTCGGGATCGTTCATCCAGTTCCACTGGCCGTGCATGACGTTGTGACCGATCTCCATGTTCTCGATGATCTTGGCCGAGCCCAGAGCCACGGTTCCGGTCCACCAGGCCCAACGCTTCGAGCTACCGGCCAGCATGAGCCGACCGGCCAGCTCGAGGGCACGTTGCGCGGCGATGGTGCGGCGGATGTAGCGGGCGTCGCGATCACCCAGAGAATCCTCGACGTCTTGCCGGATCGCATCCAGCTCAACGGCCAAACTCTCGATGTCGGTCTCGTTTAAGTGGGCGAACGCCGGAACGTCAGTAATCGCCATGTTTCCTCCCCGGGGCCTCGTGCGTCAGGACCTCAGCGTTGATATGCACCGGCATGTGCCCAATCGGCGGGCGAGGCCATTCTCTCGACTGGGTAACGAGGCTAATGATTCTGCGGTTCCTTCTCGGTGAGAAACTTACGTGATCCTTAAGCCACCCAAGGAAATCTAGATTGCTTGCGCTTCAACGCTGTTCGTTGGTTCGTCTGCTGTAGCGCGATGAGATGAGCGGAAGCTCAGTACTCGATGAGCGGCAGCTTAGTGCGTGGCGGGCAGATGAAGCTCGATGATTTCGACCAGGTGACGCCTAACATCGTCAAGCACAGCTGTCGACTGTGTCGCCAGTGCAAGGATGACGCCACCCTCGACCGCGGCCACGATCAAGGCCGCAAGCGAGCGCGCGCTGTCACGACAGGCACCGGACCTGACCAGCCGATCGGCGAGGACAATCTGCCACTCACCAACCGCCTCGGAAGCCGCCTGCGCGGCCGCCGGCGCTTCAGAACGACCGAGGATCGCCGCCACAATCGGGCAGCCAGCCTGCATCTGAGTCGCACTCAGTTGCGCCTTCCATTCCTCGACGAAAGTCTGGACCGCCTGTGCGGGATCGGCCCCGTCGTCGTCTGACCGGATCACCGCGGTCAACGCCTCCCCTGCGAGGCGGGTGGCTTCGGCAACGAGTTGCGCTTTGCCGCCGGGAAAATTCAGGTAGACGGTTCTGCGGGCGACTCCGCTGTCCTCGAGGATCGCGTTGAGGCCAGTTCCAGCGACGCCGCGCCGTCGCACCAATCCGGTGACACTGGCGATGAGAGCATCTCGCGCAGACATCTTTCACCGCCTTTCGGTTTCGCCGAGCTCGTCACCCGGGCGCTCCTGAGTCGTTCAGTGTGTCTCACCAGAACTCGACCTCTTGGGTTGAACTATACTGATCGGTCTACTAGCATTTCAAAAGGCGTTAACCCCTTCACCAAAACGGGCCGCACATTTCGACTACGGAGACACCATGACGAGCCCCAAAGAGAACAAGACGTTGCGAAAGTTCCGCAGAGAACGTGCGCTCGGACGCTATCTGCTCAACCCGGCGGTGCAGGGATTGAGCAGACTGGGGGTGCGCACTGCATTGGCCACCGAACTGGAGACCATCGGCCGTAAGACCGGCCAGATACGCCGCGTCCCCGTGTCGGCCCAATTCGACACCAACGGCGCGTGGGTTATCAGCCAACACGGCAGCCGCTCTGGTTGGGGCAGAAATATCGCCGACAACCCGAATATCCGTATACGACAGGGCAATCGATGGCGCGCCGGAGTCGCGGCATTCAGGCCAGACGACGATGTTGTCGCGCGTGGCCGCAAGTTCGGGCGATTGGGAGCCAAGGTGGCAAAGGCGCTGGAGACGACTCCAGTGTCGGTCCGGATCGATTTCACCGACTAGGGAATTAGCGCGCCCACGTTTCGGTAGCGGTTCGCGCCACCGCGACCGACCCGAGGTGGGGATCAGGTCCACGCCGCACCGGTTTGGCGGCGTTTCGCTTCGTTGTTGATCGCAAGGATTCGCAACGGCATTCCCGTTCTAGCGTGGCCGGGTCGCATCGGTCAGGCGGGCCGCGCGATTCGGGGTTGAAGGTTGGCCGGCCGCTCAAGCCCGAGATGATCACGCAATGTGGGCCCGGCGTATTCGGTGCGGAATCGTCCACGGCGCTGCAGGATTGGCACGACATGATCGACGAACGTCGTGAGCTCATGCGGCAGTGTCGATCCCATAATCGTGAACCCGTCGACTGCGCCTGCGTCCTGCCACGCGGTCACATGATCGGCGAGCTGTTCGGGCGTGCCGATGAAATGCGTCTGCCCCGCCAGCCCGCCAGTCGCTTCCTGGGCGATCTCCCGCAAGGAAGCCTTGGGTCGCGCACGCGCCGCCGCGAAGAGCTGCTCGGCGCGGCTTGACGGCGCCGACCGCTCGGCCCAGAGTTCGGCGGGCAGCGGAGCGTCGGGATCGACGCCGTCGGGGTCGAGCCCCGCTGTGTAAAGAGTGTTCTGCCAACGAAACTCAGGGTTCTCCAGGTCTTCGAGGCGCTGTGCTCGTGCTCGGGCTTCGGCTTCGGTGCCGCCGAGCGTGATCATCAGCGCGGGCAGCACCTTGATGTGGTCGGGTTTACGACCGATGTCCGCGGCCTGTTGATGCAGGTTGGCCCGGAAAGCGACCGCCGCCGCGAGTGAGGGGGGCCCGGAGAAGACCACCTCGGCGTATCGCGCGGCAAGCCCGACGCCCGCGGCGGACTGTCCGGCTTGAACGAGCACCGGGTGGCCCTGCGGGCTGCGCGGAAATGGCTGGACACCCTCGACGTCGTAGTACTTGCCGTGAAAACGCGGCGCATGCAACTTGGCGCGGTCTGCCCACACGCCGCGGTCGCGGTCGCCGATGACCGCGTCGTCCTCCCAGCTGTCCCAGACGTGGGTGACAGCGTCGACGAATTCGTGGGCCTGCGCGTAACGGTCGGCGTGTTCGGGGTGAAACCGCTCGCCGAAGGCGGCCGCGGCCAGCGGCGTGACGGTGGTGACGATGTTCCAGGCGGCGCGGCCGCCGCTGAGATGATCCAGCGTCGCAAACCGGCGAGCGAGCTCCCACGGCTTGCTGTACGTCGTCGAGCCCGTCCCGATCAGCCCGATGCGGCTGGTGACCGCGGCCAGCGCCGAGAGCACCGCTATCGGGTCGAATTGCGTCTGAGGAAGATACGTAGCGCGATATTCGGCGATGGCGATGTTGTCGGCCAAGAAGATCGAGTCCATCAATCCGCGTTCAGCGATCCGCGCGATATCCGTGTAGTAGGACAGGCCCAGGACATTGCGCGCATCGCCGTCGACGACGCGCCAAGCGGCCTCGTGATAGCCGTTCGGCCAGATGAACGCATTGAAGTGCAGAGGCCGCGTGCTCATAGGTTCGACTCCTTCGTGCGCGTGGATGCTTGCGAGGAAGGCATCATGGCCATGTCCGTTCATCACCGCATGGCCGCGCCCAAAGCATCCTGATGGCGCAACATCGTCTGAGGTTGAAATAGTCCTTTGCCCTACGGAGAGCACAATTCCGCGCATATGCCGCAGCCGGAGTTATGCGTTTCGGTTCTCAGACGGGCCAAGCGTGGATGCGATTCTGCGTCTGGCGGCTTACTGGCGGGGCTGTAAGAGGGAGTAGTGGCCCTTGCCAAAGCGGGCCATTTCCGGTGCGTCGCCAGCGGACAGCAGCGTCCACGCGGGAGTGAAGCGACGTTCGATTTCGGCCTGAGTGATGCCCTGGACGCCAAATTGCTCACCAGGATCAAGCCCGCCGATCAACAGCCGCGTGTCCGGCGCTGCCACCGCGCTGACCTCGCGGACATACGCGTCGCGGTCCTTGTCGGTCAGGTTATGCAGGCAGCCGTTGTCGACGATCAACGTAAACCCGGTCCCCACGCCCCGGGCCGAGCTGAGGTGGGTGACATCGGCATGAACGAAGTTGACGGAGACCTGGCGGGCTTGCGCCTTGGCGCGCGCCTTGGCCAGCGCCCTCGGCACGAAGTCCACGCCGGTGACCTGCCACCCGTGCTGTGCCAAATAGATGGACGTGTCGCCGGTACCGCACCCAATATCGAGTGCAGTGGCCGCCGGGAGGGCGGGCGAGTCGTTGCCTTCGACCAGGTCGTGCAGACTTTTCGGCTGCGGATGGCCATCCCACGGTGTGAAACCGACTCGGTACATCGCACGGAACAACATGTTTCGAGATGCCATCACTCCACGGTAGGCTTCACGACTTTCTTGGTGCCAGGGCCGAATACGTGCCGATGCCCGAACCACCCCGCGCACGCGCCGAGGCCGCGAGGCGAGAGAGGTCCCGCGCGAAACTCAACCAGGGTGTTCGAGCGACGATAAGTCGGTGCAGGCGGAGGCTCACTGCATTTCGGTTTTCATCAGAACCCTCACCAGTTGCCGTTGTTGTACTTCGGGCAATACGCCAGCGTTGCTGCGCCCACGATGTCCAGCGCAGCGGCTTCGAGTCCGATAGTCGAGCCTCGCGCGATTCCAAGTGTGTCTACTCCCTTGCCGGACCATACGAGGTCTGCGGCCTGGAGGTCATCTTGTCCGCTTGCTCTCGCGTCACAGACTTGATGTGCAAAGGGAATCATTGCGCGTATCGATGATTCCGGCGGCGAAGGTTTGAAGAGATTCGCCATATAAGGGATAAAAAACGAATCGCCTTCTCCTGGTGTTGCATTCGCCACGGGTGCAGCTGCGGTCACGAAGAGGGCAAGAATTGAACCTAAAAGTCGGGTTTTGATACTAACCCAGTGCTTACCTCGCACGCTTGCTCCTCGTCAGCCAACTAGGTTGCCGGACAACACAATCTCCATTGACCACCCTCAGCCAGGCTGGCTGGCGTGATGCCTCGCCGTTTGGCTGAACAGCACTAGCTTTGCCGCTTTACAGCACCACCATGGTTGCCGAACTAGCCGGTCGCTAGCGCGACCGCCAGTGGTCGAATCATCATCGCTCTCATCTGTCCAGCCACAAAGACGACGACTGAGATGCGTCAGCTGCCAAGCCACTGCTTAACGCCGCCGTGGCCCGAGCACGTGCCGGTGTGGTGCGTGCTGAACGAGTAGTCGCCATCACGGCAGACCGCGGTAGCGCCCGCAGGCGGCCCACTACTCACGAGGCCCGGAGCACCACCAGGCGGCAGACCCGACGATGGGTCGGGGATGCACTGCCCGCTCGAATTCTGGTAATAACCCGTGCCACAACTAGCCAGAACCGTGGTCGGCCCGCCCGCGACGATCACTGGCGCTAAGCTCGACGCCCCACCCGAAATAGCCGCAGCAGCGATTAAAAGTTGCACGCGCATGTCCCACCCACAACGTTGATCTTTAGATTAACGGGTGCCCACCCCGGACGGCAGCGTAACGGGCTGACAGCACAGCCCGCATGGATTCGGCAGAATTTTCGGACGAGCGTACCGTTCTCCCCCGCCCAACCGACCGGCGCTCCACGGCCGTTTCGGCTATAAGGCGGCGTGCGGGGGAGTTTCGCCATTTAGCTAGCCGCACCTGCAACGCCGATCGTCGAACGCGCTGCGTACGTCAACGTCCTAGATGGCTGGCTCCACGCCCTGTCATCGGCCTGAACAGGCGATATCGTGTGGGGCTGTTCAGAGTCGGTTGATGGTTGACGGAACTATGTCGGTGGATCCTTGACACTCTGGGTTAGTGGTTAGGCCTGTTCGCTGGTGCGGAGGGCCCGTTTATTTCGTACCGCGCCGGTGCTGGTGCGGGCGGCGGTTTTGACTAGTTGGTCGCCGATCCAGAAGCGCAGCAGCTGGCCGTCGACGTGGACGTCGCAGCGCTGCCCGCCGTAGTGGCGTCCGATGCACACCTGCTGCCAGGACACGCACACGATGCCGTTGCTGCAGACGCGGCGGCTGACCCAGTCATCACCGCTGCGGTGATCGGCGGCGCCCGCCGAATTCGATGGAGGTGAGGCCGGTATGCCGGCACGGAATCGTTCGGCTGGGGTGGCCATCTTCAACGACTGATGCGGCCGGCGGGTGTTGTAGTCCTCGACCCACTCATCGAGCGCCTGCTGAGCAACCTTCAGATTGGTGAAAGGCGCTCTGTCAGTAAGAAACTCGGCGCGCAGGCTGCGGTGGAACCGCTCAATCTTGCCTGTCGTCGTCGGGCTACGCGGCTGAGTCAGCAGGTGTTCGATGCCATGCGCACGACAGATCGCATCAAAGAGCACCTCCACCGGCGGATGGAAGAACCGGCCCGTGAACACTTTGCCGTTATCGGTCAGGATCTGCTCGGGCGCCCCATACGTGGCCAGCGCCGCGCGCAATGCGTCGCAGACCGCCCGGGTGCGTTCCCGGGTCATCAACACCGCACAGACACACATCCGGGAATGGTCATCGATCCCGGTGAGCGCTTTGGCGCTGGTGCCATCAGCCAGCGGGAAGCCACCGACCACATCCATCTGCCATAGCTCCATCGGCGTGGCGCGTTCCCAGCGTTTCCACTTCCGTGAGCGCCGATCCCGCAGATGAGGATCGATCAACTGCGCCCGCACCAACGCCCGATAGGCCGCCGAGGGCAGCGGCGACACACCGCGCTTGGCCAACTCAAACACCAGCCGCCGCGGCCCCCAATACGGCCGGGAGCGGCGCAGCTCCAGCAACCTGGCTTCCACCTCGGCGCCGAGCTGATGCGGACAACTCATCGGCCGATGCGACCGATCCATCAGCCCCTCAAGACCCTCGGCCTCATATCGGGCCAACCACGAGTGCAGCGTCTGACGCGACACCCCAACCTTCGAAGCGACCTGCGAAATCGACAATCCGTCACTGATCACCGCTAACACGGCCTGATACCGCTGCTCGGCCACGCTCAACTCCCTCATCTGAAGGAGTGTCAAGGATCAACCGAAGTAGGTGTAAAGCATCAGCCGAAACACTGTCAGGCATCACCCGAAATAGAAATGTCAAGCATCACCCGACGTCATACAGGCACTTGGTGGGGCGGGCGGGGCTCGAACCCGCGACCAACGGATTATGAGTCCGCGGCTCTAACCAACTGAGCTACCGCCCCGACGGAGTAGTTCCGTAGGAAACCGTAGCGGAAGACCGGAGTCAGGGTGCGTCGGCCGGCGATGCCGCTTCGACGTGAGCCGGCATGCGCGGTGGGCGCCCCATATCGGGAACGCCCACCGGGCACTGCGCTTATGTTCTCGAAGTCAGGCGGGAGCCGGTCCCGGCTGCCCGGCTTGACCCTTGATCTTGGGGATCATCTCTGGCGCGTAGACGAAAATCGCCGACTCGACCTCCCACTCAGCCTGGGCCTGACTCATGGGTGTAGTGCGGGTGATCATGTTGATCAGTTCCTGGCCCTCTCCGTACGGATTGGGATTGGACCGAACCTGATCGGCGAACCAGCGTCCCTCGGCGGCTTCGCTGCAATCATTGAAGTCGGCGTTGTGCACCATTTTGTTCTGTGCCAGGAGGTTGATGTACTGGTCGTCGGCTGGGCTCATATTGCACGCCGCCGACGCCTGCGGCGCCGACAGCACGGCGCCACTGACCATCGCGGCGCCGAGCGCAACCCCGGCGGCCCCCACCGCCAGCACCTGCGTGCGCGATCGTGTCGTTCTCACTTCTCCAGACCCCCTTATCGTGGAATTTGCCGCGTTCCTTCCTCAACAGAGTTCGGATACCACCGGTGTTCAGCGTGGCAAACGACGATTCCAACAAACAGCGCGTGAACAGCAATTAGCTAAAATTACTGTGCGAGAAACTATTCGGGTCCAAATCGGTAACAGCGGCGGGCCGGATGCGAGCAACGCGGCGCCGCCTCGCCGACCCCGCGGACCAAGGGGCTGTGCCGCAAATGCGAGTTAGCTGCCACACGAACACGAAAACGGCCGGAGGGCGACGCCCTCACGGCCGGTTACGTTCAGAGCTAAACCCGTTGCGCCCCAGTGATTGTCGCTAAGCCGCCGGCCAGTTTGCGTTCGCGGCCTGGTCTTTGATCTTGGGGATCAGGTCGGGCGCGTAGACGAAAATCGCCGACTCGACCTCCCACTCGGCTTGAGCCTGGTTCAACGGCGTGGTGTTGGTGATCATGTTGACCAGCTCCTGACCCTCGCCGAACGGGTTGGGATTGGCCCGCACCTGGTCCGCGAACCACCGTCCCTCGGCGGCCTCATGGCAATCGCTGAAGTCGGCGTTGTGCACCATCTTGTTTTGCGCGAGCAGGTTGATGTACTGGTCGTCCTGTGGACTCAAACTGCAGTTAGCGGAGGCGAGCGGAGCCGACAGCACGGCGCCGCCGAGCATCGAGGCGCCCAGCGCGACGCCGGCAGCCCAAACCGATGACACTCGAACGCGCGAGCGTGTACGGGTGCTTGTCATTTCCGAACCTCCCTCTGCGCGGGAACGCAGCCGCCTCCGACGCACCCGAGCTAGAAATCCTGCAAACAACTGATACGGAAAGCCATCCGGCTCGGCCACGCTGCCATCTCGTTACCGTCACATATGTGTTCATATGAGTCTCAGTGAACGCGCTAAAAGTAGCGAATGACCCCCACACACAGCGGAAACGCACGCTTGCGCGGCAGTGTACGAATGGTTAACATTTCGTGCCTTCGCGTCCGGGCAGGCGGACGGCCGAGCCCTCAACTACGCGGCGCCACAACACCTGTAACCAGCTACGACCGCCCCTCGCGCGCCGTCAGCTAAGGCCGGTCCGGGCCAGCGTCACGGAGCGCGGGTGTGCGAACGTCAGCTGAATACCGTCTGACCGTCGGCGTCGAGCAGGTATCGCTCAGTGCCGGTCTCGACGCGCGGCGCGTCGGCGCCCAATGACACGGCGACTTTATTGCTGGCATTTCGCATGATGTCGAAGGTGAGCTCCACGGCCTCCGCGTCGGAGAACCGGGAGCGCACCTCGGCGACATCGTCGGCGACGAGGTGCGCAGGTGTCCAAATTAACGCATCGGCATAGCGCAGCGCTGCTTTAGCGCGGTCGTCGAGCAAACTCGACGATTCGAACCGCGCGATCTCCTCATACAGCGTTTCCGAACCGCCGGCATCGAGCGCGTTGCCCTCGCGGAGCGAGTTGCACAACCGGCAATCGTGCTGCGCCGCCCCACGCAGCCGGACCAGTTCGGAGGTCACCGGGTCGAGCGCACGCATTCGCGCCACCGCGATTAAAAAGTCGTTGAACACCGGATCCGACGGATCGGTGGTGTGATCCCAGGCGATTGGTTGACCGACCCAGCCGAGGTATTGCGCGCCGACGCCGAGCGCTTCCAGTCCGGCCCGCACGCGGGGGACGAAGTCGGCGATGTACATCTGCACGACAACGCCAAAGGTGCGGTCCCCTAGCTGCTTCCACAACCGCGACCGCTGCTCGGCGGTGACCGACGAGACGTCGGCGCTGAATTGTTCGGCGAATTCGGAGACGGCGGCCTCGGCTTCCGATTCCGCCTCGCCGACCTCGACGCTCGCGGGCAGCGGCGGCAGCGACATCGTCTGTGCGCATACCCGGCGAACCAGCGCCGTCAGGCGACCGTCGCCCGGAGCTAGCGACACCAAGCGCGTGAGCTGGTCTTCTCGAACAGAAACCGGAGCCGCCATCCGTCACACGCTAGAACGCGCGCTGCCCGGCGGCAATGAATTACTGGGCCTGGCTCACCGATGACATGTGGAAGTCGGGTATCCGCAGCGACGGCATCGCGGCGCGGGTGGCCCAATCTCCCCATTCGCGCGGCAGGGTCTTTTCACTGACGCCGGCTTCCGTGGCCCGGCGCAGCAGGTCCAGCGGACTCTCGTTGAACCGGAAGTTGTTCACCGCCGCGGTCACCTGGCCGTCCTCGATGAGGTAGACACCGTCGCGGGTCAGTCCGGTGAACAACAAGGTGGTGGGGTCGACGACGCGGATGTACCACAGCGTGGTCAGCAGCAGGCCGCGCTCGGTGGCCGCGATCATGTCGTCCTGACTGGCCGTCCCCCCGGTCATCACCAGGTTGTCGGCGGCCACAGCGACGTCGACGTCGTATTTGGCGGCCGTGGCCCGCGGATAGGCCAGCGCGTTGATCACCCCGTCGCGGATCCAGTCCACCTGACCGATCTCCGCACCGTTGTCGAACACCGACACCGTTTCCGACGAACTGCTGACCGCGACGAACGGCGTGCAGGCCAGGCCGGGTGCCATCGGATCGGAGTACAGCGTCAGCGGCAGATCGGTGAGCCGCTCCCCCACCCGGGTTCCGCCGCCGGGCGCCGAGAACGCGGTCCGGCCCTCCTGGGCGCCGCGGCCTGCCATCGACCACGCCATGTAGATCATCATGTCGGCCACCGTCGACGGCGGCATGATCGTCTCGTAGCGTCCCGCCGGCAACTCGACGCTGCGCTGCGCCCAACCCAGCCGCGTCGACAGCTGCTCGAGCAGCGAATCGGTTGGCACATCGACGAAGTCGGGTGTGCCGGTGCCCGCCCAGGCGCTGGCATCGCCGCGTTTGGCGTTGATCTCCACCGCCCCGGTGGGCTGGGTGAAACGCCGCCGCAATCCGGTCGACGATGCCAGGAACGTGGTCGAAACACTGTGGTGGGCAAAGCCGTATAGCCGATCTTCGCCGCGGAAGCCGCGGGTGAGCGAGTCGGCCACGTCGGAGAAGACCAGGGGCCCGGTGCCGGGCACCGGCGCGTCCCAATCCACGGGCACCCCGGTATCGCTCAGCAGCGGCGCGGCATCACCCGCCTCCGGCGCCGCGCCGGCCGCCTCCTGCGACGCGGCCACCAGCCCGGGCAGCACCCGCGGATCGGCCTCGGCGGACACCACCGTGCCGATGCGCGCGCCGGACCCGCGACACACCACCGAAATCACCGTCACGCTGCGGCTCACCGAAACCCCGTTGGTGGTCATCGAATTGCCCGCCCAACGCAAGGTGGCCTCGACCTTGTCGGTGACCAGCACCATGGTCTCATCGGCGCGGCCGAGCTTGGCCGCCTCGTCGAGCACGATGTTGACGACATGCTGTGCAGTGATCATCGAATCATCGCCCGCCCTCGGTGCGGGTGTTGAGCACGTTGACGCCGCGGAACAACGCCGACGGGCTGCCGTGGCTGACCGCGGCGATCTGCCCGGGCTGGGCCTTGCCGCAGTTGAACGCACCGCCCAGACGCCAGGTCGACGGGCCTCCCACGGCCTCCATCGAATTCCAGAACTCGGTCGTGGTGGCCTGATAGGCGACGTCACGCAACTGACCGTCCAGCCGGCCGTCGCGGATCTGGAAGAACCGCTGGCCGGTGAACTGGAAGTTGTAGCGCTGCATGTCGATTGACCATGACTTGTCGCCGACGATGTAGATGCCGTCCTCGACCCGGCCGATCAAATCGTCCGTGCTGACGTCGTCCTGCGCCGGCTGTAGCGACACGTTGGCCATCCGCTGAATCGGCACATGGTGCGGCGAGTCGGCATACGAGCATCCGTTGGAGCGCGGCTGCCCCAGCCGCTGCGCGAACACACGGTCGAGCTGGTAGCCGGTGAAGATGCCGTCGCGCACCAGATCCCAGCTTTGCGCGGCCACTCCCTCGTCGTCGTAACCGATTGTGGCCAAACCGAATTCGACGGTGCGGTCGGCGGTCACATTCATCACCGGCGATCCATACCGCATGGTGCCCAGTTTGTCCGGCGTCGCGAACGACGTGCCGGCGTAGGCCGCCTCATAGCCGATCGCGCGGTCGTATTCGGTTGCGTGCCCGATTGATTCATGAATCGTCAGCCACAGGTTGGTCGGGTCGATCACCAGGTCTTTGGGCCCCGGGACGACGGTGGGCGCCTTGATCTTCTCGGCCAGCAGTGACGGCAGCTGCGCCAGCTCGTCGGTCCAGTTCCACACCTCGTCGCCGGCCAGAACCTCCCAGCCCCGGCCCATCGGCGGCGCCAGCGTGCGCATCGAATCGAAGCTGCCGGCCGCGGGGTCGACCGTGATCGCTTCCAGCGACGGCAGAACCCGCACGCGCTGCTGGGTGATCGAGGATCCGAACGTGTCGGCGTAGAACGTCTGTTCCTTGACGGCGGTCAGAATCGCCGACACGTGGTTGATCCCGTCGGCGCTCAGCAGCCGCCCGGAGTAGTCCTCCAGCACGGCGATCTTGTCGGTGGTGGAAATGTCGAATGGATCGATGCGGTAGTCCGACACCCAGGCCGCGTCCGGGTAGACCGGTTCGGGCGCCAGCTCGACGCGCTCGCTGCTCAGCGTCGCCAAAGTGGTTGCGACGTGTACCGCACGCCGCGCCGTCTCGGCCGCCACCGACGGCACCAGCTCCGCGTGCGAGGCGAATCCCCAGGTGCCGTCGACGATCACTCGCACCGCCAGGCCGACCTCACGGTTGATCACCGCGGTCTCCAGCTCGCCGTCGCGCAGCTGGATGATCTCCGTGATGATGCGATGAACCCGCAGGTCGGCGTGCGTCGCCCCGGCCGCCTTCGCCGCCGAGAGCGCGGCGTCGGCCAGGTCGTGGCGCGGCAGGTCCAGGAAGTCGGCATCGATCCCCCGGTTCGGTGTCACGGTTCCACCGTAACGGCCGGTCGCCCCAAACCCCGGCGGCGCCCGCTTTAATTACCCCATGGCCAGCGCGGTGCTGAGGAAACAACCTCGATCCACCGCGCTGGGCTACGCGCTGCTGGCGCCCAGCCTGTTCGGCGTGCTCGCCTTCCTGCTGCTGCCGATCCTGGTCGTGCTCTGGCTGAGCCTGTGCCGATGGGATCTGCTCGGCCCCCTGCACTTTGTGGGCCTGGCCAACTGGCGGTCGGTGCTGACCGACGCCGGGTTCGGCAACTCGCTGACCGTCACGGTCATCTTCGTGGCGATCGTGGTGCCGGCCCAGACCGCGCTGGGACTGCTTGCCGCGACCATGCTGGCCCGCCAGCTCCGCGGCACCAATCTGTTTCGCACCCTGTTCGTGCTGCCGTGGATTTGCGCGCCGCTGGCCATCGCGGTGCTGTGGCGCTGGATCCTGGCTCCCACGGACGGCGCGGTGAGCACCGTGCTCGGGCACAGCATCGTATGGCTGTCGGATCCCAGCTTCGCGCTGCCGCTCGTTTCGGCCGTGGTGGTGTGGACCAACGTCGGCTACGTCTCGTTGTCGTTCCTGGCGGGCCTGCTGGCCATTCCCGACGACATCTATGCCGCGGCACGCACCGATGGCGCCACCGCGTGGCAGCGGTTCTGGCGCATCACCATGCCGATGCTGCGGCCGACGACCTTCTTTGTGCTGGTGACCGGGATCGTCAGCACAGCACAGGTTTTCGACATGGTGTACGCGCTGACCGGCGGCGGACCGGCCGGCAGCACCGACCTGGTGGCCCATCGCATCTACGCCGAGGCGTTCGGTTCGGCGTCCATCGGCCGGGCGTCGGTGATGGCGGTGGTGCTGTTCGTCATCCTGATCGGCGTCACCCTGGTTCAGCACCTGTACTTCCGGCGACGGATCAGCTATGACCTCGTCTAGTCGCGCCGCCAACGTCGTGATTTACACCGGGCTGTCGCTGGGCGCGTTGATCACGTTGGCGCCGTTCGCACTTGGATTGATGACGTCATTCACCTCGGCGCACCAATTCGTCACGGGCACCCCGTTGCAGTTGCCGCGGCCACCCACGCTGTCCAATTTCGCCAACCTGGCCGGGGCCGGGTTCGGCCGCGCGGCGGCGGTGACCGCCTTGGTGACGGCGGTGATCCTGGTGGGCCAGTTGACCTTTTCGGTGCTGGCCGGATACGCCTTCGCGCGCCTGCAATTCCCCGGCCGCGACACGCTGTTCTGGGTGTACATCGCCACGCTGATGGTGCCGGGCACGGTCACGGTGGTGCCGATGTATCTGATGATGGCCCAGCTCGGCCTGCGCAACACGTTCTGGGCGTTGGTGCTGCCGTTCATGTTCGGCTCGCCGTACGCGATCTTCTTGCTGCGCGAGCACTTCCGGATCGTCCCGAACGACTTGATCAACGCCGCCCGCCTGGACGGGGCGAACACCCTGGACGTGATCGTGCACGTGGTGATCCCGTCCAGTCGCCCGGTCCTGGCCGCGCTGGCACTGATCACGGTCGTCTCGCAGTGGAACAACTTCATGTGGCCGTTGGTGATCACCAGCGGTCACAAATGGCGGGTGCTCACCGTCGCGACCGCCGACCTGCAGTCGCGGTTCAATTCGCAGTGGACGCTGGTGATGGCGGCGACCACGGTCGCGATCGCCCCGCTGATCGCGCTGTTCGTGGTCTTCCAGCGCCACATCGTCGCGTCGATCGTCGTCTCGGGACTCAAATGACCCGGCCCCGGTTTTCCACACTGGTCGCGGGATCGGTTGCGCTGGTGGCGGTGCTGCTGGCGGCGATGGCGGTGCTGCTGGATTACTCCGGCCAGCCCCACGGCGGCAAGACCGTCGTCACGGTGCGCATCTGGGGCGATCAGATCGGCGCGGCCTATCGGCAATCCTTCGAGGCCTTCAGCCGCGCGCATCCCGACATCGAGGTGCACCTGAACCTGGTGGCGTACTCGACATACTTCAATACGCTGCGCACCGACGTGGCAGGCGGCAGCGCCGACGACATCTTCTGGTTGTCCAATGCCTACCTCGCGGCGTATGCCGACAGCGGCCGGCTGCTGAACATCGGCGACGTGCTCGGGCCCAAGGCGGCCTCGGGCTGGGAGCGGCCGGTCGTCGAGCAGTTCACCCGCAACGGAACCCTGTGGGGCGTGCCGCAACTGACCGACGCGGGAATCGCGGTGTACTACAACGCGGATCTTCTCGCCACGGCCGGCGTCGATCCCGCCCAGCTGAATACCTTGCGGTGGAGCCCCGACGGCGGCGACACGTTGCGTCCCCTGCTGGGCAGGCTGACCGTCGACGCCGACGGAAACTCCGGCGACACATCGCGTTTCGACGCTGGACGGGTGCGGCAGTGGGCGTACAACGCGGCCAACGACCCTCAGGGCATCTACCTGAACTACATCGGATCGGCCGGCGGCGTGTTCCAGCGGGGCGACACGTTCGCGTTCGACAATCCCGGTGCCGTGACGGCCTTTCGGTATCTGGTCGACCTGATCAACCGCGACCACGTCGCGCCGCCCGCCGCCGACACCAACGACAACGGCGACTTCTCCCGCAATCAGTTCCTGGCCGGCAGGATGGCGCTCTTTCAGTCCGGTACGTACAACCTGGCGCCGGTCGCGCGCGATGCCCGCTTCCACTGGGGAGTGGCGATGATGCCCACCGGGCCGGCGGGCCGGATCAGCGTCACCAACGGCATTGCCGCGGCGGGCAATGCGGCGACGAAGCACCCTGACGCGGTGCG
The DNA here is from genome assembly GCF_001672755.1 of Mycobacterium colombiense. Classification (GTDB taxonomy): domain Bacteria; phylum Actinomycetota; class Actinomycetes; order Mycobacteriales; family Mycobacteriaceae; genus Mycobacterium; species Mycobacterium colombiense_C. The sequence goes on along the minus strand of NZ_LZKI01000029.1, from coordinate 22,437 downwards.
CCAGGTGCTGGCCTGGATGGGCAGCCAGCAGGGCAACGAATACCTAGGGCGTTCCGGTGCGGCCATTCCCGCGGTGACCTCGGCCCAACCGGTCTACTTCGACTACTGGGCCGCGCGGGGTGTCGACGTCACACCCTTTTTCGCCGTGCTGAACGGTCCACGCATCGCGGCGCCCGGCGGTGCGGGCTTCGCGGCCGGCAACGACGCCCTGCAGCCGTACTTCGACGAAATGTTCCTGGGCCGCGGCGATGTCGCGGCGACGTTGCGGCGGGCTCAGGCGGCCGCCAACACCGCCGCGGCGCGCCAGTAGGGGCCCGTCACCGAACGTCGTCCGCTGACCGCTCGACCGCCGCGTCGTTGAGCGCGCTGTGGTGGCGACCCCAGACGACATAGAAGACCAACGCCAGCGATACCCAGCCGCTGAACGCGATCCAGGTGTACCAGTGCAGGCTGGCCAGGATGTAGCCGCAGGCCGCCACCGACAGGATCGGCGTGACGGGATAACCCGGCACCTTGAATCCCCGTGGCAGGTCGGGCTCGCGCACCCGCAGGACGATCACCCCGATGGAAACGACGACGAACGCGGTGAGCGTGCCGATCGATACCATGTCGGCGAGCTTTTGCAGCGGTATGAACGCGGCCAGAGCCGAGGCGACGATGGCGACGATCACCGTGTTGTTCACCGGCGTCATGGTGCGTGAGTTCACCGTCGCGAACCTCGCGGGCAGCAGCCCATCGCGGCCCATCGCGAACAGGATGCGGGTCAGGCCGTACATGGTGACGAGCGTGACGCTGAAAATCGAAATGACCGCTCCGGCAGCCAGAATCGTGCCGGCCCAGCCGCCGTGCGTGACGTTGTCGAGAATGACGGCCAGCCCGGCTTCCTGCTGGCCGGCGAAGTTCTGCCACGGCTGGGTGCCCAGCGCGGCCACCGCGACGAGGACGTAGACGCCGGTGACGGTCAGCAGCGCGCCGATCAGGGCGCGCGGCATGGTTGTCTGCGGATTCTTCACCTCGTCGCCCGCGGTGGATACAGCATCGAGGCCGATATAGGAGAAGAAGATGGTGCCGGCGGCCGAACCGATACCGGAAACACCGAAGGGCGCGAAGTCGCGGAGATGGCTCGCGTCGAATGCCGTGAAAGCGACGACGGCGAACACGACCAGTACCCCTAGTTTGATCATCACCATGATGGCGTTGACCTTGGCCGACTCGCTGGCGCCGCGGATAAGCAGCAACGCGCACATCACGATCAACAGGACCGCCGGCACGTTCACATAACCGGGTTGGGAATCCCACGGCGCGGCCGATAAGGCTTGCGGCAGCTGGAATCCCAGGACATTGCTCAGCAGCTTGTTCAGGTAGCCACTCCAGTTGACGGCGACCGCTGCGGTGGCCACCCCGTATTCCAGTAGCAGGCACGCTGCCACGCCCACGGCCACGACCTCACCGAGCGTGGTGTAGGCATACGAATACGACGATCCCGAAACCGGCACCGCCGAAGCCAATTCCGCGTAGCAGACGGCGGCCAGTCCGGCGGCGAGGCCCGCGAGCAGGAAGGAGACGATCACTCCCGGCCCGGCCTCGGGCACGGCCTCAGCCATGACGAAGAAGATGCCGGTGCCGACGGTCGAGCCGACCCCGAACATGGTCAGCTGGAAGGTTCCGATACCGCGCTTGAGGTGATCGGCGGTCCCGTGTGCGACGTGCGCGCCCACCACGGGGCGCCGCCGGAGCATCTGCTCTTTCAGGCTGATCGACGTGGCTGGCAAGCGCCCCTCCTGTGGCCGGATCAGCTGATTATGAAGCAGCCTCCCGCAGTACCGCAGCAAGCCGGCCGACCGCCCACTCGATCTCCTGGGCGGTGACCACCAAAGGCGGTGCGAAGCGCAGCGTCGAACCGTGGGTGTCTTTCACCAGGACGCCGTGGTCGGCCAGCCGCAGGCTGAGCTCCCTGCCGGTGCCCAGCGACGGGTCGATGTCGACACCCGCCCACAAACCCAGGCCCCGTATCTCCTGGACACCGTGGCCGATCAGCTGTCGCAGCCGCCGATGCAGGTGCGCGCCCAGCGCGGTCGCCCGGGCCTGGAATTCGCCGCGCGCCAGCATGGACACCACGGTGGTGCCGATGGCGGCGGCCAGCGGGTTGCCGCCGAAGGTGGAACCGTGCTCGCCGGGGTGCAAGACGCCGAGGACGTCGCGGTCGGCCACCACCGCCGACAGCGGCACCACTCCGCCGCCCAGCGCCTTGCCCAGCAGATAGACGTCGGGGATCACCCGCCATCGGTCGCACGCGAACGTGTAACCGGTGCGCGCCAGGCCCGACTGGATCTCGTCGGCGATCATCAGCACGTTGTGCTCGCTACACAGCGCGCGGACCGCCGGCAGGTAGTCGTCGGGCGGGACGATGATCCCGGCCTCACCCTGAATGGGCTCCAGCAGCACCGCGACGGTGTTGTCGTCGATCGCCTGCGCCACCGCTGCCGCGTCACCGAACGGCACGGACCGGAATCCCGGCGTGAAGGGCCCGAACCCGTTTCGCGCGGCGGGATCCGACGAGAAGCTGACGATGCTGATCGTGCGGCCGTGAAAGTTGTTGTCGGCCACGATGATGTTGGCCTGATCGGCCGGCACGCCCTTGACGTCGGTACCCCATTTGCGGGCGACCTTGATACCGCTTTCGACGGCCTCGGCGCCCGAGTTCATCGGCAGCACCATGTCCTTGTCGCACAGGTAGGCAAGCGCGGCGCAGAATGGTCCGAGCTTGTCGGAATGAAACGCGCGGCTGACCAACGTCACGGTGTCGAGTTGCGCATGCGCGGTGGCGGTGATCTCCGGGTTGCGGTGACCGAAGTTCACTGCGGAATAGGCGGACAGGCAGTCGAGGTAGCGGCGGCCGTCGATGTCGGTGATCCATGCGCCCTCGGCGCTTGCGGCGACCACCGGAAGCGGCGAATAGTTATGTGCTGCACGCCTTTCCGCAAGCCTGATCGCGGAGTCGATCCGGTTGGCGGTGACCTTCTGCGACGTCTGCGCATCGAGAATCGTCATGGGAATACCTCCAGGGTGCAGCACTTGACAGATCCGCCGCCCTTGAGCAGCTCGGACAAATCGACGCCGATCGGCTCGAAGCCGGCCCGGCTCAGCTGCGCGGCGAAACCCGTTGCAGCGCTGGGAAGCACCACGTGCAGACCGTCGGAGACGACGTTGAGACCCAGCACGTAGGCATCGGCCGTGTCGGCGATGATGGCGTCCGGGAACAGCTCGCCCAGCTGCTCCTGGGCGTCGGCGCTGAACGCCGGCGGATAGAACGCGATGGCGTGATCGTCGAGAACGGCCAGGGCGGTGTCGAGGTGGTAGAAGCGGGGGTCCACCAGCTCCAGGGAGATCACCGGCGCGCGAAGCGCCGCGGAGATTTCCGCATGCGCGCGCCGGTCGGTGCGAAATCCCCAGCCGGCCAACACGATGTCGCCGACCTTCAGCAGGTCGCCCTGCCCCTCGTTGACGTGGCGGGTACGCACCGGCCGGTAGCCCAGCGACGACATCCACCGTGCGTAGGCACGCGATTCGCCGGCCCGCTCGGCGAACCGGAACCTGGCGACGATCGCGACATCGTGTGCGACGAACCCGCCGTTGGCGGCATAGACCATGTCCGGCAGACCCGGCACGGGTTCGATCACGTCCACGTGATGTCCCAGCCGTACATACGTCTCACGCAAGCTCTCCCATTGCGCTTGTGCGAGGCTGATATCGACGGGTGTGGTGATGTCCATCCAGGGGTTGATCGCGTATTCGACCGCGAAGAAGGCCGGCGGCGTCATCGCGTACTGACGGACGCTCGGCCTGCGACCGAGCGTAATGGGCGCGGCTGACCTCGCAAATCGGGGCGCTAGCACATGTTGTTCCGTCATGAATTAACGATATTTGGGGCGCTCTTGTTAATCAAACCACGCATATTGCGTGTCTAGGGTCGATTTATTGCGCTACAGTGCTGAAATCATCGATTTGTTGTGTGCTGCGGGGAAGGGACGCCATGGACCGCTTGGATGAGACCGACGAGCGCATCCTCGCCGAGCTGACCGAGCATGCGCGCGCCACCTTCGCCGAGATCGGCGAGAAGGTGAATTTGTCTGCGCCGGCGGTGAAGCGGCGTGTGGACCGGATGCTGGACAGCGGCGTCATCAAGAGCTTCACCACGGTCATCGACCGCAACGCGCTGGGCTGGAACACCGAGGCTTATGTGCAGGTGTTCTGCCACGGCCGGATCGCACCCGATGAGCTGCGAGCGGCCTGGGTGGATATCCCCGAGGTGTTCAGTGCCGCGACGGTCACCGGTACCCCCGATGCGATCCTGCATGTGCTGGCCCGCGACATGCAGCATCTGGAGACGGCGTTGGAACGAATCCGGTCCAGTGCCGACATCGAGCGCAGTGAGAGCATCGTCGTGTTGTCGAACCTGATCGACCGGATGCGGCCCTACCCTCGGTGGTCAGCGCCGGCGGAGCCCCCGCGGGCGGGCCGGTGCTGAGCGGCGAGATGCATACGGCCACGGGTTGTTTCGCTCGGGAACCGACTTGGCCCGGACGTGTTTGAGTTGGGTGCGCAGATGCCGGCGCAGGTCGTGCAGTAGCGGATCGGTCCAGCGGTTCGTGGCTTCGATCGGGTCGGCGGTCAGGTCGTACAGCTCCCACTGGTCGTCGATCGGCGACGTCCGGTAGGCCTCTCCCCCGAGCCCGTTGGCCGCCAGGTGGCGCACGCCGGGCTCGGTCCACGTGCCCGGATCGTCGAAGGTGCGGACCAGCTTCCACAGATGCCCGCCGCCCCCGGCGGCCGTCGCCTCGTCGACGCGGACGACGAGCCCCTCGAAATTCGACGCGGTGTGGGCCGGCACCCGGATGTGCAGCGGCGCGGGGGGATTGACGGTCCGCTTCAATTGTCGCGCCAAACCCGAAGCCCCGCTGTCTCCCTCGAGCATGTTGTCGCGGGTCATCAGGTAAACGGCCCGGGTCTCGTCGGCCGCAGCGCCGTCGACGATCGGCATGAGGTTGCGGCCCGGCAGCTCGTGCACTTCGGAGAACGACTGCGCCAGCGTGGCCGCCACCTCCGCCACGTCGATGCCGGCCGCGCCGAGCAACGTCGGAACCAGGTCCACGTGCGAGGTCGGCGCCTCGACCACCCGCCGCTGCGTCGTGCGCTCACCGATGCGAGCGATGACGAACGGCACACGGGTGGCTTCGTCGTAGAGGTTGAACCACTTCTGGTGCAGCCCGCCATGCGCCCCGAGGAGGTCGCCGTGATCGGCCGTACGCACCAGCAGCGCGTCACGCGAACCATTTTCGGTGACGGCCCGCCGCACCCGCTCGATCGGCCCGTCCACCTCGGCATGCAATCGGTAGTAGAGGTCGCGGTAGCGCTGCGCGTTGCGCCGATAGGTCCAGTTGATCGCGGGCGCCGGGCCGTACCCCGAGTAATACGCCTCGCGGAAGGCGATCTGGGCGGCGGGCTTGGTGGACAGGTCTTCATCCGCGGTCGGGGCCGGGGGCACCGGCGGCGGGTCCAGCGGTGAGCGCTTGATCGGGCCCCGCCGTGACCATGCCGGAAACAGCACAATGTCATGGGGATTCACGAAGCTGGCCACCAGCAGGAACGGACGCAGCGCGGCTGGGTCTCCGGCGCGACGGCGGGCGTAGCGGTCGGTGAGCCAGGCGACGATTCGGTCGGCGATCAACGGGTCGCGCCGGATGCCGGCGTCGGCCAGCGCCGCCCCGTGCGGCTCGGGGCCGACCCAGCCCGAGAAGCCAAACGGCGCAAGCGGATCGGCCTCCAGGTAGCGGCGCACCGCTGCGGGGTCGACGGTTCCGTCATCGTCATTGGTGGCCAACGAGCGGCCGGTTGCCGGGTCGAGGAGATCGGCATGCGAGATGTGCCACTTGCCGTCGTAGTGGGTGTCGTACCCCGCGGCGCGAAACCAATTGCCCAGGGTGGGCACTTCACCCCGGCGCAGCCACCGCATGCGCGAATCGTCGGCGGCCTTCCCGATACCGTCGGTCTGGGTGACCCCGTGCAGGTCGGGATAGTGCCCGGTGAAAATCGTTGGGCGACTAGGCACGCAGGCCAGGGAGCCGGTGTAGTGGCGGCCGAAACTCACGCCGTGATCCTCAAACCACCTGCGCCCAGCCAGTGCCCGAGCGCGCCACGCGAGCACGTCGGGCGCCTCGTAGGGTGGCACCGCGCGTTCTTCGTCCGTCATCACGATGACGACGTCGGGGCGATCAGACACGGCCGTTCTCCAATCGGTTCGCCAGCCCGGCGAGCATCGCGGCGGACTGTCGCGCAAGGAAGCGGCACAGGACGCGTTCGGCCAGCTTCTGCGTTGGGCGGGGGCCGATTTCGACGGTGCTGGTCAGCGTCACCCGGGTCTGGAGCGGCCGCGCCCCGCCCGCCGGGGCCAGCGTCCAGCGATTGGACACCCTGCGCAGGCGGCGGGGCAGGCCGTCGATGTCGTACGCGAGGGCGCGGGGTGGCTCGAATTCGGTGATGCGCTCGACCAGGGCGTTGCGCTTGACCTGGACCCGGCGGGCGGTGCCGACCGGCTGTCCGTTCCGACCGGAATGCAGGACGCACGAGTGGTCGACGTTACCGGCCCAGGCGCTGATCGAACCGAAGTCCGCCAAGACATTCCAGATGTCGTCGACGGCAGCCGCGATGATGCGCGTGCGCTGGATATCGGTCATCTGCTCACGCAGCCGGGCAACGGGTTGCCTAGTGGAACGGCGATAGCGAGTCGATCAGGACTCCGATCGCGCCGGCCGCGGTGGTGATGCCGAGCGTCATCCAGTCCGCCAGCTTCGGTCGCGCCGGTGCGGCCGCCAGCTGGCCGATGCCGCCCCGGGCGGTGATCGCGTCGCCCATCTCGTCGGCCCGTCGCAGCGTCACCACGATTGCCGCCGTGAGCAAATCGATCATGTCGCGGGCCTGCTGTCGCCGCCGCGCCCTGCGGTTTCGCGGTTCCTGGTTGGGGCGCAGCCGCCGCGCGGCGTAGAGCACCTGGAATTCTTCGATCAACATCGGGAAGGCACGCAACGCCAGCGCCAGGGCGACGGCCCATTCGTCGCTCGGGATCCGCAGCCACCGCAGCGGTCGGCCCAAAGCCGCCAGCGCCGGCCCCATTTCGGCGACGTTGGTGGTCCACGACAGCATCGCGCCGAGTCCGATCAACACGATCGACAGCGCGGTGACCCGCACGAAATGCAACGTTCCGCCCAAACCGATGTGCACTCCGGCTATCTCGATCACCGGAGGACCGGCTCCGAGCGCGGCAGTTATGGCGCCCACCGCCAGGGCGATCCATATCCAGCGCCGCGGCGACGGCACCGCGCCGCGGGGGATGTGGGCGAGCCGGGCCGCGGTGATCAGCAAGGCCAACATCAGCCCGACGGTGGCCCAGCCCGGGTAGAAGGTCAGCAATATCGAAACACCCAGCACCACCAGCAGTTTGGTCCCGGCCCACAACTCGTGGATCTTCGACGTGCCGGGCACCGGCACCAACAGCACCACCGGGCGGTGCGTGCGCCGGGTGCGGCCCGGTGCCGGCTTGGTGTCCGCGGGTGCGGTCACGACACGCCCCCCGCCGCGGTCGACGCCGTTTCCAGCATGCCGTCGCGCAGGAACAGCGCTCGCGGGCAGAGCTCCTCGAGCCCGACGATGTCGTGCGAGATCACCACGACCGTCAGGCCTCGTTCCTTGCGCAGGTTCTCCAGCAGCCTGAGCAGGCCGCGCTGGCTGCCCATGTCCAATCCCGCCAGCGGCTCGTCGAGGACCAACGCTCGCGGGGAGCGGGCCAGCAGCCCGGCCAGCACCACGCGGCGCATCTGGCCGCCGCTGAGCTGATCGATCCGGCGCTTGCCCAACGCCGGGTCCAGCCCGACCGAGGTCAGCGCCTCGGCCACGCGATCGGTGTCGAGGTGCGAAAAGCCCGCTGCGGATGCGACTTCGGCGTCCACGTGATCGCGCATCAACTGCAACCGGGCGGACTGGAACGACAGCGCGACCTCGCCCACGCGCTCGTGGGTGGGCTCGCCGTCGATCAGGCAGGTGCCGGCGGTCGGGGTGGTCAGGCCGGCCATGATCCACGCCAGCGTCGACTTGCCCGAGCCGTTGCCGCCGTGGATCAACACCCCGTCGCCCTGCTCCACCACAAAGCTGATATCGCGCAGCGCGACCTTGGACCACGGTGTGCCGCTGGCGTATTCGTGGCCGACATCGATCAGTTCGAGCACCGGCGTCGGCGAGCTGTCACCGACGGCGGTGGTGGTTGGGGCCGGCGCGGTCGCGGTGTCGCTCGTCACCGTGTTGTCCGGCGAATCACTGAGTTTGATGATCCGGTCGGCGGATGCGGCCTCGTTGTCGTAATGGGTGATGTGCACCAACGCCGTCTGGTGCCGCTTGGCGAGGCCGGAGAGCACGCCCAGCAAGGCATCTCGCCCCTCCTGGTCGACCATGGTGGTGACCTCGTCGGCGATCAGCAGCGCAGGATCCCGCGCCAGCGCGGCCGCGAGGGCGAGGCGCTGCAGTTCGCCGCCGGACAGGCTTCCGGTGTCGCGTTCGGCGAGGCCTTCGAGGCCGACCTCGTGCAGCAGTTGGTCGACGTCGATCTCGGCGTCCGGGGGCAATCCCCACACCACGTCGTCGGCGACCCGGGTACCGAGAACCTGGCTTTTGGGATGCTGCAACACAATTGCCGTGCCGCCCATCTCGCCGAGCCCCACCGTTCCCGGCCGCTCGACGCTGCCTGCCGTCGGTGCCCGGCCGGCCAAGATCAGCATCAACGTCGTCTTGCCCGAACCGTTGGCGCCGGTCACCGCGATGTGCTCGCCGGCCTGGACATCGAGGCTGACCTCGCGCAGCGCGTCCCGCTCGGCGCCGGGGTACCGGAACCGCACCCTGTCCAACCGCACCGGCACCGGTCCCACCGGGCTGCCTTGCGCCTGAACGTCACCGGAGCTGTCCAGCTTGTGGACGTCAGGGATTTTGCGCATCCGCTCCAGGAGGCGGGACAGCGCCGACCAGCTGATGAACGCAACGATCACGACCAACAGGACCATGTAGGGGAAAATCAGCAACGGCCAGTGCTGTATCCCGTCGGCGACGTACCGCTTCAGCCCCGCGCCGACGCCCTGCAGGTGGACCCAGTTCAAAAACGCTGCGACGCCGTTGGCATTGGCGGTGATGACGTCGAAGAACAAATGCCGCAGCCGGGTCAGCACCGCCAGCACCGCGACCCAGCCGGCGCCCCAGAGGACACCAGCGGTCAACGACAACAGGGCGACCGTCGGCAAGCCGCGGCCTTTGCGTTTGACGATGCCGCACAATCCGCCGACCCAGGCGCAGTCGATCAACATGAACAGGCTGCCCAGCCCGGCGATCAAAAAGGCGATCACCCCGCCGGCCACCGTCGCGGCCATCAGCGCCCGGGGGCGGTAGCGGTAGGCCAGCAGTCCCATCGGCACGGTGCCCAGCACGCCGAGTCCCTGAGCGAATGGGATTACTGCGGCCAGGATCTCGATCGCCGCGCAGAGGGCCCCCATGACCGCGGCCTGTGCCAACTCATTCGGCCGCAGCGCCCCTTCCTTCGATCGCCGGAAACGCAGCAAGGTCACTTGGGCGATTCTGCCAGCCGCCAGCAGGAGTGTCCGCTGAAGATGGGTTTTGCGCGGCACGCGTCGTCTTTTTGGCCTCGCTTAGCAAAGCTATGCAACCATGGATACATGGACAACGATGTCGATGCCGCAAAGCTCGAGGGAGCGCAGGGACTGGGTGCCGACCTGCTCGCCGTGGTCGCGCGGCTCAACCGCATGGCCACCCAGCGCATCCAGATGCCCTTGCCGGCAGCGCAGGCCAGACTGCTGGCCACCATCGAAGCCCACGGCGAAGCCCGCATCGGTGACCTGGCCGCCGTCGACCACTGTTCGCAACCGACGATGACGACGCAGGTGCGCCGCCTCGAGGAGGCGGGCCTGGTGACCCGGATGGTCGACCCGGGGGACGCGCGTGCGGTCCGAATCCGCATCACGGCCGAGGGCCGGCGCACGCTCAACGCGGTTCGTGCCGACCGTGCCGCCGCGATCGAACCGCAGTTGGCGCTGCTCGACGACGCGGACCGGCAGGTGCTGATGCATGCGGTCGAGGTGCTGCGCCGGCTGCTCGACAACGCCTCGCTTGCCACCTCCCTTGCGGGGCGCCGCAACCCACTGTGAGCGGCGCGACGCTGGCGGGTGACGCTCGGGCAGGGGTAGACACTTAAACGGGTGCGGCGACCGACGCCCGCGGGCGACGCAGTCCTGAAGGCGAGACCAAATCGAGCTGACCGGTGACGAAAGGTGGCGGCCATGCCGACCGAGGGTTCGGCCCTTCCGGCCTCGCTGACCGTATGGGCCGGACCGACGCGGTACGTCTTCACGCCGGGCCGCGACGTGATCGTGGGCTACGGCCCGGGTTGTGACATTCCGCTGGCGCATCTGGGCAATCCCCCGCAACCGCCCCCGGCGCCCCGGGTGGACGTGATCCTGCGGTTCACGGGGACTCACTGGGTGGCCATCGATCTGAGCCGCCGCGGCATCTTCGCCGGCGGGTCGCGAGTGCCGACCCTCGAGATCCGCGACGGCCTGGGAATCAGCATCGGGGATCCCCAGCAGGGTCCGCGCCTGGTCTTTCAAACCGCGCCCTCGGGCGCACCGCTCGGACCTCCTCCGCCCCCCGGCCCGGCGTATCCACCCCAGGCGCCTCCGGTTCCACCCGGCGCGCCGCCGCCGGGCCGTCCGAACACACCCGATCCGCGGCTTCCCACGCAGAGCGCAACCCAGCGGATGCCCGTGGCCATGCCTCCACCACCCGCCGCCCAGCGGCCTGTCCAGCCCGGCCCACCGCCACCACCGCCGCCCGGCGCGGTTCTCCCGCCCGCAGCACCCCCGGCTCAGCCACCGGCTCCGCCGGGCCCGCCGCCCGCCGCGGAGCCCGAGCAGCACAAGGGCCCGAGCCTGATCGAGCGGATGGTGACCAGCAAGCTGCGCACCCCGCGCCCCTCCTTTCGCACCGAGGAACCCAACTCCACCTTTCGGCTGCCGCTGCTCACCGCGTCGCGCACCACCGGTATGACGGCCTATCAGCTGGGGCTGGCGGTCGACGGCCGCGAGACGCTGTCGGGCATCTCGTTCACCGCGCGTCCCGGCACCATGACCGCGGTCATCGGACCGTCTGCCGCACGCAATTCCGCGCTGCTCGCGCTGCTGGCCGGCACCAGGGAACTCAGCGCCGGACGCGTCATCGTGGACGCCCACGATGTCCACGCCGAGCCGGAGTTCATGCGCACCCGCATCGGGGTGGTCCCGCGCGACAACCGCCTGCACCGGCAGCTCACCGTCGCGCAGGTGGTGGAGTACGCCGCCGAACTGCGGCTGCCACCGGACACCGGGGCCGAGCAGCGCCAGCGCGTTGTCAGCCAGGTTCTCGACGAACTCGAGCTGACACCGCACCGGGACACCAGAATCCGCAAACTCTCACCCGAGGCGCGCCGGTGCGCCGCCCTGGCGGTCGAGCTCGTCAGCCGGCCGAGCCTGCTCGTGGTCGACGAACCCACCGCCGGACTGGATGCGGCCCAGCAGCGGCACGTCATGGCGATGCTGCGGCACCAGGCCAACATCGGCTGCGCCGTCGTGGTCGCGATTTCGGCGCACTCGTCGCTCACCGACGTGAACGCGTGCGACCAGGTGTTGGTGCTCACCGGCGCGGGCAAAGTCGCATACCTCGGAACGCCCCTGCAGGTCGAGTCCGCGATGGGCACCAACGACTGGTCGAGGGTGCTTGCGCAGGTCGGCGCCGATCCCGAAGGGGCCCACCGCGCCTTCCGCGCGCGGCCGCAGACGGCGGCACCGACCGCCCCGCCCGAAGTCGCGGCGCCCGGTCCGACACCGCCCGCGCTGTCGAGAAACCGGCAGATCCGGTTGATGGCCCGGCGCGAGCTTCGCCTGCTGCTCGGCGATCGCAGCTACTTTGCGTTCCTGGTGATCCTGCCGTTCGTGCTGGCGGGGCTCGCGCTGCTGATCCCGGGTGATTCCGGCCTGACGCGGCCCGACCCGGGCAGCGCCAACCCGCACGAAGCCATCGAGATTCTGGCCGCCTTCAACATCGCCGCGGTCATCATCGGGACGGCGCTGACCATCCGCGCGGTGGTGTGCGAACAGCGCGTCTTCCGGCGCGAGCAGGAGGTCGGGCTGTCCGCGCCCGCCTACCTGACCGCCAAATTCACCGTCTATGGCCTGGCCGCGGCCATCTGGACGGCCGTCGTGTTCGCGATCGTCACCGCGGTCAAGGGCGAGCCGGGACGCAGCGCCGTTCTGCTGCACAACGCCACGGTCGAGCTCTACGCGAGCGTGGCCGTCACCGCGATCGTCTCCGCGGTCATCGGCCTCGCGCTGTCGTCCCTGGGCAAGTCACCGCGGGAGGTGCTGCCGCTGGTGGTTCCGGTGGTCCTGGCGTCCGCGCTGTTCAACGGGAGCCTGGTGCAGCTGGTCAGCGTGCTGGGCCTGCAGCAGATCAGCTGGTTCGTCCCGGCCCAGTGGGGTTTCGCGGCCGCGGCCTCCACCGTGAATCTGCGCAGGGTCGACTCGCTGGCCGCCGACGCCGTGACGTGGACCCACTACAGCGGCTGGTGGGTGTTCGACATGGGGATGCTCGTGTTGTTCGGCGTCATCGCGGCCGGGTTCACGCTCTATCGGCTGCGGTCGCCCCTCGGCCACAGCCGCGGCCCGTCTCCCGATCCCGAGCCGCAAGCCCGTCACCCCGAGCGCTGAGTTTCCGGCGCCGGCGGCTGACCCCCCGCCGCGAAGTTCCGTTCGGCGACATGAACTGTCATCGATGTTCGCCGCGACGCGAACCGCCCATTACTGTCGGCTTATGGCGCCTGAAACAACTACCACTGCCGAGTATCTGCGCAACGCCTTGGACGGGCGCTGGCGCGATGTCAGAAACCGGATGCGGGACGCACTCACCGAGGATCTCTTCCGCCCGCACTACACCCCGAACACCGTGATCGCCCGCACCAAGGTGGCGGAGCAGATGCGAATCATGGCGGCGTTCGGCGCGGCCGCCGACAGTTTCAAGAAGGAACACGGCGGCACCGGCGACGTCGGTGCGGCGATCACGATGATCGAGATGCTGGCGATGTCGGACCTGTCGCTGATGGTGAAGGCCGGCGTGCAGTGGGGGTTGTTCGGCGGGGCCGTGGAGAACCTGGGCACGGAACGCCACCACGAGATGTACGTGCCCAAGATCATCAGCCTCGAGTTGCGCGGCTGTTTCGCGATGACCGAGACCGGCCACGGCAGCGATGTGCAGTCGCTGGAGACCACCGCGACCTACGACCCGGAGACCCAAGAGTTCGTCATCGACTCCCCCACCCCGTCGGCCCGCAAGGACTACATCGGCGGCGCCGCCGAAACCGCCACCATGGCAGCGGTTTTCGCACAACTGATCACCACCGAGGACGGCAAGCCGGTCAATCACGGTGTGCACTGCGTCCTTGTTCCTATCCGCGACGAGGACGGCAACGACCTGCCCGGCGTCACCACGTCGGACTGCGAATACAAGGGCGGGCTGCCCGGCGTCGACAACGGCCGCATCGTGTTCGACCATGTCCGTGTCCCGCGGGTCAACCTGCTGAACAAGTACGGCGACGTCGCGGCCGACGGCACCTACAGTTCGCCGATCGAGAACCCGAACCGCCGGTTCTTCACCATGCTGGGCACCCTGGTACGCGGCCGGATCACGGTGGGCGGCAGCGCGGGCGCCGCAGGCCGGGTGGCCTTAGACATCGCCACCCGGTATGCGTTGCAGCGCAGGCAGTTCAGCGCACCCGATGACGGTTCCGAGGTGCTGATCATGGATTACCTCGTGCACCAGCGTCGACTGTTTCCGTTGATCGCGAAGTCATACGCGCTGCAATTCGCGCAGAACGAGTTGGTCGGCAAGTGCCACGACGTGCAGAGCGCGGATGCACCCGACGCCGACGAGCAGCGCGAACTGGAAGCGCGGGCGGCCGGGCTGAAGGCCGCCAACACCTGGCACGCCAGCCGCGCGATCCAGGAGTCCCGCGAGGCGTGCGGCGGCGCCGGCTACATGGCCGAGAACCGGCTGATCGGGCTGCGGGGTGACACCGACGTCTTCACCACATTCGAGGGCGACAACCACGTGCTGACCCAGCTGGTGGCCAAGGAACTGCTGACCGCCTACGCCGACGACATCAAGAGCATGAGCCCGGTCGAATGGGTTCGCTTCGCCGCCAACACCGTTGGCGAACGCGTCGTCAAACGCACTGCGGCAGAAACGATCATCCAAACGATCGTGGATGCGCGGCAAGACAGCGAAGAAGAGGGCAGCCTGTTCAACCGCGGCACCCAGATCAAGATGTTCGAGGACCGCGAGGAATATCTGCTGGCATCCGTGGCGCGCCGGCTGCAGGCGAAATCCAAGGAGATGTCCGAATTCGATGCTTTCAACTCGGTGCAGGATCACGTGCTGCATGCGGCCGGCGCCCACATCGACCGCGTGGTGCTGGAAGCGTTCGTCGCCGGGATCGATGCCTGTCCCGACGAGCAGGCCCGCGAACTTCTCGGCATCCTGTGCGACCTGTACGCGCTGTCGGTGATCGAGGACGACAAGGCCTGGTACATCGAGCACCGCTACCTGTCCACCGAGCGCGCCAAGGCGGTCACCCGCGGAATCAACGACCGGTGCCGGGCGCTGCGCCCGCACGCCGAGACGATCGTCGACGGGTTCGGGGTCCCGGAGCGGTTGCGTTACGCCGAGATGCTGCACCCGGAGAACTTGTCCGAAGCCCTCACAAGCTGACGGCCTGTTCGGCGATCGCCTCCCGGCCGGGCGCGCCGGCCGGGCGTTGCGGCCGCACGTACCTCGCCCAGGTCAACAGCGCCGCGGCGACGTAGCAGATCATGAACGCCCAGAAGGCCGGCGTCTCGGTGCCGGTGGTGGTGTAGGACTCCCGCAGCGCCAGGTTGATCACCATGCCGCCCAGCGCGCCGAACGAGCCGGCGAAGCCGATCAACGCCGCCGACCTGACGCGTTCCCAGTGGCGGCGCTCGGTGTTGTCCAGGTCCAGCGCGCGGCTGCGCTCGGCGAAGACCGAGGGGATGAGCTTGAACACCGAGCCCTTGCCGACGCCGCAGAAGATGAACAGGGCGATGAATCCGGCGATGTAGCCGGCGGTCGTGTAGATCGACACCGGTGCGCCGGGGGCGCGGGTCAGGTCGTCGTGGATGCTCACAGCGACCAGGAACCCGCCGGCGCCGATCATCGCGGCCAGCACGGTGAGCGTGACGCGGCCGCCGTCGAAGCGGTCGCCCAGCTTGCCGCCGATCACCCGCGCCACCGATCCGAGCAGCGGTCCGATGAAGGCGATCTCCGCCGCGTGCAGGGCCGCCTGCGCGTGGGTCTGCCCGCCGGCGATCAAGTTGTGGGCGATGACCTGGCCGAACGCGAACGCGAACCCGATGAACGAGCCCGAGGCGCACATGTAGAGAAACGAGATCGCCCAGGTGTCGGGCACCGCGAGCACGGAGCGCACGTGTGCGACCTCGATGAAGTGATCCAGGTTGTCCATGAACAGTGCGGCCCCGACGCCGACGACGGCCAAGAGCACCAGGTAGACGGCGCACACCCAATACGGCGCCTGGTTGCCCGCGGTGGCCAGTACGACGAGCCCGACGGCCTGGATGCTCGCCGCGCCCAGGTTGCCGATTCCGCCGGTCAGGCCCAGCGCGAACCCTTTGCGACGCTGCGGGAAGAAGGATTCGACGTTGGCCAGCGAAGCCGCGTAGTTTCCGCCGCCCAGGCCGGTCAACGCCGCGCACACCAGATACGGCCACAACGGCAGGCCGGGGTGCGCCAACAGCGCGATGGCGGCCGCCGTGGGGATCAGCAGCACCACCGACGACAACACCGCCCAGTTGCGGCCACCCAGCCGGGCCGTGGCCATGGCGTAGGGGATGCGCACCAGCGCCCCTACCAGCGCCGCGGTGGCGCCCACCAACAGTTTGTCGCCGGTGGAGAAACCGTAGACGGACTGCGGCATGAACAGCACCATCACCGACCACAGGTACCAAATCGAAAAAGCGACGTGCATCGTCGCGATGGACCAGATCAGGTTGCGCCGGGCGATGACCTTGTTACCGGCTTCCCATGCCACATCGTCTTCGGGGTCCCAGTGCGAGATCCGCCGTGACCGCCCCATCAACCCTGCCTTCCAGCCTCACTGCTCGTAGGCGTCACACCCGGATGCCGGGGCGCCCGGCGGCCGGCCCGTGTCGGTGGCTCCGCAATGATCGCCCGGCACCGGTCGTCCAGGATGACAGGGCTTCCCAAGCAATTCCGCATCGTACGGTGAGAATTTCCTGAATCAACGCCGTGCGGGTTCGCCGCCGCCGTGATGGGACCGAAATGCCTTCGCCCCGGGTCGTTTTGAATCCTGGATCGCGCCTGGCCACGGCCTTGGGGCCGCGCTGGCGTGATCAGACTGTTACACAACGCCATTGGTTTCCGGCGGCACCCCGGGTGGGCAGGGAAGTCGTTGATGTGGAACGTTATTGATTCGGGACCTTGCCAAGCGTTTGCAGCTTGCCGTCCGGGCCGATCCGGAACTTCACCGTTCCGATCCCGGTGGGACAGCACAGCTGATCATTTCCCTTCTGCCACTGGTATTGAACGGTGACGGTGTCATCCGAAGGCGGTAGCACGGTTATATACGGCTTCGGGTTCGAGGTGGGGCTACCGAGCGGCGTGTTGTGGTCGAAGAACAGCAGTTGTTGCGGACTTGATTCGCTGGCGATGGTCGGGATGATCTGCACCCAGTGCAACCGGCAGTTTCGCGTGTGCCCCCGGCCCATCTCGACCCAGATGGTGCCGGGGACGGCGATGGGAACCGCGGTGATGGCCCGGCGCACGGTGTCGGCCGTGGGCCCGTCGGAGTCCTTGCAGGTGTCGGGTCGGGCCTGCGGTGGCGCGGTCGGCTTCCAGCCGCAGCCGGAGGCCAGCAAAACCAGAAAGATCACAATGAGCTGACGCACGCGGTGAGCTTAGCGAAGACTGTGAATGTCCCGTCGGTTTGGTCAAAAACCCCGTTCTGAGAAGCGTTTCGAGGCGCGCGCTGAGTAACCTCAAGCGGGGCGGTCGGTCAACGGTGACCTGCGCTAACGCGATCCTGAGCCCTGAATTCCCCCGGCGATTTCACACCGGCGCGTTGGCCGTTGAGAGGAAGAAGTAAACCGGGGGAAATTTCGAGCAGCGGTGCCGAAACATGCCTGCTCCACAATGAACTCACCCGATACGGAGCTAACCCCGTACGCACTCGATGGAGGGACGTAAGCGTGGCTAGGGAGTCCATGGCGCGTGAGAACGCCGTGAACACCATGTGCGCTTACTGCGGCGTCGGCTGCGGCATGGTGTTGCAGATCACAACGGATCCGAAAACGGGCCGCGATCACGTCGCCAAGTCGGTTGGAAACAAAGAACATCCGGCCAACTTTGGGCGGTTGTGCACCAAGGGCGCCACCACCGCGGACATGCTCGGCGCGCCGGGCCGGATGGACTCGGCGCATGCGCGGGCCGACCGCGGGGAACCACTCGAGCCCATCGACATGGACCGGGCGATCACCCAGTGCGCGAGGCGGTTACGAGCGATCGTCGATGAGCACGGCGCGGACGCGTTCGCGATGTACGTGTCCGGCCAGATGTCCATCGAGGCGCAGTACCTGGCGAACAAGCTGACCAAGGGCTTCATCGGCACCAACCAGATCGAGTCGAACTCGCGACTGTGCATGGCCAGCGCGGGTTCCGGCTACAAGCTCTCGCTGGGTGCGGACGGACCGCCCGGGTCCTACCAGGACTTCGAGCGTGCCGACGTCTTCTTCGTCATCGGCGCGAACATGGCCGACTGCCATCCCATCCTGTTCCTGCGCATGATGGACCGGGTCAAGGCCGGCGCGAAGCTGATCGTCGTCGATCCGCGCCGCACCGCGACCGCCGACAAGGCCGATCTGTTCCTGCAAATCGCCCCGGGCTCGGATCTGGCCCTGCTCAACGGGCTGCTGCACCTCATCGTCGAGAACGGCCACACCGACGCCGACTTCATCGCCGAATTCACCGAAGGCTGGGAGGTGATGCCCAGTTTCCTGGAGCAGTACACCCCCGACATGGTCAGCGCGGCGACCGGCATCCCCGAAGACGACATCCGCGCGGCGGCCCAAATGATCGGCGAGGCCGAGAATTTCATGAGCTGCTGGACGATGGGCCTCAATCAGAGCACACACGGCACCTGGAACACCAACGCCATCTGCAACCTGCACCTGGCCACCGGCGCGATCTGCAAGCCGGGCAGTGGCCCCTTCTCCCTCACCGGACAACCCAACGCGATGGGCGGTCGCGAGATGGGTTACATGGGGCCGGGATTGCCGGGCCAGCGTTCGGTGGCATCCGACGACGACCGCGAATTCGTGGAAAACCTGTGGGGCGTTCCCCGCGGTACGCTGCGCACCGAGGTGGGCAGTGGGACCATCGACATGTTCTCCCGGATGGCCGATGGGCAGATCAAGGCATGCTGGATCATCTGCACCAATCCCGTTGCCTCCGTTGCCAACCGAAAGACGGTGCTGGCCGGACTGGAACGCGCCGAATTGGTGATGACCCAGGACGCATTCTTCGAGACCGAGACCAATGAATACGCCGATGTGTTGTTGCCGGCGACCCTGTGGACGGAGTCCGAAGGGGTCATGGTCAATTCCGAGCGCAACATGACATTGTTCCAGCCCGCGATCCGGGCGCCGAACCACGCCCTGCCCGACTGGCAGATCATCGCCCGGATCGCCTGCGAGATGGGCTTTTCGGAGGCCTTCAGCTACGACTCCGCCGAGGAAGTCTTCGAAGAGATCAAGCGGTTCTCGAACCCGAAAACCGGTTACGACCTGCGCGGCGTCAGCTATGAGCGGCTGCGTCAGAGCCCGCTGCAGTGGCCGTGCCCACCGGAGGGCGACGGTGACCGCAACCCGATCCGCTATCTCAACGACGGCGTCAGCCAGACGCAGTTGGTGCGCGAGGACGGCAGCGTGCCGCGACTCGCTTTTCCCACGGCGACGGGTCGTGCGGTGTTCTTCGCCCGCCCGCACCTGATGCCCGAGGAAATGCCCGACGACGATTACCCGTTCCTGCTGAACACCGGTCGCCTGCCACACCAATGGCACACCATGACCAAGACCGGCAAGGTCGCCAAGCTCAACAAACTCAATCCCGGGCCGTTCGTCGAGATCCACCCCGACGATGCCGCGCGCCTGCAGATCGCCGACGACGATCGGGTCGAAATCGCTTCCCGCCGAGGCCGTGCCGTGCTGCCCGCCGTCGTCAGCGACCGGGTGCGGCCCGGCAACTGCTTCGCGCCCTTCCACTGGAACGACGCCTTCGGCGAATACCTGTCGATCAACGCCGTCACCAACGATGCGGTCGACCCGATCTCCAGCCAGCCGGAATTCAAGGCGTGCGCCGTCACGCTGACGAAGATTGCAGTCTCTCAACTCGATTCGGGCACCGAGACTCCGGCGCCCACCGACACACCAGAACCCGCGCCCACGGAGGTACGAGAAATCAGCGTGTCACAAGTCGACGCCCTCGGTGAATTGTTGGGTGTGGCAACACAACCCAAGCCGGAATTCAACGAGCTCGGCCGCTCCTACCTGGCCGGCATGCTGTCCGGGCTTCGCTCGGACGCGGGACGCCGCACCGGCGGGGTGCCCACCCTGCCGCTGAGCGCGCCGTTCGATTCCAGCACCCGGCTATGGGTGGACGGCCTTCTGGCGGGACTGTTCTCGCGCATCGACGGACCTCAGCCGGTGGCGCTGCCCGAGGGCGCCCAACCGACGCCCGCGGCCGCGCAACCGCCCGCCGCGCCGGCCGATGCGAAACCCGCGGCCGAGCGCGGCCCCATCGTGGTGCTGTGGGCATCGCAGACCGGAAACGCAGAGGAACTCGCCGCCGAGATCGCCGCGCAATTGGGCGCCGCCGAACTTCCGGTCGCACTGCAGAGCATGGACGACTTCCCCGTGGCCGAGTTGGCGACGACGAAGGAACTGTTGTTCGTCACCAGCACCACCGGTGACGGCGAAGCGCCCGACAACGGCGCAGGCCTCTGGCGGGCGCTGACCGGCGAGGGTGCGCCGCGATTCACCGACACGCGCTATGCGGTGCTCGCGCTGGGCGACTCCAACTACGACGATTTCTGCGGTCACGGCCGCAAGCTGGACGCGCGGCTGGCGGAGCTGGGGGCGACCCGCATCGCCGATCGGGTGGACTGCGAACCCGACTACGACGACACCGCGGCCAAGTGGGTGCGCGACGTCATCGACGCGCTGACCAAGACGCCCACGGCCGTCGGCGGCGACGGAGCCGCGGTGGCGGCGGCCCGCACCGCCCCGGTAGCGGCACCGTCCCACTCGAATGGCCACGCGACGAGCGCCTACAGCAAGAAGCACCCGCTGATCACCGGCATGGTCCGCAACACCGTGTTGAGTCAGCCGGAATCGACAAAAGACGTGCGGCACTTGGTGTTCGACCTGCCGGAAGAATGCGTGACCTACGAGGCCGGCGACGCGCTCGGGGTGTGGCCGCGCAACAGCGACGCGTTGGTCGACGAATGGCTGTCGGTGACCGGGCTGAACGGCCAGACCCCGGTCGAGGTCGGCGAGCACGGCCTGATGTCGTTGCGCTCCGCGCTCACCGAGCGCATCGAGATCGCCCACATCAGCCGGGACCTGGTGCGGTTCGTCCAGGAACGCACCGGTGACTCGACGCTCGCGGAGCTGCTGAAGCCGGAAAACAAACGCGCACTGGCGGATTGGACTTGGGGTCGCCAGTCCATCGACCTGCTGTCCAAGCTACCGGTGTCCGCATCGGCCCACGAGTGGCTGCGCGTGCTCAAGCGCCTTCAGCCACGGCTGTACTCGATCTCGTCGAGCCCCAAGGCGTGTCCGGGGGAAGTTCACCTGACGGTCTCCCCGGTGCGCTTCAACTTCCAGGGCGTGCCGCGCCGCGGGGTGTGTTCGACCTACCTGGCCGACCGCTCCCCCGGCGATCGAGTCGCCGTCTATCTGCAGCAGTCGAGCAACTTCCGGCCGCCGAGCGACTCGGACACACCGATGATCATGATCGGACCAGGAACCGGTATCGCGCCCTTCCGCGGCTTTCTCCAGGAACGGCGCGCGCTCGGCCACACCGGACCCAACTGGCTGTTCTTCGGCGAGCAGCACGCCGCCACCGATTTCTACTACCGCGACGAGCTCGAGCAGATGCGTGACGACGGGTTCCTCACCGAGTTGGACCTGGCGTTCTCCCGGGACCAGCAGCAGAAGGTCTACGTGCAGCACCTGATGCGCAACCGTGGGGCGCAGCTGTGGAGCTGGCTGCAGGACGGCGCCCAGGTGTACGTCTGCGGCACCGCCGATCCCATGGCCAAGGACGTCGACCGGGCGCTCTGCGAGATCGCGGCCGAATTCGGCAAGCTCGACCCGGAGGCGGCGAAGGACTACGTCCAGTCGTTGAGCGCCGATAAGCGCTACCACCGCGACGTCTACTAGCGCCGATCGGCCGCTGCCGCCGAAGCCGTAACACAGCAGAAACATCGCACAACCGCAGCCGAAACTTCTGCGTCGCACGATGCACTCACAAGGTCGCGCACCTGAAGGAGTGACGTCATCGTGGCTCAGGAGTGTGATGGACCCGATCGGGTCATCAAGAACGGCTGCCCGCTGCAGTGCCGGCTGCGGTACGGCGAGACGGCCGACGAAGTGGTCAGTGACCAGGTCGATTGGGCGGGGCTGCCCGTCAACCTGGACTTCGCGTTCTCGCGCGACCAACGCGACAAGGTCTACTGGCAGCATCTGCTGCGCAGGCGCGGTACGCAGTTCGGGCCGTGGCGACACGGCGCCCTGGTGTGCGTCTGCGAGGCCGCCGAGGAGCGTGACGGCGCGGAAACGCTGCAGATCACCCAGATCACCCAGATCACCTCAGATTCACATTGATCCAAACATCGGCGTCGACGGCCGGCCGGGGTAGATAGAGCACAACGCCACCGCCCACCCCGGGAGGACCAATGACCGCGACAGTCACCGACGCGATCACCTCGGTCGAGCTTCGAAAGCTACTCGAGTCGCCCACCGCGCCACGCGTTGTCGACGTGCGGACCCCCGCCGAGTTCGAGACCGCACACATCGCGGACTCTCACAACGTGCCGCTCGACGTGCTCGAAAACCGCGCCCGCCGGTCAGTCCCGCGTCGCGCAGCAGAGCGTGGGCCTTGTTCGAGCGTTGTCCGGAGCGGCACACGAGC